>NZ_KQ034017.1 GCF_000970755.1 Lactobacillus kimbladii
AATATAACCGCCATGACCGATGTTGTAGTATTGTTTACCTTTAATTGTTTTATATGGTAGATAATACCAGTTCATATCTTTGTCATTAAAGGAATAACGCTTGGTATCTGGATCAGATAGGGCTTTAATTTTGCCAACATATCTTACTAAAGCACCCTTTTTTAGCAGCCCATTCGTTTTAAGATAAGAATACTTTTTCTTACCCTTTTTGTTATAAACACGAGTCTTATGATTCAAGGTTAGCTTGCCTTGCTCAGAATTTACATTTGACGTAGTAGTTTGAGCTTGATCAATATTAGTTGTAGTAACTGCTAATGATGTTGTTGTCAATATTCCAGCTAATAAGCTAATAAACAATTTTTTGTTAATTTTCATTGTAATTACTCCTTTATCCTTAAATTCTAATAGCTATCTGGTTAATTGTCTATTAAGGCTACCTTTACTGGACCAGGCAACCTAATATAAATATTAGTCGAAGTAGTGCTAAGCCAAATGGCTATCAGTTTTAAAAGATTTATAAAAAACTTCGTGAAAAATAAAGTGCGATCCTCGCATGCAAAAGAGACATACTAGACGTCTAGGCAATCCATTTGGATTGCCTTTTTGTATATCTACACTTTTGAAATCTACGTGTGCTTCTATGTTTTAATAAAACCCTCTTTACTCTTTTGAGGACTTCGTCCTGTTATTGATATATAATAATATATAGAAATATATAGAAATATATAGTAATATATAGCAATATAAGAGAAATATATATGAAAGATATAAGAGAAATAATTGATATAATAGTACCTACAGCATCTAATAAAGAAGTAGCAAGATATAGAACAAGGATTAATTCGTATATAAAAAAATATAAGATAATATATAAAAAAGAAAATAGAAAAATGGTTCTTGATGAATCAGAAGCGAAGAAAGTCATTGCTCATTTTAAAAATGGTGAAGTAGGTTCTGCTAGATCAATTAGTAAAACTGATTACGTCAGACATTTGGAAGAAAAAGTAGCGAAACAACAAGAAGAAATTGATCAGCTTAATAATCGATATTTAAGTAAAATCGAGGAGCAGAATAAAGAGTTAAGAGAAGCTAATAGGGCTTTAGGAAAAAAGTTTGATCGGTTAATGCAGCTTATGAACCAACAACAACAGTTACATGGCAGAGACCAAAAGATAAAAGAGCAGGGCTCTTTAGAACGTAAGGAAAGAAACATTGATAATGAACTAAAAGAGCCAGTTCGAAAAAATGAACACTGGTGGCAAAAGATTTTTAAATAATTGGGCATAAGACCTTGAGGCATCTTAAGATCACTTCTAACTGACTTATAATCATTCGCTAACAATAGGGAACTTAATGTTTAAAAGTAACGTATTCAAAGTTATTTTGACAATAATTTCACCCACTATAATATTAATTTTCACTGTATTTTTTTAATAAGTAATCAATATTTCAAATGACTTGTAAGAGTCATTTTTTATTTTATCTTCTAGTTATTAATCTTTGAAAAACTTGATAATTTCATATTATAAAGCACAAATTAACTGGATATTTAACGAACTATATGTTTATATATACATGATTATTTTTTAATATTATTTGTTGATAAATTTTTATACTGAACTATGGTTTTAATATCAATGTCGACATTGACCAAAAATATTATGAAAGGCGTACTATTATGAAAAGTACCATTAAAAAATTGGGAATTTCTCTTGGGGCAGCAAGTTTTATAGGAACGACTATGGCAACAACTGTAGTAAATACATTTGCTGCTACGGACAACTCCGTAAGTAATTCCAATGAAAATCAAAACAACAGTTCATATGGGGCATTGTACGGTTCATTAACTAAAGATCAACAAGATGAGTTTGATCAAATTGTTAATGGTGCTGGACTTAATGAGGAGCAGCAGAATACTCTCTTACAAGACAAAATTACTGAACAAAACAATAACCTGACACGTGGCTTAAAGTTAGAAACAATTAAGAAAATTGCCAAATACGTTGCTAAAATTACTGGTAACAGTTTAAAAACTAAGCCACTAAAAGCTTTTGTAAACTTTCTAACTGATTATGAAGGTAAAGCTGAAGATGGTATACGATATGCGCTAATTCATTATCTTCACCTTAACAGCACAGTCGCTTACTGGACGGCACGAACAGTCGTATTTATCTATCTTTAAATAATCTAAAAGGTGTGACTATAACATGAATACTACTTTAATAATAATCATTATCTTGGCTCTAGAGCTTCTGCCAATCGATACTTGGCTTGCCAGATACAATATGACGCTTGCTATGCCTATCCTTTTTACTTTAGCGTTGATTGCTGTGTTTCTCCTCTCTTTAGTGGGCTTTTCAAAAGCTTTTCATTGGTATGATTATCTAATAGCAGTTATTACATGTGTTTATGAATGGATGATATTCTTCAAAAATAACAAAAAATAAGCAAACCAAAACTCAAATACGCAAATTAATTACAAATTAAGCAGATTAAATACCTAATCAAAAAAATAATTCCATATATACCAAAGCAACTTAACATAATGTACATTAAGCGAAGTTGCTACGAAACTTAGTGCTACAAGGCTTCAAACTGCAGCAAAAAAATGTTTGTGAATTTGAAGCCGTATAGCAAAAGGGAAGGCTGTTAAATCAACCTTCCCTTTTTTCGTTACCTGATAATTTCACAATTAGACCAATTAAAATCATTTTAGATAAATATGCTTTTTCAAACTAATCATTAAAAACTGCACGTATCAATAATTTTTTGTCAAAAATTGATTCAAAGTACTTTTACCTCGATCAAACACTTTAAAATGTCTTTTGTTTTTAATTTTTATTAAAGTTGGAACACTTCCAACTTTATACTTTTTTCGTTCTTTTTTTAAATACTTATCTTTATCTGTGTTTTCAGTATTTATGTAATAAATTTTTATTTTCCTTTTTTTACTAAGCTTTGCTAATCCAGGGACGAAAGCTCTGCAGTATGGACAAGAGGCTTTTCCCCAAAATACATAAATGACTCTTTTGTTTTTTTTATCAAGTAATTTATTTATTTTTTTAGGAGAAATTTTAATAAAAGTTTTGGTAGCCTTTTGATACTCTGTATTTTGATATCGCAACACTAATTCACTGTTATCTCTATATCCAACATGTTCAGTATCATCAATTTCAGCAGCTTTTGTATCTTGAAAATTACAATTAAGCACAGATAGACCTAACTGTATCAAAATAACCACATTGATAAATGCCTTTTTCATAATTATTGCCCCTTTATATATTTCTATATTAATTTTTTATTGATTTTATTGCAAACCAGAGCTATTATTATAATCAGCAAAAAATAAAAGCTTGAAACTTTTATTTTAATTATAGAAAGAAGAAATAAATATGAAGCATTTAATAACCCTACTGTCATCAACTGCTGTGTGCGTTTCGATGCTC
Organism: Lactobacillus kimbladii; assembly: GCF_000970755.1. Lineage (GTDB taxonomy): Bacteria > Bacillota > Bacilli > Lactobacillales > Lactobacillaceae > Lactobacillus > Lactobacillus kimbladii. The sequence goes on from NZ_KQ034017.1 coordinate 3,447, forward strand.
GCAGTACCAGCTACAACAGTATCTGCAACAACAATTACTCCTGCTCAATCAACAGCAACGAGCAATCAGCTAACCAAAGCAGAAACTGAAACTCTTAATGCTGCTATCAAAGGATCTCTGATTACTTATCCGGATTCATCCGGCGTTGCCCAAGTCAAAATTGTAGATAAAGATTATCTAGCACAATCTTTAAAGCGAACTAATCTTAAAGTAACTGTAGATGATGTACAATCTGCATTAGATAAAGTTAATGAATATGCTAAAAATCACCCAGATGAATTTACTTATGAAAATCCACTTTTAAGAAAAGTTAGGCATCATAAGGCTTGTTCGTGGACAATGGCCGGCGCTGGTACTGCTACCAGTCTTGGATGGGCAATTGGATCTGTGGCTGCAGGAGCTACGGGTATAGGAGCAGCATTAGTTGGTGTTGGTCTAGGAGCTATTTGGACAGGAGCAGGTCTTGCCTGCTAATATGGTATAAGCAATGAAAAAGTTAACTAATAAATATTATTTAACGATAATGTTTTTCTTGATAACATCAATCACTACTCTCAGTCCGATTTTCATTCGTTCAAGGTCTGGTGGAGTTTGGAGGCTATGGTTTATTATACTTTCCACATTTACAATGTTCGCTAACGAATATTTGGCTAATAATGCCAAAGTTAACATTAGTAAAAGAAAGTTAAAAGTTATAGCTGGAATTGCATCGTTAATTATTATAATGATAATTTTTATTCTCCTTGGATTTTGGAGTAATTGGAATTACCTTTAAAGTTATTTAAAAGTCCAAAATAGCACTAGTAATTAATCCTAGTGCTATTTTTATACAATAATTTAAGCTTTATTTTAATTTGCCTAATTTGGCCCCTATTAGCCCCTGTGAGCCGTTTTGTCGTCCTCGGGTATACTTACACCTGATTTTCCACCAAATGGACGACTTCTTGACGATAAGCTGTGTGATTTACCTGCCAAAATCATTTCCCTTTTTGCTCAAAAATGACTGTCCCAATTTTTTAAAAGTAGACAAAATCATTCCTCAACTATTTCGCCTACTTTTATTTTTTACCCCCCCGCTCTCCATTACATCTAAAGCGAGCCTGGCATTCAATAAAACCAAAATACGGTTTTAGAAGTAATTTTTACCTTCGTGAGAATGTTGCTCTACCAGGGTTTTTAACAATCCCATTTTGGGACTATCAGATCCCTTTCACAAACCCAGATGGGGCTTTCAGCTCTACACCAGCGTTTGCAACAGTCCCATATTGGGATATTTCGCAAAAAAAGTGCTAGCAGGCAGCTGCTGTTAGAAAACGCTTGGCACCGCCAAGCTATCACCTTACGTTAAGTAAGTGATAGCAGTTCTCCTTATGCTCTTTCCTAAAAATTTGTGAAATTCCAAGATATAGGTAACAAAACAACTTTATCTAATCCGATAAATGACAACGAACGACCAATATAAATCAACATCAAGAACCAGGTTAATCTCCTACAAGCAAAACTAAAACACTACTCGACACCCTAACCTGCAAATAAACCATGAAAGACTGCTGAACCAAAATCTACTACGCCAGCTGCTCCACCTAAACCTAAAACAAGATCAAATAATTAACCTAAACTGCCAATTACTGTTCCCTGCAGTGGGCACACTGGCCCCATAAGGTAACTAACATAACCGCAAAGCGGTTAGTTAGGTAATTTCCCCTTGCGATAAGGAGAAGAAACTATCTAACTAACCGCTTTGTCGATTGTTGGTTACTAATCTGGTCACAAAGAACCAGCATACATTTAAGCTAAAAAACGCCCTGCACAGTAGCCGAGCCGTTGTTTTTTGTCGCTCCAAAATATGATCTGAAGGTCTGGGCAACGCCATATGCTAACCCCAGCCAATAGTACCTCGTACTATGTTCTGTCCTTGCTACTGCCGTATGTTCCACTGCTGCCTGCTCGCCTTACGCATGAGTAATTCTGACCAGACAGTAGTCGTCTGTACCGCCCTGACCTGGTTCGCTTAACTGCTGGTCGTCACCGCCACTTGCCCCACTGCATTCGTTACGTGCTTTCGGAAATAGATTTATTACTTGAAATGGCTCTATTAAACCTGTCCCTTTTTTCAACTTTGTCCTGTTGGTTCGCTTGATAACGGAAAAGACCTCCGGGCTAATCTTTTAACTCGAAGGTCTTTTTAACTTCATCTCTTGAATTTTTAAGTATTTTTGTTATACTTAATTTAATTGATGAAGCTAATCTGTTACCCTGCAAAAGTTTGAGATTAGCTTTTTTCATGCCTTGATTGTCCTTATTGGCAATCAAGGCATTTTATTTGCTTGTTAAAGTAATCATACCATAGAAATATCAAATTCTACTAATTTTTTTAAAATTAATAGTCTTTTAGACTGAGAGTAGTATTCTATCAAGCTTAAAAGCTTTCTAGATTAACAACAAATTGCTGCCAGCGTGTTTTAATGGCTAATTATCATTAATCTAATAAATTATATAATTCAACTACCTGCTCATTAAGTTCTTGTATGATTTACGCAATTTGCTAAATCTGCTTTGTAGGCATTCAACTACGTCTTGTTTTAGTTTGATTATAAGCATTTTGTACCAATCCAGCAGCCACATTCTTGGTTAATGGTACTTTTAACTTTTTTGCTTGGATCATTAATGTATCAGTAGCTGTCTGTTTTTTATCTGCACCAGATTTCTCACTTTTAATAGCTTCCTCGTTAACTAAAACTTGAGCAAGCTTATACCATACATCTAACTTATCTGCTAAAGATTTATTACGTTCTTTAATATATGGATAAATACCAACAAGAATAAACGCAATTATTACAGCTAGCGTGCTTAACAATTGTAAAATAGACGTTAATTTATCCATCAATATCACTTCTCTCCTTGACAGTAGTAAATTGTGCTGCCTTTAATTTACGAATTTTTTCTTTTAAATGATCAATTTCATTTTCATCATTAAGAAACTTTGTACGATAGTATTTTACTTCGTTATATAATCGTCGCCGTTCTTTATCATTTGCAGTATTTCTTGTTTTTACATGCCACTGATAAAAATTGATTAGCATTGAAACGAGTCCACAAAAGGCAGTTGAGGTTAGCAAAATTATCAGTTTTTTATACATTATGCATATTCCTCCTTGCTATTTTGGTTTGTATAAAAGAAAGAGTCTCAACAGTAAGTGAGCTGTTTGAGACTTTTAAATATTTTATGATCTATTTATAAAACTTATTACTACTCTGGGTCATTCCAAGTAATTTCATAAATTCTACTGTGCAAAGTCTTTAATGTAGTTGCGTCATGATATGAGACCGTTAAATATGCATCATTTTTATTAATTACTTGAATACTTTCAAACTCAGTAACAAATTTACTCCGATCTAAGACTGAACCATTATTGTGATCATTATTATTAGCATTCAAATTAATTCTATGCCAGTTCTCTGTGCTATTCCAATCCACTAATCCATTCGGCAGTTTTTGATAACCATAAGGTATTTTATAAATATAACGATCTTGAGCTACCCCTTGACCTACATCATCTGTTTTAGGTGCAGCTTCACTTGAAATATAGATATTTTTTTTATCGTCTATATCAAAGCCCTGAATTGATCCAACAGCAGATGTAAAATTCTCAATTTTAAATGCATAAGAACAACGAAATTGATCAAGCGGATAATTTGTAGGACCACCATTGAGAGCTTTATTAATTTCATTCACTGAGTAGAAACCAAAATGAGCCGTTCCACTTGTATCAATAGTAACAATCAACATATCTAGATAATTTGGAGAAACCGCAGCTTCGGATCTAAGCAAATTAACTCCTGGATAAACTACATTATCATCATAGCCTGCTCCTGCTCTATTAAGAGCTGACAACCTAGGCATCTGTGTATTTTTCGTATATTTTTTATTTTGAAATTTTACCCTTGCTATTTGAGTAGCCCAGTAATATTTAGAGCTTGAAAGTTTTTTAGGTTTTGTACCAATAAACCACTCACCATTGCCGTTAGGTCCAGCATATTCCCAAGTTTGTGTATGAGAACCTGCTGTACCACTCTTTTTAGCACCCTTTAAAAATAACCGAAAATGCTTTTCGCCTTTTGTAAATTGTGCATTAAATCCATCTTTTCTTGCTCTATAAACTACAGTATCTGTACCTTTGGCCAATTGCTGCAACGCATATATATATTTAGTTGCTACATTACCTTTTTGAACAACTACCTGATGGAGACCATTCAATTCATATTTCAAACTTGGCGTTACACTAGATACTTTTCTCATATCGAAACTCCTTTACTAATTGAAAAAATAATTATCTATCCAAATCTTTAATCTCGAGATCATAATTAAAATAGCACGTAAGGAGGAATTAAGCCGACTAATGTCGGCTTAATTCTTTGTTGGAGGAATTGTGCAAGTTTTAAGCAAAAAAAAAACAATGAGGATTCATTGCTTTTTATATTTAACTTTATTCTTTTATATTTTTTCTATGTTGGCTGGCGTGACATCAGCTGCTGTATTTATTGGCTTTAAATGATTGCCAAAAGTATATTTAGCAGTCGAAGCTTTCACAAAATTACAGTTTGACATCGATGAAGGTGAATCTAAAACTTCATAAAATAGTTCTGCTTTTTTATCTGCTGGAACCCATATATATCTTAATCCTGTAACCGAAACCGTATCACCTGAACTAAACCATGAATCGTCCGCAAATTCTCCTTTTATATTATAAAGATATGCGTCATTCACAAATCTTACATGCATGATATTAGTATACGGTATTAGTTGCTGACGAGGCTGCGTTTTAAGGTCGTCTCTTAAAACAAACAATTTTTTATTGTTTTTTATGCGGAATACTTCTAGAACTCCATTATCAAGCATATCAATTTTAGTCGTCCCTGCTAGTTCTTCTCTATTACTGCGACGATCAACCACTAGTTTCGTACCCTTTTTGACATATTTATTGGTAAATTCACCTTTATTATTAACAAGATTTGCTTTTGTAAAATCTTTATCAGAAGAAAATGGCAATGATGCTATTGTAACAGTAGCATAATTAGTAAATAACTTATTTCCATTGATACTATCAACATTTATAGCTTT
>NZ_KQ034018.1 GCF_000970755.1 Lactobacillus kimbladii
CGAAATTATTCAAAAAGGAGGTTAAGGTGGAAATTGTTAAATTGTTTCTAGATCAAGTTGCAGGAGTTATTATCGCAATTCTGCTGATAGTGCGGATTGAAACCAAGCTAGAGGGACTAACCAACGCAATAATACAGCTATCTGACGTAATTAAGCCTACCTGCAAAGATCAATAGACACACGACAAATTTAAATATTTATGCAATTTGAAGAAATAGTTAAAAAGTTTATCGACGATAAGCGCCTGGAAGGGCGCGCTACCGGAACACTTAATGAATATAATTTTCGATTAACCGAGTTAGGTAAATTTCTTAATCAAGAAAAAATCAACTTTAAAGATTTAAAAGGAACAGATATTACAAATTTTGTGCGCTTTTTGCAAAAAAAGAACCAAAAAAGTCAGACTATTAAAAATAAGCTCTCAACGATTTGCGTATTTAATAAATGGGCAGTGAAAGAGGGCATAATCGCCAACATTGTCGTCACACAGGACTATTATCCTAAAATTACTGATACTAAACGAATAAGACGGCTAACAGACGAAGAACTTGCTATTTTTAAAAATTACATTGATGGATTACAAGAAAACGCACGTGCAGCATTCTGGCTGATGATGGGAACAGGTTGCCGTGTAGGTGAGGCTGCACATTTAGAACCTACTGATGTAGCTCTATACGGTAAGTCTGTATACATTGACATACATGAGGCCAAGTGGGGTAGCAACCGGCGCATTCCTATTGTCGACAAGACGGCCGCAAAAGTCGTCTGGAGCTATCGTGAAGGACTTACGATTAATAAGCAACCACTTTTCAGATTATCCAAGCGTACACTTCAAGGATATGCAACAGCTTTTGCCAAGAAGACCGGGATTGCTTTTAACTGTCACCTGTTAAGGCACACCTTTGCGGCATTACTGACGGAAAAGGGCGTTCCTATGACAACTACTCAATTTCTATTAGGACATAAAAGCCTATCAATGACTGCCCATTATGCACAGTCAGCAATTACAGATTTAAGCAAGATTAAAGCAGAAATTTAAACATTAGGAGAAAAAATGAACGATATTAAATTGCTAGGCAGACTAGCACAAGAGCCAGTATTACACACAAGTGTAAAGGGGCGACCATACGTTTGGTTTATAGTAGCCGTGCCTCGCAGAAATAACCGAAAAGAAGCAGACTTTATCAGATGTGTTGCGTTTGATAAATTAGCAGACGCAGTAAATAAGTTTTGCTGTAAAGGCCGCCAAGTACTAGTGCAAGGACGTCTGCAAGTCAGCCAGTCCGTTGATCAGGAAACTCAAAAAAACATGTACCACCACACTGTTGTAGCTAATGCAGCTCAATTTTTGCACGACCCAAGTCATGTAGAAAAATAGACTAATCTTTTTAACTAAAAAATCAATATTAAACTTACATAGCTGTCAATGATACCGGACCAAGCAAGGCTTGGGAGGATAAGCAATTGACAGCTTTCTCTAGCTCACAAGCTTTCTTAAGGGCAAACCTTTGGGTTTGACCTGCCTAGCGGCGAGCGACGGGGTTTGGGGCGTAGCCCCATTTTGAAATTACACTAGAAAGTAAATGACTTTGTACGTATCACCCCCCCGTACTAATAGGGGGGTAATAAATACAAGCAGAACAAAAAAATGGAAAAAACGTTGTCTGTAATTATTGACTGGTTAGAGTTTACAGTCATGGATATGACTCTCAAATCAGCAATCGAACTCTTAAATTTAAACTTCGAAAATTTTGCCCTTTTAAGTAAGGGACGTTTTGGCTATCATAATCAGCTCAAATGGGTAGACGGTAGCATTTTTATCATGTTTACAACTCCGGAAAAGAAAATCACAGAAAATTCGAAGATTAAAGCAGAAACGGGTGTGCATGTCATGATTACCGGGCAAGGTTGCCGTCATTACTCTGCTAATAATAATTTGATTGAATTGATAGGCAGACTTTTCATTCTTGATCATGTTAATTTTTCAAGAATTGATCTAGCAATTGACGACTATCAATCTAAAATTATCAACTATGAACGGATTAACAGAGCAGCACTTGCGGGCAATTTTACTTCAAGGTGGAGCAAATGGGACGAAATTAATTCTCGTCAAACTTCTACTGGCGATTTTTTAGGGCGAACCATGTATTTTGGCTCCCAGGCCTCCGACTTGTTTTGCAGAATTTATGATAAAAGTTTAGAAAGAAAAGCTAATTCAGAACAACCTTTTGAAAAAATACCTCAAAAATGGACGCGCTTAGAACTCGTTTATCGTAAAGACAGAGCTAAAAAATTAGTCGAACACATAATAAAAGGGGACAAAAGTTTAGGGCATGTGCTGAGAGGGACACTCAGACAATATTTAAGATTTGTTTTGCCGACAACTGATCGAAACAAGGCCAGATGGCCAACTGCTAAATGGTGGGAAATTCTACTTGATAATGTCGACAAATTAAAATTGACTATAAGCAAAGAAAGTAAGTCGATTGAACAGATGTCTGCTTGGGTTGACCGTCAAGTTGCACCGACAATGGCGGCAATTTTAACAGCCTTAGATGGCGATATGAGCTGGTTTAGGAAAACTATCGTCAATGGAACAAATAGGCTCACACAGAAACACATGGACGCTGTCAATCTCTACAAAAAGGAAATAACTACATGAGTACATATCCAAGAATTGCTTGGGCCACAGCAATGACTCCGAGCAGGACAGAACACTACCAGAACCTTTTAAAGCATAAGGTAAAAGACGTAGTTATCTGTCTTCATTTAAGTGGTTTTAAAAAATATGAAACTGGTGAAATACATACTAAAGTTGCAAGAGAAACCGGCATGAGAATACATGCAGGACTAATTACCAACTTGGCTAACCCGTTAGAAGACACTAGATGCTTTTATCGTGCATACAGGGAATTAAATTATACGAGCGACGCTAAAGTTTCCATTTTCTGCTTAAAAACTTACGTCGTAACAAACCGAGAAAAAAGACTACAAGAGCTATTACGCTACCTATCCTGCTTTATTGATAAGGAAAACATTGATGTTGCCTTCAACAAAGCTGACCTTACTCACCACTTTAATCAAGAAACAGTCAAAGACTTTAATCTGACCGTATTTAATCCTGGCGGCCTTAACGCTGGTGTTAAAAACGCTGGAACTTGGATCTATTCCAATACATTAGAAAGTAACACGCAATATTTAGGCTATGATTTTTACGGCTTTTACACTGGCAACAAAAGCTACCAATTGTCACTTGATAATGAATATATAGCTAGACCCGGCGATACGTGGGTTACAGTGGCAACTAGGCATAATATATGGCTACCTGAATTACTTAAACTAAACAATGCTCAATACAAAGATTTAGTTGTTCCAGGTCAAATTATCAAGATAACATAAGAACCCACCTAAGAATTAACTTTTGGTCGCAATGTGTCTCAGCGATTGCTCTACAGCCGGCATAGCCGTCTTCCGTCTAGCAATCGCTGAGACACAAAGCTTCCCTTCTAGTTAATTCTTAGGTGGGTTTAACTTATTCTATATGTTTTTTTATCAAGCCGTCTAACCTACTAACAGACAGCCTTAATCACATTCTATACATTTTTTATCAAGCTGTCTAACCTACTATTAGACAGCCTTAATCATATTCTATACACTTTTTGATTAAGCTATCAAACTTACTGTTAGATAGCCTTAATCAAATCCTATACGTTTTTTTTTCATCTATCTGCTGAGGTTTGAAGAAAAACACGCAGACGACGTGCTATAATTAAAAAGGACGTACATTTTGTTTGTACGTCCCGGGTTTAAAGTTAAACATAAACATGAGGTTTTAAAATGTTAGCAAACTTTTTGTTAGCGCGCAGACCATGGGAATATGTGCCAGCATATTCTGGAATTACGCGCAAATCAAAAAATCAAACATGGCCTAAAATCCCAAGTATAACAGTGCTTTTTACCACAAAGTAATAATAGCACAGATTTTTTGATTTTACCAGAACGAGTGAAAATATGAAAGTATTTTCACTCGTTCTTTATTCTCTTATTTTACTCCGTAGAAACAGAAGTGTCCGTTTGTAAAGCTTGACTATTCGAAACGAAACGGAAGACGGCGTAGCCGGCTGTAGCGTTAAGAATAGACTTGCAAAACAAACGGACACTTCTGTTAATTTTCATTTTCCGATAAAACATTACATTTAATCAAAATGTTTAGTTATTCTTTGCCACAACGAAGCTTTTGTAACCCTCTCAACTTTTTTCTCCAATTTTGAACTATTCTGAGTTGCCTCTATTAACTTCTCTTGAGAATTTTTTAGTTCCTTTGTCTGTTCTATAATTCGTGCTTGCAACTGCTGTTGCTGATTATTGAGTTGCAACTGTTTATCATTAAGATCCTTGAAATCGTCTGCATATTTTTCTATTTTTGAATTTAATCTTCGATTTTCTTCATTCAATCTTTCATTTTCTTTTTTAAGCAGATCAGACTGGTCCCTCCATTTTTTTACTAATTCATTCAAATCATCAAATTCTTGACTTTTATTCGAATTATCTTCATTTTTCTTTTTCAAAACTTCAATGATTTTATTAGCGTCAATATCAGAAACAACAAACCTATTCTTAACTTTCTTTGTCTCAATATGCTGCCTTTTTATCTCGTCTCGTACTCTTTGTTTTTCTCTTACTAATTCTCTTTTATTTCTATTTAAAGCTAAAGCAATCTCTTTAACTGTCTTACTCATAACACTATACGCTCCAAAAATATTCGAATGAATAAACTTCGAATTAAATCAAATATAATCGAATTTTCTTTACTTTAAATAATAAACTAAAATTTTATAACTTTATACGAGAAAAAACTTGAAAGAAACAGCAAATGGGAGCAAGCTTTTTTGAGCCAGAGCGAGTTCAGAGGAGTTTACGCCCTTTGACAGAGCGTAAAAATTAAAAACAACTTTAGACAAGCTTTCCGTCGCCGTCGCTTCGTCCGTCGTCGTTTCCTTCATTGAGAAGGCACATATTACACCTATACAGCCCGGCAACCTTATGTAGGTCTACTTATACATAAGGAATGTGATGCCCCGCATATAGCTGTTCCTACTGGCTGTCAGCTATATACGGGTGTATGACCACCCCTACCTTTTACGCTTTATCTATTGATCGGTTACGTTGGTTGTAGTCACCATTTGACACTCCCGGTAAGCCCCTTACTTACTTGCCTGCGTTCGCTAGTTTGCAGCGGTGCGAATACCTACTTTTATTTTTTGCTAATCCATTGAAAAAGTGCATTAAAAAATGGAACGGACATACAAACTTCTGTCGGTTCCACTTGATTAATTTTCAATTTCTTTATACAATTTACTTACTGATATGATTCAGTAATCAATTGATTGAAAAGCGTGAAGCTACAAGTGCAGTTTGTAGTCAGCGTATAAGCTCTTTTCGGGATTGCCTTCCTGATTTGAGCTTTTTTCATGTTTATTTAACTGTTAAAAACATTATAAGCTAAATTTTTAATTTGTGAAACATAAATCTTTAAAAAAGTAGTAAATAATAAAATGCCCCATAACAAAAATTAATTTCTGTTACTTTTTCAGACCTGCTTTCGTTAAAATTGGAGTTTTAATGAAAGCATTCAATAAATGCTGCTATATCAAGCTTTATCGTCTTTTCATTTTTTATCAAGTATAAAAAGTTTGTGAAATGGGAAAAATTGAATTTTGAAATCCCGGTGTAGAGCCATTTCTGAAAATGTGCTTTTCGAATTTCACAAACTTTTACTTATTGTTTTTAGTAAAAATCTCAGTTATAATTCTAGCTACATCAAGAAAGAACATATAGATTTTTGAAAGTAAACCAAGCAATGATGACACGCGTGCTTTTAACGTGATGGAGAAATTCATTGCTTTTTTTGTACACTGAATTTCCCTTCAGAAAACATCTTTACAATTCATACCATGCAATAAGGAGGAAAATTATGGAATACATAACTAATTTTGAATCACGCAAGATAAAAATTCTCTATTACCCAAGTGAAGGGGGAGATTTACGTGGTGTTACGTTTAGGAAATTAAATGAAAACGCAACTAATGAACAAATTGGCTCATTTGCGGAAACATTCCTAAATCTAATTGATGGTCAATTTGGCGATATTAGTGTAACTAGGGTCGATGGTGGCGGATTCAATTACGACGAATAATTCACTAATAGAAAGGAAAATATCTAATGAGTAACAAAGTTTTAAAGTTAATCTTTACTAACAGTGGAAACAAAAAAAGTATCCTTACAATTCCCCACCCAAAAAAGGACCTAACTAAGGAAGCTGTACAGGCTGCTATGGAGAAAATTGTAGCTTCTAAAGCTTTTGGTGAAGGAGATTGGCAACTTTACGCTAATGTAGTTGGAGCTGAATACTACACAACTCAGACTGACGCTGTTTTTACTAATGAAAATAATGAATAGTTAATACAGGCAAGGGTATTTCCCTTGCCTATATTATTACGGAGAATAAAATGAACAAATTCCTATTTTTGTCCGAGTACTCACAACCGATATATAAAAAGTGCGAACTATGCAAAAGGGTGAAAGATGTGCTGTTTAGATTAGACGTAACTAATTCTGAAGCAGCAAAAATGATTGTAGGTTCATTGGACTTATGCAAAATCTGTGCTCAAAATATCGG
>NZ_KQ034006.1:0-37935 GCF_000970755.1 Lactobacillus kimbladii
TTGTTTGACATTAATAAATTTTGGCATCATTTCAATAGCGAGATGCGTGAACATTTTAATGAAGTTGCTTATAATGCATGGTTTAAAAATACCAGACCAATTTCCTACAATAAAGATACGCACGAACTCAAAATTGCCGTGCAAAATCCTGTAACCAAAGGATATTGGGAAAAAAATTTGGCTTCACAATTAATTCAATCTGCCTACGGCTACGCTAATATTGAGGTCATGCCTGTTTTTCAAATTGAAGGTGAAAAAAGCAGTGAACGACTGGTAACACCTAAGCCAAAAAACGAGTCAATATCAGAAAATGCGCGGCCACAAATGGAAAATGCGTTTGTGCGGAATCTTAAGCTTAATGAAAAGTACACTTTTGACAATTTTGTTCAGGGTGAAGGCAATAAATTGGCCGCGGGTGCAGCCTTGGCCGTTGCAGACAGTCCTGGCAGCTTTTACAACCCACTTTTTATTTTTGGTGGCGTGGGACTAGGAAAAACACACTTGATGCAAGCTATTGGGCATCAAATGCTGGCCGAGCGGCCCAATGCCAAAGTCGTTTATATTCAAAGCGAAACTTTTGTTAATGATTTTATTAACTCAATCAAAAATAAAACTCAGGATCAATTTCGCGCAAAATATCGCACTTGCGACTTATTACTTGTAGATGATATTCAGTTTTTTGCTAAAAAAGAGGGTATTCAAGAAGAATTTTTCCATACTTTTGAGACTCTCTACAATGATCAAAAGCAAATAGTCATGACGAGTGATCGCCTGCCAACTGAAATTCCTGATCTGTCAGAACGGCTGGTATCAAGATTTACTTGGGGTTTGCAAGTTGAAATTACTCCGCCTGATTTGGAGACGCGGATTGCAATTCTACGCAAAAAAGCTGAGGCTGAAAATTTAACAATCGACGACAGCACTTTAGACTACATAGCTTCGCAAGTTGACACTAATATTCGTGAACTAGAAGGGGCTTTGGTAAAAGTACAAGCCCACGCCACAATTGAGCATGAAGATATCAATGTTAATTTGGCTCGAGAAGCTTTGGCAGACCTTAAACTAGTCCAAAAAAACCAAGGTCTGCAAATTTCAAAAATTCAAGAAGTTGTTGCTAATTATTTCCAAACTTCAACAACGGAGTTGAAAGGAAAAAAGCGGGTCAGACAAATTGTGGTTCCTAGGCAAATTGCAATGTACTTGTCTCGTGAACTGACTGACTCCAGCCTGCCTAAAATTGGTCAGGAATTTGGTGGCAAGGATCATACAACCGTGATGCATGCTTATGAAAAAATTAGCAGGGAAATTAAAACGAATTCTGATATTAAAACTGCAGTTTTTGACTTAAAGCAAATGCTTGATCGCTAAAAGTTATTAACTGTGGATAAGTAACAGACTTGTACACATTTTCTTAACCGTAATAATTACGTTATTTTAAGAGTCATTTAGCTTTTCAACAGAAATCACAGGACCTACTAATACTACTAATTAAATATATAATTAATATAAAGGAAACAGACAAAATAACAGGAGGCACCAAATGAAATTTACAGTAAATAGAAATCTTTTCTTAGACAATTTAAACAATGTAATGCATGCTATTTCTTCAAGGGCAACAATTCCAATTCTTAGCGGAATTAAGCTTAATTTAACGGAAACGGAATTGCTCTTAACTGGTAGTGATACAGATATTTCAATTGAGATAAAGATACCAGTAAGTGAAGATTTAACTGTTGACTCAACAGGTTCAATTGTTTTACCGGCTCGGTTTTTTAGCGAAATTATTAGGCGTTTGCCAGGAAAAGAATTTTCATTAGAAGTCAAAGAAAGTTTTCAAACACAAATTATCTCTGAAAACAGTGAATTTACTATCAATGGCTTAGATGCCAATAACTATCCCAGATTACCGGAAATTCCAGATGAGTCCTCTTTTGTTATTTCGGGAAAAACTTTTCGTGAAATTATTAATGAAACCCAATTTGCAGTAGCAACGCAGGAAAGTCGCCTAGTTTTGACAGGTGTCCACTTTACTTTTAGTCCTGACAAAATCCATGCTGTGGCCACAGACTCGCATAGGTTGTCAAGCCGCGCTTTGACTTTAGAAAATGGGCCACAAACGAAAACAGATCTGATTATTCCGGGAAAGAGTTTATTGGAACTTGCGCGCATCATCGGTGAAACAGATCCAGAAATTAAAGTTTGCCCTGGTGAAAATCAAGTACTTTTTGAAATTGGCAACATTCTGTTTTATTCACGTTTACTTGAAGGTAGTTACCCTGATACTGAGCGCCTGATTCCGACTGACAGTACAACAACTGTAGAATTTGATTTGATGGAACTTTCCAGTGCGTTAGATCGGGCAAGTTTATTGACGCATGCGGGACGTAATAATGTGGTTGACCTAACGTTAGATACTGAAAAACAAAGTGCTAAATTATCGGGTGAATCAGCAGAAATTGGTAATGTTGAAGAAGATGTCAGTTTTAAGAAACTTGAGGGCAACAATTTAAAGATTTCTTTCAACCCGGATTATCTACGTGATGCACTAAAAGCTTCAGTAACAGATTCTGTCATCATGGATTTCACCCAGCCGCTGCGTCCATTTACTGTGAATCCAGATAAAACTGATATTAATTTTGTTCAATTAATTACACCGGTTAGAACATTTTAATCATTGTCAAACTTAACAAAAATAAAAAGTCATCAATTGATGGCTTTTTTTCTGGCAGAATTTTTATAATCGACCACAAAAGCTTGCTGGTTTATTTTTGAGGTCAATCACTATGAATTGTTTATTTGAAAAAAATCCGTTTATATGGCTTTATATGGGCTTTTAGTTGTTTTTTGCTTGTGAAACGAATATACTTATTATAGGTATTTAAAGGGTGAAGGTGGTTATGATCAAAGAATTTAAGGTAACGAGTGAATACATTACTCTAGGGCAGTTTTTAAAAGAAGAAAGCATTATTTCTTCAGGTGGTCAAGCTAAGTGGTATCTGCAAGAAAATCCGGTCTTAGTGAATGGAGTAAAAGAAAATAGGCGGGGTAAGAAATTACGCTCCGGTGATAAACTTGAAGTTAACCACGAATCTTACGAATTGCGGTAGGTTATGTATCTCAAGCATTTTATCGCTCAAAATTACCGCAACTTGCAGCAATTTGAAGTTGATTTTGATCCTAACGTCAATATTTTTATAGGACAAAATGCGCAAGGCAAAACTAATCTGCTTGAAGCAATTTATTTTTTGGCTTTAACACGGTCCCACCGGACCAGCAACGACAAAGAACTAATTGCTTTTGGTAAAGATTATGCCAATGTTTCGGGGCACATTTATAAAAGTCAAATTGATTTATCCTTGCGGGTTTTAATTACCACTAAGGGTAAAAAAGTTTGGGTAAATCGAGTCGAACAAGCGAAATTATCCAAGTATGTGGGACAATTGAACGCTATTTTATTTTCTCCTGAAGATTTAGACCTGATTAAAGGTGCACCTAATTTAAGACGACGTTTTATGGATCAGGAATTTGGTCAAATTAGTGCGGAATACCTTTATTTTGCGGGCAAGTATAAGCAGGTTTTGCAGCAAAAAAACAATTATTTAAAGCAGTTAGCCAAAGGCGAAGCTCATGACACTATGTTTTTAGAAGTCTTATCAGATCAGCTGGCAGGTGTGGCTGCAGAAGTAATTGTTCGTCGCTTTCAATTCTTAAATTACTTAGATCAATACGCTCGTGATGCCTACGCTCACATTAGTACCAGTGCTGAAAAACTTGAGGTTA
Organism: Lactobacillus kimbladii; assembly: GCF_000970755.1. Taxonomy (GTDB): domain Bacteria; phylum Bacillota; class Bacilli; order Lactobacillales; family Lactobacillaceae; genus Lactobacillus; species Lactobacillus kimbladii. The sequence continues at coordinate 3,781 of NZ_KQ034006.1, forward strand.
TCTATCGGCCATCGGTAAAAGAAATTTCGGTAAAAGACAGCGTAGAAGAAGTTTATCATAAAGTATTAAATAATTTTCAAAACAATCAGAAGCTTGAGATTCTTAAGGGTACTACTTTGAGTGGTCCTCACAGGGATGACATTGACTTTGAACTTGATGGTAAAAACGCTCATTTATATGGCTCTCAGGGCCAACAAAGAACCATCGCGCTTAGTATTAAATTAGCTGAGATCCAGCTTGTGCACCAATTAACCGATGAATATCCGTTATTACTACTTGATGATGTTATGAGTGAGCTTGATCATAACCGTCAAAGTGCCTTACTTAACTACATTCACGGCAAAACGCAAACATTTATCACGACAACAGATCTTGAGGGTATTTCCTGGGAAATAATTAAGAAGCCGAAAATATACCGCATAAAATCTGGACAAATTTATTTAGAAGAGGGGAAATTGCATGGCAAATAATAACAAAGAAAATCTTAAGCAAATTAAGCAATATGAAAAAGAAGCCGATAAATATAATGCCAGTCAGATTCAAGTCTTAGGCGGACTTGAAGCAGTCCGTAAACGTCCAGGAATGTATATCGGTTCAACTAGCTCTCAGGGTTTGCACCACTTAGTGTGGGAAATAATTGATAATGGTATCGACGAAAGCTTAGCCGGTTTTGCCAGCAAGATTGAAGTCACAATTAATGAAGATGGCAGTGTCACTGTTCAAGACGATGGTCGTGGTATTCCGGTCGATATTGAAAAAAAGACGGGTCGACCTGCTCTTGAAACTGTTTTTACTGTCTTACACGCCGGTGGTAAATTTGGTGGTGGCGGCTATAAGGTTTCAGGCGGTTTGCACGGAGTGGGTGCTTCTGTCGTGAATGCTTTATCAACTAAGCTAGATGTTACAACAATGCGTGACGGTAAAAAGTACTTTATTGACTTTAGTCGTGGTCGCGTAGTTGATGAAATGAAAGTAACGGGGACTGTGCCTTTATCTGAACATGGTACCATAGTGCACTTTTTCCCAGATCCCGATATTTTTACTGAAACCACTTCATTTGATGACAAGATCCTCAAAAATCGTATCCGTGAACTGGCCTTTTTAAATAAGGGCTTGAAATTAACATTTACCGATAAGCGCAAAGACAGCGCGGAAACAGACGTCTATCACTATGAAGGTGGCATTCAAGAGTATGTCTCTTTCTTAAATCGCGATACAGAAGTACTATTTGATGAGCCAATCTATGTCGAAGGTAATGACAACGATATCAACGTTGAGGTATCTTTGCAATATACAAAAGGTTATAAAACAACGTTGATGACCTTTGCCAACAACATCCATACCTATGAAGGCGGAATGCATGAGGCTGGTTTTAAGACAGCTTTAACTCGGGTAGTTAATGACTATGCTCATAAAACTAAACTGCTAAAAGACAGTGATGATAATCTTTCTGGCGAAGATATTCGTGAAGGAATGACAGCTGTAGTTTCTGTCAAGCACCCTAACCCCCAATTTGAAGGCCAGACTAAAACTAAATTAGGCAACTCTGATGCTCGAACAGCCGTTGATCACGCGTTTTCGGAAACCTTCAACCGTTTCTTAATGGAAAATCCGCAAGTTGGTCGCAAAATTGTTGAAAAGGCCCAATTAGCTGAACGGGCTCGGACAGCTGCTAAACGAGCTCGTGAGGTTACGCGTAAAAAGTCAGGACTGGAAATTGCCAACCTGCCTGGTAAATTGGCTGACAACACCAGTAACGACCCCAGCATTTCTGAATTATTCATAGTTGAGGGTAATTCTGCTGGTGGTTCTGCTAAACAAGGACGTTCAAGGCTGACTCAAGCTATTTTACCGATCCGTGGTAAAATTTTGAACGTTGAAAAAGCTTCAATGGACCGTATTTTAGCTAACCAAGAAATCCGTTCACTATTTACAGCTTTAGGGACCGGTTTTGGTGCGGATTTTGATGTTTCTAAAGCGCGCTATCATAAATTAATTATTATGACTGATGCCGATGTTGATGGCGCCCACATTCGGACACTGCTTTTAACCCTCTTTTACAATTACATGCGTCCGATGATTGAAAAAGGCTACGTTTATATTGCACGTCCGCCTCTATATCAAGTCCGTCAAGGCAAAGTTGTCAGATACTTAGATACCGACGAAGAATTGCATGACTATTTAGGGAGTTTGCAACCAAGTCCTAAGCCATTGGTACAGCGCTATAAGGGACTAGGTGAAATGGATCCGGAACAATTATGGGATACTACCATGAATCCGGAAAACAGAAGACTTGATCGTGTCAGCCCAGAATATGCTAAAAATGCTGATGAGGTGTTTGAATTGCTGATGGGTAACGAAGTTGGACCACGGCGCAATTTTATTGAAACTAACGCTAAATACGTTGAAAACTTGGATGCATAGGAGGTTTAAATGGATAACGACAATCAAGGTCAGGATCACAGAATAAGAAACGTTGATTTGACCAGCGTAATGAATAGTTCATTCTTGGATTATGCCATGTCCGTTATCGTCGCGCGGGCTTTACCCGATGTGCGCGATGGCTTGAAGCCGGTTCAGCGCCGGATTCTTTATGGCATGAGTGAACTAGGTGTTACACCAGATAAACCATACAAAAAGTCAGCCAGAATCGTGGGGGAAGTTATGGGTAAGTTCCACCCTCACGGTGATTCTTCAATTTATTTAGCGATGGCCCATATGGCACAGGATTTCAGTTATCGCTATATGCTCGTCGACGGTCACGGCAACTTTGGTTCAGTTGATGGCGATGAGCCGGCCGCAATGCGTTATACTGAGGCACGCATGAGCAAAATTGCGGTTGAAATGTTGCGCGATATCAATAAAAATACTGTTGATTGGCAGCGTAATTACGATGATTCTGAAAATGAGCCAGTAGTATTACCTGCTAGAATACCAAACTTATTAGTTAATGGTACCAGCGGTATTGCTGTTGGTATGACGACCAACATACCACCGCATAACTTATCAGAAGTGATTAAGGGGCTGCACATGTTAATGAACAACCCTGATGTCACTACTAAAGAATTGATGAAGGCAATTCCGGGCCCAGATTTTCCTACCGGTGGCACTATCATGGGTCGCGGCGGTATTTATCGGGCCTATGAAACTGGTCGCGGGAATATTGTCGTTCGTGCCAACACTAGTATTGAAACTGAAAAAAGCGGTCGCGAAAGAATAGTTGTTTCTGAAATACCTTACTTAGTTAATAAGGCTGAACTGGTTAAGAAAATCGCCGACTTAGCGCGGGCAAAAACAATTGATGGTATTACCGGTGTGCGTGATGAATCAGACCAGACGGGGATGAGAATTACTATTGATATCCGCCGTGATGCCAGTGCCAGTGTGGTTTTAAATAATTTGTTTAAGCTGACCCAAATGCAGGCTAATTTTGGCATGAATATGGTAGCAATCGTCGATGGCGCACCGCACTTTCTCAGCCTCAAGCAAATGCTCCAGTATTACTTGGAACACCAAGAAGATGTTGTTACTCGTAGAACTAAATTTGAGTTGGAAAAGGCTGAAGCTAGAGCTCATATTCTTGAAGGTCTGCAAATTGCTCTTGATCATATTGACGAAATTGTTCATATAATCCGTCAGAGTCAATCAAGTGATATTGCAAAAGCTGCTTTAATCAGTCGCTTTGGTCTTGATGACAAGCAGTCTCAAGCGATCTTAGACATGCGGCTGGTACGGTTAACCGGACTGGAACGTGATAAGGTTGAGGCTGAATACAAAGATCTGCAAGCTAAGATTGCCGATTATAAAGATATTTTGGCAAAACCAGAGCGCATCAATGAAATCATTTATAATGAATTGCTGGATACTCAAAAGCGCTTTGGCGATGAGCGGCGGACTAAAATTGGCGCTAGCGAAGTTGTCTCAATTGAAGATGAAGATTTAATTGAAAAACAAGATGTTTTACTGACCTTAACTCATAGTGGCTACATTAAGCGGATGCCAATTACTGAATTCAAGACCCAAAATCGTGGTGGCAAAGGCATCAAAGGTATGGGCGTTAAAGACGGAGACTTTATTGAGAACCTAATTTACTCCAGTACCCACGATATGTTGCTGTTTTTCACCAACAAGGGCAAGGTTTATTCAAAGAAAGCCTATGAAATTCCAGAATTTGGTCGTACTGCCAAAGGATTGCCAATAGTCAACTTGTTGCAACTGGAAAAAGGCGAAAAGATCCAAACAATTGTCAATATTCCTGAAGATGCTGATGACCAGTACCTGTTCTTTATTACGAAGATGGGAACAGTCAAACGTACTCATGTCAGTGAATTTGGTAACATCCGCAATAGTGGCCTAATTGCATTAACTTTGCGTGATGGCGACGAGTTGAATAATGTTCTGGCTACAGATGGCAAGCAGGATATTTTAATCGGTACTCACTTAGGTTATGCAGTACGTTTTAATGAAAAAAATGTTAGATCAATGGGTCGAACAGCTGCAGGTGTTCGCGGAATTAATTTACGCGAAAATGACTATGTTGTTGGTTCCGGTGTCATTAAGAATAACGATGAAGTGTTAGTCATTTCTGAAAAAGGCTATGGTAAGAGAACAGCCGCTTCTGAATATCCGACAAAGGGTCGTGGCGGTAAGGGTATTAAAACCGCAAATATTACTGAGAAAAATGGTCCACTTTCAGGAGTGACTGTGATCGATGGCTGTCAGGATATTATGGTTATCACCGATGATGGCATCATGATTCGCTTCAAGACAAATGACGTTTCTCAAACCGGACGCAGCACTCTCGGTGTGCGCTTGATTAAAGTCAATGACAACAATAAAGTTGCCAGTCTGGCAATTGTTCCTGCTGAAGAAGACCAGGAAGTAGCAGCTTCTGCAGAAACTGATGAAGAGAAAGATTAATTATTGAACTAAAACTTTTAAAAATTATCAGATTATTTTACGTATTTACTAGTAAGAAATAAAAATTTCTTATTGGATCACGTGAAGATAGTTTGGTAATTTTTTGTTTATGTGCTAGAATTAGAGATTGCGAGTAATAAAATTACTCCTTGTTCTTGATTTTTAGCAAGAACCATTTAGTCCAGAAGGAGGTGCACTAGTATGACAACTACTAAGTACGAAATAACTTATATTATTAAGCCTGATATTGATGAAGAATCAAAAAAGGCATTAGTTGAAAACTATGATAAGGTTATTACCGATAACGGTGGTACGATGGTTGAGTCAAAAGACTGGGAAAAGCGTCATTTCGCATATGAAATTAATAAATATCGTGAGGGATTATATCACGTTATGACTTTCACTGCTGATAATGCTGACGCAGTTAACGAATTTGACCGTTTGTCCAAGATTGATACTGCCGTTTTACGTTCAATGACCGTTAAAGTTGGCTAAGTAATAACAAAAACTTTATCGTTTTCGTGATTTAGGAAAGGAAGGACCTGAAGTATGATTAATCGAGTTGTACTTGTTGGCCGTTTAACACGTGATCCTGAATTACGTACTACTGGGAGTGGAATCTCGGTTGCTACGTTTACTCTTGCTGTAGATCGTCAATATACAAACGCACAAGGCGAGAGAGGTGCAGATTTTATCAGCTGTGTCATTTGGCGTAAATCTGCAGAAAATTTCTGTAATTTTACGTCTAAAGGTTCACTTGTTGGTATAGATGGCCGAATTCAAACCAGAAGTTACGATAATAAAGACGGGCAAAGAGTATATGTAACTGAAGTTGTCGTTGACAACTTTGCATTGCTCGAATCACGTAAAGATCGTGAAGCTCGCGGACAAAATGGTGGTTACACACCAAATAATAATGGCAATTTTGGCAATCAGAATACTAATAATACCCCTAACATGGGAGGATCAAATCAGAATAACACTGCTAATAATGGTCCGGACAATACTCAGGATCCATTTGCAGGGTCAGGTGATACCATTGATATTTCTGATGATGATTTACCATTCTAAATTAACAGAAAGGACCTAGGATATGGCTCAACAAAGAAGAGGCGGCGGCGCTCATCGTCGTCGTAAGGTTGACTACATTGCTGCCAACCATATTGATTACGTTGACTACAAGGACGTTGATTTGTTGAAACGTTTTATCTCTGAAAGAGGTAAAATCTTACCACGTCGTGTCACTGGCACTAGCGCTAAGAATCAACGTAAGGTAGCTAAGGCAATTGAAAGAGCTCGCATTATGGGCTTGTTGCCATTTGTTACTGAAGACTAAGATAAAATTTAAAGTACCCTTTAGATTGGACTATTTCCTATCTGAAGGGTTTTTATTATGCTTAAAACTGGTTATTTGCATGTAATGACTTTTTTGACCATGAATATCTTATCAATTTATGCTTGTTGTCTTTAATTAGTAATAGTATAAAATAATTATGTCCTTAAAGAGCGTAGGATTTAAAATAATAATAGATGAGTAGATATTTTAGATAAAGTCATTTTTGATACATTTACTCGTTTTCACGTTAGTTAAATTTAACCAATATCAAGATAAAATATTACAAATATTTTGTGGTCTTAAACGAGAAAATTATAAATTATATAATAGAAAAACGGAATAGTACAGTTTTCATATCCAAAAATTTTGTTATTTCCTAGTTTATAACAATAGACTCGTGAGTTTTATTAATCTTAGATAAATTTTGGCTTTATGAATTAATAGATTTGCCGTTTTTTAGATTGAGAGTTTGAATTATGATGGAAAATAAAGCAAGAACTAAGTACCAAAAGGTAATGCTAGATTTACGCGAAAAAATTCTTACGGGTACATATCCGATTGATACAAAATTGCCAAGTGAAGAAGAATTAAAAAAAATTTATGGCGTAAGTCGAATTACTGTACGTGAAGCCGTTAATGGTTTGGTTTCAGATGGGATCGTAGAAAAGGTTCAAGGAAAAGGGAGCTTCGTTCGAGAATTACATCATGTTAAACGCTTATTAAAAAGCAATTCTATTGAAAGTTTCTCAAAAACTGCAATCAAAAATGGTTTTAAGCCAAAGATGGAAGTTTTAAAACTGGAAAAAATTAAAACTGATGCAGAATTAAGGAAATGCTTAAAATGTAGTAATGACTATGCAATTCATTCTCTTAGAGTTTGTTATCTAGATAATGATCCAACGGTTATAGAAAGTAATTACTACCCACTTCCAAGATTTGAGGGATTAACAAATTATGATTTAAGTAATTCATTATATCAAATATTAAAAGAACATTATGGCATAGACAACCTGAAAGACTCGGAAAGTATTTTACGTGTTGTTCTAGCTGATAAAGAGCAAGCAAGATTATTGAACCGCTCTGTGGGATTTCCATTGTTTTATTTACGAAATCAAGTTTTTGACAACAATAAAAAGGTAATTCAATTTGGTACAGAGTTTATAGCAACAGATCGCTATGAATTCATGGTTTAAATTAATTGAAGTATCAAAAATGATAAACTAATAGCGTTTTTGGGTTTTAGTATTTTTTAGGTAGAAAGCAGTATAGGTGCAAAAAAGCCTCTGTACTGCTTTTTTAATTTAATGATTAAACTGTAGATCTCAAAATAATGCCCAAAAGGCGTTGACAACTTCTTATGAAAGCGTGTACAATTTAATTGTAAAATATATAACGACATATGATGTTATAAATATGGAGGAAAAATGGACAATAAAACAATTGTAAAAAATGTTGTAAAACACAATGATGGCAAAATAAGTAATATTTATTTCACTGCTTGTGGTGGTTCTTTGGTAGATATGTATCCAGCATATTATTTCTTAAAATCTGAAGCAGAAAATCTATCAACTGGGTGGTACACAGCAAATGAATTTGTACATGTTACTCCTAAAAAGATAGGAGCACAATCCATTGTTTTTGTTTGCTCACATAGTGGCAATACTCCTGAATCTGTGAAAGCAGCTAAAGTAGCCCAAGAAAAAGGCGCTATTACTATTGGATTAACATTTAACCCAAAGGCTGATCTATTAAAATACTCAGATGAAAAAATAATTTACGAATGGGGCAATGAAAATGAAGTTGTCAAAAACCCCATGGCAATAGTACTTGATATTACTTCTCAAATTTTGGGCCAATTGGAGGGGTACGACAAGTTGGCTGAGTTTGCGGATGGCTTTAACAAGATCGATACAATTGTTACTAATGCCTTAGCTCAGGTGCAGGATCGTACCAAGAGATTCGCTGATAAGTATCAACATGAACCAATGTTTTATATTCTGGGCAGTGGTGCTTCTTTTGGTCATACATATGGCTTTGCTATTTGCAGTTTAATGGAAATGCAGTGGCTTGATGCAGCTCCTATTCATTCCGGTGAATACTTCCATGGTCCTTTTGAAGTGACCGATAAAGATAAACCATACATTGTAATGGAAAGTATTGGCAGAACGCGACCATTGGATGAAAGAGCGATCAAGTTCTTAAAGAAGTATGCTGAGAAAATAGAAATAGTTGATGCTAAGGAATTAGGATTAGACTTAATTGATAGTAATGTTGCCGAATACTTTAACCCAATTTTATTTTACTCAGTATTATGTGAATATCGCGCAAAACTTGCAGATGTACGTAATCACTCTTTAGAAGTAAGAAGATATATGGGAAAAGTTGAATATTAAAATAAAACAGAAACGATCGCTTTAAAACTAATATTAATTAACTGCTTAATGATGGGTCAAAATAGTGATACTTTTTCCAAATTAATTCAAAAATCAGCTTAGCGACCGCTATATATGAAAGTTACTAGTAAGAAAGGAGTAATTGAAAATTATGATAAAACTTTTTCGAGTAGATCACCGACTGCTTCATGGTCAGGTAGCAGTCTCATGGTATGGGGCAGTAGGTGCTGACTGTATCCTGATTGCTAATGATGATGTACCAAAAGACCCTATCAGAAAAGCATCAATTAAAATGGCAAAGCCTTCTGGAAGTAAGTTGGTGATGCAAAGTATTGACCGCAGCATTGAATCTTTGAATAGCGGAATAACAGATAAGTACCATTTGATGATTATAGTTGAAAGCATTAATGATGCATACAGAATTATAAGCAAAATGAATAATAAACCAAAGGTTCTTAATTTGGGCGGTACTAAGGAAACAAGCGAAACTAGAATTCTAGCACCTTCTGTTAATACAAACTCAAAGGATGAAAAGCAGCTAAAAGAAATAATTGAACAAGGCGTTAAAGTTGAAGTGCAGCAAGTCTCAACATCGTCGATAAAAGTAGTTAAAGAAACTGATCTTTCTGCAGAATAGAGGATAAAAAATGCTTGTAAAAACATTATTAATTGGCTTAGTGGCTTTAGTTGGGTATAGTGAATACTTTTTAACCGGAGCATCAATGATTTTTAGACCAATTGCTTTGGCACCACTAGTCGGCATTGTTTTAGGCAATATACCTGAAGCAATTAAAGTTGGAGCAGCGATGGAATTAGCATACATTGGAGTTGTTGAAGTTGGAATCTCTACTCCTCAAGATATGGTATCTGCATCAGTTTTAGGAACTACTTTTGCATTATCAACTGGAAAAGGGATTTCCGCAGCTTTAACGTTTGGACTGCCTTTGTCTATGCTGGTTCTGATTGTTCAGAACGTTATGTATATTTTTGTAGCACCGTTATATGTTAACAAAATGGATGAATATGCCAAAAAAGCTGAAGACCGCAAATTAAGTTTAATGGCTTTTTGGGGTGGTACTGCTGTTAATTTCTTACCATCAGTATTGTTCATCATGCTAGCCTATTACTTCGGAACAGGCTTTTCTAAGCAAATAATAAGCGTCATTCCTCAATTTGTTCAAGATGGACTAGTTGTTGCCAGTGGCTTGTTACCTGCCTTTGGTTTTGCCTTGTTAATCCAGCAGATGTTGCGCAAGGACATCGTTCCATACATGATTCTCGGTTTTGCTTTGACTGCCTACTTGAAAATTCCAATTATCGGAATAGCAATCTTTGGCCTGGTTATTGTAATGATTTTGTACTATAACGAGAAAAAATTAAAACAACAAATGGATTTGATTGGAAAAGGAGCTACAGACGATGATGAAAGTTTCTAATAATGAGATGCGCAAGGCTCTCTGGTCAACGTTTTGGCGATCATTTGCAGCTAATGCTCCTTGGGAATTGACACGCCAAGAAGCTACTGGATATGCTTTTAGTATGGTTCCATCACTGCGGGTAATTTATAAAGACGATAAAAATGGTAAAGCACAAGCTCTACAAAGGCATATGCAATTTTTTAACATAACTAATGTGTTGCTACCCTTAGTTCTTGGAACGTCCATTGCTATGGAGGAAGAAAATAAAGCCAATCCTGACTTTGATCCGGCTATTATTAACAACGTCAAAGTAAGTCTTATGGGACCTTTGTCTGCAATTGGAGACTCAATGTTTTTGACAACCTGGAGAGTCATTTGTATGGGTATTTCTCTAGCCCTTTGTCAAGCCGGTAATATTTTAGGTCCGATTCTATTTATGGCTTCCTACAATGTTGTGACAATCGCTGTAAGATGGTTTGGCCTAAAAATTGGGTATGAGCAAGGTACCAAATTTATTCAAAGAGTGAGTGATTCTAACATAATTCAAAGTATTTCCAATAAAGCATCAATTTTGGGAATGATGGTCGTAGGTGCCATGATTCCAAGTTATGTGGTTGTTAATTCTCCGATTAAAATCGGCACTGGTAAATCGGCAGTTTCTTTAGTTAGTACCTTAAATCAAATCGTGCCTTCAATGTTGCCTTTAGCAGCTACCCTGATTGTTTTATGGATGATTAGAAAGAAATGGAAAGTTTCCTGGATTCTGGTTACTGTTGTTGCTTTCAGTATCATTGGTACATGGTTGCATATTTTATCAGCATAATTGAAATTGGAGGCTAATGTGACTGATTTGGTTTTACTTAGTCATGGTAATTTTTGTAAAGGTATTAAAGAAGGTGCCGAGATGATTCTTGGCCCTCAAAAAAATATTCATACAATTGATCTAAAAGAAGGCGAGAGTCCGGAACATTTTCAAACGCGCTTTTTAAATTTGACAGGTAGTTTAGAAAAATTTGTTGTGTTTACTGATATTCTTGGTGGTACCCCATATAATGTGGCTTATAAGTCATTGCTTTCTTCAGAAAACAAATTTGAGCTTTACACCGGAATGAATCTTCCGATGATTATTAGTTATGTTAATGCACAACTTGTTTCAAGTAGCCCTAACCTAATTGGCGATGCTAAAAATGGGATCAAATTTATTGCAGCAAAATATGAAGACTCACCGGATGACGAATTTTAGTATCATAGTCAAATAAAGAAAAAATTAAAAATATAGCTTTGGACTATTTATTCAGGGTTATATGATAATTTTTCATTGCAAGCAGATAGCAGTATGATAATACAACTATCTGTTTTTCTTTTTCACTTAGATTGATTGCTATAAGAAGTTGCTGACACAGCCTTTTTGCGTATTGAAGTATAAGTTGCCTAGTTTCTTATCAAGAGAATACAAGGTATAATAATAATGATGTATTATACATTATTTTAGGAAGGACCTTACATGAAAGATTTTTTACGTAAGCTTGAATTTCCTGCTTTTATTAAAGATTCCAGGCTCACGGCCTCAGTCATTATTATTTTAGCGTTATCGCTTTTGGGTAGTATTGTGGCAATGATCATGAACCCATTATTTGGCTTGGCCATGGTTTTGATCTTTATTTTGACTGTAGCATGCGTTGTTTACGGTGCATATATCTTGGCTGGCAATGCGAATAATTTTGCTGTTAGTTTGTCTTACCGGATTAAGCGCAGCGAGCAAGAGGCAATGATTAAAATGCCACTCGGCATTTTACTTTATGATAAGGATCGGCAAATTCAGTGGGCTAATCCTTACCTGCAGCTTTATTTAAAAAATGAAGATTTGATTGGACATACAATTGCTTCTGTTGATCCTGAACTAGATAAATTGATTGATGAATCATTGAAGGCTAAAACAGCTGAGAATCATGTAGTAAATTGGGATGGTCATCAATTTGAGATGGTTATTCAGGACAATCTCGGTGTTGTTTATTTACTTGATATTACGCGTTATGCCAAAATCGAAGAAAGATACAATAATGAATTATTGGCCATTGGCCAGATTTTTATCGATAACTACGATGAATTAAGCGAAACAATGCATGATCAGGAGCTAACGACTACTAGCGCATATGTTCAGAATACTTTGAGTGATTATGCTAAAAATTTTAATGCCTATCTCAAGCGCATTGATGAAGATCACTTTTTGTTGTTACTGCACATGCAAGATTTGGCTAAAATGGAAAAAGATAAGTTTTCTGTTTTGGATAAAATGCGTTTGGAAACCAGTCGTAATAATACGCCTCTAACTTTGTCAATTGGTATTGCTTTTGGCAGCAGCTTGATTACCGAGTTAGCTGATCAAGCGCAGTCAAACCTTGACCTTGCGCTTGGCAGGGGCGGCGATCAAGTTGTTCTCAGTCAGCCAGGCAAGGCTGCTCGTTTCTTTGGTGGTAAATCGAATCCGATGGAGAAAAGAACCAGAGTTAGAGCCAGAATGGTTTCACAGGCGATTAGTGAGCTGTTCAAAGAGGCAGACCGCGTTTTTGTAGTTGGCCATGCCAGCCCTGACATGGACTCAATCGGCAGTGGCATTGGCGTTGTTAAAATCGCTCGTCTGCACCATGTGAAGGCAAATTTTGTCTTGGATGTTAATAAAACTAATTATGATGTCAGTCGTTTAGTTGCTAAAATGGCAAAGGTAAAGGGAGATAATGATATTTTTATTGCTCCTGGGGATGCCTTGGAAGCAGTGACTGACAAGTCTATGTTGGTCATGGTTGATCACTCGAAATACTCTATTACTTATGCGAAAGAGTTATATGATCGGTTAAGAGATAGAATTATTGTCATTGATCATCACCGTCGTGGTGAAGAATTCCCTGAGAATCCAATGCTGACGTATGTTGAACCTTATGCCTCATCGGCCTGTGAACTGGTGACTGAGATGGTGGAATATCAGCAACCAAGTTCCGGCAAGCGCGTGTTAACTGACCTTGATGCTACGGCAATGCTGGCAGGAATTACGGTTGATTCCAAAGAATTCTCTTTGCGTACTGGTACTCGGACGTTTGATGCTGCCAGTTACTTGCGGTCGATCGGTGCAAGTACAATGGGAGTCAGCGAACTGCTGAAAGAAGATATAGATAGTTTTCTGCAGCGTACCCGTTTGGTCAGCAGCTTAAAAATGATCAAGCCCAAAATGGCTGTTTTATGCGGGCCAGATGACAAGGAAATTGATCCTATTATCACGGCTCAAGCAGCAGATACGGCTCTTGATTTAGAAAATGTCGAAGCCAGCTTTGCAATTACCCGGCGGAATAAGGATACAATTGGTATATCTGCTCGTTCAATGGGTGATATTAATGTCCAGGTAATTATGGAGAAACTTGGTGGCGGTGGTCATTTGTCTAATGCAGCTACCCAAATTAAAGGGATATCTATTAAAGAGGCACTTGCCAAATTGATGGATGCGGTGGATACTTATGAACAAGAAAATGAATAAAAGGAGAGCACAATGAAAGTTATTTTTACTAAAGATGTTAATGGCCGAGGCAAACGCGGTGAAGTTAAAAATGTTCCTGATGGTTATGCCCAAAACTTTTTATTTAAGAGGGGCTTAGCCAAAGCTGCTACTAAAGCAAATATGCATACTTTGGAAAGAGTCGCTGCTAACGAAAAGGCAACTTATGAAGCTGAAAAAGCTGAGGCTGAAAAAATCAAGGCTGAACTAGATAAAGATGAAACAGTAGTTAACTTTAAATCTAAAGCCGGTTCAGACTCTAGGCTATTCGGCTCGATTTCTAGTAAAAAAATTGTCGAAGGTTTAGAAAAGCAATTTGGTATTAAGATTGATAAACGCAAATTAAACCTGCCTGAACCAATTAAATCGTTGGGCTACACCAATGTACCGGTTAAGTTGTTTAAGGGCGTAGAAGGCAAAATTCGCGTTCATGTTACCGAACAGGATTAGCCTTTAGTTGAATTCTGAAAAAAAGTGGGCGTAATTAATGGATAATATTGTCTCACAGCAGATACCGCATGACGATGAAGCTGAAAAAGCGGTTCTGGGCGCAATTTTTATAGATCCTGCTGCAATAGCTGATGCCAGTGCTGAGGTTCAGCCGGATGATTTTTATAAGAGAGCAAATCAGTTGGTTTTCCAGGCTATGCTTGATTTATCTGACCGTGAGGATGCAATTGATCCGTTAACGCTGCAGGATGAACTGACTAAGAAAAATCAGCTTGATGATATTGGCGGCATTGCTTATGTTTCTGAGCTGGCCATGGCGACTCCGACGGCTGCTCATGTCACTTATTATGCTAAAATTGTACACCGCAAAGCATTATTGCGGCGGCTTATTTCTGCCAGTCAAAAAATTATTACGAATGCAATGCAGGACTCCGATGATGTTACTGATATTTTAGATAACGCCGAAAGCGAGATTATGAATGTCTCATCGGAAAATAATGCGAATGGCTTTCGCAGTATCAAGGATATTGTTAATTCCACGATTGATGAAATTAACAATATTCCTGAAGATGGCAATATGGTTACCGGTTTGCCTACTGGTTTTGTCGAGCTGGATAAAATGACTACGGGTTTTCATGATGATGAACTGGTAATTGTGGCTGCTCGTCCCGGAGTGGGAAAGACTTCCTTTGCGCTTAATGTTGCCCAGTATGTTGGTTTGCATACTGATAAAACTGTGGCAATGTTTTCCTTGGAAATGAGTGGAGAACAGTTAGTGCAAAGAATGCTGGCTTCAGAAGGATTAATTAATTCGCAGCACTTGCGGACTGGCCAACTGGACGAAGATGAGTGGCCTAAGCTGGTTGCGGCATCGGGTTCTTTAGCAACAGCTAATATTTATATTGATGACACTCCAGGTATTAAGATGAGTGAAATCAGGGCTCAATCTCGCCGCTTAGCTAAAGAAAAAGGCAATTTAGGCTTAATTGTCATTGACTACTTGCAGTTGATTGAAGGTCCGCACAGTGAATCACGCCAGCAGGAAGTTTCCGCTATTTCACGGCAATTGAAGAAACTGGCTAAAGAACTTCATGTGCCGGTTATTGCCTTATCGCAATTATCGCGTTCAGTTGAACAGAGACAGGATAAAAGACCAGTTTTGTCCGATATTCGTGAGTCAGGTTCAATTGAGCAGGATGCCGATATTGTCTCCTTTCTTTATCGTGATGATTATTACCGTGATGAAGAAGAGGGCGAAGAAAATAAAGAGGTATCAGCTGAAGATGATAACGGTGAAGTGGAAGTTATCATTGAAAAGAACCGTTCTGGTAGCAGGGGCACAGTGAAATTAATGTTTTCTAAACCCTATAATCGCTTTTCGAACCTCGATTATAGTCATGATCAGCCTAACGAATAGAAATTAATAAAAGCCACGGTGTTTTAAAGGAAAACACTGTGACTTTTTGATTTATACTATATTTTAACAAAAAATAAGGCGTTTTTAATGACAATATTTCTACTAAATTGTACTATTAAGGTGTGAATAGCAAAATTTCGCTAATTTTTTGGGAAAGGACCGATTAAAATGGCTGGTAAAGGTTTTAAAGACAAAGTAGCTGGTAAAGCTAAAGAAGTCAAAGGCAAAGTTCAACAAGCTGCCGGTGATGTCAAAGACAAAGCTCAAGAAGCTACTGAAAACGTCAAAGACAAAGTTGATGACGTTAAGGATAAAATGAACAAATAATTATTTAATTAGTTAAAAAGAGGTTGGAAAACTAAATGTTTTCTCAGCCTCTTTTTTGGGTTACACATGAAACAATTTACCGTAATTTACGCTGGATGCTTTTTGGCAACTTAATATTGGGACGTTCCGGATCGTAAAATTCATAAAAGACTGGAGCCTTATTAGAATCATTACTTTTAGGATAAAGTTCATAGTTGCTGTTCATCAATGGCAGAGTCATATTCTTTTTATATGAATTCCAGATGTTGCTTAGTACCTGTGTCAGCAATTTTCTTTCTTCGGATTCCAGGGATAAAAAGGCGCGGCCAAAGCGATAAGTTCCTACTATTTTATTACTGGTTAGCTGGTGTAATTCATCAATATCGTAATTTTCAAATGCCTCGAAAAGATCAGAAAAAGCATCGCTTCTTTCTTGATCAGGGATTGAATTATTAAAATTAATAAGAGCATGTCTGATAACGCGACTGCCTGACGATAATCCGTCAGCCAGGGTAAAACTATCGCGCCCTACTGACCAGCGGCGCGGATCATGTTGGTTGCGCATAGGCACAGTACTTTTAACAACCAATACTTGTTCAGGATGATCCAGCATTGCACCAAAGATTGAGCCTTGAGGGATGTAGGTTTTCATTTTCGGCATAGAAGCAGTGAAGCCACGGCTCGTATACACTTTATGGAAAAAGCCCGGCCCGTCAAAACTAATCGCTTTTATTACCTGTTTTTGTATTTCAGGGCTAACTGCACTTAAAGCAAATTGAGCAAAATTGCCTCCTTTTGAATGACCTAAGAGGTAAATTTGCTGTTCACTAAACTTATGTGCAATTTCAGTAAGATACTTAGCGGCCACTTCTTGACCATAAATTTCCGGTAAATAATTCATGCCCATATCTTCATTTAGACCGATCATGGTGCCGTCGGTTCCCCGAAAGGCAATGGCTATGGTGTTTGAATCAATAAAAAAGGTGACAGCAGTAAATTGCAAGGGATGCGGTTCTTTTTCCAGCCTATCAGTCCAATCCAAAATTTTAATGTTGCCAATTCTAGGACTTTCTGGTAATAACATAACCTCGGTTGCAGTTTCGGCATACATTTGATGTTGAAAAGAGGGCAGCTTATACAGTTTTTCAGCTACCTCTCCTAAAGTATGACCAGTGGCAGAACTATCAGCTGGTAAATAAGCTATGGATGACAATAGCGAAGCATCAACACTGTTAAATGGTTTTTCTGAAAAGCTTAAGTCACCACGCCAGCGTAAATAATCAAGTGGTCCAGCCATATAAATTCTCCTTTCACAAAAAAGTTTATATCAATATTGTAGTGAGTTTGCTCAGTTAAGATAAAAATTATGCAAAAAAAACAATAGAATTAACTATTGCTTAAAAAGTAACTTGCTTTATTTATCTATACTGGCATAACTGATGCGCTTGATGTCAGGATACTTGCGCAGGGCCATAATAATATCGTTTTCATCAATATTATTGTTAATAATGCCGTCTACAAAAAAGATAATTCTTTCATCGCTGACAAAAAGTATTTTTACGGAAACATTTTCAACATGATTTGTCTCAAGCTCCTGTTCAATTATGTGCAGGATATCAGGCTTATTAACGGCTTCTATCTGAATATTGAACCTGATATGCATGATGATTTTATCAATTATGGCATCATCGTGAAACATCATCTGGATAACAAAGAGCAAGGCAGTTGCTAAAATACCAATAAAGTATAAACCAGAACCAATTGCCATCCCGATAGCAGCTGTTGCCCAGATACCAGCAGCAGTTGTCAAACCGGAAATCTGTTGCTTTTTAATTAAAATTGTTCCGGCACCAATAAATGAAATACCTGAAACTATTTGCGCAGCAATTCTGGAAGGGTCCAAAGCAACGTCTGACATTTTTAATAAATCGCCAAAACCATACTTTGAAACTATCATAAATAGCGCGGAAGAAAAGGCAACTACAATATGTGTCCGCACTCCGGCACTTTTTCTTTGAATCGCACGTTCATAACCGATCAACGCTCCGCACAAAGAAGCTACTACAATTCTCAATAGCCATGGGAGTTCTGCGTTAATCGATGCTAAATTTGCCATTACATCCACTCCATTTCTAAATCTATTCTTATATTATACTCTTAAAAAAGCGCGCCAAATGACAGTTATGACAAAAACTGGGAAAAAGTCAAAAAATGCTTGCGTAAACTTTTAGAATATGTTTTAATTAATATCGTTGTTGAGATATGACAATGCTGACTTAGCTCAGTTGGCAGAGCACGTCATTAGTAATGATGAGGTCGGAGGTTCGAATCCTCTAGTCAGCATTCAGAAGAGTAAAATTAGTAAAATAACCTTGATTTATCAGTGTTTTCTGTTGGTAAGTTAAGGTTATTTTTTGTTTATTAAAGATAATTATGCACACAATACGGAACACGTTTTTAGCTGTGTTCCATGCAAAAACTTTTAGGTAGGCACTATGGCGGATATAACGGTATTTATAACCCCTTTTTTGTGTGCAATGACAAAACTTTTTTAAAAAACGAGTAAAAGTATTTAACGACTTTTCTTAAATATACCATGTCTTTAATAGGAATAATTCTTGTTTTAAATGTTTTGAAATTCTAGAATGGGTTTTGATTACAATATTTTTACTTATAATTGGATCTTAGCACAGCTTAGACCACATTATAGAAATTTAAATAGCGAAAGAAGATTTCAAGAAAATGATTACTAAAAAATTTATTACTAAGCTCGCAATTGCGTGTGCATTGTTAGGTGGAGCTACTGCTACCCTAGCAAATGCAAGTGAAACTGCATTAACAAATAACACAGTTGCTCACGCAAATACAGTAACGAAAAAATATATATGGCACAAAGGAACTCCTAAAGAATTAAGGGGCAATTATCGAATTATACATATTGCCAAGCATCCATTATCTTCCAAATATTTTTGGGCTGTTTGGACAATTACTACAAAGCAAGTTAACTTTGATGAAATGAATTGGCCAACGAGACTAGGATATAAGGTGAGATATCGATACATAGGTCCTCATCGTTACGAGCTTAAATACAATATACGAAAGAATGGGTATATTGTTGCTACTAAAAACTATAGGTCTTATCTAGGTAAAAAGGGCAAAAATTTAATTTCATACGCAAATAATTATACAACTAAGGGTAATGTTTATCATAAAGCGAAGAAAAGATGAGCAAACAAATTTTTTATGATTTATTATTTGATCTTAATAGCTATACGTAGTCAATTGTGTAATTATATGCTTTTATTCAACATTTAGAAGGATAAAATTGGTAAAATAACCTTGAATTATCAGTATTTTTCGTTGATAAATTAAGGTTAATTTTTGTTTGTTAAAGATATACGGCACGAGGTAATAACGCTGTATACCAAATAATTCTTTGAGTTCAAAATAGAGATTGCTAGAGTCTTATTCTTTAGGCGTCCAGTTTTGCTAGCAAATGAAGCAATAGCTTCGCTTGATCCTGTACTTTCTAGGAAAATTCATAATACTCTTTTGCAGGAATATTCTGGAACAGTTACTGAAGTAGCACATCATCTTATTCCTAAGGAAAAGATGATAATTAACAAAATAATTCACTTTAAAAATTAGGCTTATTTAGAGTAGCGATATCATAATTAAGTAGATAGTTACTTAATTATATTTTTACAAGCCAGTAGCCAATAGATATAATTATATTAATAAAAATATGTTGTCACTAGCTGAATTAATAGTATTATTATTTTTTTGTTGATTTAAGATTTGTTTAATGCTATTATTAAATAAATATAAATTTATAAATAATAGTTGGTAAAAATTTCATAACTAGTAACGTGTTATATGGGTTAACACTGGCAATGAGTTTTTAATTTTTTATCTTCAATAATTTTAGGATTTTTATTACCGAAAGCTTATAGTAGTGTGATGAAACTATATTTTTTAAGTTTATAGCAAATGTTGTAGTTCTTATGACATCGTTTATAGTAAAAATCAGGTTACTATACATAACTTTCTTTTTGTTAATTATTTTAATCTTTGTTTTAAAAAAGGGATGTGAAAAAATTATGAATTATTATAAAGCCTTTGATGCGGGAAGTAGCATATATCTGGTTGCATTTATAATTGATTATATTATAGAGCTGTTTAGTATTAACAGTTCTGGTATCAAGACAACAGCATTGGGACTGAAAATAATTACAAATATGAATGAGCATTCCTTAAACACGACTTTTTCATTAACATGGAGAGTGCTAATTTCGTATTTGATTTTTATATTATTTTTTATGTCCGCCTTTTATTTTTTTAAAAAGATAAAAAAACAGATGACTATATGATAATGTGAGCTAGAATAATAGTCTTATTCAGAAGAATCATTTGATTCGATTAACCTTGAAATATCAGCATTTCACGCAGATAAGTTAAGGCTAATTTTTTATACAATGATAAATTTTTTACAGTGCAATAAACAAGTTTGCGGTGCAAAATTTAATTATTTTGCACTGATAATCTCAGAAATTTTATGATTTTTCTATAAATCATTTATGACAGAATATACAAATTAATATCGTTAAACCTTTCATTGTTTTTTGCAATATGAAATTATTATTAATTTAATTACAATAGAAAGCAGGCAACCGAAGATGAAACCAGTATACACAATATAAATTAGAGATAGCATTAAATAATTTAGGCAAGAACTTATTGAGACGCATTTAGTAAAATACGCCAATGGCTTAGCTTTGTCTAATTTTATTATTTTTATTTTATTAGTGGAAACTGACAAAAGAATATTGACTTTAGTTTAGTAAAAATCATTTTTTTATAATAACTTTTTTCAGTCGTGCACCTTTGGTTCATATTACCAAGGTTTGGTAAATTGCTGAAAATAATCATGCCTAACTAAAACTAATTATGTTGTCTCTAATTTTTAAATTTAAAAAGTTAATATTTTTGAAAATTAGAAGGGTAATTAATTATGAAAACGTTATATTCTTTTCAACATTATTTCGATCTGCTTTTAGCAACTTATAAATTATTTTTCAAAGCAGCTCGCATATTAGCTGCTTTTGTTGTTTTGTTGGCTCCTGTTCAAGCAATTGCATCCGTTCTTGCAGTCAATACGGGACAAAATGTCACTAATGATGTTTCTAATCACCAAAATTTTGTTGTTAGTCTAATAATTTGATTATAGCTACCGCTTTAACGCAGTTATTGCCACCTATAGCTACTTCTGCTCAGGGCATTTTAACTGATAAATTAACGGGTTTTATCAATGTCAGTTTAATGACTAAATCCTAAGGCTTACAGTCTCTTAGCATTTTTGACGACAACTCTTACTATGATGATTTAAAGATGTTAAAAGATGAGTTTTGTGGCGTCCAGTCAATTTGATCGTGTTTAGAGTAGCAGTAATCCAGTCTGCTTTATGATTCACTTTTATGGGTAGAAAAACATCAGCGCTTTGAGAATTACCATGATGACTTTCAAAGTGGTACTAAAGAAATAGCCGCACCGATTGAGCAAATTAAATTAGGGCATGTTTCGTTTGTTTATCCCTTTTCTAAAAATGAAGTTTTGCATGATTTGAATTTTCAAATTAATCAAGGTGAAAAAATCGCTGTAGTGGGTGAAAATGGTTCAGGCAAGTCAACTTTAGTTAAATTATTGTTGCGTTTTTATGATCCGAGTAAGGGAAAGATCGAGCTTAACGGTAATGATTTACGTGAATTTGCTCTTGCAAATTATCGGCAAAATTTATCCGTCACTTTTCAGGACTATTCTAAATTTAAGTTGAGTTTGGCCGACAATGTAGCAGTTTTTCGCCCAGGCAATAATGAAAAAATTAAATCTGCATTGAAGAAGGCAGGACTAGAAACATTGCTTAAAGATAAAAAGATCGACTTAAATGCAATTTTAAGTAAGGAATTTGCCAATGGTACAGAACTTTCAGGAGGACAGTGGCAAAGAATAGCACTTGCACGGGACATGTATACTAATGCTCAAGTGGAGTTATTAGATGAACCTATTGCGGCTTTGGATGCAAAAAGTGAAAATGAAATTTACCAACATTTTTTGAGAGAAAACGAGGGCAAAACAATTATTTTTGTAACACATCGCTTGTCGGCCGTGAAATATGCGGATAAGATTCTCTTTTTACAAAATGGTAGAGTTCTGGGCTTTGATACACACGAAAAATTAATCAGGAGTAATGCTGATTATCGCAATATGTATAATTTACAAAAAGAGGCTTATATCTAGGTATAAATAGATATAACAAAAATAGATAAAACCTATGTTTATTTTAGTGTTAAATGTAGATTTTATCTATTTTATATTCCGAAACTTTTTAATTGTTATTTTACTTCATCTATGTCATCTTCAGCTAAACGATGATGGTATAAGCTTTGGTCTGTTTTATCTATGTCTGTTGTTAAAGCTTCCTCAATAGCATGTTGAATATCAATCATGTTTTGCTTGTTGTAAAATGGTACGGATATTTCGTATGCTGAGCCACCCTTTTCAATTGATAATTTAGTCATAATACCATTTAAAAAGATGCCGATACCAATTAATAAGACAATAATACCGATTGCTGTATCAGAGTTGAACATTCCTAATCCAATCATTGCTATAATCACACCAAAAATGAAGTCTTTAATGGAGTAAGATGTGTCAATTGAAGCATCAGATATGTTTTTTAAGGGAATATTTTGTTTATGTTTACCAGCCGGAAGAAGCCCCAATACTGTATTTTGCTCCACTATTCTAACAAATCTATAGTCAACTGCCACTGAACCCTTAATCCAAAAAAGTAATGTACTAGCAGAAAATTCTTTTTTAAACCATGTCTTATTACGTGACTTATCCACTGCTACTTTCTTTTCTCCTGTTTCTTTTATTATTTCTGGCATATTTTCCTCCTAAATTAATTATAAAAAAGCCTTAAGGACTTAATAAATTCTTATAAATTACTATAGCACATTAAAGCTGTTACTAACAGTGCTCTACAGGCTTTCTAGGCAATTTTTATAGCATTTTTACTTAAAATGCTGTTGTCGGTTCCCAGAAAGGGGTGATTGAAATAATAAAAAAGTGGGAGTATAAATTGCAAGGAGTATGGTTATTTTTCAAGCCTGTCAGTCCAATCAAAAATTTTAATGTTACAATTCTAGGACTTTCTGGTAATAACATAACTTCAGTTGCTGTTTCAGCGTTCAACAAAAATTTATTTAAGTAACATATTAAGTATAAACTATATTTTGATAATTATAAGAATAAACCGTATTTTATATGTTATTTTTTGATAAAAATTAGTTCTTAAATTTCATACGCTTTAAAGATATATAGCTAAAAATATTTATGGTATAACGTAATATAATTTATATATAAAAAGTATTTATAATATAATATACAATTATATAATAGCAAGAGTAATCATGAAAAATAAAACAAAAAGGTTATTATGTGTTGTGTACACACTTTTTATTTTTAATAATTATTTATTGAAAGGAAAATATTTCGAAAATTGCAATTTTAAGTTGAACACCCTACTTGATCTGATAGATGCAATCTAATCTTCTCTCATATAATTCATCGGGTGTGTGGTAGGCTAAGATCTTGCGGGGCAGGTTATTGCACCATTCCTCAATGCCATAGATTTGCCTTAAGTCATAATCCTTGATGGACTGACCTTTAGGAATGAAGCACCGGATTAGCCGGTTGTGCCGCTCAACCCCGCCCTTCTCACAAGAAGTATAAGGGTGCGCATAATAAACCAGCGTCTGCGCAGCTTCTTCTAACTGGGCTAAATCCGCAAACTCAGAATCATTATCCGTGGTAATGGTCTTAAAGACTTCGTGCCAGTGTTCCTGGTATTGGCTGCGCAAGGTTTTAAAGGCCGCCATGACGCTGGCAGCCGTCTTATCCTTAATCGGGATAATCATGAATTTGCGGGTCATGCGTTCATACAGGGTTAAAAGGGCCTGGTCATCTTTGGTTTTATGTCCTAAAACCAGATCGCACTCCCAGTGGCCAAACTCGCGGCGCTGGTTAATAGCAGCAGGCCGTTCACTAATACTGCGGCCCAGCTGGCGTTTATGCTGGCGTACCCGTTTAGCTTTCGTTTTGCGGCTTAAGCACTCAGGCAAGTCAGTTGCCTTAATCTGTAATAAACCACGTTCCACATAATGGTAAAGCGTCTTGGTGCAGACTGTTTCATTCCGGGTAAAGGCGCCGCTGGCTAAGGCGCGACCGGCGCAGGCATCAAGCGACCAGCCCTGCTTGAAGAAGTGCTGTTCAACGTACTTAATGAAACGGGTTTTGGCTAGAAAAGCTTGCTTACGGCCGCAGTTTAAGCGCCTTATCTGGTAGCGTCTTTGCGCTTCCTGGGCATCGTAGCGGTACCGTTTGCCATGGTATAAAGAAATCTGGCCGCGTTCAAGCTCGTACTTGACCGTGGTGGGCGAACAGTTGAGGGCACGGGCAATTTGACGCAGGGACTGGCCCTGTTCGTGCATGATTTGAATGGTAACCCGGTCAGTTAGGGCAAGATGTTGGCCCTTTTGGTGAGTAGATATGGTGGAATTAAGGGAGTTCATTGGTAACTTCTTTCTAGAATTATTGGGTTAATTACATTCTATCAGAGAAGTCCAATGGACTTTTTTTATTTTTTAATCAGGGCAAGTGTTCAACTTCATTTTACAATTTACTAAAGAATCTTATTACAGATTTCTAAATGGAGAAATAAAGTCGATAAGTCGAGGGAAGTACAGCCGTGCAAAAGATGGACTGTATACCCATCATATTGCGGAAATTAATCATCCAAATTTAGCTAATCGAAACTATATTGGTCACCTTAAGTTTGATTTTAAATATCAAGTTAAAGATAAGCTGGTTTATTGTGATTTATTTGAACATATAGCTTTGCATACTTTAATATTCATTGACAGTGATGGTCATTATGGAAGAAATGGTTATGATTTTCTTGGTAATATGGCTATACAGTGGTATACAACAGATATGATACCTAAGCCAATGTGGATGCAAAAAGTATATGAAAGAGAGCTTATTTAAATAAAAAACAGACTTTGTGCCTCTTAGAAACGATAGAAAAAGATAAAATGCATGGTATAAAAGCTAAGGGAAATCCACAAGATGATGGAATGGCAAATTTTATATTCAACGAATTACTTAAAAAATTAAAGATTCAAACCTCCGAGGAAGAAGAAAAAGCATGGCAAAAATCACATCCGTTACTTGTAAAGAATAAAGTAGATCCTAAGATACCTCGCAAAAAACTATTAAAGCTATTATATGAAGCAAAATATTATGAAGACTTTAGGAGTTTAAATCTATTTATCGATTCCCAATTAAATAAAATTAGGGATGATTTACTTGATGATTATGAAAAAACACTTGAAAACAAAGCATAACAACTATTAAGTTCGACTTATAAAAATCAGTTAGTAACTCAAAAAATTAACAACATTAAAAGGACTAATTCTTCATATTTTGAAAGAACTAGTCCTTATTTTTTACTCAATTTAACTTAAAATCCTTATTTTTCGTCTAAGGCTTCTCCATTAGTTTCTATAATATGTTTTATCCATTTATAAGACTTTTTTGGTGTTCGCTTTAGAGTACCGTGACCCAGATCATCCATGTCAACATAAATGAAACCATATCTTTTTTTCATTTCACCTGTTGATAAAGAAACAAGATCAATAGGTGCCCACATTGTATAACCAATACATGGAACTTTGTCTATATTTATAGCATCCCTCATTGCAGACAGAAGTTGATTTAAATATTTAATTCGATAGTTATCTTCTACATAATCATTATCATCAGGATGATCTATTGAGCCTACGCCATTTTCAACTATAAAAAGTGGTTTTTGAATTCTGTCATAAACCATATTCATAGTATAACGTAATCCGAGCGAATCAATATTCCAGCCCCAAGGTGTTTTTTCAAGATACGGATTATCATCTCCTCCAACGTTAAACCATTCGTCTCCAGCCTTAAAAGTACTAGAGCGATAGTATGAAAATGCAACATAATCGAGTTGTCCCTCATATAAGATATTATTGTCTTCCGGCTCAATTTTTAGTGCACTCAACCCTTTAATGCCATGGTGTTGTAAAATCTCATCAGCAAATTTGGGGTAGTATCCACGTCCCATAGTATCAACAAAGTACCAATTTTCTCTTAGTTCTTCTTGAGTTGCTAAAACATCTTCAGGTTTGCAAGTTTTTGGATAACAAGTACTTAGAGCAAACATTGCTCCAAATTGACTATTAGGCATCATTTTGTGGCCTAGTTTTATTGCAAGAGCTGATGCTATAAACATATTGTGTGCTGCTTGATATCGATTTAGTCCATTTGCTTTATGGACTCCAGTAGAACTAAAACCACGAATAGCATTAATTTCGTTAAAAGTTAGCCAGTATTTTACCCTTTTACCAAAATGCTCAAATAAAGTTTTAGCATATTGAACATAAAAACTAATTACTTTGCGAGAATTAAAACCATCATATTTTACGGCTAAATTAATGGGGAGCTCATCATGGCATATTGTAATTAAAGGTTGAATATGATATTTTTCTAATTCATCAAGCACATGGTCATAAAATTTTAAACCTTCTTCGTTAGGCTCTTTTTCTTCACCTGTGGGATAAATTCTTGACCAAGATATAGAAAAGCGATAAACCTTAAAACCCAAGTCAGCCATTAATTTTATATCCTCTTTATAGTGATGATAAAAATCAACTGCTTTATGGCTCGGATAATATTGATCAGGTAGAAGAATTGGTTTAGCAGTAAGAGGAACATCTTCTGCAATTGCAAAAGAACTCTTAGGATTGATAATAGTACCGTCAGGCATTTTCATTGTAAGATGCCGCGGGTGTTCTTGAGAGCCATTTGTTTCATAATCATGGGTAGAAGGACCACGACCGCCTTCACAAAAACCACCTTCGTATTGAAAATCCGCAGTTGCTCCGCCCCATAAAAATCCTTTTGGTAGTTTTTTGACCATATTTACTATTCTCCTTTAATTTAATTTGTCGCCAGTATTTACTTTGCCTGTTGTTTTAAGTTTTATCTTTTTATTATTCGGATTAGTAATAATCAGCATTGTTGTTAAATCATAACCCTGTTTTTCGATATATTGTCGATCAATATTAACGATGGGATCTCCAGCTTTAACTCTATCGTTTTGATGAGCCAATATTTTAAATCCTTTACCTTTTAAATTGACTGTATCAATTCCAATGTGAACTAAGATTTCAACCCCTTCATTAGTAGTAATTCCAAAAGCATGGCCGGTTGGAAAAAGGGAAGAAATACTACCATTAGCCGGTGAAGCAATGATATCATCATTAAGTTTAATAGCGACACCATCACCAAGAGTTTTTTTGGAAAAAATATCATCTTTTACTTCGGATAAATCTTCTAAATCACCAGTAACAGGTGCAACTATGGCGTCATCGTTACCTGCAGTTACATTACTATTTGAAGAAATTTTACTATGCTGATCATCGTTGCTATTACTTGAAGGATTTATTTCAGCAAAGAAGTATGTAAAAATAAAGCCTAAAACGAAAGCTATTAATACTGTAATTATAGCGTTAACAAAATTATTTGGATTACTGGTAATGAATAATGGCAATGTTAGTATGCTTTGGGGACTGAGTGCAGAAGAGTATATTTGTGTAATTCCTGCATATAGTCCAGCCAGCCCACCAGCTGCAATTGCACAGTATAAAGTACGTTTGTATTTTAAAGTTATCCCATACAATGTAGGCTCTATGATTCCAGTTAAAGCCGTGATGCCGGATGAAAATGCAATTTGAGAATTCTTTTCATTTTTCTTAAGTCTTAGGGCAGCAGCAAACGCTACTCCTGATTCCACCATGTTTGCTACTAAAAATCCTGGTCCAATGATGGTTTCCTTTTTGAATTGTGCAAACTGCAGAGCAGCTAAGGGCATCAAAGCCATGTGCATTCCTATCATGACTAATAATGGTGCAAATGCTCCTATGATTGTTGGTACAAACCAAGGTGCATAGGTGTTAATAGCTTTGATTACAAAGTAAAAGCCGTCACCTAGCCATGAACCTATCGGACCAATTATCAAAAGGGTAATAGGTGCTGTAATTGCTAGCAATAAAAGTGGTTTAAGAGTGGTTTTAATACTGTTGGGAATAAACTTCTCTAAAAATTTATCAATAAAAGACATGAACCATATTGCTAATAATATAGGTAATACGCTGCTACTATAATTTACTAATTGTAAAGGTAAACCTAAAAAAAAGACTGGTTTTCCTATATTAGCTAGCTGAGTAATTGAGGGATACAATAAAACACCAGCAATTATCATAGCAATGTATTCATTTGTTTTGAACTTTCTTGCTGCTGAAACTGCTAATAAAAATGGTAGAAAATAGAATACTGCATCAGCTATTGCATTTAAAACTATATAGTTTTGTGACGTAGTACTGAGCACTTTAAAAGTAGCAAGAATAGAAATAATTGCTTTAAATAAACCACCAGCTATAAATGCAGTAATTAGAGGAGCCATAATATTAACTAGGTCATTTACTAACTTTTTTAACCAGTTTTGTTTAGCTGACTCCTGTATATTTTCTGTTTCATTTGTATGCGATAACTGTTTACTTATTAATTTGTAATAAGTTACTACTTTCCCTCCAATTACAACTTGTGATTCTTCACCAGACTGTACTGCTTCGATTACATCTGGCAATTTTTTAATAGTATCAAGATTAAATTTACTTTTGTCTTTTAGTACGAACCGGAGCCTAGTTGCACAGTGAGTTAATCTGGCAATATTATCAAGTCCACCTACATTTTCAATAATTTGAAAAGCGTTAGTTTCTTCTTTGTTCATTTTTAGGCCTACTTCAATCTTTTAATCCATTTCGTAATGCTTCTTCAACCATTTCATCATTGTATAAAATCAAGGTATGCTTATAATAGTGGGCATATGCATCACTAGTAATTGTTTTAACTACTTTGTCATTTTGATGATTATCAATTAAGTCAAAAATTGCATCTCTGGTTTCTTCTGCGGCAGAAAGGGGTATTGGTTTTTGTCCATGTGCTGGATATAGTTCAGATATTTGAGTTTTCATTGCTAATAATCTATTTAACGATCTTACATAAACTTTCCAAGGAGCCTGCAATTGAAGTCCCATTTGATAATAAACGTTATAAAAACAAATGCTGTCTCCGGTGAAAAGCCAACCTTTTTCTGGACAAAATAAAGCAATAGATCCATAAGTATGACCAGGAATTTCCAGTACTTCTAAAGTTAAATTTCCTAAATTAAATTTATCGTGATCTTTGACAAAATGAAACTTTGTGTGAGCCAAATTTTTAGGCTTGATATATTGCTTCTCATCAATATATTTTTCTAATTCAGGAACTTTTTTATACCGATACTTTATGGTATGCAGTTTCATGTCTGAATCATTATCAAAGCTTAATAACTGGTAATAATCATTCACGTGAATATACACATCTTTGAATAAATAGTCTCCCAAACCATGATCCGGATGCCCATGACTGTTTACTACATAAACCGGCAGGCTGGTGATTTCTTTTATTTGATCTTTAAAATCTAAATAACCATAACCAGTATCAAATAACAAAGCATGGGATGAACCTATGATTAAATACCGATTGATTGATTGAACTTCTTTTAAGCAATATAGTTGATCATTTATTTTTTCAACTGACTTACACTTTAACAATGCCTTATCCATATCTATTACCTCGATCTATGATTTACACTTGCATAATTACTAAATATTTCGAGCTTAATTTATTTGTACACCTCACTTTTGATATTTTTATCAGTTAAGTGATATTTTTTACACTTTTATAATAACACTACTGTAAACGATTTCAATGAAAAATTGATAAATTTAACATGAAAATGATAAAATATCTTTTGAAGGAGAAAACAATGTTAAGTAATATTTTTATACCAAAAGGCCATCTTTCTAATTCTGAAAAAAAAGTTCAAAAATATATTCAAAGTAGTCCGAATCGAATTGAAACGTTAACTATTAACAAATTGGCTGTTACCGTGGGAACTTCTGTAGCTTCTGTACAGCGGTATTGCCAAAAAATAGGTTTTTCTGGATACAAGGAATTTAAATTTGCTTTTCTTAATGCTCTGGCTAAACAAGCAGAAAATCAAAAGAAGGAAAATGCAAATCAGCTATGTTTGGATTATTTAAATGGTTATCAAAAAATTTTAGAAAAATTAAAAGCCATAAAACAAAAACAAATTGATAAATTAGCTAATGCTTTGCTTAATAGTAAGTTTAACTATATTTTGGGGGTATATTATTCAAGTATTCCTGCACGATTATTAACATTGCAACTGCAAGATTTGGGTTTACCAACTTTTTGTTCTGTCAATGATATTGATGGTGAACATTTGCTTGATAATTCAAATAAGGATTCTACTATTGTCCTTTTTTCGATAAATGGCGTAAAAGAACACTATGAGGATTATTGGGGAGATGCAATCGCTAACTGCAATAATTCATTTTTGATTACAATGAATAGAAAAGCTGAATTTAGCAGTTTTTTTAAAAACACTATTGTGCTTCCTGGCAACAATTTAGAAGAAAATTTGTCCTTTGATCAGCAATCTGTGCCGACTATTTTTATTGAAATGTTAATGCAAATTATTCACCATAAAAATTTACAAAAAATAAGTTGAATAATCTAAATATTGATAATAAATTTATATGCTTATTTACACTAAAAATTGTTAAAGAGCCTAGATTTGAAAAAAATCTAGGATTTTTTTGTAAGATAAATCTTGGATCTTAATAAATTGGTTTAAAAATTGGTTCTATTTTTGGGACGATTTAATAAATTGGTTACATTTATTATTGAATTAAAGCGTTTTCAATAATAGAATTTGTTTGATAGAAGAAATAAGTCAACAGAAAGGGGAGAGTTTATTGCAAATAATTTTGGCAAGCCATTCTCAAATGGCTAATGGAGTGAAGAAAACAGTTGAGTTAATTATGGGTCAACAACCTAATTTGCATGCAATTGCGGCATATGACGATGAACAGGAATCGTTAGAAAAACTGGTTACTACGCATATAGAAAAAAACCCTCACGATAAATTTCTTTTTCTAACCGATATTATTGGAGGAAGTGTCAATACCACAATAGCGCAAATAATTGATGACAAAAAGAATATGTTTTTGATAACAGGTATGAATCTACCTTTAGTGTTGACAATTCTAACCACAAAGATGGACAACTATTCTTCTGAACAAATAGCTAGCAAACTAGAAGACTTTTTTAAAGAGGCACGAAAAGAGCTTAAGGTTGTTCATGTAGCTGCCCAAGAAGCAGAAGATTTCTAAAGAGGTGGTATTTAAATGATAAAAATGTTACGTGTTGATTATCGTTTAGTTCATGGTCAAGTTGCCTTTGCCTGGACTAATTTTTTATCAGCAGATGCAATTTTGGTAGCAAATGATGATGTTGCCAAAGATGATTTCCGTAAACGAGTTTTAAATTTGGCTAAACCCAATGGTGTCAAATTAATTTTTAAAAGTATTGCTGATTCACTAAAGGCAATTGAAAGTGGAGTTACTGAAAAATATAAAGTTTTTATTGTAGTTGAGAATATTCAAGACGCATATGAAATGGCGGAAGGGACAGACGAAATTAAATTAATTGATATTGGACTGGTAGCGAATCGAGAAAATACTAAAAATATTGCAAAATCTGTTTATGTTAATGAAACAGAAATACAGCAAATGACTGAATTAGAAAATAAGGGCGTTGAGGTTGTAGTTAAACAAGCGCCTACCGATCGTGATGTTCAATTCTCTTCATTAGTTAAAAAGGAGTGATGCATAATGGTTGGTCAAATAATAGGAATATTTTTTATCTCTTTAATTGCCAATTCCCAAGACTTTCTTGGTACTAGTTTTATTGGTAGACCAATTGTAACAGGTATGTTTGTTGGCTTGTTATTTGGAAATTTAAAAGAAGGCCTTTTAATGGGGGCAGCTTCAGAGTTGATCTTTATGGGTCTCATGGCAATTGGGGCAAGTGTTCCACCTGATGAAATTGTTGGTGGGATTTTAGGCACAGCCTTTGCTTTAAAAAACGGATTGGGAGTTAGTTCAGCAATTACATTAGTTTTACCAATTGCCACTTTGAGCTTAATTGTTAGGAATATTCTTTATGTTTTAGTTTTCCCAGCAATGACACATCAAGCTGATCATTTAGCTGATGAAGGCAAAATTACAGAAGCTGGTAATATGCATTTATGGATGAGCTTCCTGCAAATAATTTTACTTACTGTTCTTACGACTTTAGCTTTTGCTGTTGGAAGTAGTGCAGTTGGAAAAATTATTAGAATGATTCCAAAAGCAGTAACAGATGGTTTAACTATTGCAACTTACATTCTTCCAGCTGTTGGATTTGGTATGTT
Organism: Lactobacillus kimbladii; assembly: GCF_000970755.1. Classification (GTDB taxonomy): domain Bacteria; phylum Bacillota; class Bacilli; order Lactobacillales; family Lactobacillaceae; genus Lactobacillus; species Lactobacillus kimbladii. Next base: position 36,105 of record NZ_KQ034006.1, read on the forward strand.
AATTAATATGACATATTCTAAGAAAGTTGCTCCATTTTTCTTTTTAGGATTTGTCTGTGCTGCTTATCTAAAGTTAAATACTATTGCAACAGCAATTATCGGTGCGATTTGTGCAGCTGTAATGTATATCATTTTTGATGAAATCAGAAGTAACAGTGAAAAGTCATCAACTAAAGGGGATGAAATTTATGACGATTTCTAATCAGAACAAAGGTAAAAGGCTAAACAAGAAAGATTTAAGAGGCATTTTCTGGAGAACATTGCCAATGGAGGCTTCATTCAATTATGAACGAATGATGAGTGCAGCTTTTGCCTATTCGATGACTGGGGTAATTAAAAAATTATATTCCGATCCAGAAGACCAAAAAGCTGCAATGAAAAGACATTTGGAATTCTTTAATTGTACTTCGGCAATGTCACCATTTATTGTTGGTGTCGCAGCATCAATGGAAGAAAAGAAAGCTAACGACCCCAGTTTTGATGTTTCATCAATCAATTCTATGAAAGCTGGTTTAATGGGACCACTGTCTGGAATCGGCGATTCAATTTTCTGGGGTAGTTTAAGAATAATTGCAGCTGGCATCGGAGTTTCTTTAGCAAAACAAGGCAGTATATTGGGGCCGATTTTATTTGTGCTGATCTATAATATCCCAAATATGCTTGTTCGCTATTTTGGCACAATGTGGGGTTACAAGTTGGGTGTATCTCTAGTTGATAGAATGAAGTCCGACTTGATGGATAATATTACTTATGCAATTAATATCTTAGGCAACACCGTTATTGGCAGTATGGTGGCGTCAATGGTTGTCATTAAGATCCCTTTAAAAATTTCTAGCAGTAAAGGGGCTCCTACTGTTCAATCTGTTTTAAACTCTATTTTACCGGCATTGTTGCCTTTACTATTAACATTCTTTATTGCCCATCTCTTAAAGAAGAAAGTAAATGTACTTTATCTTTTGTTGATAATTGTTGTTGTAAGTATTTTGGGTGCTATGTTTGGATTCTTAGGAATTTAAAATGTCTGACAGTTCTAAACTAGAAAAAACACTTTTTGAATTTTTACTAATCCATTTTCGCTTTACATATTATCGTAAGCAACAGTCTAAGTTAGTTAATTGGATATCGCAACAATTTTTTGCTAATTATGAAAAAAAGCAAAAAGGTTTTTTCTTAACAAAGGCGAAAAACAAAAACTTGCTAATTGTTAATTGTTCTGCACCAACAAAGTGTTTTTTTGGTAAAAAAAATTACAAAGTTAACTACTGGCTGAAAATGCCAAAAATAATGACGATAGTTCAATTTATATCTTTGTTATTGTTAATAATTTTTATCTTTTTTAGTAGTTATCTTTGGTATAGTGAAAGATTAATACAATTATGTTTTGCGCTAATAATATGTGGTGTTTTATCTGTAATTGCAATTGGTCTGCCCCAATTTAAGTGTTTTTCACATATAGCAACTTTAACTACGGCAATTATGATTGCTCAAAATAGTCAAATGGATTTGCTTTTATTAAAAGGAGAGATGTCAGATTTACCTCACAAATTAATTGCTAATAAATATAGTAAAATTGTGTGGCTAAGAGATATTTACAATGGAGAACAAATCTACTTAGCTGGTAGAAAAGTTGATAATACTAAGGAAGAAATGATTTTTGCTGCTGATAAAACACCAGAAAAGGAAATTTTAGTTAAAAATGTAAATCGCTATGGTAATGAAGTAGTTCCAAAGTCATTTATAATTTCCTTGACGAAATTAGAACAATTGGCAAGTGAAATAACTATTAATCATATTTCTAAAATATAGTTTGTATAAAAAGAACCCTCAAAAT
>NZ_KQ034006.1:39173-102547 GCF_000970755.1 Lactobacillus kimbladii
ATTTTTAAATTTAATCTTGAGGGTTTTACTTTGAGTAGAAATTTAAATCGTAATAAAAGGCTAAATTCCGAGTTCACTTCGGGATTTAGCCTTAATTAAATACTAGCTTTTCTGTTTAAAAATGAGCAAAGCTTTCAATTTTCAACGGGTATTTAGCAGTGTCATAGCCAATTGCTTCACAATTACGAGAAGCTATGATTTGAAACGGAATGATAAGGTTGAAAGGTGATAATTCATCATAAGTTAATGACGGAACTTTTAAGACTTTAGCTTCGGGAATGAACTCAAGATTTTGATCAGTGATTACAAATAAATGTTTAGTAACTTGTTTCAGAAAATCAAGATACTTATTAGCCAATTCTTTTTCTGGACCATTTGCAATAATTAGAAAAATATATTGTTCAGAATCAAAGGCCATTTCATAACCATGAAGAAGCTCACCAAATTCGTGTACAGTTAATGGAGCGTGAAAAGTTTCATACATTTTCAGATATGCTTCTAGAGCTGTTGCATAGTTGTAGCCATATCCCGCAATTGCCCCCTTTTTCATTGTGACCAGTTCATTTTTGTGTTGTAAATAGAACTCTTCTGTATTAGATAATGTAGTAGGTAATTTCTTTAGTTCTTGTTCAGTTTGCGTTAAAAACTTTTTGTAATTTTCTTCAGTAATAACCTTTTGAGCTAGACCCAGATGTAAAGCTAGCAGGAGGCCCAACATAATGGTTGATGTATAGCCTCGAGTCTCAACAGGTATGACTTCATCACCCGTATTTAGATAGATTACTAAATCAGATTCTTGTGCAATTTTGCTTTTTGTCTCCTCCGAGATAGCCACTGTATTGAAATTAAGTTTTTTTGCTTTGCGAATAGTTTCTAAAGTTGAAGTTGAAGTTCCGGATTGAGAAATTCCAATCAGCAAAGTTTCTTGTGCCTTAAAATATGGTGAAGGTTGCAGATAATTAGTAAAGTTACCTGGAATTATTGCCTGTGCATCTAAATTAGTAAATTTATTAAAGTACATAGCAATTAAAGTAGCTGCATGGTAACTGGTTCCGGATCCAGTTAAATATACTTTTTTTATTTGATTTTTAGTTACTAATTCAGTTAAATCATTTGCAATAGTAGCATGTGTATTCAGAATTTTTTGTAAGCGATTAGGCTGGTCGTAAATATTATCAATAATTTTCATTTTTAAACCTCTTATGTATTGTTATGAATTAAGAAATATGTTGGTGAAAAAATGATAGAAGTAATAAGTCGCTGATAGAAGCATATTTCCTAATTAATTTAATTCTAGCTTTGACTTTTAGGGCAATCAATTGAAAGTAGCGAAGATTTGAAAATACTCCAAAAATTAGAACCAATTTTAGAACCGATATTTGAACTTTGCTTTTTATATAAATTAACAAACTAGTATAATAATAAATAGGATAAATAATATTTAAGGACAATAAAATGTTATAAAAACTCTTTAATAAGATGCAGACATCTTTTTAAAATTCTAGAATATTATTAAAAACGGTGAAAAATATGATTATTGAGAAATTGAAAAATTACTTAACCCCACAGGAAAGAGAAATAAATAAAAATTGGTTGCTCAGTTTGGTTACTTCAGTCAAATTACAACCAGGTGACTTTTTGGACGATTTATTTATGGATCAAGTAGGATCAGTATGGCAAAGAATATTTTTGCTAAAATATCAAAATAAACCATTTTCTATAATTAAATCATTTATACCTGCAATACTAATTAATGAGAATAAAGAAAAATTTTGTAATAGTAATAAGAGTAATTTAAATTTGGAATTAAAAATAGATAAGAAAAAAAGTGCTAATAGAATCAAGAAAAATATTCTTTTAACTTGGCCAACATCTGAAGAGAGTCAAATGTTGGTATTAAAACAAAAAACTCAAGTTTTCGTTGAAAAAAATTACATTTTACATGAAAATCAGATTATTAGGTACGAAGAAGAAGTTATAATTCCAGACAAAATTGAATATGAGGATTAACAATGGGGAATTTTTTGTATGTCGCTGCTAAAGAAAAAATTATCTCGTTAATTGAAAACAATAAAATAAAGTTAAATCAACGGTTGCCATCTGAAAGAACTTTGTCTAGGCAACTTGGTTTTTCGCGAATGACTATTAAAAGGGCTTTGAATAGTTTAGTGGAGGATCATGTCTTAACTCGGCGCCCTGGAGATGGTACATATTTGCTTCATGAAAAATACACAGGGAGAATCGATACTGGGGATGACTCACCATGGTCTTTGAGTCAAACAATAAAAATAAAAGGCGGCATCCCTAGCAGTGAAACTAAATCCTTCAAACTGGTTTATGATATTCCTTTATTGACAGATATTTTTCCTAAATATACTGAATTCTATGAGTTGATCAGGATTAGAAAGTTTGATGATATTCCCTTTTCAATTCAGAAATCTTACTTTCCCTTTAGACTGTTTGAGGACGCACATCGTTATGATTTTAGTAAAATTTCATTATATGACTATATGGGATTTAAAAATTTAAGGCCTGATCTTTTCCATCAAAAAATCAAGACCTGTACTCAGGACAGTGATCCGTTATTGAATAACTTTAATATGGATTCGAATAAGTTGATTTTAGATGTTGAATATTTAGGATACACTAGACCAGACTGCCTAGTTGAATACACTCAATCTTATTTTGATTCAGATCAGGTTGATTTCAGAATTGAAATACCTTATACACCCAATGACTAATCAAAAACACTGACATGCTTTATAGCTCATCAGTGTTTTATATTTGGCTTTTTAAGTGATAATTTAAATTACTATTCTAAATCATTGTAACTGATTGCAAAGTCAAAACCCTTGTAGTGGCGCTTCTTAAACTTTTTAGCTAATTTACGGCTACGATACCAATGAATGTCATCACTCTCAAAAGTATTATTATGTTCAAGGGCTGAACCTAAAACCCAGTTACCCTTTAACTTAGCTACACCATAATATTCACCACTTAAAACAGGTGAATAGTCATTTATACAGTACCAAGTATGTCCAGTTACCTTTTTGATATTAGAAATATAAATCCAATCTTTATTCTTTTTACTAGATTCAGGAAAAACCTTAGGTTGTTTGTGTAAGTAGCGTATGTGTTTGCCCTTTGTATCGTAAGTGATTTCCTTATTTTTAGTAAAAGTCTTTTTCAAGATTTTCTTCTTATTGAAATAAGCGTACCAGGTTCCACGCATCTTTTTGGGAAAAGTGGTTATATTGGTTTTTGCTTGTACAGAACTTACAGAACTATGCGCAATGCCAAAACCGGCAACCACGCTAATTAGTGCTAATAATGTAATGATTTTTTTCTTAAATTTCATTTTTACCTCCCAATTATTACTACTACTGTCCATTATATACTGCCCATTAATAATAAAAAATAGTACTGATATTTTTAGCTTTGACCAGCTCATTTATGTGCGCAATGGATCATTCTGTTAGTAAGTTGAATATAGATTTAGGCAAACAAGCAAAAATTTATATACTATAAATTAAGTATTTTTTAAGAAAATTAACTCCTGCTTTGTGCTAAAACAGATATAAGTCCAGTACGTGATGCTAGAAAAATAGTCAAAATAATTTTTTATGCAGGAGAAAATAATAATGAAAAATATTCAAAGACTAACTATGGTGTTAGCAATTGTTTTGTGGCTTGTCGTGATTGGCATTTTTGCAGTAGCCATCGCTAAAAATCAGTTGTGGAGTATGGGACCGATTATTACCTATAACAGACCGCGAGATGCCCTTGGCTGGTTGATTGTAGCAGCTATTGCAGCATCAGCCGTCAGTGCAATTCTTAAGTTAACGCAAGATAAATAAAATTAAAAAAGATTATGGCATCATTAAATAAGGTCAAATTATATATATAGTTACTAATAGTCTTTTTAAAAATCTTGCACACATTTCTAAAAAAGTGCCACTGCAATTAATAAATCTAACAGAAAATATACAAGAGAAAATACCTGACAAGATTTAAATATTGTCAGGCTTTTTTGATGAAAGACAAATACTAAAGTATAATTAACATTAACGTGAAAATTCAATTTAAAGCTTTTTAGATAATGATCAGTCTAGAGAAAAAAGCTTACAAACCAAAGGAGGGTTAGAATATGAGTAACATAAAAGTTTTGGTAACAGGAAGAATGCCAGAAGCTGGTTTAACGGAGTTAAGAAAAAACTTTGCTGTGACCCGTAAACCAGAAAAAGAAGGTAGAGCCTGGGTTTTAGCACACCTATCTGAGTATGAAGGTCTGATACTCATGGGGACACAGGCTGACCGTGAATTAATTGATGCCGGCACTAACTTGAAAATTATTTCTGCTAGTGGCGTTGGCTATGACAAAATTGACATTGACTATGCAAAGCAAAAAGGAATTGTTGTTGCCAATTGTCCTAAAAGCGTTCTTATTCCTACCGCTGAAATGACATTTGCCCTAATTCTAGCAACTATGAGACGTTTGCATTTTTATGATAAAACTATTCGCACTGAAAAATGGGTTGATGTTTCTAAACCGGAAAATATGGGAACGGGACTCCAGGGAAAAACACTTGGTATCTACGGTATGGGTCGCATTGGTTCTGAAGTAGCCAAGTACGCCCAAGTCTTTGGCATGAAAGTCATCTACCATAACAGACATCAGCTAAGTTCTCAAGAAGAAGCAAAAAAGAATGTTCATTATGTCGATTTTGCTACTCTTGTTAAAACAGCAGATGTGATTACCCTGCACGCCCCGGCAACTCCTTCTACGACTGGCGTTTTCGATGCTCAAGTATTTAAGCAGATGAAAAAGACAGCATATATTATCAATGTTGCTCGAGGTAAGCTGATTAAACAAAATGATTTAATTGCTGCATTACAGAACGGTGACATTGCCGGAGCTGGTTTAGACGTATATGAAACTGAACCTGAAGTACCACAAGCTTTATGCGAACTAGATAATGTAATTTTGTCACCTCATGCAGGTTCAGGAACACTGTCTGCCCGCACGAATATTGCTGCTGAAGCTTCACAAAATCTTATTTCCTATTTAAGGGATCATAAGCCATTAAACCAAGTTAATAAATAATTTTTAATTAGTAAAAATAATCATGAATAAAAAACCAAGTTTTTGCTTGGTTTTTTTCTTTTACTGCAGTATAATATGAAGCTAACTACATGAAGCATACTTCACATTGCTAAGAAGGTGAGATTATCAAAAATTTAGTTAAGGAAAATAGAAAAAAGCTGCACTTAACGCAGCGTGAACTTGCTATCAAAGTGGGTGTCACTGAACGAACGATTATCTCAGTAGAAAAGGGTAAATACAAACCCTCACTCATCTTGGCGTATAAACTAGCACGAATTTTTAGAACTGATATTGCAACCCTGTTTTGTTTAGAGGAGTACTTAGAAAATGAAAAAGAATAAGAAAAGAAAGCTCAAATATTATTTCTCAGCGTGTTTTTTTATATTGTTAGCACTTCTTGAGTTGGTGTTGATCTGTTTAGAGGTTCTGCAGCACCGCAGGCAAACCGATATACCGAAAAATATTATTTATGCAGTTTTTGCTATTAGTTTTGCTTTTTATCTTTATTATAAAGCCAAAACTGTGGGCACAGATAAAGATGATGAAGACGAGCGTGATGAGTTTATTGCAGTGAAAACCGATCACCAAATGTATAAAATAGCTAACTGGTTAATTTATATTCTCAGCCTGGTCTTTATAACTAGCGCAGCGTTCATGTATGAAGCTCAAGGCTTTACGACACTGGTCATAATATTGACAACCATTGCCGCTACTTTAAGCGTCTTATGGAACTTATTATTACTAATTGAAATGATTATAGGTATTACCAATGAACTTAGAAATTAGTAAGGCCTAAATATTTATGAGGATATAAAACTAGTTCTGCATTTTAGTACAAAATTTTTTCCACTTGCTTTCCTGATAGTGACCTCTTAGTTAAATAGTATTGTAATCACGGCTCTTCTCAAGTTTAATTAATTTATCATCTTTAATGAATGAAAAAATTATTAACAAAACTGAGGGAGAAAAATAATGATTTACCATAACTATTCACATTTAAAATTCTTTTGGCTCAATGTTTTCGGTTTGATATACAGTACTTTAAATATCTTTGCTGCTTATATGCTTAGCAATTTGATCAATATGGCAACTAAGAGACAATTTTCAGTCTTACCTTCTTTAGTGATGCAGATCATAGTAGCGCTGACTTTAATCTTAATTTCAGGCTTACTATTTAATTACTTAAAAACCGATGCAGTTAAGCAGATTAACACTAAGCTAAGAACTAAAGTGTTAAAGGGAATGCTACTAAATAAAGAAGAAGATAGTGCTAATTTAGGTTTTTTAACTAACGACTTTAAGTTATTAGAAACTAATCGTTATGAAGCTGAAATTGAAATTCTGATCTATACTTATACCGTTATTTTGGCTCTGGGTTATGCTTTATATTTAAATTGGTTTGTTACCTTGATTTATTTCGTGGGCTCAGCAATCCCTACAATCGTGTCCAACTTTTTTCAAAAACCAATTCAAAAGGCTTCAGGTGATTGGACTAAGGCTAACGACAAGTATGTCAGCCAAACCAAAAATATTTTAGCTGGTACTGGAACTTTTAATTTATACGGCAAGCAAGACAATGCTGTTAAGCAAAATAAGCGTGCCGTTGAACGTCTGGAAGAAAAACTGGCCAAAATGAATGTGCTGAATAATAATACTAATACCTACCTTAATATTATCGCGATTGCCAGTGCATTCTTACTACCATTTGCTTTTGGGACATTATTGGTAGTCAATGGTCAAATAACATTAGGAGCATTATTTGCCATCACTCAGCTTTCTAATTCTTTTGTTAATCCTATCCTGCAAATTTTAAATGAACGAAACAATTTATCTACCACTAAGGGTATCGTTAACAAGATCAATCAGTTTATTGCTAAAGGTGAGCAAAAACCGCAAAACGGTGTTGCTACTGATGACTTTAAGCAATTAGAAGTGAAAAATCTGACTTTAAAACGGCAGGATAAAGAATTAGCTAGTCAAATTAATTTTGCAGTTGCAAAAGGACAAAAAGTTGCGGTCATTGGACCATCCGGCTCTGGTAAATCCACCATGCTCCAATATTTAATGTATGGCGATTATGGTCAGGCACAAGAAGAGTTGCTTAATCAAAAGGCCGTTAAACCCGGTACTTTTACTAATTTGTTTGCATATTCAAGCCAAAGCGCGGTCATCTTTGCCGACTCATTGTGGTTTAATCTTACTTTGGGTGCTGACCTCCCCTTAGAAGAAGTCACGGAAGTTTGTGATCATTTAGAACTGGGACAGCTGGTTAAAGAAAAAGGGTTTGACTACCAGTTAGGTGATAATGCGGATCAATTATCCGGTGGACAATTAGCACGAATTGAACTGGCAAGGGCTATCTTAGCCAAACGACCAATTTTATTACTGGACGAAGTCAATGCCTCATTAGATAAGGCAACTTCTCAAGCAATTCATGATTACTTGTTTGATTCAGACTTCACTTTCATTGAGGTTATTCACCATTATGAGTCGGCTGAGTTAAAGCGTTATGATGCTGTAATTGATTTCAATAATTATATCTAGAATTTATATTTCGAAAAGAGTCATAGTTAACAAAAAGCTTACTTTCTGAAAAAGAAAATAAGCTTTTTTGCATATAAAAGTTAAAACTGCAACATTTGCTGACACTTAATTAAATTTCTTCGATAAGTAAACCACTCCGGAAATTAAAAATTAATTCAATAAACAAAAAGATTAAAAAGATAATAATTGCTGAAACATTTTGTGAAAAAGGGACATAGCTTTTAATCATAGGCGGAATTAATAATAAAGCAGCAATCATAACAGCTATTAAGCCTGCTGATTTTGGATTCGGAATAACTTTATAATGAGCGTCAGTATTATTAATAATCATTTTGGCTGAGCGATTTAGTAGGCCTTGAGTTAGTTGCAGCGTGTCCCCTTTTTTTAAATTTAATTTTAAAGCATAGCCAGCCGCAATACCTCCTACTCTTAAACCGTTAACTATTACAGTTGTGGGTTTGCCCATTGAAATATTACTTTTTGATCGTTGAACTGTAATCATACCGTTACACTTTCTTTAATAATAGATGTTTAAGATTAGCTTATTAATAAAACAGGTTAATGTCAATCTTGTTTACTAAAAAAAATTATGTTTACAAAACAAAATATATAAACTATAATTTTGGTGTAAGTAAATGTAAGCGATAACAAGAAGGAGGTAATGAATTGTGCAGTTAGTTAATGTGAGAGTTGATAGCCGTTTGATTCATGGTCAAGTGGCTCGTGTATGGACTGGGCAATTAGGTGCAGAACGCTTAATGGTCGTTGGCGATAAAGTATCTAAGGATGACTTGGAAAAAACAGCTTTAAAATTAGCTCGTCCCACTCAAGCAGCTTTAAGTATTTTGCCACCAGATCGTGCAAGTAACAATATTGTTCAAGGACGCTATGCTGACCAAAAAATATTTATTATTACTCGTGAACCAGAGGCTCTGGTTAAGATGGTCGATGCAGGTGTACCAATTAAAGAAGTTAATGTTGGTAACTTGCCAAGTGGTGAAGGCAGACTGCAATTGTTCAAGAGCGTGGGAGTTAATGACGAAGAAATAAAGGCTTTTAAAGAACTTGATGCTCGGGGAGTAAAGCTTTATCACCAGATGGTGCCAAACGATCCTAGAGAAGACTTTATGTCTGAATTAAATAAACGGATGGAGAAATAATAATGAATTCATTGAGTGTAGTTCAAATAATTTTGCTGTCTTTGTTTGCTTTCTTCCAAATCAATGAAATTATCACAGTTGGTATTGGTTTTGGTAACCCAGTTAACGCTGGATTAATTGCAGGACTAATTGTTGGTGATATGAAATTAGGTTTGGCCGTAGGAGCAACATTGCAGTTAATGATATTAGGTGTCGGTACTTTTGGTGGTGCTTCGATTCCTGATTATGCCACCGGAGCAATCATAGGTACTGCAATTGCGCATATTTCAGGAAAAGGCATTAACTATGGTATTGGTGTTGCTATTCCAGTGGGTCTATTGATGGTGCAACTTGATATTTTGGCTCGTTTTGCTAATACCTATTTTGCACACAGAATAGATAAGGCAATCGATCGTAACGATGATAAAGCTGTTGTACGAAATAGTCTTTATGGGGCTATTCCGTGGGGGCTTTCAAGATCGGTTCCTGTACTGTTAGTGTTGATTTTTGGTGAAGCATTTGTCAAAAATGTACTGAACTATATGCCACAGTGGCTAATGGGTGGATTAAAATCTGCCGGAACTATGTTACCAGCAGTTGGTATTGCTATCTTAATGCATTACTTGCCTATTAAGAAATTTGGTGCATACATGATTTTTGGCTTTGTAGCCGCTGCTTATTTAAACGTACCGATGCTTGGTGTTGCACTTGTCGGAGTCGGCTTTGCCATTAATCATTATAATTCTATCATTCATGACAAAAACCAGTCTGGTAGCGGTAGCAATGGCTTAGATACAGAAAAAGCTGCTGAAATGGGTGTTGATGATAAAGGAGTAATTACCGGTGATGAAGAATAATACTACTGAAAAAACTACGACAACACAGAGTCATAAGTTAACTAAAAAAGATATTCGTAGCGCTAACTTACGCTGGATTTTTACCTCCGCACTAAGCTGGAACTACGAAACTATGATGGCTCCAGGCTATGTTGGTTCACAAATGCCAATTTTACGTAAGTTATATGGTGATAAGCCTGAAGATATGAAGAAAATGATGCGTGTGCAGTCTGAGTACTTTAATACCAGTCCGCATATGGGCTCCATTATCCAAGGTGTCGACATTGCTCTGGAAGAAAAAGAGGGAATTGATTCAGTTGATGGTGTAAGAGGTATTAAAACTGGACTTATGGGACCATTTGCTGCTGTAGGTGACACCTTATTAGGTACCGTTCAATCCACTATTTTTGGTGCGATTGCATCATACATGGCTCTTAAAGGCAACCCGTTTGGTGCTATTTTATGGATGGTTGCATTAGGCGTTCTCTACATTTGGGCTTATACTTGGATGCCATTTGCCTACAAGCAAGGTGTCAACTTAGTTACTTCAATGAGTTCTAAGCTTAATGCACTGACTGACTCAGCAACTTTGCTGGGGGTAACGGTTGTAGGAGCTTTGATTCCAACTGTTATTACGTTAAAGATTCCGTTTATCTTTAGAGCTGGAAAAGTTTCGATGAAATTGCAGGATATCTTTAATCAGATTATGCCATCGCTTCTGCCTGTTTTACTAGTTGCCTTTATTTATTGGCTGCTTGATCGTAAACATATGAACTCTACTAGAGCAACTTGGTTTGTTCTAATACTGGCTATTATTTTATTCAATTTAAAAGTTGTTGCATAAAACATAGAAATTTAAATATAATCAGATTATCTGCTGAAAAAAGCCTGTTGCAAAATTAAGCGGGTAAATTGAGAAAACGCGGATGTATTGACAATAATGATACAACCGTATTTTCTTTGATTTACAAAAAATATTTGATAGCATAATTGCAAAAATGCTGTAATAGCAGATTGTGTTTAGATTATCAGGTTCTAAAGTTTATATTTTTAAAACGAATTTTAATAGCACCTGTTATAATAACCAAATATGAAAGATGAGAAAATAAAATGGCTAATATCAGACAGGTAGCTCAGTTAGCAGGTGTTTCGGCTGGTACAGTTTCACGAATCTTAAATAATGACACTTCCCTAAGTGTAACTGATCAAACGCGTTTAAAAGTTTTGGCAGCTACTAAAAAGTTAAATTATCATACAAAAAATAAAAGTAAAAAGAGTCCCATCATTGGCGTGCTGACAACTATGAATTTAGACCAAGTAGCAGAATATACGTATTATCAGCAAGTAAAGCAGGGGATTATTGAAGAACTTAAAAAAGAGAAAATGACGTTAAGTTCGATCTACTATTTGAATAAATCTTTGGATAATTCATTTTGGGACGGACTATATTATTGGGACGGCGTGATTGTTATCGGTAGTCTGTCCGAATCAGCCATTACTGAATTAAAAAAATTGAACTCTAATATTGTAATTATTGAGGCAAGATATAAAAATAATTCCGTAAAACTAGTCAATGCTAATTTAACTGCCGGGGTAAAAGAAGCTTTAGCACAACTTGAAAAGTTTGCCCAAACTAATATCGTATATGTTGGCGGTCCGCGTTATATGACTAACTTGCAAGGAGAAAAGACTCTGGCAAAAGGTGAAGTTCGCTTAAATTGTTACCGAGAGTGGATGAAGCTGCATGATCAGGATGAATGCTCAATCAGTACTTCTGGTTGGAGTATTGAAGATGGCGTTCAAGCAGGTAAACAAATTGTCCAATTACCTATTTTTCCTAAGGGAATTTTGGCTGGAAATGACCAAATAGCAATTGGAATAATGAGAGAATTGTACACAAAAGGTTTTCGTGCTCCAACAGATTATCATATTATTGGATTCGATAATATTCAGATGTCTAAATATTACATTCCAAGACTATCATCAGTTTCAGTTCCAGAAAAGGACCTAGGTACAACTGCTGTCCATTTAATTAGAGAAGATATATTAGAAAATAAGGCGCGTGCTACTACTACGCTACTGGAAGTTAAACTAATTTTGCGAGAAAGTACTGGTAATTAGTTTGGGAGGAAAAAATGGAAAATTATTATCCTAAGCAGTTAAGTGGAGATCAAACGAAGATTTTACTCACAAACCCTGATCGCGGTTTTCGCTTTGAAGTTTATTTGGATGTAAAAACGGGTAAGAGCATATATGAATATGCGGATGAAGATGCTATTGCTGCGTTAAAAAGAGAAGCATCACTGTATACAGACGATCACCCACAAATAGTACAAGTCTATTTTTACTTAACAGGTTACCAGCATGATCCACTGGATGCACAAGCTTTTAACCATATGAGTGCATTTTTTGAGGAGCTGGCTAAATTAAATTTAAAAGCATTGCTTCGTTTTGCTTATATTTCTGAAGATAAAAGGCCTTATAGACAGGCTCCTAGTGTGCAGAGAGTAGAGCAGCACTTGGAACAGTTATCTGGCTGGCTCTACGAACATCGCAAGCAAATTCATGCCTTACAGGCAGGCATTATTGGACCTTGGGGAGAATGGTCTGCCCATGCTCGTGAGACAACTGATGAATCAGCAATTTTACATAGTTTGCTGTTAAATTCTCCTCAAGATCTAACTGTACAAGTACGTTATTTAAATATAAAAAATCGTAATATAGGTGTTGCTGAAAAAGAGAATGAACAACGAATTGGTTTTCACGATGACTTTTTAATTGGTATTGGACATGAGTGGAATACAGCGGGTAAAAATCATGATTCGAATGAGTATCAACAATTAATAAGAGATTCAAAAACGACAATCGTTGATGGCGAAAGTATCTGGTTATTTGCCAATCCTATGTATTTAAAAACAAAATACGTAGATCCTGAATTGACCACACAAAGAATGGTTGAAAATCATTTTACTACCTTAAGTATTGCGCATAATTACCATGAGATAAAAACTAATTCATATTATAATGTGACCTTAGAAAATGAATTAAAAAGAACTGGCAAACCAGAGGGGCTTAAATTTCCTCAAATGGGCTCATTTGAATATTGGAAGCATGTTCCTGTTACGCCTGATTTATTAGATAAAAAGCATTGGCCGTATCAAAAATCATGGTTTTTGGATCAAAAGAATCAGACAATTGAGCGTAATTATTTTGAATATTTGCGAGATTATTTAGGCTACCGTTTAGAAGTTAAACAAATTAGTTATAACTCCACTTTAAATGCTGCCGTTTATCTCACACTGAAGAATACCGGCTTCGCCGCTCCTCTGGCTTTGAAACAAATAGAGTTATTTGCTGTAGATCAACAGCAGAATATTATTGGTAAGGCTTTCGTTGAAAAAGGTGCTTTACAAACTAACCGAGAAATAAATACGGTTATCCCGTTAATAAAACATAATCAACCTGATAAAGTTGGAGTTAGGCTGCAGGCTACTAATAACAGCACAGCACGTCTTGCCAATGTTTGTCAGTGGGCAGATGGTATTAATTGGTTTAAATTGTAACTGGGGAATAACTCATGAAAAAAATATTTAAAAAGCTAACTTTAATAACTGCATTTTTAGGGTTACTTTTATTTCAAATCAGCAAAATTTGTGTTCAGTTAAGGCTGCAACTATTTCTGAATATGACGAAAAGCCTCTAACAGAGCAGCAAAATCAAGAAATGGCTAACAATAGCGATCGTGGCTTTCGCTTAGAGTTAAATTTAAATGTTAAAACCGGCATGGGACTATGGGGTAATGCGGATAAAACAGGAATAGCGCAAATGCAAAATGCGATAGCTACATTTGCTGATGATAATCCGCGACTTGCACAAGTATACTTTTATCTGACTGATTATAAAGATAAGCCACTAGATCAAACTGCCTTTAATAATATGGATCAATATTTCCAAAAGTTGAAGCAAAACCATTTACAGGCTGTATTACGTTTTGCCTATATTTGGGATGATGCTCATCCCAAATCTCAGGAACCTACAACTGAGCAAGTGGTTGCACATATTAAGCAACTAGCTCCCTGGATTGCTCAGCATCGTGATCAAATAGCTAATTTACAAGCTGGATTTATTGGAGCTTGGGGAGAATGGGACAGCGGAGCCCGTAGCCGTATGAATGAAAAAGCAATTCTGCAGGCATTATTAGCCAATACTCCTAAAGATTTATTTATCCAAGTCAGATATTACAATATCAAGTCACGAAATGTTGATCCCCAGAGTTCTGACTGGCAAAGAGTTGGATTTCATGATGATTACTTGATTGGTCGCCCTCATGTGTGGAATACTGCAGGTGCAGACCCTAATTCTGCTGAATGGAAGGCGATGGCAGAACAATCTCAGACTGTACCGGTTGACGGTGAAATGATTTGGGGTTCTGCCAATGCATCAGACAATAACGGTCAGTTAATTTCTGCACCACTGATTGCTCACCGTCTTGCAGTTCATCATTTTACTTCATTGAGTATAGCTCATAATTACAAAGAAGATGGCAAAGACTATTCTTTGAGTGCTTGGAAACGGCAACTAGTAACGCCTGCACTTTTAGACCAATATAAATTACCATATCAAAAATCATGGTTTAAAGATACTAATGATAATGAAATAAGTCGTTCTTGGTATGAATATATTAGGGATTATCTGGGTTACCGCTTAGCAGTTAAAGATATTAGCTATCAAGCAGATGGGCAGAATATTGACTATCAAGTTAATCTAACTAATTATGGCCTGGCTGCTCCAGTTTTAATTAATAACGCAGAACTGGTATTACTGGATGAATCTAAAAATGTAGTGGCTGCTAAGGACGTAACTGATATTGCTCATTTGCAGTCTTTGCAAATTTTACCAATCAAATGGCAAATAGATAAAACCTTAGTCAGTCAGGCAAAATATTTAGCCTTTAAATTTACTGGTTACAGTAATACGGGAAACCGCCTGGCGAACAATATAGCTTTTGATGATGGGTATAATTATTTGCTGACGCTTAAATAAATAGTTGTAAAAAGACAAAAACCAATAAATTACGCTTTAAACGATGATTTATCGGTTTTTTTATTTATGATAAAAATTAAAGGCTAAATTCACCTGTTTTCTTAATTCCAATTATCGTTGATGCAATTGTGCTGAGTTCATTGCAAATATTATAGTGCTTATAAATTTGTTATTATAAATAGCGTACAATAAATTAGCTTTATTTTAAAAATAAACAAACTATACAATTGAAAATATATTTGCAAAGTAATGCAGTTATTGCTTTTAGCTATAATAAAGCTAATTAAAATATGATAAAATCATTGTTAATTACTTTTCATTTTTAGTAAATCGGGCAGGCATTTTCATGAAAGGAACTTATTTCAAGGCAAATTTTACTATTGCACGCAAATCAAAGAAAAATATTCTGTTAATGGGCGCTTTGGTTTTATTCATGGTTCTCTTTGTACTAGTGGTTGAAGCTCAAAACTTGGGAGATAACTACCGTCAGTGGCGCTCATACTATGATTCTCTTGAGGTTAATATCAGTTATTTTGACAGCAGTTTATTACGCAAACAAGAATATAAAGAGACTTATGACAATTTAAATGCCCAGGAAGGTTGTATTTTCAGTTTGCAAAATGGGGAAGTTTTAAGTGATCCACAAACTTATCTAGACGGGTCGATCACGTTATTTCAAACCATGTTAGATGGCTACCGAAATAATTATCTGGGAGCCAGTACATTGAACGTTCCGCCCAAATATCAATTGCATCAAAGATTAGTTACGTATAAATATCTTTATCGTCATCATATACCTGCAGTTATGAATTCAAAGGCATCAGCAACTTATTTAATCTATATTCTCAATTTTGTGGCTATTTTTATTTTCTTTTATATTTTGCTTATTTCTAATGATGTGTGGATGGTTAAGTTGGATCATGATACGGTTTTACGCAATATCCCTTATCGTGTAGAAGATGAGGTTAAAGGCAAAACCATGATCAATTTGGCTTTAGCCTTGGGTCCTTTACTTATTGGACTAGTTGGTGCATATCTTTTTGCCGGCTTACGAAATGGCTTTCGCAGTTTAAATTATCCTAACGTTTTTTACTTTAATAAAATAATAGCAATCCCTGTCTGGCTGGATTGTTTGCTCTTTTTATTTTATACCGCAGTATTGGTAGTATTTGTGACCAGTTTAACTTTACTTCTTAACCAGTTGACTAAAAATGTATATCTCACTACCTTTATTGGTATTGCTCTATATGTATTAACGTATTTGCCTGCCAAAATGCTTAAATTTATTGTTTGGCTGCCATCTGCATATTTAAATGTTAATGATGTGCTTAATGGCACTGTGGCAAGTAAAACTGGATTTGCAGGGCTAAGCCTTGTCACCAGCGGCTGTATCCTATTAGTTTGGTCATTTATTTTGATCATCTGGTTCAGACACCTGGTTAATAAAGGAGGTATTGCACGATGAAATGGCGTTATTTCATCTTTCAGTTGAAGGCTTTTTTGATTAATCCCAAAAATATTGGACTGTTTATTGCTACTGTGATTATGTCTTTATATTTTAGTCTGGTCAGTGTGCCTAACCGCCAGGTAATTGAACAGGCCGATGCCAAACCTATCAGAAAGGAATATATTGATGACACGGCCTTTTTAAAAGTGGCTATGCAAGAGATTGCTTATTCCAAGAAGCCAGGTTATTATTCTATTCCTAGCAAAGGGGCAGTGGACGCTGTCAGTACTTACTCACAGGTCTTATCTTATGATAAAAAAATATTGCTTGCTATAAAGAAAAAAGACTGGGATGCTTATGCTAAATACGCCAGTGCTCGTTATCAATATATTGACGAGTTAATCTTTGTGGAAGGTAACCAAAACTTTTTGTATCCAGCTGCGTACAATCAAAATGATAATTTTAAGCAGGATGGTCATTTTGGCTATCAACGGACGTATCACTTGTATAACGCACTTTTAGCCGGTAAAAAGGATAAGCAAACAGAGCTGAATAAAAACATTTTGGAAGAGCGCACAGCATTACAAGTAATTCAAAACTCCCTTTCTGGCTGGGCAGTCTTAATAATGGTAGTGATAGTTTGTTTCTTTGCTGCGGACATTGTGACTAATGACAGGAAATATTACACGGTCTTGGAAAATATTCCTTTAAGTAAACGTACCATTTTATGGTTGAAAACTGGAGTTGTTGAAGTAGGGGTTTTGCTTGACTTTGTAGTAGCTGGGATAATTGCTCTTCTTTGTATAGCACCTAGATATGGTTTGGGATCATTAAGCCTAAATACTGTTGATTATTTAGGCAAAATAAACTTCAAAGCAACCTTTAGGACTGAAACACTAGGTATGTATTATTTGCAGTTTATCATTTTTGCAATCATTATTTCGTTTATCTTTATCAGGTTGACAATTCTGCTATCAATCGTTTTGCGTAACGAATATGTTGCCGGCATGCTTAGCAGTTTGTTTGCTATCAGTGCGAAAATGCTTTACTTCTCATTGGGCATGGGTTTTGTTTACCCGTTTTTGGAAAAATGGCCTATGACTTATTTTTCTATCGGTGACAGTATTACCGGCAACTTGGCTTATTTGATGGATGCACCCGGATGGGGCTTTACTGCTGGCTTAGGGCCACTCATTTGTCTGGCACTTGTCATTGAAATTTTACTGTTTTTGTTCACGCAAATTAAAAGCATCCCTTTAGTTAGACGAGGTGATTAAAATGTTAAAAATAAAAGATGTCACATTGGCATTTGCTAAGAACGTTGTTTTAGACGATGTTAACTTGGAATTTAAGCAGGGCGAGATCGTTGGTCTCGTAGCGCCTAATGGTACTGGTAAGTCGACCTTGATCAACGTTATTTTGCATAATCTGACGCCGCAAAAAGGGTTTGTTGAATATGAAAATACACGTTATCAAACACAAAAAGACACGATTAAATTACACCAGGAAATTTGCTCGTTTCCTGAACAAAGCGACCTGTTTCCCTTTATGACTGGACGAGATCATCTTAATTTATACGCTGATCTTTGGCACAATTCTGAAAAGCCCGTTGAGCAAATAATTAGTGACTTGCAAATGGGAAATTACGTGGATAAGAAGGTGCAGACTTATTCTTTGGGGATGAAACAGCGACTTTGTTTTGCAATGGTAGTAGCAGCTGATTCTCCTGTAATGTTGTTAGATGAAGTAATGAATGGACTTGATCCACAGAACGTAGCTTTAATTTCACAGATGCTTCTTAAACTAAAGGATGAAAACAAGTTGATCATTATGGCTTCACACCTTTTGTCTAACTTGCAGCAGTATGCTGACAGGGTCTTGTTTATGGGTAAAGGACACATTATTGAAGATCTAGACAATAAAAAGCAAAATAAACGGTATTTAAAGATGCAGTCTACCCCTGAAACGACTACGCTACTATCTGATTATCATTACGAGACTCTGCCAAATAATTTGCTACTGGTTCCTTTGGCAGAAATTACCCCGGATAAGCTGACTCAGCTGCTAGTAAACCTAGTGCAAGCCGATATTCAATACGCAGTTGAAAGAATTGATATCGAAGACTTATTTAATAAATTTTATGATTAGTTTAAAGCTTTAACCTGATTTAATATTTGCAGAAAATAAGCAGCCGTAGTTTGCATGTCCATATTAGTTAAAAAATGAATGATTGAGACAGCTGCTTCATCATTGGCAGTATTGTGGAATGTAAGAATTGCATTTAAAAATTTGCGCCCAACAATTAACAACATTTCATTATCTGGTAAGTCAATCTGGTTTATTCGTGTTAGCAGTTTATCTGCAAATTTAAACTGACTATTTGTAATTAAGCCAATTACAGCTTCAAATAATGCTGCTATACTAAAATGAAATGTACCTTCTCCTGCCTTTTTAATAAAAGAAATATTGCTGATAACCTGAACAGAGATTTGGTAAATAATTCTAGGACTAATAATAGGTATAACATTGGCAAACAGTGAAAGAAATTCATGGCCCCAAACAGTTATCTTACTTAATTGGTGGTTTAATTCATTTTGCTGGGCTATAGGAAAAATATTATGCTGTGAAGTTTTATAATACAAACTACAGGCGATTGCTGCATAATCGAGGTCAAAAGGATCTTGACTTGACTCGTATTTATTTAATGCCGCTTGAGCCAGTTTTTTCAAATAGTTTTTGTCGTGGTTACTCCAAGATTCTTCTAAAATAAGCGCAATATGATCCTGCGGGTCGAGTTTAGCAAGCGCAATATATTCAGTTGCCGATAAACTAATTCTTTCGCACAGTTTTAATACCCGGTTAAAATCCATATGGCCTTGATTATTTTCCCAGCGGGAAAGCATTTGAATGGAACAAATGCCTTTAGCTGCTTCTTTAAGCGTAATATGCTGTTTTTTCCTTAATTGTTTAAATTCAATTCCTGAATGCATGTTATTTCGTCCTTTTTAAGATATTATGCACTTTTTTCTCATATATGAGAAATAAAAAAGCGAGAAAAATAATTCATGCTTTAATATGTTTAATCAAAAAAATATCTTAACCGTTTTAATAATAAAGAAGGAGTAGAAAAATGCAATCTTCATTAAAATTTGCACCTAAATGGAAACTCGTTGCCTACACACTTTTAGCAATAGTAATGGCATTTGGCAATGTGGTAATTGCATATGTCACTAAGATCATGTTAAATGCAGCGCAATATCGTCAAGGCGATAGTGGCAATTTAATTAGAATTGCCAGCATTGGTGCTGCAACAATCTTAATTATTATGTTGTCTAATTTTGTGTACCGTTATATCAAGTGCGCTATTATTCAAGATGTCAATGTTTATCTTAAAGACAAAACGATGAGCTATCTGATTGAACAGCGCAGTGATTCACAAAAGGATGGTTTAAGTCTGATGACCAACGATCTTAAACAGATTGAGACGTCTAAGACTACAAATGAATTAATGATCATTGCAGAATTAGTTTCTTTTTTGCTATCAGTAGTAGTTGGTTTAATCAATTCCTGGATTTTAACTTTAATTTTTATGGTAACTACTTTAATTCCTGGACTAGTGCAAAGGGCTTTTACCAAAACAATTCAAGCAAAAGCAAAAGTTTGGGAGACAAATAACATCGCATACACTCAGAGTGTGAATGACGGGTTAAACGGAGCGCAGACTGTCGGCTTATACGATGCCCAAAGTTCGACTATTAGTAAAGTGGTTAATAGTGCCAAAAGAATGGAAGAAGCATTAAAGAACTTAAATTTCACACAAGCTGCAGCGGGAGAAGTCATTATGGCTTTTGCAGATATTTTTAGCTTTATTTTACCCTTTCTAGTAGGTGCCATCTTAATGCTGCAAGGTCAAATCGGTGTTGGTACTTTAATTATGATAGTGCAACTATCTAATGAATTTATTAACCCGATAGTTAATATTTTTGAACAATTGAATGCAATCAAGTCTACTAAGCCGATGTGGGATAAAGTAGAACAGGCTCTGTCTTTTTCAGCTGACAGTACTAAAAGTGCGAAAACTGGTCAATTTACTGGTTTGAAAGTTGAAGATGCAACATACAGTCAAGGTGGCAGAGAGATTTTCACTCATCTTAATCTTACCGTAGCACCTAATGAAAAAATCTTGCTCATGGCACCAAGTGGTTGGGGAAAGACTACGTTGTTAAATTTAATATTAGGTAAAATTAAACCTAGTGAAGGTCATGTTTATATTGATGGTGAAGATGTCACGGGTAATTGGGCCGAAGCCCACGATAATTTCAGTTACGTTAACCAAAAGCCATTTATCTTTGATGATACAATCAAATTTAATATTTTACTGGGGCGGAAAGTTTCCCCAGCAAATTTGGCTAAAGCAGTCGATTCGGCAGGACTAACTGAACTCGTGGATGAAAAAGGCTGGGATTATCAGGTTGGTGAAAAAGGAGCAAACTTATCTGGGGGACAAATACAAAGAATTGAAATTGCGCGTGCTTTTCTCTCTGAACGGCCAGTATTGCTCGCTGATGAAGCTACTAGTGCACTTGATCCGGAACTGTCACTTGCAATTCATAAAACGTTATTAAAAAAGCCTAATTTGGCAGTAATTGAAGTGGCTCATAAAATTTCTGCTGCTGAAAAATCATTATTTGATCGGATAATTAATTTAAATGGAGAAAATGAAGAATAAAGAAGTATTAATGCGCTATATTGATGATGGAGTTGTTAAAGTTTGGCCTGGTAAGGCTAAAAACCGGATGTTGATTTTACAATATTTGGCAACTAAATTTGAACCAGCAAAAAAATATTCTGAGCAGGAAGTAAATTTAATTTTAATGCGTTATGTGGCTGATTATGTTACTAGAAGGCGAGATTTAATTGAAAATCATCTTTTAAAGAGAACGGATGACGGTAGATTTTACTGGCTAAATGAAGAAAATTAAAAAACAAATAATGTATGTCAGTAATTGAAGGATAAATTTTGGGATATTAATGTAGCTAAACCAATTGAAACTTGGTCGGTAAGAGTGCTTAATGCCTTTGCATCTGGTTTAAATGAAAGAGCAGGCGATCTATTAAATATGTTACAGTCCAAAGAATATAAACTTGATATTAACGATGAAAAACAAACTATTCAGGGCGTTTATGTGTCTGATAAAGCTATGTATTTTGAGCTAAGAGGAGTTATTGTGGCTAGTCATCTAGAAGGTTAGGGCCCAATTAAAAAAGATGTTGAAAGCGTATCAGATGGAGTTCTTAACCCAGACCCAGAGGAAGTTAAAGAAATTATGGAAATTTGGTAGGGCAGCGATGAGTGACTGGATTAAAGATACACTATATGACAATGGTGTAATGAAAAATAAGCAAAATTAAATTTAACGGTATATACGATTTGGCAGGTAAATATCACCCTGGTAATTTTCAAAAAAACGGCTATGAATTTTTCGATCATTCACGCTTTGATTATGCAGAGAAAAATATTAAAGACATTATTCATGATCAGTCCAAACAAGTAAGCTTAGAAGCAGACTATTTAAATTACTAGATGAATAAACTTCATATAATCATTTTGAGAAGGTAATGGTCGTAGTTGTAAAGTGCTTATGCTTGCTAGTTAATATCAAAATAACCACTTTACTTTTAATTGAAGTAAAAGTGGTTATTTTGATATTTAGAATTTATAAAGAAATTATATTATTTGATTTTTGCTAATGCATCATCTACAGCGCTTTTAACAGCTTTCGAAGTCAGCGAAGCCCCAGAAACCGCATCAACATTGGTTGAATTAGATTCAATAATGTTGTGAAGCAAAGGTTTAATGATTTTTTGACCAATTTCCTTAGTTTCACTTTGTTTGATTACATTGATATCTTGGATATTTTGGTTATTTTTATCCATGGTTACTTTGACTACGAATTCATTTCCCATGCCTTGATCACTTTTACCCAGAAACTGATTGGCACCAAGTTGGTAATTTTCTGTTTGTTCATCACTAGCTAGAATTTTAGGGTCGAGTGGAGCAACACTATCCGCTTTTTCTACTGGTTCTTGGGCGACATTTTCTCCAGCAATTTTACCAAATATCAACAACTCTGCAACATCTTGACCAGCTTGATATTGATTAGTGGTTATACTACCGGCTTCGCCAGCACTATATAAGCCCTTGATTGCCGAACCATCTGGCTTTAAAACTTCAGCCTTTTCGTTTCTGCGTGGACCACCCTGAGTGTTTAAAGCTGCAGGTTGCAACTTAATTGCGTATATTTGTCCATCAGCAAGTGGGGTCATTGTTTGGCCATTTCTGCTAAATGAATAATCCTTGCCTAATTTAGCAAGTTCGTTAAAGTCCTTAACTGTGTTAGTAAAAATGGTTGAATCAAAATTAAGTTTTGCGGCAAGTTCACTAGCAGAGGAGGCTGCAATTGCTTTATTTAAAGCAGATTGTAATGCACTATCCTGTATTTGTTCCAATTTGGCTTTTTGCTTTTGGTCAAAAATAATCCAAGATTGTGTAGTCAGATATGGGTGTCTGCCAAAGCCATGAATAAACAGATAGCCGGCTTTAGAATGCTGGTCTTCTGCAAAGTAACGTGTGCCATCATTACCTACAACGAAAATGCTGCCTGTGTATAGTTCTGGCCAAGTGTATGATAAAATGCCGCGCTGGCCATTTGCAACTGCATAAGTCAACCCATGATATAAACCACCGCCATTGTAAACACTGGTATGCCATTGATCAGCACCAACTTCAATACTTAAATTGATAGAATCTCCCTTATTATATAAGGTACCCATTGGTACCATCTTAGGAACGCCTAGGTAATCCTGAATTCGTTCAGGATCGTTTTCAAAGCCGCCGGCTGTGAGAACAACTCCTTTTTTGGCGTGGACATATACTTCTTGTCCATGTCTATTGATTACTGCTCCTACGACTTTGCCGGTTGAGTCTTGCACTAAGTGAATAGCCGGAGATTCATACCAAACGGTAATATGATCAAGGCGTTTCATGACCTCATTTCTGAGTACTTTCCACAAAGCTCCGTCTTCAATTTGCTGCCCATCATGTACAGTGTATAAGTCATAGTCGGAAGCTCCCGGATAGTCAGGATAATCAGGGAAATCTCCTTTGACCGATTGAACTGCTGGTCTGTCTGGATGTGCTAAAAAGCTGAAAGGTTCAACATGAAGGTATTTTTTTAAGTAATTAGGCATATCAGCTACGCCATCAACAAAAGTATCTATGATTTTTTGATTAAGATCAAAGGGTGCCGTCATTTTGGAATAGTATTTTTGATAAGAAAATTTGCTTTTAGTACCTGCAATCATTTGTCCACAATAACGAGTATTACCACCTTCGTGGCCAACGGGTGCAACATCTGTTAAAAGCACTTTGCAATTGTTGTCAGCAGCAAACCTTGCGGCAGTAGCGCCTGCTCCTCCAAAACCAATAACTATAACATCGAAATCAGCCTGCCAATTAAAATTGTTAATTTGTGTTGTTAGCATTTTTTAAAATCCTTTATTCTAACCCTAAAACTGACCTTGCTGCACGCCGGCCTTGATGAACGATGCCACCGATGGCTGTCCCAGAACCAGGGTAGTATGAACCAAGCCAGCCGCCAGCATTGAGTCCTGCTGCGTACAAACCCGTAATAGGTTGATTATAAACATCAAGTACGTTGCATTTCTTATTAATCTTTAGTCCACCTAAAGCGCCTAAATTGCCTGGCGTGTTGCGGTATGCGTAGTAAGGTCCGGAAAATGGTCTTACACCATTTGTTCTGTTGTATTCGGGATCTGCGCCATTAGCGGTATTTTTATTCCAAGTATTAACGCTGTTAACCAGGTTTGCTTTAGGAACATTAATTTTGTCTGCTAATTCTTCGAGTGAATCGGCTTTGACTACTAAACCGCTTTTGACATCGCTCTCTAATGATTCTGGGTTCCATGGACTAGTTTTTTCATTAATAGAATCTGCACCAAAAATCTGATAAGTTGGTTTGTCTAGTTGCTTTTCCTGGTTAAAAATTGCCCGGAATTCATAAGCATAAGTTGCATCTTCATTAACAAATCTTAAGCCATTGCCATTAACAAAAATTGAGGGAATTGTAGGAACGCGATCATCAGTACCATTGCCGGTTCTGGCATCAAAGTCAATTGTTCCGCCAAAGCCGGTAACAGCTGCACCAATTGCCATGCCCATCACGATGCCGTCACCTTGATCTGTTAAGACAGACCAACAATGATGAGCTTTAACATCATCATAATGTTGTGGACTCAAGTCTTTAGCTAATGCTACATTTTGGTCAATCGAGGCTGTTGCTAAAATGACGCCGCGTCTTGCTTTTAGATATTTAAGCTGATGGTCTTTTCCTTCACTAACAACACCAATAACCTTGCGCTCAGTGCCGTCTCCAGCTGTAATTAATCCTATCACAGCAGTGTTATATGTGATTTCTGCTCCTTGTTTTAAGGCATATTTGAGGAGATGTTGGGTTAAAATAATACCGTTTCCACTGGCACCGCCATTTTCATAAACATGAATCCGATCCGCAAAATGATCTTTAGCATAAGGAATCTCAGTGTGTCCGTAGACATTCGTCCATTTAATACCCATATTGGCCAGCCACTCAATATTTTTTGGAGAATTTTGAGTAAAATCATGTACTAAATCTTGGTAAACACGACCTTCACCTGCTTTTAAATATTCCTGCTCATGATTTTCAGGGGTATCGTTTTGATATTTAGTAGATTCTTTTTGTAATTCCGTACCCGCTGCTTGAATGACACCTCCGGAATAGTTAGTTGTACCACCAGCGATGCCTTGTTTTTCAATTACCATCACAGAAGCGTGATTTTCTGTGGCTGTAGCAGCAGCGGCTAGACCGGCACCACCGGAGCCTACGACAATTAAATCATATTCACCGTCATATTCGTCTACATCATAATCGGTAACTGTTTCTTTAAGTAACGGATAATTTGCAAGCTCGGGAATACCATTTTCTTTTGTGTGAGAATTAGGCTGCGAAGCACCTGAAACTGCATCTACGTTGGCTTTCGTCTTTATTCCTGCTTCATTAGCAGCCTTGATAGCAGCCTTTCTTAAAGCACCAGTTGAAATTGAAGCGCCTGAAATTGCGTCAACTTCAGCAGAATTTTCTTCATTGGCTTTTTTCAGCCAAGTTGCAATTCCTGCTGCTCCTACTGTATTGGGCGTAACATTTTCAGCCCAAATCTGCTTAATTTTGTTTTTATTTTCATCAACGTCAATCACAGCTTTAATTATGCCGTGAAAACCTTTTTCTTCTGCACTATATTGACTCATAGTTTTACCTCTAAAATTTTAATTTTATTGTTATCGCTTTCGAAATTAGTATATTTTATTTATACTTATAAGTGAAATCAATATCAGTTATTAATAATAGAAATTATTTATAAGAAAAATGGATATAAAAAAATTAGAGACTTTTATTAATTTAGTTGAAACTCGAAATTATACTAGAACAGCAAAAGCACTTCATGTGACTCAACCGACGGTTTCCCATGATATTAAGGCAATTGAAAATGAAATTGGTGTGAAACTATTTAATCGTAATAAACGATATGTAAATGTTACCCAAGATGGCAAAGCCTTTTACAAAAAAATCAGACCTATAATTAATAACTATTATTCAGCTGTACAAGATATTCAAAAGAAAGATTTGGCTGATAATTATAAAATAATAATAGGCTATTCATATACGCCTTTTAACGACTTGTACATTCCAATCTGGATTAAAAATTTTCAGCAAATTTATCCCAAAGCTAAGTTTTCAATTATTAGTTTGAATCACAACGAATTGAAGCAACAAGTCTTATCGGGAGAAATAGATGTGGTTATCACTACGAGACGAGATGCAGCAGATTTAAATAATATAAAAAGTTATCATATTGAGACTGAGGCATTTAAGGCAATTGTTCCTGAAAAGAATCCTTTATGTCAGAAGAATAAACTTGAATTAGAGGACTTCCAAAATGAAAAAATGCTTTTTCTTGATAATAATTGGGCAGCAGAAGATCTAATTAATTTACAAAATAAAGTAATGCATATAAATAATCAAATGCATATTACATATGTTAATGATCTATCTGCTCTTAACATTTTAATTAAAGCTGAACAGGGCATTGCTTTTGGACTGTACTGCCTCTATCCTCATTTGAATGAAAATTCTGTTTATGTTCCGCTTGATTGGGAGCCGCAAGTTGATTTAGTAGCCATTACGCAGAAAGATAATAAAAAAAGAATTGTTTATCAGTTTATCAAGTTCATTCAAGAATTCGAATTTGACTTTAACTAGTACAGAAAATATAAAAAGAAAGGCTGACAGGTCAGTCTTTCTTTTTGCATTAAGCTATATTAATAAAGCCAGTGATTCATAGGGCTGTAAAGCTAAAGTTTTAGGCACTTCTTGAAAATTTTTATCGTAGTTGCTAATTAAAGTTTGTGCTTTTTGCCCTTGATAAGAAGCGGGTAAACCGTAAGTTGCTTTTTGCCCATAAAAGTTGTTAATTACAAGTAAGGTTTGTCCTCGGTAAAGCCTGCAATAAGCAAAAACTTGTGGGTGTTCCAAGTCAATGGGTTCATAGCTTCCCTTAGCAATAATGGGGTAATGTTTTCTTAAGTAAATCAGCTTTTGATAATATGGGAAAATTTCACCATGATCAAGTTCAGCCGCCACGTTAATTTGCTCTTGATCTTTTGGCTTTAGCCAAGGGGTTCCAGTAGTAAAGCCGACGTTGACGGTGTTATCCCAATGCATTGGCGTTCTGCTATTATCGCGCGACTTTGCCTGAATAATTGCCAGCGCTTTGGAGTCACTTAAGCCTTGCTTTTTAAGCTCATCATAGGCATTGAGTGTTTCGACATCCACATAGTCCGTAATCTTTTGGTAATTGGGATTGATCATGCCAATTTCTTCGCCCTGATAAATATAAGGGGTCCCGCGTAATAGGTGCATTACGGTAGCCAACATTTCAGCGGATTTTTCCCGAAAATGAATAGGATCACCAAAACGGCTCAGTGCCCAGGGCTGGTCATGATTATTCCAAAACAGGGCATTCCAGCCACCACCTTGACTCATTCCAATCTGCCAGTTATTAAGAGCATTTTTTAAAGCGGAAAAGTCAAAAGGTATTTTGGTCCATTTCTGACCATTTTGATAATCAACTTTTAGATGATGAAATGTGAAAACCATTGATAATTCATGATTATCTTTTCTAGTGTAAGCAACGGAATTGGCAACAGTTGTTGAGGACATTTCTCCCACAGTAATAGCATCTGGCTCCTGACCAAACGTTTTTTGATTTAATTCTTTTAGGTATTGGTGCACTATCGGCTGGTCTGTATACATTAACTTGCTAGCAGTGTTTTTAGGCGCATCAGTGAGTTTTTCATCTTTGCCAATAACATTAATCACGTCAAAACGAAAGCCTTTGACCCCTTTGTCACGCCAAAAATTAACGACCTTAAATAGTTCTTTCCTAACTGCAGGATTATGCCAGTCGAGGTCAGCTTGAGTTTTGTCATATAAATGAAGGTAATACTTGCCGGTTTTGCCAAATGGGGCCCAGGCTGGCCCACCAAACTTAGATGTCCAATTGTTAGGTAAGCTGCCATCTGCTTTAGGCTTTCTAATGTAGAAAAATTTTTGATAATATTCGTCTCCAGCCAACGCCTTTTTAAACCAAATGTGATCGGTGGAACAATGATTTAAAACCATGTCGAGCATCACACCAATATGGTTTTGAGCTAGCTTTGCGACTAATTCTTCGAAATCGGCCATTGTGCCAAATAATGGATCAATTTCGTAATAATTTGCGATGTCATAGCCATTATCGTTTTGAGGAGACACAAAAAAGGGATTAAACCAAATCATATCGATATTTAGTTTTTTTAAGTAGGGGATTTTTGCGATAATTCCCCTTAAGTCACCGATCCCGTCACCATTGCTGTCATAAAATGATTTGGGATATATTTGGTAAATCACTTTGTCAGCTAAACTCATAATATAAGTCCTCCATTTTTAGCTTTTCTATGGGCGAAGTCTACAAATTTAAATTTATCAGGCCGGTGTTGCGAAATAGTGTACTGAAAAAAAGATGTATCTTTCAAATAAGTTAAACTACGCACTACCACCACTAAGTTAGTATCGGTAAGGTGCAACTGCGCCATTACATTTTTACTTGCCGGTTCTACAGTAATAGTTTTAGTGGCATAATCAATTTCAAGTCCTAAATCATGTTCAAAATAGTGGTATAAAGAACTTTTTGCCTGGCTAGCTGATATGTCAGGTACATATTTTTTTAAAATATAATCTTCGTCAACTACTATTGGCTCCTGATTAATTAACCGTAAACGGGCTACATAGGTTGCGGCAGTTTCTGTTAAGGATAAATGTTTACGGATTATAAAAGGCATCTGGGCATCTTCTAAGGCCAATATTTTCGTTGCAGCATGCATTTGCTTTTGCTTGTTCAGTTCGTCAAAAGATTCAATATCAGAAATAGGGAAGGCAATCCTTGCTGCATTAATAACTACTGAGCCCTTTCCTTTTATTTTTTGAATTATGCCAGCATCTAAGAGTTCGTTTAAAGCTTTTCTAATTGTTTCACGTGAAACATTATAAAGTTCTGACAGAGCAGGCTCACTCGGTAAAAAATCACCGACAACATATTGTTTGTGCTTTATTTTATTTGTTAGATCCGCTGCTATTTGTAAATATTTAGCTCTCATTATTAGTTATCCACCTTTTAACACTAATCATACCACCTTACGTTTATTTTTTACCTGTCTAGACCAATAAAAAATAAAAAAATTTTTGTTACAACAACATAATAAGCAATTTATTGACACCTGTCTATACAAGAACTATAATTTTAAGGAAAGCGTTATCAGTATATGTGACTGACCTTTTATGTTGTAATTTTCTGGAGGCTAAAATATGAGTAGTACGATTAAAATACTGGCACCTGTTGCCGGTGAGGTCATTAACCTGGAGGATGTTAATGATCCGGTTTTTTCTCAGAAGAAGCTAGGTGAAGGATTTGCCGTTAAACCCAGCGCAGGAGAAATAGTTTCGCCTGTAACTGGGAAGGTGGTAATGGTTGCCGAAACAAAGCACGCACTTGGTTTGCAAACTGCGGATGGTGTGGAAGTGATGATTCACCTAGGTATAGATACCGTTGAACTTGATGGCAAACCGTTTGATTTGCAAGTGGCAGCTGGCTCTGAAGTAAAAGCTGGCCAGCAACTGGGGACAATGGATCTGCAAGCGATTAAAGATGCCCAAAAAGATGATACAGTGATTTTGGCAATTACTAATACCGCTGATGTTTTAGCTGGTATCGATCTTGCTCTGGGCACTAAAGCTGCTGGTGAAATTGCAGCCACTATCACGTTGAAACAAGCTAAAGCAGCACCAGCTGCAGCTAACAAAAATGAAAATAAATACCAAACTACGGCACGTGAAATTGTTAAGGCGGTTGGTGGCGCTGATAATGTTAAAAGCGTTATGCACTGCTTTACCCGTCTGCGCTTTACCTTAAATGATGATAGTATTCCGCAGGATGACGAGGTTAATAATATTAAAGGTGTAATAGATGTTACCCGTGCTAATAACCAATATCAAATAGTTATTGGGCAAACGGTAGAAGATGTTTACGATGAACTAATTAAGCTACTCGGGCCTGAATATGCTGGACAAGGTGAGCCTGCACCTGCTGCTCCAGCCCCAGCAGCTAACCAATCTCTTGGTGGCAAGATTAAAAATGGCTTCTTCCAGTTAATAGGCGTAATTACCGGTTCTATGATGCCTGTAATTGGTTTGCTGGCAGCCAGTGGTATGTTAAAAGGTATTCTTAACATCTTGACTAACTTTTGCCACATGTCTACGGCTTCTCCAACTTACACTATTATTAATGCGATGGGGGATGCATCGTTTTACTTCTTGCCTTTAATTGTTGGATTTACTGCTGCTCAAAGATTAGGCTCTAATCCGGTAGTTGTTTCTATTATTGGCGGCTTTCTGATTTACCCTGATTTAGTAAAAATATATGCCAGCGGTAAATTCAGTTATTTTCTAGCCGGTGTAGGTATTAATGCCAACTTCTTTGGTATTCCAATTCATATTCCGCAATATACTTATTCGATTTTCCCAATGATTTTTGCGGCTTGGATGGCTGCTAAGATTGAACCGTGGATTAAGAAGTGGATGCCAGTCACATTAAGACAAATTTTCACTCCTCTAGTAGAAATCTTTTTAGTAGGGATGACCGTCTTAATTATTGTTGGTCCCGTAATTTCATTTATTTCTACGGGAATTGCCAAAGTATTGCAATGGCTCTTAACTGTCAACACTGCACTTTCCGGTCTCATTATCGGTGGTCTTTACCAGATACTGGTTATCTTCGGACTGCACTGGGCTGTAGTTCCAATTATTGCGAATGATATTGCTGCAACGGGACATAGTATTTTAAACGGTATTGTTTCAGTAACGATGATTGCACAAGGTGCTGGCGCCCTTGCAGTTTGGTTTAAGACTAAGCACAATCCTGACCTAAAGGGCTTATCTTTAAGTGCTGCTATTTCCGCTGCTGTCGGTATTACTGAGCCGGCAATGTACGGTGTTAACTTAAAGTATGGTCGTGTATTTATGACTTCCAGCCTCGGTGCTGCCATTGGTGGCCTGGTCAACGGTCTGCTTAAAGTTGATATGTATGGTTTTACTGGTAGCTTGATTGGTTTTCCATCCTTTGTTCCTAAAGCTGGACAAGGCAATCCTAATAACCTGCTGAACTTCTGGATCGCTTCCATTGTGACAATTGTCGCTGCTTTTGCTTTGACCTACTTCTTTGGTTATAAGGAAAACGACGCTGATAGTCCTAAAGATGCACCCAAGAAGAAGAATTTAGCTGATTTATAATTAAAGACTTTAAAAGTAACTAAATTTCCATAATTAAAGTGCTCCTAAATAGTTAGACATATAATCTAATTATCAGGAGCGCTTTTTTGATTGATTTTATATTTTATAATAATAGATCTTTGTAAAACTCATCAATACTTTGGGCATTAAGAACTTTGGCAAATGTTTTTTCATCTGAAAGAAACTCCATTAAGTTTTCATACATATTTCGAAATACGTCTTTATATTCTTCAGAAATTGAAATTATAAATACCATGTTAACTAATTTGTCATCCCATTCAATTCCTTGTTGAGATAGTAAAACAGCAACTTTTGTTTGAGGAGAATTATAATTCATAGGGTGAATGATAGCAATTTTATTAAAAGCAGTTGATCCCATAGATTCTCTTTGTAAAATTTCACTATAAAAGCTTGTATTAACAATCCCTAAGGACTTCATCTTCAAATAAATTTTTTTGGTTATTTTTTCTTTCGTGGTTTTAGTATCAATATTCCAAAATAAGTCATTTGAAAAAAATGGCAGAGACCTTTTTTTAAATAAGTTTTTCTTTTTCTGTAAAGATGCTTCATCTATTGCGGCTTGAATTTTTGCTTTTTGTTTATTTAAGCTAAATGGACTTAATTGTATGTATTTTTGATTTGTCTGGCTCTTTTCATTTTGAAGCATAATTATAAAAATAAGGTCGTAAGAATTAAAGTCACTATTATTATCAGTTTCATCAGTTTCTTTTACAATCGTGATATCTTTAGTGAAATTGCGTCTAAAAAAATCGTGTACTTGTTCTCTGATATTTAAATAAGTAGGAACAATCAGCTCTGCTTTCAGTTTTTCAGGATTGTGTTTCTGCCTTTCAATTTCTGCGCCAATATGAAGTGCTATGAATGCAATTTCATCTTCAGAAACTTTAACTTGCCAAATTTTGTTAATTTGGAATGCAACATATGTAGCAATGTCATAGATTAGGGGGAAATTATTACTTATATTAATTTTAATTGGATTACGAAGGGTTTGATGATGCTTTAGACGAAAAAGAAGATTATAAAGATGGATAGAAAAAGGCTGGATAAACTTAACGGAACTAAGGTCTACTAAATACATATTAGAAACTTTACTAATAATCAATTGAATATTTTTAGTAAATGCTTTATCAAAATATTTTTGATTAGAAATCTCTGAATATAAGTTTGCATTTGATTTAAATAAAATATCTATTTCTTGAATTTCTGATGCAGATATATTGGCGGAAAATGTTTTTTTGATTGATTTAGCCAAATCTATTGTATACTTTCCTACTTTGCTTCGATCAGGTGAAGAAGATTGATTAATTGTCTTTCCAATAGATAGCCTAGACACAAGGATTAATAGATGTAACAAAAGATTGTTATAAGAAAACTCATTCAGTTGCAGATCATATTTTTTGATAATTTGATCTATCATAGTTTGTAGTTTATCAGTTGTTTCCTTGCCAAATGACTTTTCTAAATAAGCACTATTTAATAGATTGCCAGTATTTTCGCGATAAATTGAGTAACTAAATAATTGTCTCTTATTGTATTCTTTCCCTGATAAAGATAATTGATCATGAGAGGATACAATTTTTAAATGCCACTGATTCAACCTTTTATTAATAAAATTAATTGCTCTTTTTAATGTCGTATATGAAATATAAAGTTCATTAGCTAAACTGAATGAATCCAAAGAACTGTTTCGCAGAAGCTTTTGGATGATGTAAGTAAATCTTTCCTCGCTATTTTGTGGTATATGTGATCCAACTTCTTGTTTTATTCGGAGTAGTTCTGTGGCAGCAAGTCTGTCAGTAATGTAATATCCAGTATTATTTGCAGAAATAATTTGACTGTCACTTAAACCATTAATTTCATGAACATAATTTCTTATGGTTCTTGCTGATACTTTTAGCTGATTAGCTAAATCTTTGCTGACTATGGTGCTTTCTGACTTTAACAGTATTCTTATTAGATCGCTTAGTTTATCATGCATAATGAATCTCCCCCTGTAAATCTGACTCCCAATATTAGTTATTTTTATGCTAAAGAAAATAGGCATCAACTCTACTTTTTCATCAGTGTAGGAAATAAAGTATTTCCGCTACAGTGGAAAAGCTTAGGATGAATAAATTTCGGAAGCTTAGGATAATAAAGTTGATCAAACAAGTTTGAAAGATTTAGGAGGTTCAACATGTCTGAGACGAAAAAGATTTTATTAGTCTGTGGTATGGGAATGTCCAGTGGTTTTTTAGCTACTAGTGCACGCAAAGCAGCAAAAAAACTTGGCAAGAATTATCAGATAGAAGCACGAAGTGAAACAGAAGTTTCATCATTTTTA
This sequence comes from Lactobacillus kimbladii, assembly GCF_000970755.1. Classification (GTDB taxonomy): domain Bacteria; phylum Bacillota; class Bacilli; order Lactobacillales; family Lactobacillaceae; genus Lactobacillus; species Lactobacillus kimbladii. The sequence continues at coordinate 72,630 of NZ_KQ034006.1, forward strand.
TCTTCTATTGATGGATTGCTGATTGGACCGCATTATTCTCAAAAATTAGACTCATTTCGGAAACAAGCGCAACCATATCATGTTCCCGTAGAAGTCATTCCAGATAAAATTTATGGAATGATTGATGGAAAAGGGTTAATTGAATTTATTCAAAACTCTTTATTTAAAGAATAGGAGGAAACAATTATGCATAGTGTCATTGATTGGCTGTCTAATAAAGTTGCACCCTCAATGAAAAAATTTGTAGATAGACCTTGGGTTGCAACCATTGCAGATTCAATGCAAAAAATTATTCCTTTTATCTTAGCGGGATCTTTGATTTTTCTTTATAACGTTTTTCGTTCTTATATTCCTGCACTACCAGATTTAAGTAATATTTCTAATTTTACTTTTGGTATGCTCGGCATATTAATTTCATATCTAATTGCTAGTGAGGCGATGGAAAAGCTAAATCATCCACAATACTTACAAACAGCTGGGTTAACAGCTGTTGCCACTTTCCTGATTGCAATTAACCCTAGAATTGATGCTAAAGGTATTTTTACTGCTGAATTTAGTCGCTTTGGGGCAACCGGTTTGCTAGTAGGAATGTTAACAGGCTTAGTGGTAGCAATCATTTTTAATTTATGGGGCAAACTACACCTTTTAGAAAGTTCAAGTATACCAGATTTCGTTGTGGGATGGATTAATACTATCATTCCTATTTTGCTGAATGTTGCCTTATTCAGCATTATCGTTTTTATGAATAAACTTGATCCGTTTAAGTTAATCAATTTGGTCTTCAGTCCATTACAAAGTTTTGGTCAGACCCTACCGGGATTCTTACTATTAAGCTTGATACCGACTTTCCTATATACTTTGGGAATTTCTTCATGGTCGTTTAATGCCGTTTCAACGCCAATATTTATGGCTGGTATCACTGCCAATATTGCGGCTGTTGCTGCAGGTAGACCCGCAACCAATATTTCTACTAGTGAAGTAATGTTCACCACTGCCCTAATTACTATGGGAGGAATGGGAGCAACTTTAACTTTAAATATATTAATGCTATTTGCTAAGTCTACTCGTTTAAAAGCCATTGGCAGAATCTGTATTATTCCATCAATTTTTAACATCAATGAACCGATTATGTTTTCGACTCCTGTTGTTATGACACCAATATTAATGATACCTACATGGATTAATGCTATTACTGGGCCATTAATTGTTTGGATTGTAATGAGACTGCACTGGCTAAATATTCCTTCAAAAATGATTCAAATTGGACAAATTCCTGCTCCATTTTCTTCGGTAATGATTACAGAAGATTTAAGAGCTGTAATTTGGTATGTTGTTTTATTTATAGTTTATTTAGCAACCTGGTATCCATTTTTTAAAGTTTATGATCACCAATTAGTAGAGGAAGAAAGCCATCAAGAAAGTTAGGTGGAAGAATGGAAGATAAATCTAAAGAATTGATTTCAGTATCGATGAAAATAATTATGTCTGCTGGTAATGCCAGAAATTATGCAGATGAAGCCTTTGAATGTGCGAAAAAGGCTGATTTTACAGAAGCAAGTAAAAAAATGGAATTGGCACATAAGGAAATAACGGAGGCGCATAATTCACAAACACATATAATTCAAAGTGAAGCAAACGGTGTGACTTATAAATACTCCCCATTATTTGCACATGCACAAGACACTTTAATGACTATTTCTAGCGAGATTAATTGCGATGAAAAGTTAATTGAATTATTGAAAATATTTTTATCAAGAAAGGAAGATAGTAATGAATAAAATTTTTCCAGATTCATTTATGTTTGGCGGGGCAATAGCTGCTAATCAAGCGGAAGGAGCTTTTGAACAGGATGGTAAGGGACTGAGTACCGCTGACATACAGCCTTATTTACCGAATGTCCCAAAAACAGACTTACATTTTAATGATATGGATTCAGAAACCTTAAAGAAATATATTGAGGGTGATTACTATTATCCTAAACGGCAAGGAGTTCATTTTTATGAACGCTATCAAGAATATATTGATGAACTAGCCAAAATGCATTGTCAGACTTTACGCCTTTCGATTGCATGGACAAGAATCTTCCCTAATGGGGATGAAGATAGTCCAAACGAAAAAGGGCTTCAATTCTATGATAATTTGTTTGATTACATGCTGAAAAAGGGTATTGAGCCAATTGTTACAATTAATCATTATGAATTGCCGTTGAATTTAGTACAAAAATATGGAGGCTGGTATAACCGTAAATTAATCAAATTGTTTGTAAATTATAGCAAAGTTATACTTGATAGGTATCATAAGCAAGTAAAATATTGGATAGTCATTAACCAAATTAATTTGATTCACTTTGAGGCGTTTGCTTCTTTAGGAATTTTGATGGACAAGGTTGATAATTATCAAGAAGCTAAATATCAAGCGATTCATCACGAATTTGTAGCTTCGGCTATGGCAACTAAATATGCACATGAACTTGATAGTAGTTTAAAAATGGGTGTAATGTTAGCAGATTCATTGGTTGATCCAATGACTCCTTCACCACAAGACAGTTTATTGGCGTTTAAGAGAAATCGCTTGCAGTATTACTTTGGTGATGTGCCAATTCGAGGTGAATATCCGCAGTTTATTCTGAACTATTTTAAAGATAATAATATTGATCTCCAAATAAAAGAAGGAGATCTAGAAGTAATTAAAGAGAATACTGCTGACTTTCTCTGTGTTAGTTACTATTATACAAATACAGTTGATGCAACTAAAGACTCAATGGAACCTGCAGAAGTTGAAAAGAATCCCTATATTAAAGCCAACGAATGGGGATGGGGTATTAACCCTAATGGATTATATGAACATATTTCAGCTTATTGGGACAGATATCATTTGCCAATGATGATCGGTGAAAATGGCTTTGGTTATAATGACGTTTTGACTAAAGATAAAAAAGTGCATGATTCTTATCGAATAGATTATACTAATGAACATTTAATTGCATTGTTGAAAGCAATTAATGATGGTGCAGAAATATTTGCTTACTGTTCCTGGGCGCCTTTTGACATTATTAGTGCTGGAACAGCAGAAATGAGCAAGCGATATGGATTTATATTTGTAGATTACGATGACTATGGCAATGGTTCAGGACAATTAATTCCTAAAGATTCTTTTTACTGGTATCGTAAAGTAATTGATACTCGTGGTACATTTTTGTTTAAGGAAGATAAATAATAAAAGCATGACTGATACGATTTTTTAAAGTTGTATCAGTTTTTATGTTTTAATAATTTATCTAGCTAAAATATATAAAGAGACTATCAAAGTTGGAGTGATTACAAATTGAAAGTTCTGATAATTGGTGCTCACGGACAGATTGGGCAATTATTGGTAAAAATTCTACAAGAAAGTAAGACTTGCAAGTCATTGCAGGTTTGCGCTCCCATGAGCAGGAAAAAGCATATCAAGAAAAGGGAATTACTACTGCATTTGTTGATCTAGCAGGACCGCAAGGGCAATTGGTAAAAGTAATGCAAACGGTTGATGTAGTTGTATTTGCGGCGGGTTCAGGTGGCAAAACCGGTGCTGATGCAACGATGATGATTGACCTTGATGGAGCGGTCAAAGCAATTAATGCGGCAAAAGAAACTGGCGTTCACCGTTTTATCATGATTAGTGCAATTAAATCTGACGATCGCAGCTTTTGGTCGGATAATACACCAGCAGCAGGACCGCAAAATTATTACTATGCGGCAAAATATTATGCTGATCAGTGGTTATTGCACAGTTCACTCGACTATACGATTTTACGGCCAGTGGCACTGACTAATCAAAAGGGAACGGGAAAGATCAAAGTGGCAAATCATTTTACTGATTCTATTGCAGATATGACAATTACTCGTCAAGATGTGGCCCAAACGATTGCTGATATTATTTTAACGGGAAAATTACACCAAAAGGAATTTGATATTGCCAATGGCTCAGTACCTATTGCACAGGCAATTACAAACTTCCACTAAAAATATTTGATCATAAACTTTAAAAGGCTAATAAATTAATGCTTCGTTAACATAATTTATTAGTCTTTTACTTTGGACTAAAACCCAATAAAAAATGAATGAAAGTAGTAGTGTAAATATTATTGCCTTAAGTCTGCTTAAAAAAAGTATTGCGCTTATATTAGTGCATATAGTAAAATCTGCTTATATTGTTATTAGAATAAAGGAGGGAGCTATGCTAAAAGTAGAGCATTTAAGTAAGCGCTTTGGTGATTTTCGGGCTCTTAAAGACGTTAACTTTACCATTCAGCCTGGTGAAATCATGGGTTTGATTGGTCAAAATGGTGCAGGGAAAACCACCACTTTTCACAGTATTTTAAATTTTCTTCATTACGACGGAAAAATTTCCTGGGAAGATCAGCCCATTACTGAAAAAACTTTTGATACTATCGGCTACTTACCAGAAGAACGTAGTTTACTGCCCAAAATGACTATTGAGCAGCAAATTGTTTATTTGGCGCAACTAAAAAGCCGCCCTGCAAAAGAGATAAAACCGCAAATTGATGACTGGCTGAAACGCTTTGATGTGCAGGGTAAGAAAAGTGACAAAATAAAAACACTTTCGAAGGGTAATCAGCAGAAAGTGCAGTTAATTTGTACTTTAATTCATCAGCCCCAGTTAATTATTTTGGATGAGCCCTTTAGTGGTTTGGATCCGGTAAATGCAGATTTGCTTAAAAACGCAGTTTTAGATGCTAAAAAGAATAATGCAGCAATTATCTTTTCCAGTCACGATATGTCAAATGTCGAAGAAATTTGCGATAGTTTAATCATGTTGAAAAAGGGACAAGTTGTTTTAAGTGGTACAGTTGACGCTGTTCGTGACTCATTTGGTAAAACAGAAATTTACTGCAAAACTACTAAGTCGCTTGCAGAATTGCTGCAGCTCCCTCACGTTAAAAAAGTAGAAAAGAAAGCGCATGGCCAATATCTTTTGCGAATTGACAATGAAAATAGTGGTTCGGAAGTCTTTGACGCATTGACAAATGGCGAATATGTTGAAGAGTTCCGGCAACAACCACCAACGCTTGACGAAATATTTAGAATGGAAGCTGGTGAACAACATGAATAAACTATGGACCGTAACGCTACAAACTTATTGTCATCAAGTTAAGTCTTGGTCTTTTCTGCTTTTGATTTTGGGACCGTTTTTCATAATTGGCTGTAGTGCCTTAGGAGGAGCTATCGGTGCTAGTTCTGATTCAGACAGTCAGATTGCAGTTATCAGTTCCAATGAGCAAGTTCGCCAAAACTTTATTAAAAATAATGATAAATATGTTGATGCTAAAATTAAAACCGCTGAATCTGCTAAAAAGGCTGTCAAAAAAGAAAAGATTGATGGCTACTTGGTATTTGAAACGCAAAAAAAGCAGGTTAAGGCCATTTATCATGGAATATCATCTATTGATGATGAACTAAAGCCCAAAGTAAAAAGCTATTTACAAGTCTTGCAGAGTCAACTGAATTTGCAAAAGGCGCAATTAGCACCACATCAGCTTAAAGCCTTACAGCAGCAGCCAAAATATCGCGAAGTACTCCAGAAAAATCATCAGGGAGATAAATTGGTTAAAATGGTGTCTTTAATTATTGTGATTATGGTCGTTTACATGGTTTTGATGTCCTACAGTAGTATTACAGCTCAAGAAATAGCCTCTGAAAAGGGCACGAAGATTATGGAAATCATTTTTTCCAGTACAACTGCTGCGAAATATTTTTTAGGCAAAATTTTGGGTATTTTCGGCGTAATTTTTACTCAGCTCATCATTTATATTGTTGGCGGCTGGGCAACTTACCGTTGGGCATTGCATGCAAAAATTACGGCTTCTTTTATGCATAACAATCAAGTAGTAATAAATAAAATTTTGGGCAATTTGTTAAATGTCAATCTCATTTTTCTGATTCTTGGTGTAATTATTTATACGATATTAGCAGCCTTTTCAGGAGCTTTAGTAGCTAAGCCGGAAGATTCTTCAAAAGCTGCTCAAGGTACTACAATGCTTTCCCTGATTGCATTTTTCCTGTCGTTTGCGCTTATTACTAACCCAGAACAAATTCTGCCGCAAGTATTATCCTATGTACCATTCTTTTCCTCATTCATGATGCCGATTCGTATAATTAATGGCCACGTTGGTAATATGGAAGTTATTTTGTCGTTGGTAATTTTAATAGTAAGTATTGTTGCTTTAACAGTATACATTAGTAAAATTTATCAAGGCGTAATTTTACAAACAGAAGATACCAGTTTTTGGAAGAGACTAAAACGAGGACTGGCATATAGTAAAGCGTAAATAATATAAAAAGACTGGGGTGAAAAAATCCTAGTCTTTTTTAGCATATTGCTTTTAATGTTTAAACAAAATGTAGCTGGCATTTATAAACCTTAATTAGGATTCACAGCTACTTTTTTGAATGTTAAACTTGATGTATAATAAAGTACTATTCAAACCAAATACTGTATTTTTATGATTAGTCTTAAGTGGATTTCATTTGAATACATTTAAGCTTTGTATGTCCAATGGCTGGATTTTAGTAACTGAACAACTCATAGTTACTGATAATAAATATTTCTCTGACTTTTTAATTGTGGCTGCAAAGACCAAAATATTAGTAATAGTTTTAGACTATGTTTTTCATATGGAGGAAGCATGATTATCAGTAATATTTGGTTGATTATTTTTGCCACCATTTCATCATTTTCCAGGGGAATAATATCAGTTATTGACCGTTATCAAATGGGGTATCGGAAGCAAAGCTCAATTGATGTGAACTTTTTAAATAATATTTGCAGCTCGGTTTTAGTGACTTTCTTTCTAATTTACGTCCTGCACAGTTTTCCTAGTCCCAGAATAACCAACAACTATCTTATTAAAGTCCTTTTATATGCTTTTTTGGCTCAGGTCGTCGCTTATGGCTACAGTTATGTGTTCAAAAAAGTTTCAATTATGCAGTCTGTGCTTTTGAGCAAGGTAACCGATCTTTTTATTCCTTGGGCCATTTTGCTGACTATGGGCTACTTTAGCAAATCTTCATATCTGGTTTCGATTATTTCCACGGTGATCGTGGTTATTTATATTGTTTTCGAACAGCGCCACAATAATTTAAATTTGAAAAACCTGTTGACTACTTTTGCCGTAATTGCGCCCTTATTGATTATTCAAGCAGCACTTTCACCGTTATTAACTAAAGGCCTTATCAAACCGATTGATCTGGTCTTTTTTACTATCATGACAATTTATGTGCGCTGCTTAATTACCTTAATTACTTTTATTTATAAAAACAAAACTCTTAAAATCAGCGCTGAAAATCTCAAAGGTAAGGTTTATCTAATTTATGGTTCCCGGGCGGTTTTGACTCTTTTAGCGCAAGTAACTTATACTTTGGCAACGTCTTCACCAAACTCAAGCATTGCCTGGATCTTTTTAAATATGACCTCTTTATACAGCGTCATCTTTGGCGATATTTTCCTTAAAGAAAAGATGAAGTTCGCAGATATCTTGGTAATTGTGGCCATTTTTATCTTGGCTTTATTTTCAAAGTAACTGCAGGAGTTTGGAAAAATAAGAATTAAGCGCTATAATGGCGCTATGATTTGGAAACGCCGGTTCAAGGTAAATGTTGGTTTTTATTTGGGGATGAAACCTGCACTCTGAATTAAGTATTGGGGAATAATTAATGATAATTGAAACCAAGAACCTGGCGAAACGGTATCGTAAGGTGAAAGCAGCTAAGCTGTTTCACAAAGAATATCGCATTTTTGACGCAGTAAAAAATGTTTCTCTAGAGATTCATCAAGGAGATCATGTTGGCTTAGTGGGGTTAAATGGTTCCGGCAAGTCAACTTTGATCAAAATGTTTTTAGGTATTTTGCAGCCTGATGGCGGCAGTATCAAGACTTTTGGTAGAGATCCGCTTAATAACAGACAAAAAAATGCGGCTAAAATAGGAGTAGTATTCGGGCAAAGAAGCCAATTACGCTGGGACTTGCCCGCAATAGACACCTTCAAACTCAACCGTGAAATATATCAAGTACCGGAGGATATTTTTACCAAACGGGTAACAAAGTTAGCGCGGATGCTGCAGGCTAGCGAGTTTTTAACGCAACCGGTGCGCACCCTTAGTTTGGGTCAAAGGATGAAAGCTGAATTTATTGCAGCTCTTATTCACGATCCTGAACTGCTTATTTTAGATGAACCCACAATTGGACTTGACGTTCTGACTAAAAATAGCATCACGCAATTTTTACAACAATTAACTGATAAAACGATCATTTTCACTTCGCACGATCTCGATGAAGTAGCCAAAGTATGCTCACGCATTTTAATTTTGAATAAAGGTCAGTTGGTATTAGATCAAAGTAGTCTACAACTAGCAGAATTAGATGTGCCCACAACGGTCACGTTTACCAGTGCAGATAAATTAAGTGCTGATTTAATTAAGCAATGGCCCAACATGATGCAGCTTAAAAACGGTTCATACCAGATTGCAGGCATTAAGCAAGAAAATCTGAAAGAAGTGTTAAGTACAATTACTGCCCGCATCCCAGTTGCCAATATTGAAGTTAAGAGCAATAAATTGGCATATTTATTGGCGCACCTCACTCGACAGGGGGTGCAATAATGAGATATAGAATGATGCTCATTAAAATAGGCATAAAAAAAGGACTAGCTTCAAAATATGCTTTGATTTTCTGGCTGTTTTCATCTTTAATTTCGCTTACCGTACAGTATTTTTTGTGGCAAGCTGTTCTAACTGGCAAGCCAAACGGTGAATTTAAACAAACAATTAGTTATTTGGTATTAATGCAGCTTTTGACCGTGCTTTTTCCTAAAACCAGCTACGATGTGAATGATAAAGTTCGTTCTGGTGATATTGCACTTGACCTGTTAAAACCAGTAGCATTTGCAACGCAGCTACTGTGGGAAAGCATTGGCTATTCAGTTGTCAAATTTGCAGTGATTGGTACAGTGGATTTATTAGTTTGTTTATGGATTCTGAATTTTCAAATTGCAGTGAGCACAATTTTAATGGTCTTAGTAACAATCACTTTGGCGTATTTATTGTATTTTGAACTGGAACTGCTTTTAGGGACATTTTCTTTTTACACTTATAGTATTTGGGGCATCTCCACTTTTAAAGAAGCAATACTATTGGTATTAGCTGGCAATATTTTTCCGGCCAATTTTTATCCGGCAGTGATCAAAAAGTTGGCCGCTTATTTGCCGTTTCAATATTCATTTGGTGCAGTAGGAATGCTGGCGCAAAAGCCATCGTGGAGTTTATTTATTCAAGTAGTTTTGATCCAGCTTGTCTACATTATTTTTTTCAACGTACTTTTTAAATTCTTGTTTAAGCGCTCCGTTGTTTCAACTGTGATTCAAGGAGGGTAATAATGAGATATTTAAAATTGTTAGCCACTTATTTAAAAGTAAATTTAAAATCACTTGCTGTTTATGACCTGGACTTTTATTTTGCGCTAGCAGGGATGATCATTCAAAACTTGCTTAATATCCTCGCTTTAAGATTTATTTTTAATATTGTGCCTCGCATTAAGGGTTATAGTTTTGCACAGTTGCTTTTAACTTGTGCCTTGGCAACTCTAGCTTTTGCTATTTTTCGTTGCTTTTTTATCAATGCGCTCAATATTTCAGACTATATTCATGACGGGCGTTTAGATACAATCTTAATTAAACCCGTCAATCCTTTATTTCAGCTTGTTAATGAACGAGTCGATGAAGATGCGTGGGGCGATTTAATTGTTGCGCTGTTGCTGTTGATAATTGTGGATATGCAGTTGCATAATCCATGGTATATCACGGTCATGTTTATTTTTATTTCACTTTTTACTTCGCTCATCTTCTTAGGACTAGCTGTATTAGGTAATATCGTTGCACTACTTTCTAGTGGTTTAGCCAACTTGGCAGAAACAACATTTGACTTTTTTGACATGAGTAAATACCCGTTAGCGATCTATTCGTCGGCTTTAAGGCTAATTATGACCTTTATCTTGCCAATCGGCTGGGTTGCTTCAATTCCACAAGAAAAAATTGCAGTCGAACATGAGTGGATATGGCTGTTGCTAATTCCTGGCGCATGTGTATTCTTTTTTATCGTAATTTATCAGTTATGGCGGGTATTTTTACAAAAATACCAAAGTACCGGCAGTTAACACTAAAAGAGTCTGGGAAAAAACTCTAACTTAACTAAAAAGGCTGACAAATCACGTCAATAAAACGTTGATTTGTCAGTCTTTTTAAATTGTGAAATTTTTTAATTTAACTTCAAAGAGCACTTTTTTCCCACACACTTTTAAGTCTCTTAAACTCTTTTTCTTTTATTGCATTAAATCCTATTACTCAAAAATTGATTCCCGCAATAATTTTAAAAATAATTCTGCGACTGGTGATAAATTAACACCGTGTTTCCAAACCACCCTGATAGCTTGCTGCAACTCTGGCTGTAATTTTCTAAACGTAATGCCCGAATCTTTAGACGTATCAGCTAATTTATCTAAAGTAAGCATTAATGCGGCATGATTCTTAACCATCAAAGTACCGTTAAAATTTAAATTATAACTGCCAATAAAATTGACTGAATCATAATAATTTCCTAGCCAGTTTTGAAAAAGGTGCATTTTTTGCGCTTGCTGTGAATTTAATAAAGAACGTCCTTGTAAATCTACTGGTTTGATCACTGCTTTTTGCGCTAAAGGATCATTAGCGGGCATTAAAATCCCCCAAGTATCTCTTTCGGGTAAGGTTAAAGAGGCGTAATTAGCTAAAGGAACGTTTCCGATAATGACTGCAAAGTCAACCGTCCCGTTATCTAGCTTGCGTTCGGCATAACTGTAGTCTCCACTTAATAGGTGAATTTTAACAGAAGGGTGCTCTTTAATAATTGCGCTGACCACATTCATGACCCGCTGCATCCCGAGGCTTTCTCCCGCAGCGATGGTCAAGTCGCCACTAATAAAAGAAGCTTTTGTTAGATTTCTTTTGGTTTTAGCAGATAAGTCTAAAATTTCCTGTGCCTGTTCAAGTAAATAATGACCTGCTGGAGTTAAAGCTAAATGCCGCGACTTACGGCTAAACAATTTAACGCCAAGTTCAGCTTCCAGTTCAGCAATTTGTCTTGATAAAGCTGGCTGGGAGATAAGCAGCTTTCTGGCAGCACGGGTCATATTGCCTTCTTGGGCCACGGCTACAAAGTAATTTAAAACTCTTAGTTCCATATTATCTTCTCCTTGCTAAATTGTTTTTGCCTCTAAAAAGTCCCTTTAATGCAAACAAGTTATACTAGATCATGTTTAAAAAGTATTTTACATAAAAAAGTAGTATGACTAAAATTTTAACTAATCGGTAAAATTGAAATATAAAAAGCGCCTATAACTATTAACTATAGGTTACTTTTCAATCAATATTAGGTAAAACAAGCAAGAACAATCGCTGTGTTTAACTCAATATATTTTTTTAGCTAATGCTTAAACTTAGATTTAAGTTTAGGTCTATCAGAAAGAGGAACAATAATGAAAATATCGGAAGTGGCTGAAAAAGTAGATTTGACTCCTGTAACTCTCAGATACTATGAAAAGATGGGCTTAATACCTGCGATAAAGAAGGAACATGGTGTCAGAAACTACGAAGAAAAAGATCTTAATTGGATTAGTTTTATTAAGTGCATGCGTCAAGTGAAAATTCCGGTAAATGATTTGCTGGAATATACTCAATTGATGCAGCAGGGCAGTGATACTAAGAAACCCAGACGGCAAATTTTAGTCAAAGAATTGCATAGGCTAGAAAAGCAAGACCAAAATATTCAAGTTACCATTGCGCGGTTAAAAAACAAAATAAGCTTATACGATCAAGGTAAAATACAGTAAGCTAATTACCAGAGAAAGTTAACTAGCAAACGGTCAACTTGTGTGTTTTCATGTAATTTACTATGTTGGGCGCGAGGACCTCTGATTTCTTTTTCCTGATATGAACGGGCGCGTTTACTGACTAAGTAACGGTAAGAACGGGCAGAGTTAACGGTGACATCACCATCACTGCCAGACCCCGTGTCACCGTAAATATTTAAAACTGCAGCTTTTTGAGGAAATTTTTTTCTCAAACTTAGAAGTCCGCGGTAGCCTGCACTCATTTTTTGCGGTTTGCCAGCGCGATTTAAGACAGTTTTATTTGGTGCCCCTTGTTCTCCAACATAGCCATTATAATGACCAGCAATCGAAACCTGTTTATTTAGTTGGGGCATGTGCGCATTAGTGGCGTTGTTACGTAAGTAATAGGCAATCTGTAAATTACCCATAGAGTGACCTACTAAATTAATGCGGTTAAAACGGTATCTTTTTTGCAGTACAGTGATTACATCTTTGATATAATTGCTGCTTTTGTTCATGGCAGAAGTTTGATTATTTATTCCGGCAAAAATGCTTTTATTATTTTGGAGGTTAACTTCAACTATCGGGTTCTTGGCCCGTTTTTTAATTGTCCCTAGTAAAGTGACTTTACCGGCAGGATTAACATCAGCGCGTATGACAGAATTAGTAGCATGACTTTTTTGAGCATAAGCCACCATACTTTCTTCGGCGTGGTAACTGCTGCCCCAGCCGTGTACAAAAAGTGTCGGCGTAGCGATGCGAATGCTGGCACCATTTTCTTTCTGGTAGTTGTTTTTGAAGATGTAAACCGCAAGTAGCAATAACACTAATAGCAATGTGCCTGCTATGATAGTTTTATGTTTTTTAGTCATTATTAATCAACTCCTTGCAGCCATAGTTTGCAATTATAAAAGCTGCTGTACATCCGCCACAATTTGAGCAGTAGTTAAATGATTTTGCTGGTAAATTTCTTTAACTGGAGTTTGATCGGTATAAACGCGCTTTTGGCCGTAATTGAGTACCTTAACTTTTTCTTTGCCCAGATAAGAAGCCACTTTTTGCCCGAAGCCGCCATCTAGAGAGTTATCCTCAAGCGTAACAATTACTTGATGATTGGCTGCTAATTCGTCTAGGGCTCGTTTATCTAAAATATTGGCAGAGAGTGGATTGACTAGGGTAGCTCCTAACTTATGTGCTACATCTTTACCTAATTGATAAAAGTCACCTAATGCTAAGACAGCCACATCTTTGCCTGGTTTAACCCGATATTTAATTTCTGAGTAATCAGTTGCTACAATTTGTTTGTCAGCATCTGGCACATTGGCCGGCATTTTAATAGCAACTGGGTGTTTTCTTTGTTTAATGGCCCACTTAATCATTGCTTTTTCTTCTTCTAGTGTAGTAGGAGCAAGATAAATCCAGTTAGGTAAGTTAGAAATCATTACTTGGTCAAAGATTCCCAAGTGCGTTTTTGATTGGTTAGAAATTTGTCCGCCAGCTACTAGCATTACAACAGGCAGGTCGTTGGCAGCCGTATCGTGAGAAAGTTGGTCAAAAGCACGCTGTAAGAAAGTAGAATTTTCCATTAGAACTGGAATCCCACCTTCTTTGGCAAACCCCGTGGCAAAAGCAACAGACTCTTGTTCAGCAATGCCCACGTCCGTGTAATGATCAGGAAATTCTTTTTTGAACTCTTCTAGGTCAAAGACACCCGGAATGGCTGCATCTATCGCCATGACATTCTTTCCTGCTTTAATCTCATCTTTAATCACGTCAAGCGCCACTGAATTAGGGGTAGGTTCCTGACTTTCTGGAGCAAGTGGTTGATCATTTTGTAAATTAAAGGGTGATACCCAGTGGTGAGCCTCTTCATCAGAAACTGCGGGCTCATAGCCCTTGCCCTTCAGTGTATTAATGTGTAATAAAATGGGATGATCAACATCTTTGACTGCTTTAAAAGCAGCAATCATATCAGTCAGGTTATTGCCGTCTGCGACATAGCGGTAATCAAAGCCCATAGCTGTAAACGGATTTTCGACAGTCTGGCCGTTTGAATCACGTAATTTCTTTAGAGCTGTCACTAAGCCGCCAACATTTTCATCAATTGACCATTGATTATCATTAACTACAACTACCAAGTTATGTTTTTCAATTGCGGCATTGTTTAAGCCTTCAAAGGCCAGTCCGCCAGTCATCGAACCATCACCAATTAAAGCCATGATATTTTCATGCTTGTCCATTAAATCGCGGGCCTTAGCCATACCTGTTGCTAGCGCAATAGAAGTTGAAGTGTGACCGATTGAGTAATAATCATAAGGACTTTCGTCCGGATTAGAATATGGAGTAACGTCTTCATAGTGATCGGGATCAAGCCAGGCCTGTGCCCGTCCTGTTAACATTTTATGGGGATATGTTTGGTGCGAAACGTCCCAAATAATTTTGTCTTCGGGTGCATTAAAGACATAATGGTAGGCAATTGTGGCCTCCACAATTCCTAAGTCGGGACCTAGATGCCCTCCTTCAACTGCATCTTTTTCTAAGATTAAAGTTCTGATTTCCTGGGCTAATTTTTCCATTTCAGAGATACTTAATTTTTTAAGATCTTTGGGTCCGGCAATCTGGTTTAGTAAAAAATCTTCATGTTTGTTCATTATCAAGTGCCTCCTGCACTAATTTATTCAATCTTTATTAATAATTATAAAATACTTTCCTGTAAGAGTGAGCTAGCAATTGTGTGAATTGCTCTCACCTGTAACATAAAATTTTATAATTATCAAAATTGTAGTACTTAATGTTAAGGTTAAGTCAAATAGCAAACTAAAATTTTTTATTTAAAAATGTACTAGTTGAGCATAAGTCAGAATATTTATCTAAGTGCAAATGGGCAGTTAAAAATTTTACATTGCTGGGGATGCCGGAATATGGTGAGCAGGCAGAACTTTTTGTTAACCAAAACCTAAATAAATAAAAAACTTGCTTATTAAAGATAAGTTAGTGGTATGATTAAGTTGTCGAGAGAACGCTTTTATAAGGGAGATGTTGATGATGAAAATAGGTTTTATTGGCACTGGCGTAATGGGCAATGCAATTTGTCTTAATTTGTTAAAGGCTGATCATCAGTTATGGGTTTATAACCGGACAAAAAGCAAGACGGATAATTTAGTTGCTCAGGGTGCCACTTGGTGTGAGAATCCTAAAGCAGTTGTTGAACATGCAGACACGATTTTTACAATTGTGGGCTTTCCGAAAGATGTTGAACAAGTTTATTTTGGCGATAATGGCATTTTGCAGGCGGATGTCAAAGGCAAAAACCTGGTTGATATGACAACTTCAAAACCGGCTTTAGCCCAAAAAATATTTGTTGCAGGTGAAAAGCAGGGTGCTAAAGTACTGGATGCTCCTGTTTCTGGTGGTGACCTGGGCGCTAAAAATGGTACCTTGACCATCATGGTTGGTGGAGATGAATCTGCTTATCAAAACTTGGAACCTGTTTTTAAGGATTTCGGCAAGCAAGTTCACTTTTTTGGACCAGCTGGTGCGGGTCAGAATACCAAAATGGCAAACCAGATTATGATTGCAGGTACGATGACTGGCATGACAGAAATGCTGGTTTATGCTAAAAAGGCCGGCCTTGATCTCACAGCAGTTCTCAAAACCGTCGGTGCGGGTAGCGCTGCTAACTGGAGTCTAAGTAATTACGGTCCGAGAGTTTTAAAGGGTGACTATACCCCAGGATTTTTCAGTAAACATTTTTTGAAAGACTTACGTATTGCTTTGGAGACAGCTAAAGAAATGAAAATTGAATTGCCTGCCACTGAAGAAGCTAAAAAGTTATATGAGACTTTGGTTGATGAAAAGCATTTAGGCGACCTGGGTACACAGGGATTGATCAAACTATGGTGGCAGTAAAGTATTAATTTTGAATAAACTAAAAACGGAGTAGTTTCTTAATTGAAACTACTCCGCTTTTTTAATATGAGTAAGATTATTTGATTTTACTTTTGACCTCTGGCACACCATCTAAGACGTTGGCGTAGCGCGCTAAGATAAAAAGATAATCTGACAGGCGATTGATATATTTTAAACAAGCAGGAGCAAGTTTTTGCTCCTCAGCGTTCAACTTAGCCATTGAACGTTCTGCTCGTCTGGCCACTGTACGTGCATAATGCAGATGTGTGGCAGTAACCGAACCGCCAGGTAGAATGAAATGGGTTGTTTTAGGAATTTGTTCATTGAGGTTGTCGATTTCTTTTTCTAAATTCTCCACTTTTTCTGTCGTAATTTCTTCATGCCTTTTGACAACAATATCACTTTCAAGCTCATATAGGTCACGTTGCAGATTCTGTAAAGGATCATGCAATTTTTGACATTTGGCAGACAAGTTGGCAATTACAACTCCGAGATATGAATCAAGCTCATCAATATCACCAACGGCGACAATTTGCAAATCATATTTAGGAACCATTTTACCGGTAACCTGTTTAGTGAAACCTTGATCGCCCACCTTAGTATAGATTTTAATTGTCATAAAAGCCTCCGTTTATAATGATCAAGTGCAATGTTCAGTGGCTTGTATAAAATGGGATAAAATACTAAATCACCGACTGCATGATAAGTGTCAAAGACTAGACTGCCGGCCCAATATGCTAAAAAAGCGTTAAAACCACCAAAAATAGACATACCGAAGTCGACAAAGCAGCCATATTCCCAGCCAAGAAAAACGGCGAGAATTAATTGTAAAGTAAAGTGTTTCTTAAGCGGTGTAAATTTACCTAGCAAAGCAACGGTTAAAACGCAACCGCCGTAAGCTAAAACCTGTGATACAGTCCAGATGCCAAAGCCTAAGTAAATGTTGGAGACGACCATGGTTAAAAGAGCTAAGGCAAAGCCAAAACCAAAACCAATATTTAAAGTTACAATCATTAAGATATCAGTCACTGGTTGGACATTAGGTACAGGTATAATCTTAAAAATTCTTAGTGCCACGCACATGGCGGTTAAAATCGCTAGTAATGCTAACTTCTTGGTTGAATTACGTACCATAGCAAACTTTAGAAGCCAGTTTTTGCTAAAGTAAATTTAACCCTGTCTTTGTTTGCCAATTTTTGGATTGCTGCGCCTTTTTGGGCGAACTTACCATTAATTCTGTAGGTCCAATAGATTTTTTTACTTGGTTTTTGGCTCTTACCAGCAATAGAAGTAATAAAACCATTCGTACTCTTTACTTTCCAGCACTTTCTTAAACCGCGCATTACTGTTGAGTGCTTAGGCAATTTAACTGTCTTCTTTTTATAAGTCTTGTTGTGTACTTTCAGAGTATAAGTGACCTTGATCTTGCTGCTGGCATCAACCTGTTGGACGTTTTGGGTTGTTTCAAGACCTGCAAACGTAAAGGTAAAAATAGTGGCAATTCCGGTTAAAACAGATAATTTGCTTTTTTTCATATAAAAACTCCCAATCTATAAATTTTTTGTGCAAGCACTAAAATATTTCGTACTTAGTCGCTTGCACGGACTTTTTTATTTCATTTTTGCTAAAGTGAATTTTACTTTATCGTTACTTGCGACTTTTTGCTGGTTAGCACCTTTGGTAGCGTATTTTCCGTTAACGGTGTAAGTCCAGTATATTTTCTTTTTGGCGTTTTGCTTTTTACCATCAATTGCAGTAATGAACCCTTTATTGCTGTCTACTTTCCAGGCCTTTTTTAGACCAGTCATAACAGTAGACTTTTTAGGTACTTTAACTGTCTTTTTTTCTGTATCTTTTTTCGTAGCTAAAACATAGCTAACAGAAATATTATTATTTGCTTTAGGCTTTTGCTGGGTCTGATTGTTCTGGCAACCGGATAAAGTAAAGGCAAAAATGGTTGCAACACTAGCAATTATTGGTAGCTTGTTTTTTTTCATAATTATAATTTCGCCTACTTAAATTATTTAACAGGACATGCACCGGATTCACAGTCAGTTTGGTCAACTAACTCCAAGTCTTTTTGATCATCATTTTGCTCAGCAAAGACTTGAGCGACATCACCGGTAATCTGGGCTTTTCTTTCTTCGTATTTTTCTTTATCGATCGGCTCTTTTGGCGCTTGCTTGAGTGAGCCGCCATAGTATGGCAACAGTGAAGTTGACTTAATTACATGACGGTATTGCTTAAAGAGTGAAGTAATCTTGTCACCTTCATCGCTTTGGAAAGTAACAGTACAACTAACTGCATTATCTGACCAGTAAGTTTGCAGGAATGCTTGCGTTGCAAACTGTTCTTCAATTGAAACTGTGCCAGCTGAAGCGAAGTTTTTACTATCAGCGTGAGCAGCACGTAATGGAAATTCAACACAAGTCGTGTTTGGTGAGTATATATCTGGTTCTGAATAGTAACCGCAAGCGTCAAGTGCTTTGAGCAGCGGATCAGAAGCTTGGAATCTGATTCTTTGAATGAGGTAACCGGCATAGTGGAAGTGCATTCCCTCAGAAGCTCCAGCCAGTTTGGCAACAGTACCTGAAGGCTTAACAGTTGTGTGCTTGATTGATTCATTACAATTCAAAGTCTTACTGTATTCTTTATCAGCATCGATGACGGCTTGGTAAGCTTCAGTAACCATTTTAATTCCTTGAGGATCGTAAATTGGTTTCTTGATTTTTGCACCAGTTTCTTCATCAATACTGTCTTCAAAGCCGGTAACAACGCGGTGACCCAAATCGTTTAACAGCCAGTCTTGGATACCTGACATGGAAACACCAATTCTCCGGTTCTTATAAATGATGTTACGGGAAATTTCCCAGTCATAGTCACTGAAGGTTACCCGCTTAGCGAAACGAGTTGCTAATCTGAAAACGTCTTTCAGATCCCAATTTTCTTGTTCTGCAATATATGGAAATACTTCAAACAGGTTGCATGGTTCACCATTACCCAAGGAAATTTCTCCGCAAGGGTTAGTACCTTCAACGTCACCATCAATATCTTTTTGATAGCCGTCAATAATCCGGCCATAATTACGAGATAAGTCAAGGTTAACTATTCCGGGTTCACCGTTTTCCCTGATACCGTTTGCGATTGGTTCGTATTCATTAAAGTTAGAGTCAATAGCTACACTGTTATTTGAGGCCCAGCGGTGGTGGTAGAGTTTATCTTTATCTTGTTTCATCGTGATAAAGTCTTGGTCAGTATTCGTACCTAAAGCGAGCTCTGCTGACCTTCTGACATTGCCGGCAACAACAGTTTTACCAATCAAATTGCAGATATCAGTACAATCAACAGAGGTTAAGTTGCTGTTAACACGGTTATTAATGATGTTGTTAATATCAAAAAGCATTTCCACCAATGGCATTGGTCCAGAAGCCGTGCCGCCAAAACCGTGAATTTTAGCTCCGTAAGGACGAATTCTGCTGATATCGAGTACCAATTTAGTCTTATTTTCAGAATTGGTTTGATTAAAGTGCATATCAATTAGACGAGCGTTTGCTAAAACCCAGCCCTCGCGGGTATCAGGCAAGTTGTAATAAATATAATCTGACTTACCTTCGTTTTGCTTAGCCCATTCAGCTTTGTCAGTCGCGCCCAACTTAACTGAATCTGCGTATGAAGCACTCTTTTTGTCAATTACAATCGTTAAGTCAATTTTGTTATCGACTGCAGGAATCTTTTTAATATTGTCTTGCACAACAGAAAAGCCAACGCCGCCGCCTTTCATTAATTGGTCAAAAAGAAATGAAAAGGGCATTGAAACTGCTTTTTGCTTTTGGCCTAAATAATCGGGAACGATATGGCTGTCACCATATTTCTGTGGCCGAATAGCTATAAACCAGCAATTGTTCAAAGAGTCACCGTTGCGCTTTTGGTAGTCTGTACCAGAAACCCACAGGTTTCTTCCAGAAGGTGTTGCACCTAAACCGTAAACCAGTTTAAATAAATCCTTAGCCTCATTTGTTAGTTCATCAACTACTTCTGTTGCAGGAGAATCTTTGAGACGGGGATCCAAATTAATGTTGCCCTCGATTACGCGTTTAACCGTTTCGTCCCAATTTTCGGAACGATTTTTTTCAGGAAGCCATCTGGCATAGGTCCTTTTATAAGTAACCCAGCCAAGCTCTCCCCAATGGGGAGTGACATTTTGTTTCACTTGATCAATGTAACCCTGATCTAAGGTTATGCTCGTATTTTTCATGTTCAAAGTTACTCCTTAAAATTGATAAATTGTTCCACAGACACATCATCTATGGCTACAATTAGAACTATACCACAATATCTTGTATTTTCTAGAGCAAAGATTGCATCCAAACACGAACAAAAGTCTTAACTTGATGTCCGAGTAGGTTATTGGGACTAATAAAAAAATATATAGAATTCAAAGCAAGAAAAAAGCACAATAAGTTGAATCTAATACTTATTATGCTTGAATATATCTTTATTTTTTTAAAGTAAAACTAATGCCTGACTGCTACGAAGAAAAGTAAGATTAACCCTAGAAAAATAATTGCAGGAATGAATAAGTGAATTAAGAAAAAGAAAGCAAGAGCACAAGCTAAAAGGAAAAATAGGATTTTGACAATCCCAATTCCCATTTTGACCAAAAGCCAAATGAGAAACAAAATCACTAATAATGTAAACATGCCCAATCACCCCTTTTGCTTAAATTAAAGGATATTATATCTTATTTTGTGAAATAGCAGTAGCAATGTAAGCAAAATTTAAAAATAGTTAATTATGTCCTTTATCAGTGAAATATTGTTATAATGAATCTCCACACTATTTTTAGTGAATACGCATTATATTCTTAGGAATATTTGGAGAGGAAGAAATTGCTTGCGTTATAAACAAATAATTTTTGATGTTGATGATACTTTGATTGACTTTGCTACCACGGAAAGCTTTGCTTTGCATAGTCTCTTTAAAGCACATCATTGGCAGTTAACTGATGAGATGCAACGTGATTACCATGCATATAATCAAGGACTGTGGCGTAAGCTGGAACAAGGCAAGATCAATTATGATCAGCTGAGTAGAATGGCTTTTACCAATTTTATTAAAGAAAATTTGGGTATTGCAGTTGATGGCTTAGCAATAATGAATGAATATCGTTCTTATTTTGGTGAGTCGTACAAGTTGCTGCCGGGAGTTATGGATACTTTGCGGTATGCCCGTAAACAAAATTATTGCTTAACGGTTTTAAGCAACGGTGAGACCTTCATGCAAAGGCATCGCTTGGAATTAGCGGGGATTAAGGATTATTTTTCCTTAATTGTGACATCTGAAGAAGCTGGTTTTTCTAAGCCTGATACCCGGATTTTTGATTACTTTTTTGCTCATACTAATATTGGTCCAGCAGATACTGTCTTTTTTGGTGACGGACTGCAGTCAGACATATTAGGAGCAGAAAACTATGGTTTTGACAGTATTTGGTATAACCATCGCAGGCGCAAGAATAAGATGAATCTGCATCCGCTGTATGAAGTAACTACTTATCCGCAATTTGTAACTTTACTAAAAAGTGACTTTCAAAAACAGCCGCAATAATTGCTATTTTTTGCTGTAGAAGTATAGCTCAGTTCGGTATAATAGTGGTGAGAGGTGAAAAATTATGACTAGCAAAATTCAATCTTTAAATGACACTTATGAATTAAATAATGGCGTCAAAATCCCAGTTATCGGACTGGGAACTTGGCAAACTCCTGATGGTGAAGTTGCTCAAAAAACCGTTGAGGATGCGCTGAGTCTCGGTTATCGCTTAATTGATACTGCTGCTGCCTACGGCAATGAGGAAAGCATTGGCCGGGGCATTAAACGAAGTGGAGTTAACAGGCGTGACTTATTTGTGACGACTAAGTTGTGGAATGATCATCACGGTTACCAGAAAACTAAAGCAGCAATTGATGAAAGTTTAACTAAACTGGATTTAGATTATCTTGATTTGTACTTAATCCATTGGCCTAATCCGGCTCCGGTGCGTGATCACTGGGCTGAATTGAATGCGGAAAGCTGGCAGGCAATGGAAGAGGCAGTTCAAGCAGGAAAAATTCGCGCAATTGGCGTTTCCAACTTTAGACGTAAACACCTGGATGAGCTTCTAAAAACCGCTAAGATCCGTCCTGCTGTTAATCAAATTTATCTCAACCCTAGTGATATGGAAGAAGACGTAACGGCTTATAATAAAGAACTTGGTATTCTAAGCGAGGCATATTCGCCACTAGGTAGAGGTGGTTTGTTTGCCAATGATACGGTAGTTTCTATTGCGCAACATTATGATAAAAGTCCGGCACAAGTTTTATTACGCTGGTCATTGCAACATGGTTTTGTTCCACTACCAAAATCAGTTCATCGCGAGCGCCTTGAAGCTAATTTGCAGGTCTTTGACTTTACTATTACTGCGGCTGATATGGCAAAACTTGATGGTTTGCATGGAGCAGCCCAAGTAGCAAATGATCCAGACCAAACAGATTTTTAAAAGGTGCTTGTTGATGAAAATTGGCTTTATTGGAGCTGGTAAAATTGGCTCTGCAATTATTGAGGGTTTGTTGAATGCCCAAAATCCTAGTGAAGACATTTATGTTTTTGACGGTGGACGCCATCACACTGCGCAAAAAATGGCAGCTGAACGTCACTTAAGCTTGATTAATAATTATGAGGACTTTAATGCTTGTCAAGCAGTTATAGTAGCGGTAGGCGGATCTGCCACTGAAACAATCATCAAAAATTTAGGGCAAAAATATCACGGCATTATCCTGTCAACTGGCGGCGGTGATCTGACTCAAATTAATCAAAAGCTGCCAGCAGAAACTTCTTTTGCCAAAATAGTGCCCAATACACCGGTGCAAATTGGTGCGGGTATTACAGTTGCCAGCTTTATACCTGATGAAAAGCCGGCAGTAATTACTACTGTGAAAAACATTTTTACCCAAATGGGGGCAGTTTACGTTGTGCCTGAAAAACTACTAGGCATTTATGGTACTGTAGCTGGTTGCACGCCTGCTTACGTTGATTTAATGGTTGAAGCTCTCAGTGATGCCGCAGTACAGAATGGAGTTAACCGGGCTGAATCATACCAGATAATTAACCAGATGCTTTTAGGCACCAGTAAGTTGGCACTCGCTAGTAAAAAATTGCCCGAGGAGCTAAAAGATGAAGTTACAACACCGGGCGGTTCGACAATTAGAGGCGTAACAAAACTTGAAGAAGAAGGGTTTAGGAACGCGCTGATTCAGGCAGTAAACGCTTCTGCTAATTAAAATAATCAATTAAAAAGACACCAGATAATTTTATCTGATGTCTTTTTTGACAATAAAGTGTATTTAAGAAGGGAAAAATAAGTTTAGAGATTAAAACTCTTTGTCCAAATCAACTGGAGTATCAGCTTTTTCACCCTTAATTAGCTTCAAGTTGTTGTCAAAAGCCTTGATAACCATGTTACGCACAGCATGGGTAGTATAAAAGGCTGTGTGTGGGGTTACCAAAACATTTGGCCGTGCAATCAAGTCAGCTAAACGCTTGTCAGGAAAGTCCTTATTACTGAAGTCACTGTTGAAAATACCAACTTCATTTTCATATGTGTCCATTACGAAGCCAAAGACTTTACCTGAGTCAAGACCACGAACAACTGCATCCGTGTCAACTAGTGGTCCACGGGAAACGTTGACAATAACGACGCCATCCTTCATCTTCTTGATCGAATCATCGTTAATCATATGAACATTTTCTGGAGTATCAGGAACATGAAGTGAAATAACGTCAGACTTAGCGTAAAGTTCATCTAAGTCATCAACGTAGTAACCCTTCTTTTCTAATTCTGGGTTCTTGAAGATATCATAGGCAATAACCTTAGCGCCAAAGCCTTCCATGATTCTCATGAATACTTGACCAATATGGCCAGTACCTACAACACCAACAGTTTGGTCACGCACTTCACGGCCAATTGTAGGTGCCCAGCGCAGATCATGCTTAGCAACTTTTTCGTCCATAACCTTGTCTTGACGCAAAACTCTAGCAGCTTGGATAGCAGCGTGCTCGGCAATGGCATCTGGTGAATATACCGGAACATTAGTGATCTTAAAGCCTAATTCCTTAGCCTTTTTTAAGTCAATATTGTCAATACCGACGTTACGAATGGACCAGTTGTGAATGCCTAATTTGTCTAAGGCTTCAATAGTATCAGCCTTGTAATCCAGTTGCTGGTAAGTTACAACACCATCAGCACCTTTAGCTAATTCAGCCGTTTCAGGGGTGAGAAGTTGATCAGTGAAATCAACATCAACATCCTTGTGAGCCTCTTTCCATTCATGAACATAAGGTTCTTCATCTTTACGAATGGCGTAAGCATAAATTTTAGTCATAAAATCTAACCTCCAAAGATTATTATTGTTGTCTCTTGTGCTATTATACACTTGCTTAATCGGATTGAAAAATATAAAAATGTGAAAAAATTATTTTTTAAAAAATACTGCTATATCGGTAATCGCTTACATTTATGTTGTACAAGGGATTATAGCAAAATAAAAAAATTACAAATATTTTTTGCTAAGGTAGTGAAAAAAATAACAGCAAATTTAATGGAATTACGTGCAAGTTGGTAAAAAATAATACTGCTAAGAATCATAGAAATTTTGAGTCCCTGTGAAAAAACTATATAATGAAAGAAATGATTAATAAGGAGAAGAAAATGATCTTAATTTCGTGGAATATTGATTCACTTAATGCAGCTTTAACAGGAACTTCCTCACGTGCCGTGGCAACACGCCAGGTTTTAGAAAAAATACATGCTCAAAATGCCGATATTGTCGCAATCCAGGAAACAAAATTACGCTCAACTGGACCTACCAAAAAACACTTGGAAATATTAGCTCAAGAGTGTCCAGAATATGATATAGTATGGCGCTCATCAGAAGAACCGGCCCGTAAAGGTTATGCTGGTACTATGTTTTTGTATAAAAAAGAACTCAAGCCCAAAGTAACTTATCCCCTGATTGGGGCACCAGAACCGATGGATCATGAAGGCAGAATTATTACGTTGGAGTTTCCTGAGTATTTTGTGACCCAGGTTTATACGCCAAATTCAGGTAATGGCCTAAAGCGCTTAAGTGAACGGCAAGTATGGGATGAAAAATACACTGCCTATTTGCAAAAATTGGATCAGGAAAAGCCGGTTTTGGCTAGCGGTGATTACAACTGCGCTCACCATGAAATTGACCTGAAACACCCGGACACTAACCATCATTCAGCTGGTTTTACCGATGAAGAGCGCGCCGATTTTACTAAAATGCTTAAGGCCGGATTTACTGACACCTTTAGAAAAGTTAACGGCAACGTTGAAGGAGTCTATTCATGGTGGGCTCAAAGGGTAAAAACGGCCAAGGCTAATAACTCGGGCTGGAGAATTGACTATTGGCTAACGAGCAATAGAGTTGCTGACAAGGTCAAGCGTTCCGAGATGATGGATACAGGGGAGCGCGCCGATCACTGTCCAATTTTATTAGAAATAGATTTATAACATAGTAGAAAAAAGAAATCCATCGGGTGGGTTTCTTTTTCTTTTGTGCAAAATAACTTTGAGGTGATGTTGAATGAATGAGCCTTTGCAGGATGCTATTCTCAATGGTTTGTATGATCCCAGCTATCCGGGACATGAATTATTAGGACCAAAACTGCTGCAAAATAATGAACAGGAGAATATCTGGTTGACACTGCGCCAAGAGCTTCTTAGCTGCCACAGTTTTACTTGGGCGGTAGCGTTTGTCACTGAAGATATGCTTGTTCCCTTTAAAGTCGTCATGGCTGATTTGGCTAACAGAAATATTACGGGTACTTTAATTACAGGTGACTACTTAGGATTTAATAACCCCAAAGTTTTTCGTGAGTTACTAAAAATTCCCAACTTAAGAGTTAAAATTACCTCCCAAAATGGTTTTCATGCTAAAGGCTACCTTTTTGAACATGAAGATTGGCAAACTTTAGTTATCGGCAGTGCTAATTTTACCCGGGCAGCTTTGCTCAGCAACTGTGAGTGGGCTTTGAAAATCAGTTCAAAGAATAATGCGACATTAACTAACCAGATTGCCCAGCAGTTACATGAATTAAAAAATAACAGTATTCCCTTATCTGAAAGTTGGATAGTAGAATATGAGCAAAACTGGGTAAAACCACAATCGCAATCTCAGGTTCAGTTAAATGAAAAAGCTGAAATTGTGCCAAATAAGATGCAAGAAGAGGCTTTGCATGAATTAAAGGGACTAATTGATAATGGACAAAAACGTGGCCTGGTAGTTTCAGCTACTGGAACTGGCAAAACCTATTTAGGAGCATTTGCAGTCAAAGATTTTAAACCCCAGAAATTTCTTTATGTTGTCCACCGCGAGCAAATTGCCAAAAAAGCCTTAAAAAGTTTTCACCAAGTGATTGGTGGCAAGTCATCTGATTACGGTCTGTTAACCGGACATAAGCACCAGCTTGAACGCAAATATGTTTTTGCGACCGTGCAAACTTTAAGTCAGCCAGATGTACTTGCAAGCTTGAAGGCGACAACTTTCGATTATATCCTGATTGACGAGGCTCATCGGGCAGCCGCACCAAGTTACCAGCGCATTTTTGCCAAATTCAAGCCCCAATTTTGGCTGGGGATGACTGCCACTCCGGAAAGAATGGATGACCAGAATGTTTATCGCTTGTTTGACTATAATTTAGCTTACGAGATCCGTTTGCGTGAGGCACTAGAAGAAAAAATGCTGGCTCCCTTTCATTATGTTGGCGTTGAGGATTATGAAGTAGATGGTGCAACGATTGATGAAACTACCAATTTGCGCAGACTGCTGGCACCCGAACGGGTAGACTATGTCTTAAAGCAATTGGATTATTATGGCTATTGTGGCTCTCAAGCTAAAGGACTGGTTTTTTGCAGTCGCCAAGAAGAAGCGCGTGAATTGGCGCAGGCTTTTTCAGAACGTAAGCATCCAGCAGTTGCTTTAACTAATGAAGATAGTGAAAAAAGAAGACTGCAAGTTGTCAACCAGCTGGAACAGGGTAAAATTGATTACATTATTACCGTTGATCTCTTTAATGAAGGAATTGATATTCCGGCTTTAAATCAGATTATTATGCTCCGTAATACGCAGTCCAGCATTGTTTTTATCCAGCAGCTGGGTCGGGGCTTACGTAAATATCCTGGTAAAGATTATGTGACTGTCATTGACTTTATTGGTAACTACAAAAATAATTATCTGATTCCGATCGCTTTGAATCAGGATGACAGTCGTTCGCAGGATAAGGCCCGTCAGGAAAGTGTGCTTCCTGGTTTTATTGATGTTTCAACAATTAATTTCAGTCAAATTGCTTCTGCTCAGATTTTAGCTTCGCTGGAGCAGATTAAATTGGACAGCATTAAGGAATTGCGGCAATCTTACCAAGAATTAGCGCAAAAAATAGGGCGTCCGCCTCTACTATTTGATTTTTACCGTTACGGTTCAACTTCACCAATGGTCTTTGCCAACAATCATAGTCTTGGGCACTATGGCGAGTTCCTGGCCAAGATGGGGGAGCCTGTAAAGCTAAGTCGTTATGAAAGTGCCGTTTTGTCTTTTGTTACTAAAGAATTATTGAATGGTAAAAGGCCACATGAACTACTACTTTTGCATTTGCTTTTAGAAAAAGAGCAGGTTAGTCAGGAAGAATTTGAGAAAAAACTGCATGATTATGGTGCTTATGTTAATGAAAGAGTGCTGACATCGGTTGAAGACATACTTTCGCTCAACTTTTTTGACATCAAACAAGGCAAGACAGCGAAAAAAGAGCAATATGGCGACCAGCCGCTTGTGGTTAAAGCTGATTTACTAGATTATGCATTAGCACCTAAATTGGCACAGTCTCTTTTGCAAAATAATACTTTTAAAAAATTGTTTGTTGATGTGATTAAAACGGGTTTGGCACTTAATCAAGACTATGACAATCACAAACAATTTACCCTTTACCAGCAATATGATCGTAAAGATGTTTGTCGGTTGTTAAACTGGCCCAAAGATGTTTCCGCACCTATGTATGGCTATCGTGTGGATGAAAACGAAACGCCTATTTTTATCACTTATCAAAAAGATTCGACTAAAAAACGCAATGCTTTGTACCATAATACGCTAGAAGACGGTCGCTGCTTGCGTTGGTATACGAGATCGCCCCGTCATCTAGAATCAGATGAAGTTCAGAGGCTGCTTAATACTCCGCAGATGAAGCTATTGCTTTTTGTTAAGAAGAGCGATGCGATTGGCAAGCAATTTTACTATTTAGGACAAGTAGATATTCAAAAGGATACGGTCAAAGAAGAATTGCTGGGGCCGAAGAAAAAAGCAGCGGTAGGGATGAATTTACTGCTAGAAAAGCCATTGAGTACAAAAATGTATGAGCTACTATTTGATGAATAAGAAAAAGTCTAAGAGTTGAACTTCTTAGACTTTTTGAGTTAGCAAAGAAAGTAATATTTTTAAATATTAAAAGGATTATTACAAAACAAAGGACCAACAAATCACGTTGATAAATGCTGATTTATTAGTCCTTTTGATATGTAAGTAGGAAATCACTTTAGCTAATTTTTTGATAAAAACCTAGCGCTCTACAAAAGTATTAGGTTTGATACGTTTCAGGATTTCGTATCCTACATCTTTTTGATCATTTTCATTATCGTTAGTTTGATTTAAAAACATAACAATTCCATTTTGATTATCAGCAGTTAGCTGCACCCAGGTGCCAAAATGCTGTCCCTTAAAGCTGCCATAGGCGTTTCTAATATTATCATTATTGTATAGGTACATTCCACCTGAATAGTTAACTACTTTGCTTTTTAGGTGAGTCAAATAATAGAAATCATCTTTATTTAAAACTGTGCCGTCTGTTAAGCCCACCTGAATCTTGTAATATTCTGCTGTGGTAGTAAAAAGATTGCCAGCACCAGGAATTTGTGAAACCAAGCTTTTCTTGAGATAAGTTGCTTTTTGATAGTTCTTACTCCCATTTGAATAGTATGAAATTGGATCAGTCATTTTCTTAGGGATGTTTTGGTAAAGATAGGTATTTTTTAAATTTAACTTATCAATAATACGGGTTTGCAGGTTGTCTTCGTATGACTTGCCTGTAACTTGCCTAATGATGCCGGTAAGTAAAATATAATTACTATTATTGTAGTGATAATTACCTATTGTGTCAGACTTTGAGGCATTGATATTGTTGACTACCCAGTTAATAGCATTGTCTTCTGAATAATTATAGCCTCTATCTATTTCAGTTTTAGTCGCCATAATTCCTGAGGTATGGGTCAGCAGATTGCCTACGGTAATATTAGCGGCATTTTTGAGATTAGGGTACCAGCGGGATATCTTGGTGTTTTGAGTAAATTTGTTTTTGGTGCCCTTAGTTTCATTAATTAGTTGAACTATCATCGCACCAGTAATTACTTTTTGCAGCGAAGCTGTGGGATAAACAACTTTGCTGCTGCCATTACCAATTCTTTTACCATACCAAGCATAGCCATAACTGATTGTCTGTGGCTCCCCATTTTGTACTACTGTAACTATGCCACGGACATTGTGTTTCTTAAAAGTATTCCTGACAAAACTATACATTTCAGTCTGCTTATTGTTAGTGATAGTTGCTGCATTAACTTGACTGGTTGCAGTGACTAAAGGTGTGGTAGCAATAACTAAAGAAGCCACCATTGTAATAAATTTATGCTTCAAAATAATTTTTCTCCTTAAAATATAGTTGTATTATAAAACTTTAAAATTAATTGGGGTATACGAAAAGATTAAATTTAGATAACGTTTGTAATTCGTCTGAAAATATTTTGTATTTGTTCTGATATTGAAAAGTGCTAGAAAGATAGGACTTTTTTTGCTTTAACAGAAAAAATAATAAAAAAATACTTGCAAAAGAGAAAAATAATTGCTAGTATTAATAACTGTCGTCGGGCAATGAGCCGCAAGGCAAGAGGCCTCGGCAGGCAGGCAAAAAAATCGAGCAAAAGCAGTTGACAAAATCGC
>NZ_KQ034007.1:0-190530 GCF_000970755.1 Lactobacillus kimbladii
GCTTAAATTTAATAATTAACTTATATTTGGTTCAATCTTAAGCTGCTTAAAGGCTGAAATTAAATTCTTGAGTCCTGGTTTCAGTTTATGCCCATGTTTAACCGCAATAAAATATTTAATTTGAATCAAATTATGATCAACTGGAAGCAAGTTAATAGGTGTTTGAGCCATTCGCTTGATAATGCTGGCAGCTGAAATAGTTAGTCCTACTCCTTTTATTGCTAAATTAGTTGCAGTAATAATACTGCTGCTTTCCAATATAATATTAGGTTTGATATGAAATTTCTGAAATGCACCATTAACTTGATGGCGGATTGCAGAATTGCTTGAACTAACAACGAACGGCTCTTGTAAAATGTCTTTAATATCATATTCATTTGGCTCAAGTATAAACCGACCCTTTTTAAAGTACTTTGATCTTGGTGAAATGATTACAAAATAGTTTTCTCCGCCATTAACATAAAAATCCAATCCTTGGTTAAGAGACTCAGGTGTTTGTCCCAGATAACAATCAATTTGTTCATGTAAAAGATGAGTTTCACTTACTCTAGGAAAGTTTTCAGATAGCTGAATTTTAATATTTGGATGTGTAAGCATAAAGTGAGGTAAAAGCTCTGGCAATAAAAACGTCCCCAGGCTTTCTAAAACTCCAATTCGAATTAATTCTTTATTCGGTGATGCATATGGAATTGACTGTTCAGCTAACTTTTGCTTGTTACTAATTTTTGTTTCCAGATAATTGTAATAAATTATCCCGGCTTCCGTTAATGTAAATGGGATCGTATCACGATTAATTATTTTAGTTCCTAATTTATGTTCAATTCGCTTAATTAGTTGAGTCAAATATGGCTGTGATATATATAATTCACCCGCTGCTCTGGTAAAATTACTTTCTTTTAATAGCACGTCAATAAAATGTAAAACAGTTTCTGAATTATTCATATTTTGCCTCCAATAACAATTTTATTATAGCCTGCTTGCTATAAAACTATTTCATTTTGCCAAAAAAAGTTAGTAAAATTTAACTAATGAGTATTGAAAGAAAGGAAGTATATTAATGATGAAATCAGGAACTTATGAAGTAAAAGCTAAGGGTCATGGTTCTAGTTTTATGCCTATGAAGGTGAAACTTTCTGAAGACAAAATCAAGGAAATAGATATTGATTCCAGTGGTGAAACTGCTGGAGTGGCAGATGAGGTCTTTAAACGTCTGCCCAAGCAAATTATTGCTAATCAAACTTTAAATGTTGATGCGGTTAGTGGAGCTACAATTTCCAGTCATGGCGTGATAGATGGTGTGGCTCAGGCGATTACAAAAGCTGGTGGAGACGCACGAGAATGGCTCAACAGACCAAAGCCGAAAACTGCTGATACTTCTGACAGAGAATACCAGACTGATGTTGTAGTTATTGGTGCCGGCGGTGCCGGTCTTGCGGCAGCTGCGAGAACAATTCAAAATGGTAAAAAGGTAATCGTACTGGAAAAATTCCCTCAAATTGGTGGTAATACTACTAGAGCAGGTGGACCATTAAATGCTGCTGAACCTGAGTGGCAAAATCAATTTAAAGCTTTACCCGGTGAAAAAGAAAGCTTGGAAAAATTAGCTGCAACTCCAATTGCTGAAATTGATCCAGAATATCGTGATGACTTTAAAGAATTGCAAAAGCAAATTAAGGCTTATGTGGATTCTGGAGAAAATTATCTTTTTGACTCGGTATTATTACATGAGATACAGACTTATTTAGGTGGCAAAAGAACTGACTTAAATGGTAATGAAATTCACGGCAATTATGCTTTAGTTACCGAACTTGTCAATAACGTACTTGATTCGGTTAAATGGCTAACTGATTTAGGAGTAAAATTTGATCGCTCTGATGTTACCATGCCAGTTGGAGCATTGTGGCGCCGCGGCCATAAGCCGGTTGAACCTATGGGCTATGCATTTATTCATGTTTTAGGTGATTGGGTAAAAGCTCATGGTGCTACAGTTTTAACTGAAACCCGCGCCCAACATTTAATTATTGAAAATGGTAAAGTCACTGGTGTTATAGCTCAAAGTAGTGATGGCAGTAAGGTTACCATTCATGCGCAAAAAGTGATTTTAACTTCTGGCGGTTTTGGTGCAAACACTAAAATGGTGCAAAAGTATAACACTTATTGGAAACACATTGATGATGATATTGCTACTACTAATTCGCCAGCAATTACTGGTGACGGCATTGCCTTAGGTCAAGAGGCTGGTGCTGATTTAGTGGGTATGGGCTTTATTCAATTAATGCCAGTTTCTGATCCTAAGACTGGTGAATTATTTACTGGTATTCAAACTCCACCCGAAAACTTTATTATGGTCAATCAAAAAGGTGAACGTTTTGTAAACGAGTTCGCTGAGCGTGACACTTTAGCTAAAGCTGCAATTGCTAATGGTACTTTATTTTATTTAATTGCAGACGATAAAATTAAAAAGACAGCCTACAACACCACAGAAGAATCACTCGAAGCTCAAGTTAAGGCGGGCACTCTTCTAAAAGCTGATACATTAGAAGAATTAGCTGAAAAAGCCGGTATGGATCCTGCTACTTTGGTCGATACTATTAAAAAATATAATTCATATGTTGATGCAGGTAATGATCCAGAATTTGGTAAGAGTGCGTTTAATCTTAAATGTGAAGTTGCGCCGTTTTACGCTACCCCGCGTAAGCCGGCTATTCACCATACAATGGGCGGCTTGAAGATCAATCCGAAAGCACAGGTATTAGATAAAGATGGTCAAGTAATTACCGGTCTTTATGCAGCAGGGGAAGTCGCTGGCGGATTACATGCTGGTAATCGTCTTGGTGGTAATTCACTAGCTGATATCTTCACCTTTGGTAGAATCGCTGCTGATACTGCTTGCAGTGAAATTGCAGATAATGATGCAGTGACAGGTGCATCAAAAGAATAAATATTTATCTAGTTATAAAATAATAGTTAACCTGAATGGCTAACTATTATTTTTTTTGCTAATAAATATTAATACAGTTTGTAAGAATTATTACATTTTAAAACATAGTTTGTAAATAAAGATACCTACAACTCCACCTAAAATAGGGGCAACTACTGGTACCAAACTGTAGTCCCAGTTTGAAGAACCTTTGTTAGGAATAGGCAAAATAGCATGAACTATTCTAGGTCCCAAATCCCTAGCTGGGTTTAACGCTGGGCCAGTAGGACCACCGTCAGCAATTACTAATGCCATGATGATGAATCCGACACCCACATTGGCAATATCGACAGATTGATTGAAGAATACACCACTATAAATTCCAGTACAAGTAAATACTAAAATTGCAGTTCCGATAAATTCTGCGATAAAACCATTCAACTTATTGTTAAGTGTTTCACCAGTGGCAAAACAAGAAAAAATTTTCCCTTCTCCATTGGTAGTTTCTTTAAAGTATGGCCAATAGATAGCAACAACCAATAATTGTCCTACAATAGCGCCGAGCATTTGTGCAACTATGTATTGCGTAACATGACTCCAGGGAAAAACTCCAGCTGCAGCCTTTGCAATAGTGATTGCTGGATTAATATGGTTTCCTGAAATTGAGCCAAACATCATTGCCGGTATCATTACACCAAAGCCAAACCCGAGCGCAATAAATATCCAGCCTCCGTTTGCTTGACCATCTTTGCCATTAGCCGTGGTTTTCTTGAGAAACGAGTTGGCAACTGATCCGTTACCAAAAACTATAAAAACAGCTGTCCCCAAAAATTCGGCAAGATAGCGCGTCATCCAACTTCCAGTCATAATCTTCCTCCTTTGATTAATTAGACTTTGCACAAACTATAAACTAATATGAAGCGCTTCCACAAATAGCTGGATGACTGTTAGTACTATTTGTTATTAGTAGCATTATTTTTAGTTATTGTCGGTAAAAAGACGGAAGCAGTAGGTTTTTAAAGCTATATTACGATATAATTTGCGCAAAATTTAACAAAAGTTATTTCTACCATAACTTTTTTTCAATGATGTTAAATCCCATATTATTTAAGCTTTTAATACCAAAATCCTGAAAAAATAAAAAAAACAAGTATAATTTGCTAATTGTTTCCGTTTACACAAAAATTGACAGTGAGAGCATAAAATGAGTTTGATATTTTTGAAAGGATCAAGGAAATTATGAGTTTTAATAGTTATGATAATGTTTTGTTAGAAGCTGAAGATGGAATTGGCACGTTGACAATTAATCGTCCTAAAGTTTTGAATGCTTTGAATTCTGAAACACTGCAAGATATTGGGGATGCCTTAAGAGAGGTAAAAGCTCACCAAGATGATATCAAAGTTTTGCTAATCACAGGTGCTGGTCCGAGGTCATTCGTTGCTGGCGCTGATATAACACAGATGCGTGATATGAATACGCTACAGGCACTGGAGTTATCGAAACTGGCACATAAGTCTTTTGGCGAAATTGAAGATTTACCTCAATTTACTATTGCCGCTGTCAATGGTTTTGCACTTGGTGGTGGTTGTGAATTAGCTTCATCTTGCGATATGCGTATTGGTTCTGCTAAAGCTAAGTTTGGTCAACCCGAAGTTGGACTTGGCATTATTCCCGGCTTTGGTGGCACACAACGCTTGACACGTTTAGTAGGTCGCGGAAAAGCTAAGGAAATGATTGCCACTTCTACAATGATTTCTGCAGATGAAGCTTATCGCATCGGTCTGCTTGACGAGTTGGTTGAGCCAGAAGAATTAATGAACAAAGCCCGTGAAATTGCAAAGCAGGTTATGAAGAATGGTCCTATTGCAGTTGCTTTAGCCAAATATTCTGTTGACCGGGGTGCAGATCTACCACTTGATGTTGCTATTGATATAGAATCGCAAATTTGGGCCGAAACTTTTGCTACTAAGGATCAAACAGAAGGAATGAGTGCCTTTGTTGATAAAAGAGATGCAAAATTCTCAGGTAAATAAATTAATTGTTAAAGCTCCCCTTTGCTTTAACTAAATAACTAAAAAATCAAATATTTTAAGGAGATTAATATGAATCGCGTTACAAAATTATTAGGTATTAAATATCCAGTTGTTCAAGGTGCCATGCAGGAAGTTGCTACAGCAGACTTAGCTGCAGCGGTTTCAAACGGTGGTGGCCTAGGCATTATTGCTGCCGGTGGAAAAACACCGGATCAGGTTAGAGAAGCAATTAGAAAAGCCAAGAAACTCACTGATAAACCATTTGCTGTTAACTTGATGTTGATGGATAAGAATACTCCCAATGTTGTTAAGGTTTTGATTGAAGAGGGAGTAAAAATTGTTACTACTGGTGCAGGAACTCCAAAACCTTATATGACAGACTTAAAGGCTGCAGGTGTAAAAGTAATGCCTGTTATTCCAAATGTCAAAATTGCTAAAAAAATGGAAGAAATGGGTGCAGATGCAGTTATTGTTGAAGGCATGGAAGCCGGTGGACATATTGGTAACACTACATCAATGGTTTTATGGCCTCAAATCGCTGATGCAATTTCAATTCCTTTAATTGCCGCTGGTGGTATTGGTGATGGCCGTGGAGTTGTTGAAGCCTTTGTTGCGGGCGCAGAAGGTGTTCAATGTGGTACTATTTTCTCCATTGCCAAGGAAAGCCCTGTAGGTGAAAATTGGCGCAAGGCTGTCATCGATGCAACAGACACTGGTACTGCAGTAGTTGGAACTTCAATTAAAGGCGGTGCTACTCGTGGTATTGCTAATGAAGAAGCATTAAAGCTGATGGAATTAGAAAAGACTGGTGTCTCTCGTGATGAATTCAACGCAGCAATGAATAAAGCATTGTATAAGGGTGTTCAAGAAGATGATCCAAAAGAAAGCTTCTTTATGTCTGGTGAAGTTGCGGGATTGGTCAAAGAATCAAAACCGGCCGCTCAAGTTATACAAGACCTTATGGATGATGCTCAAAGGGTTATTAAAAAGGGCGTTGAAATTTTTTAGAAAGTTTGAGAGGAAAGCATTATAGTTGAAGAAAATTTAAGAATTGGATTATCTGGTACTTTTACTAAACAAGTTACAGATGAACTGGTCCAACAGTTTGCCGAATTAAGTGGAGATCATAATCCTGTTCATATGGACGAAGAATTTGCAAGAAAAACACAATTTAAACATAGAATTGCTCATGGAATGATTACTGCTGCTTTTATTTCTACCTGTTTAGCAGAACATATTCCGGGACAAGAAAGTTGTATTTATCTAGATCAAACTCTTAAGTTTGTCAAACCTGTGTACTTAAATGACGTGTTGACAGTCAAATGTACTATTACTGATTTTATTCCTAAAAAGAAATTCACTATTGTTGTGTATGATACTACTGTAACAAATCAAGATAATGTTGTTGTTACTAGCGGTCAAGCACAGTGTATGGCAACTAAGTAAAAATAGATTTATGTGAGATAAAAATACCTTGCACTAACTGGAATTTAACTAGTTATGTGCAAGGATTTTTTTACTAAAACTATAACTTAAAGTTATATAGACAGTGAAAATTATGTATTTCACAATCTATAATTGTAAGCGTTATCCTAATAATGTCAGAACAATGTATGAATTACATAGTTCGGATAGTTATTGGTTTAAAATTAATTTTTTGGTTACATAAATTGCTCTCATCAATCTAAATAAACTCATTTTTTACTGTAATTAAATAAATTATATTTTGACTCATTAGGAGGATTAATCTGATGGCAATTCAATTTATTAATAGTCAAAAAGCTGCTGAGTTAATTCCAGATAATGCAGTAATTGCACTAGATGGGTTCTTAGGTACTGACACTCCAGAAGAAATTTTGGAATGCATGAGAGCACGCTATAAAAAAGAAGGACATCCTAAAGGACTAGATGTTTGGCACGCAGCCGGAATAGGCGACGGCAAAACTAAGGGAACAAATAATTTTGCAGAAAAAGGCTTTTTGCATCGCTTAGTTGGTGGGCACTGGGCACTAGCACCAGAACTAGAGCCATTGTCAGCTGCTAATGATTTTGAAGCTTTTAATTTCCCTCAAGGTGTTTTATCACAAATATTTAGGGATGCAGCTGCGCATAAGCCGGTTTTGATTACTAATGTAGGTTTAGGTACCTTCGTCGATCCCGAGGTCAGTGGCGGTAGATTAAATGATGCAGCTAAAAATGCCACATTGGTCAACAGGATCAATATTCATGGCAAAGATTATTTAGCTTATGAAGTACCGAAGCCAAATGTTGCTCTTTTACGTGGCACATTTGCCGATGAAGATGGTAATATTACGTTTGATGATGAGCCGCTCACATTAGTTGCTACTGCGATAGCTATGGCTGCTCATAATAATGGTGGCAAGGTTTTTGTTCAAGTTAAACGTGTGCTTAAGCGCGGTTCCATGAAGCCTAAAGATATCAGAATACCAGGGATATTAGTTGATTATGTTGTAGAAGCTGATAGTCCTGAGTGGACTAAGCAGACAACGGATACCCAGTATAATCCTGATTTTGTTAGTTCTGCAGTTATTACGGCGGAAGATGAAATTGATTTACCACTAGATAGCAAGAAAGTAATTGCAAGAAGAGCTGCACTCTTATTTAATAAAAAAACAGATAAGGTTGTGAACTTTGGAATTGGTAAGTATCCAGAGACATGTTCATTAGTTTTAAAAGAAGAAGGCTTATCCGATAACATAATGACTACAGTTGAGCCTGGTACATTTGGTGGTACACCTCTAGGCGGTGGTGACTTCGGTGCTGCTATTGCACCACAATCAATCATTGATGAACCATATATGTTTGATTTTTATGATGGTGGTGGTATTGATTTAACGTTTTTAGGGTTAGCTGAAGCAGATGCAAAAGGTAATCTGAATGTTTCTAAATTTGGTCCTAAAATAGCTGGTACAGGTGGATTTGTTGATATTACACAAAACACACCAAAAATTATTTTCACTGGTACATTTACTGCTGCTGGCTTAAAAGAAGAAGTCAAAGATGGTAAACTTCATATTATTCAAGAAGGAAAAGTTAAGAAATTTGTTAAAGATGTTCAACAAGTAACTTTTTCAGGAAAAGTAGCGTATGAAAATAACCAAAAAGTTTGGTATGTAACTGAACGTGCTGTCTTTGAACTGGTTAAAGATGGGTTGAAATTAATAGAAATCGCACCTGGTATAGATTTACAAAAAGATATTCTTAATCAAATGGAATTCAAGCCGATTATTAGTGATAATTTGAAAGAAATGGATCCTAGAATTTTTCAAGAACCCATTATGAATATTAAAGAAAATAGTTAGTTTTATTAAGTTAAGCTAATAAAAGAAACAGTATTTTAAATGATTTAAGAAAATGCATTTAATGCTGCTTTTTTTATAAATCTGAACGTGAATGAAAGTAGGAGAGCTTATCTTGGATATTAATCAGATTAAATATTTGCTTGCGATAATAGATAATGATTTTAATTTAACTAAAAGTGCCGAGATCTTACATGTTTCTCAGCCAGCAATTAGTAAATCAATCAAGGATATTGAGTTTAGACAAGGAATAAAAGTTTTTAAGCATAAAAAGGGCAGAATTATTGGCCTTACCCGTTATGGCTTAGCCCTAGTTAATGAATCAAGAAAAGTATATCAACAGTATATTGAAATGATGGAAAAACTAAATCGCTTTTCTGAAGAAAAAAATGGAACAGTTAAAATCGGTATTGCTCCAGTAATTAATTCTATTGTTTTTAATGATGCCCTGATTTCATTCATTAATTCTAATCCTGGTATTGAACTTAAACTTGTTGAATGTGGAGGCTATAGTTTGCAAAAGATGCTTGTCTTAGGAGATATTGATCTTGCTGTAATAGTTTCTCCAGCAACAATCGAAGGTATTTATGAAAATTTAATTTATGAAAGCAGTGTTCGGGTGTGGTTTAACGCTAATCATCGTTTTAACAAAATAAAGAAAAAGGAAATACCTTTTACGGAAGTTGAAAAAGAAAAAATAGTAACTTTAACTGATAGCTTTATGGTTACCTTCCAGCTAAATAAAAGATTTAGAGGGGATAGGATGAAGCCTAATTATTTTTTACAAACCGTTTCTTGGGATTTGGTTTTAAATTTGGTACAGCGAGATTCAGAGTTAATTGGAATTTTAGCTGCTCCAATTGGACAAAATTATAGTGACAAGGAAATTAAGAGTAAAGAAATGACCCCAACTTTTCCTTGGAGAATCTCACTTTGTAATACTATTACATCTATCGAAAGTCCTACTGTTGAATACACCAAAAAATGGTTTTTGAAATATTTTTCTAAGTATAAAAAGATTTCAATTGAAAACTAGAAAGAATAAAAAATGTTAATGCAAATTTCTAATAGAAAAATATATTATGAAATAACAGGTACAGGCCCTGCAATTGTTTTTTTTCATGGCTTTGGCGGAAATCATGTTGTGTGGGCAGGACAAGTGCCATATTTAGTGAAGCATGGTTACCAAACAATTACTTTTGACTTGGCAGGTCATGGCAAGTCAAAAGGATCAGCAATAAGCAACATGGTTGATCTTGCAGATGAGGCAGCTGCATTAATTAAAAATTTGGATTTGAAATCCATAATTTTAATTGGTCACTCTATGGGAGCGGGCCTAGTATGGGCAATTTTAAAATATCATCCTGAACTCAATATAGTTAAAGTAGTTACAATTGATCAAACACCTAAAATGCTTAATGATGAAGAATGGCATTATGGCTGGGCTCATGATCAGATAGAACTGACACAAGATAATTTTAAAGACGTACTGTCATATTATGACCATATTAAAGAAACGCTTAATGGTATTGATGACCAAGTTTGGTCTAAACTTTACCCGTTTAAGCAAAAATATCCCTTTGAGCGAGAGAAAAATATGCCGCTGCTATTTGATCATGTTCAAAAAGATTGGCGTCCAACGGTCTACGGCATTCGTATACCTGCACTTTCAATCAGTTCAACTAAAAGTCCTTATTTTAAGATAGGCTATGTTACTGAAATGCAAAAGCATAATAAGAATATTGAAATAAATACAGTTGATGATGCCGGCCATGACATAATGGCAGAAAAACCGGCAGAATTTAATCATTTGCTGGGAAAATTTTTAGGAATTGAATAAAAATATTGAAATAATTTTGTTTTCTAATCCTGAAAACCATTTTATTTTTCTAGTTTAATACGTGAAATAGCACTTATTGGTGGTGATGTTTCTAAATTTGTTCCTGTCAAAGTTAATGCTGCAATTAAAAATGTCAAAGCAAATTTAATATGGAGTGAAAAAATATGAAACGAGAAAATACAGTTAAATTAGCAATAACTGCTGTTTTTTTAGCAATACTGATTTTACAAACTTTTGTGCCTAATATTGGTTACATTCGTATCTTGCCAGCACTTCCAGCTATTACTACTGTTCCTCTGACAGTCGCGGTTTACAGTAGTTTACTCAGTCCAAG
Organism: Lactobacillus kimbladii; assembly: GCF_000970755.1. Lineage (GTDB taxonomy): Bacteria > Bacillota > Bacilli > Lactobacillales > Lactobacillaceae > Lactobacillus > Lactobacillus kimbladii. The sequence goes on from NZ_KQ034007.1 coordinate 10,449, forward strand.
CTATGGTATTGTTTTTGGCCTAATTTGGGGATTAACTAGATTAATAGTGGCATATACGCAACCAGGTGATATGGTTAGCTTATTGCTATTTCGAAACCCAATAATAGCTTTAGTGCCAAGTTTATTTGCTGGCTTTTTGCCCAGTTTATTGACAAATTACTTTACACAAAAAAATTTAGAAATTAAAAAGTGGGTATATGCGTTAAATGGATGCATAGCGTCAATAACTAATACGGTGTTAGTTATTGTATTGGCAAGTCTATTTTTCATGAAAAATCCTAATGAATTAATTGCAAATATAGGAAATTTTACTGCAGGAATGCCACTATTCTTAGTTTTACTGACTTCTTTGGGAATCAACGGATTAATTGAGGCAATTTTTACAGCACTAGTTACACCTTTAATTGTTTCTCCTCTGCATTATATAATGGAAAGAGCATAGAATATGAAAAATTTTACGAAAATTTCCCGATATGATTGGTCCCAAACAGAGAATAAAATTAGTGAAATCAGCAAAAGTGAATTAAAGAGTCTTACTTCATTAGGAGATATAGTTAATGCCGCAGATATCAATGAAATTTATAGTCCATTAGTGCATTATTTATATCTTTTTGTGCATAATGAAAAATTACTGTTAAAATCAATGAATCATTTTATTAATGCTAATAATGTTAATAAGCCTTTCATAATTGGTATTTCCGGTCCTGTAGCAGTAGGAAAGTCTACGGTTTCCCGATTATTAAAGGTGTTACTTAAACGTCTGTATCCTACACTAAAAGTACAACTTATGACAACAGACGGCTTTTTATATCCAAATCGAGAGTTGCAGAAGAAAAAGTTAATGGACAGCAAAGGATTTCCTGAATCGTATAATATGAAATTATTAGCAGATTTTCTATCAGATGTGGCAACAGGACAAAAGGAAGTTTTTTATCCCTTATACTCACATGAATTGTCTGACATAGTTCCCGGTGGCTATGGTAAAATAACTAACCCTGATATATTAATAATTGAAGGAATAAACACTTTACAAATCCCACCTAATAAAATGATAGCAACAAGTGACTTTTTTAATTTCTCAATTTACATAGATGCAAACGAAAAACTGATTAGAACTTGGTTTTTACAGCGTTTTGTTCATCTTTTAGTTTTGAATCAAAACAATCCCTCAAGTTTTTATTACTCTTGGTCAAATAAACCAAAAAGACAAGCAGTTGAAATGGCTGAAAAAGTTTGGCAAACTGTAAATTTAGTTAATTTGCGAGAATATATAGAGCCCACCAAAGGTAGAGCAAACGTTATACTACATAAGACATTGGATCATAAGATTAACTATGTATACTTACGTAATTATTAAAAGAGGAAGGCTCGTGCCTTCCTTTTTTATATGTATCCGCGTTCTAGAGCTACAAAAATGGTAACAATTAACAAATCTGCACAGCCACCTAAACTATAATTGTGGGTTAAACAGTCATCATTTAATTTTTGCAGGCATTTTTTACCGGCTGGAGAAACATAACCACCTAAATCTAGGTATTTTGTGGCCATTTGATGCAGCCAATCAATTACATCATAATTTCCAGCTCGTTTAATCAAATTACTGTCAACCGTAACTGTTGCTATCTTCATTAAGGTATCAAGGAGTCTCGTTTGGAGCGTTCCCTTAGTGTTTTTTAAAAAGGGTAAAGCAACTTCACGTACAATGGGATAGCCTTGTTCCGCTTGAGCACGAGCCCCACCAATATGATACTGTTCAAACTCTTTTTCACCGGCTGTTTGTAACTCATTATTTTGAATCAGATCATGCTGTACAAGTCCCTTGCACATCTTGGTGATAGTAAGGAATAATTCAGTATTGTTTGTCATACTGTAGCTTTCAGCACAGACAAAGATACCTAGAGAAAAAATTGCTCCTTTATGTGTATTAGCACCGTGCGTTGCAGCAAACATTTCTTTTTCAGTAGTGATGCCTCTTTGCCTTAATTGTTGAAACATTTGCGTTAAATCAGTTGACTGAAAGGTTTGCCCAATTTCAACAGCAGCAGCAAAATATGATTCCAGGCTTAAACTGCTGTCGATAAAAGTATAAATATTCATGTCGGGATGCGGACCTTGGCTGATAGGGTCTACTAAACCAGGTTTTGGTGCGGTAACAACTTCATATAAGAGTGAGCGTAGAGCATTTTTTGTAATTGAATTAGTCATATGTATCTATTTTTAATCATTAATTAGTTGATAACAACATTTTCAGTATAAACTATTTTAAAAATAAATTTAATCACCTGTAATTTATTTTTTTAGCGAATTAATGTAAAGCACTAAAAAACCACATATCAAATGATGTGAATGATATGTGGTTTTTTCTGATATCATAAAAAATTATTTTTATTTACTAAGTTTGCCAAACAGTTTCTTATAGCGAATTGCAATTAATAGTGTATCAATAAATCCTATTAAAGCAATAATTACGTCTAAGAACATAACGTTTTTCATATTACCAATCCAGCCTATGAAAAGTGGAATGGTAAAGGAAGCGATGGAACCTGCAGTATAAAAGAATCCAGTAACTGTACCTTTACCAGCAGGGAAAAATTCAGCCATAACAGTTAATGCTAATTGCATTACCCCACCAGCTGCAAAGAAACCTACTAGAAACGCCAATATGATCATCAAAGCAGCATTAGTTGGAAATAGCCACATTAATAAAATAGAGACAAAAGCTCCCAGAGTATAAACTGGTACAAATTGAATTTCACTAATCTTTTTACCTAAAACAGCAGTTAAAAGAACACAACAAATTGAACCTAAAGAATACCATGAAACTAAGGAATGGGCAGATGCTTGAGCCATGCCACCAACTTGTTGCCCATACTGTGTAAGCATTTGGCTTACTAAATAGAAAGTTGCTTGAGAAATATATCCATAAATGATAAATAATGTACCATCAATCCAGACGTTACTTGCAATATTATTATTTGCTTGTTCTTCAGCTTTTTTGGCTTTCTCTTCATCTTCTTTGGTAACTTCATTTGAGTCTGGAAAAGCCCCACCAAATAGGAAATATAAAAAGGTAATTACTAGAATTGCAGCTGGAATTATGAATGACCAACCATACCACATGTGTGCGGCAGCGAGTCCACTAACAATAAATGGCAATAGAAACTGACCAGCTGAAATAAAGGCTTTTAAAACAACATTAGATGTACCCTTTGAGTTGGGATATATTTCCATAAGTCCAGGGTACGTACCCGTATCCAAAAACGAATTGGCCATTCCAGCTAAAATACCTAGAATGTATGCTATGACCGTGTTGGGTGAAAGTAGAATACCAATAAAAAAGATAAAGTAGGTCACAATACCTAGCTGAACGAAAGGCTTGCGTCCAAATTTGTCCGATAAAACGCCTGAAATTAACAAATTAATAATCCTACCTATACCTAAAGCAGAAACTACTGCTAGAGCAGCTGTTTGACTTGTACCCCATTGCTTAGCTAAAGCTGCAGCGTTTTGTGATAGTATTATCACTCCCATACCATGAACGAAATAGTTAAAATACAAGGCAAGAGCTGTAGGTGTATATTTATTTTTCATATTTTTCTCCTAATCTCCTAAAATATTTTTATTTATTATCATCAGAAAACATAATTTCACGAATATAATCAGTTGGCATCTCTTTTCCAGTCCACAGCTTAAATGAGGCCGCACCCTGATCAATCATCATGCCAATACCATCAAAAACATGCTTAACGCCTGCTTTTTGAGCCACTTGCATTAATTTGGTAGTTCTAGGAGCATAAACTGTGTCAAACACCACCATGTCTTCATGGAACCAGGAAGGATCTGAAACTAGCGTCTTATCCTCAAGCGGCTTCATACCAACGCTGGTGGCATCACAATAAATATCGCTTTCTGCAATTGATTGTTTAAATGCTTCTTGATCAGTCAGCTCAGTTAAAGAAACTTGGCAATCAGTTTTTTCTTGAATAGTTTTGACGTTCTTTTCAGCTTGGGCCCATTTATCGTCTTTAATATTAAAAATTCTGATTTCTTTAGCACCGTCTAAAGCTGATTGAACAGCTATTGGGGTTGCAGCACCGCCAGCACCAGTCAAAGTCATCACTTTGCCTTTAATGTCAATGCCTTCATCCTTAAGCGATTGAACAAAACCAATACCATCGGTAGTGTAGCCAGTCAAAACACCATGATCGTTCACAATGGTATTAACCGCATCACACATTTCAGAAGCTGGTGATAATTTATCAAGGTACTGGATTACCTCTTTTTTATTGGGCATTGAAACGTTTGAGCCACGCATATCTAAAGTGCGAATAGCGTCAACTGCACCTTTTAATTTATCATTGCCGATTTCAAAACAGAGATAAGTATAATTCAAGCCCAACTTGGCAAAAGCATTATTGTGCATAGTTGGTGACATTGAATGCCGAATAGGGTATGCCATTAAGCCAATTAAGTAGGTATGACCATCTAGCCAGCCAGTAATCGGACCATTAACACCAGTAATTTTATTAGCCATCATTTTTCTCCTTTATTGTAATATATAAGTATTCCATTTTATGTTATCGCTTGCAAAGTTAGAATAAATAAAGCTAGTTTGTATTATTAATAGAAAAGCTTTATGATTTAAATAGTATTTGATGTAAAGTGAGACGCTTATGAATTTAAAGCACTTGAAGTTTTTTGTAGAATTAGCTCATACGGAGCATATGGCAAAGGCTGCCGAAAATTTGGGTATATCACAGCCTTCTTTGTCATATGCTATTTCTAATATTGAACATGAATTAGGAGCTCCGTTATTTGAAAAAGATGGTAGAAATATCAAGTTAACTAATTACGGTAAGATATATTTAAAATATGTACAAGAAAGCCTAAATGAGTTAAAACAAGGCTCCAAGCATATTACTGAACTATTAGACATTAATAGTGGTCATATCAATTTAGGATTTACTTATACTTTAGGTCAAGACTTATTACCACATCTAGTAAGTGTTTTTAAGAAGCAAGAGGAGAATAAAAACATAAAATTCTCTTTTAAACAGGATACTACTGAACATCTGATTAATGATATTTTAAATGATAAATTGGATCTTGTATGTAGCTCTATGCCAGAGCAAAATTTAGATCAATTGAGTGTTCATCATTTGGTTGATCAACAAATGAAAGTAGCTGTACCACTACAATGCAGCTTGGCAAATAAAAAAAGTGTGTATATAAAGTGGTTAGAAAAATGTCCATTTATAATGTACTCACATAAAAGCGGATTGAGGCCAAAGATTGATCAAATTTTTTCTACTGTAAATTTTAAACCTAAAGTTGCATTAGAAGCAGTTGAAGATCATGCTATTATAGGATTTGTTCATTGGGGGTTTGGAATTGCTATTGTTCCTAATTTGCCACAACTTAATGATAAAACAGTTAAACTTTTAGATATAAAAGATAAAATTGCTAAACATAGTTTGTATATCATTACAAAAAACAATCATTTCTTGTCGCCGGTTGTTAATAAATTTCAAAATTTTGCACAACATTATTGCCAAGAAAATTATATTAATAAAAATAAGTTGATATAGTTAAAAATATTAATTAAAGCACAAACATTATTAAAAAACTTACAGAGGGAATCGATAGATAAATTGTATTAATTTAATAGAATTCCTTTATTTTTATTGCCCTAAAATTGTGTCATATTTAAGGTAGTTTTGAAAGCGATTTATTTATGGGGGATAAATTTATGAAAAGGTCTATTACTTATGAAGTTGCTGTGGTAGGCGGAGGAGCAGCTGGTATTGCTGCTGCTCTTGCTTCTGCTAAAGCAGGTGCCAAAACAATTTTAATTGAGCGCGCTTCCGCTTTAGGCGGTCAGGGTGTTAATTCACAAGTTGCTGCATATTGTGGCTTTTATACTAGAGGTCAGAATCCAGATAAGGTTGTTGGTGGAATTGGTGATTTAGTTTTGAAAAAAATGAATGCTGCAGGTATGGATATTACACCTCATCCATCACCATCCACTGGCAATGTTTCAATCAAGTTCGATCCAGAAAAAATGAAATTTATTTTTGATGATTTGTTTCTTCAAAGTAAAGCAGACTTGCTTCTTCATACAAGTTTGGTAGGGGTTAACAAAAAGGGCAAAAAGATAAAAAGCTTAATTTGCTATGATGATGAAGGATTAATAGAAATAAATGCAAACTCTTTTGTTGATGCGAGTGGCAATGCAAATTTAATTCATTTAGCAGGATTAAAAACTAATTGGGGAGATGAAAATACTCATGCTGTTCAGCAAGCTTCTCTTGCGTTTAGAGTAAATAATATTCCTGCTAGAAATATTTTAATGAGTGAAATCCAGAGTGCAGTAAAAAAGGGTAAAGAAGAGGGTATCCCATATTTAACCAAAGAAAAGGGAGTTTTTATTAAAAATAATGGTGATGATTATGGCTTTCTCACTCTGCCAAGTGTTGATTTAAATTCTCTAGATGGTAGCAATTTGACTAATGCTGAAATTATGCTTAGGAAGAAAGTCCAAAGCTATTTTCTGATTGTTAAAAAATATATTAAGGGTTGTGAAAATGCAGTTCTCGTAAGTTCCGGCCCCAATATAGGAATTCGTGAATCCAGACGAATGATTGGAGACACCACTTTGCATGGTAAAGATATTTTAAATGTAGTTAAAAGAAAAGATAGTATCGGAAGGGCAGCATGGAGCCCAGAAATTCATCATACTAATAATCAAGTTGAATACAAGCATATGCCAGATAATGACTATGCCAGCATTCCACTGGGCTCATTAAAGGCAAAAGATATTGATAATATTTGGGGGGCTGGACGCTTGATCTCGGTTGATCATGTAGCTCAAGCTTCTATAAGAGTCATGGGAACTAGCTATATTACTGGACAAGCAGCTGGAATAGCAGCTGGACTTCAGAGTAAAGATACTGATGAAAAAAACTTTTGTGCTGATGCGGTTCAGAAGGAACTTAAAGCTCAAAGAGCACTTTTATAGCGGGAGGAACAATAATGAGTAAACAAAAGAAAGACTATCTGTTTTTATTGGCTTCTTTTCTGATAATACTAATTTTTGGTACGTTGTTGCCTGCTAGTAATGGTTTAACTCCTCAAGGATTATGGACGCTGGGTATTTTTATAGCTGCATTAGTAATGTGGACTACAATTTCTATTTCGTGGCCAAGCTTAATAGTCCTATTTTTGCTTGGATTAATACCAAGTGTAGGATATCAAGCTGCTTTTACGGGAACTTTTGGCAATTCCACAGTTGCTTTTCTGATTTTTACTTTTGCATTAGTTTACCCACTATCACAAACAAATTTTATAAGAAGATGTACTATAGCGTTAATTACCAACCGGATTGCTAAAAAAAGCCCATGGAGATTTGTGATTTTTCTATTTACTGCCATTACTTTCTTAGGACTTTTTATTTCTCCTACTGTATTGATGGTGACATTTATGCCATTTTTGATTGATATATTTAAAGTGTTGCATATAGAAAAGGGAAGCAAGGTTGGCAGCATGATTACCATGGGAGCGACATTTTGCATCAACCTTTCTTCAGGAATGACAGCAATCGCGCATGTATGGCCAACCTTAGCCATAGGATTTTATAAAGGCGCAACTGGAAAAGAAATATCACAAGTTCAGTACATGATGGTTGGAATTCCTATTGGAATTTTAATTATTATTGGTATGCTTCTTGTTTTTCGTTTTATTTATTGTCCAAATGATATTAAAAATATAAATTTAAAGGCTGTTGAAAAACTTAAGGGAACCATCAAACCTGCTGATAGAAAAGAAAAAATAATATTAGCCACTATGCTTTTAACGGTAATATTATGGATAATGCCTAGCTTTATCAAAGGCATACTTCCTACTGTTTATACAACAATAAGTGGTTGGACTACGGCTTTTCCACCGTTATTAGGATGTATTATATTGATGATTGTCAATATTAACGGAAAAAGTATATTGAGCTTTAAAGAAGTTACAAACAAAGGTATATCTTGGGCTTCCGTCCTTATGGTAGGTGTAGCTAGTGAACTTGGTGCAGTTTTAACTGCTAAAACAATGGGAATTGAAACATGGTTAACGAACATTTTAAGCCCATTAGCTAAAGGGTTGCCAGAAATTCTTTTGGCTCTTTTCTTTATTGTTTGGTGTGTTGTTGAAACTAATTTCTCTTCCAATATTGTGACTACGACTATTGTTTCATCCGTAGCAATTTCTGTAATCAGTTCTTTGAGTACTACAGCAAATGGTATTAATCTAGCAGCAGTAATTATGTTGATTGGCTTTGGTGCTGCTGTTTGCAATATGACCCCTGCAGGTCAAGCGGGCGTTAATCCGGTTGCTATTGGTACGGAATATACAACAGCAAAAGATATGCTGATTTGGGGAGCAGCATTTGCTGTTATATCTATTGTAGTTATGACATTTATCGGTTATCCATTTGCAAAATTAGTCTTGTGATAAATAACATTAATTATTTAAGGTATTCTTTCTGAAATTGATTTAGCAATTTTTTATTATGTCTTGATTCGAATAAGAGTATGCTTTTGCTATTAATTTAAAAAATTGATTAATATTGTAAGATAAATTTATTTTTCTTATGTAATTTCTTTTATATACTGAAAACGGTTAAAAAATGAAAAAGGACTGAACATTAATGACAGAAAAAACAATTAAAGCAACGGCAGAAGGAAGAAATGGTCAAATCGACTTTGATATCAAAGTTGAAAATAATCACATTGCAGATATTAATGTGACAAAAACTGCAGAAACGCCAGGTATCTTTAACCAGGTGGTAGGTAAGTTAAAAAAGAATATTATTAATAATCAAAGTTTTGATGTCGATGCCATTTCTGGTGCCTCCATTATGACACAAGCCATGCTTGATTCTGGAAAGAAAGCCTTAAAAGCAAATGGTGTAAATATTATTTCTAAACCTAGCGATCAATCACATCAAGATATAACTTATGATGTGGATGTAGCTGTAATTGGTTCGGGTATGGCTGGCTTGATGGCAGCCTCTCGGGCACTATCAATGGGTAAAAATGTTCTTTTACTTGAAAAGAATGGCTATCTCGGTGGGGCTACAATTTTAAATGGGTCAAACGTAGTTGGCACTGGTTCAAAATTAGCAGCTGCTTTATTTGGTGAGGAAGCAAAAAAAGATTCTCCACAGCTCCTGGTTCAAGATATTACCCGTGAATGTCGGGGAACTAATTATCCACAACTTTCAAATATACTTGCTCAAAATATTGGTAAAGCAGTTGATTTTATTACTGAATTTGCAGACCTAACTTATCAAAAAGCTGAAACACAGACTATTGAGCATTCTGTTGACCGGCAAATTGAAATGCCAACTGAAAGTTCTTATGAATTGATAACTAAAGTGGCAAATGCCTTTACCAAAAAGGGTGGCAAAATTTTACTTGAAACTCGGGTGGAACAACTTAATAAAAATAAACAGGGCCAGCTTTCCTCTTTAGTTGCTGAAAGCAAACATGAAACAGTTACAGTAAACTTTAAGTCCTTAGTTATGGCAGCTGGTGGCTGGGGCGCTCGTGATTATCGGCAGCATAAGACTAATATTCCTTACTACGGTCCAATGACTTCTACTGGTGATTATTTCGATTTTGCTAAAAATATGAACCTGGCTACACGCAATCTTGATTGGTATAAAGTTTACCCCCATGGTTTAGAAGTTGAACCTGGCATTGCCAAATTAACAACCTATTCAACAAAAGAAGCGACTGATATGGGTGCTATTTTTGTTAATACTAGTGGTAAGCGAATTGTAAATGAATCAGCCCCGTATACTCATTTTCGGGATGCCATTGCAGAGCAAAAGGATAAAATTGCCTTTGTAGTGATGGATGAAAGAACATGGAACAGATTCTATGAATTGCTACTTAAATATGGCTTTACCAAAGATGAAGTGCAAAGTTTCTTTGATCTTGATGGCAAGAAGAGTCCGATTTTAGTAAGCGGAGATTTGCAAACAGTGGCTCAAAAAGCTGGCATTGATTATGAAAACCTAAAGAAGACTTTAACTGACTACGAAAAATATGTTGCCTCAGGTAATGATCCTGAGTTTGGTCGCCCTTCTCAGTTTATGCATAAATATGAAGGCGATACCTACTTTGTGATTGAGCAGAAATTACGTTTTTGTACCACCCTTGGTGGCTATGAAACTAACCAGCATATGCAGCTTTTAGACCAAGACTTTGAAGCACTAGACAATTTCTATGCTGCCGGTGAGATTGTTGGTGGTGCTAATGGTCATGATTCAATGCCAAGTATGATGAATTCGTGGTCCTATGCTTCAGGTTTTGTGGCCGGAACTGAGGCCGCTGATAATGCTAACTATCAAAAGCTGGCAGAGACTGCATCCAATTCAACTGATACAGTGTCTGGTGCCTCTAAAAATTAACTTTGATTAATTATTTTATTTTTAAATTTAATAAAGGAGAAATATAATGACTAATAAAATTACTGGTGTTAATGGTCCGATTACTGGCTGGCTAGATGGTCATACCTACTTAATTGGCTTAATGGCATATCCTATTCGGCATTCAATGTCACCAACTATGCACAATAATGCTTTTGCTAAGTTGGGCTTGAATTATACTTATCTCTGTTTTGAAATTGGCAATGATAAATTAAAAGGTGCAGTTGATGCTATCCGCACTTTAGATATGCGTGGCTCAAACGTTTCGATGCCCAATAAAAAAGAGGTAATCCAGTACCTTGATAAATTATCACCAGCTTCTGAAATGTGTGATGCGGTTAATACTATTGTGAACGATCATGGTGTTTTGACTGGCTACACTACCGATGGCATTGGTTTTGTTCAATCGCTTAAGGATGAAGGCATTGACATTAAAGGCAAAGTGATGACTTTGACTGGTGCTGGCGGTGCTGCAACCCCAATAGCTGTTCAATCAGCTTTAGACGGTGCTAAAGAAATCAGAATTTTTAATATTAAAGACGATAAATGGGCTCAAGCTGAAAAGAACGTCAAAACTATTCAAGAAAAAACTGATTGCCAGGTTTCTTTAACTGAGCTGACTGATCAAGAAGCATTTAAACAATCAATTGCAGAAAGCGATATTTATTGTGATGCCACCAGCGTTGGTATGAAGCCGCTTGAGGATAAGACGCTAGTTTCAGATCCTTCCTGGTTTCATGAAGACATGGTGGTGTTTGACACAGTTTATGCTCCTAGAACTACCAAATTAATGCAAGTGGCTCAAAAAGCTGGCGTTAAGCATGTTTTTGATGGTATTGGCATGATGATTGATCAGGGAGCAGCCTCATTTAAGTTATGGACAGGTAAAGATATGCCAACTGATTATATTCGTGAAATTATGTTTTCAGATGATAATAATTAGTTGAGGTATTGAATAATGGCTACTGTCAAGATTAGAAATATTGTTTTAGGTGCAGGCCTGCCTAAAATTGCTGTGCCTAATGTCGGTTCAACTGAAAAAGAGATCATAGCTTCAGCTAAGAAGATTAAGGCTGCCAAACCAGATTTAATGGAATGGCGTATTGATTATTATGCTGCAGGAATTAAGGATTTTAACACATTAAATACTACTGCCAAGAAATTGCGACAAGAAGTGGGCGAGTTACCAGTTTTAGTTACTTTTCGTACCAAAAATGAAGGTGGAGTTTGTCAACTCGACGAGGACCAGTATTTAAATTTAGTAGAATACGTAGTTACTAATAGGCTGGGTGATGCTGTTGATATTGAACTTTTTCATGATGAAAAAAGAATAAAATCTTTAGTGACTTTAGCTCATAATTACAATGTTGTGGTAATTATGAGTAACCATGATTTTGAAAAGGTGCCAGCTAAAGATGTAATTGAATTTCGTTTACGAAAAATGGCGCAGCTTGGTGCAGATGTCCCTAAATTAGCCTGCATGCCTCATAGTGCCTCTGACGTTTTAACTCTTTTAACTGCAACGACAGAAATGAACAAAGAAATTGCTAATCCCCTGATTACTATGGCTATGGGCGATATTGGTAAAGTCACTAGAGTAGCAGGTCAGGTTTTCGGTTCAAGTCTGTCCTTTGGCGCTGTTGGTAAAACTTCTGCACCTGGTCAGTTGTCAATTGAGGATCTGCGTAACGCGGAAAACTACTTGGCAATACAGTAAATTTTATTAAGATAATAGATATTTTGAGTTAGCTTTAAGTATTAAGGCTAACTCTTTTTTAGTGAAATCAAATTTATACGAAAAATAAGTGTTAAACTTTTATTGACGACACTATGTATTTCCAGCGTAAGTTTAGTAATGGAGAAATGTATGACTGCAAACAAGAATATTGAATGGTTTAAAAATGCTAAATACGGCATGATGATTCACTGGGGTTTATATTCACTTCTTGCTGGTGAGTATGAGGGAAAATCTGCAAGTAATTACGCTGAATGGATTCAGTCTAAATTGCAAATACCTGTTGCAAAGTATTGCCAGCTTGCTGAGGCTTTTAACCCCATCTATTTTGATGCTGATCAGATTGCAGCTTTTGCTAAAAAATGTGGTATGAAATATTTGGTAGTTACAACTAAACACCATGATGGCTTTGCAATGTACCATTCACAAGTAGATTCATATAATGTGTATGATGCAAGCCCATTTCAGCGGGATGTAATCGGTGAACTTGCAACAGCTTGCCAAAAATTCGGCTTAAAGTTGGGCCTTTATTATTCTCAAGACTTAGATTGGCATGAACCAAATGGGGGAGGCTACCTTTCAAATGATATTGAATCCTCTGGTACTACTTGGGATAATAGCTGGGACTTTCCGCAGAAAAATAAGAATTATGATCAGTGCTTTACAGACAAAATTCTGCCTCAGATTAAAGAAATAATGAGTAATTATGGTGAGATAGCTGTTGCCTGGTTTGATGTACCGATGACCTTAACTGCAAGCCAAAGTCAAAAAATTTATGAGACAGTGAAAAAATTGCAGCCAAATTGCCTAATAAATTCACGTCTTGGTAATGGCAAATATGATTATGTTTCCCTTGGCGATAATGAAATTCCCAGTGAAAAAGAAAAGGTGACTAAAAATAATAATTTTAACTCACTTAATGGCCTTAAACCTTCACCATATGGTTTATATGAGTCAGCCGGTACTACTAATGATTCTTGGGGCTTTTCTTACCGTGATCAAAATTGGAAGTCTCCTGCAACTATTTATCACAACCGTAAATATTTAAATAGTTTAGGTATCAATTATTTATTAAATATTGGGCTTGATGGTTTAGGAAGGATCCCCTTGCCCGCACAACAAAGTATTGCTGCTGTAGCCAAATTGGCTGAGAAATAATAGAAATTGGTATATTGTGGTTTAACACTACAAAAGAGGCGCATTCGTTTAGGATGCGCCTTAATTAATGAAAGTAATTTTGGATTTTTTTAATGAGGTCTTCTTTGGTACTTAATATAAGTTCGATATAAATTATTTTCTCTTTTTCATCTACACGGTAGAAGATATATTCATATTTATCAATTAGAACATAATAACCATTAAGTAATTCAGAAAACTTAGCTGCTTTAATGCCCAGATATGGAAATGACTTTAAATTATCCAGTTTTTCCTCTTCCCTAGCCAAAACTTCTTTTTTTACTTTTTCACCAAACTTAGCCAATAAGTATGTTTTTAGGTTTTCAAAATATTCTTTAGAAGGGCTAGATAATTTTAATGAGAACATTAGCTGAATAGTTTTCCTTTAATTTCATCAAAATTATAATGCTTTGACTTTTCAGCTTTTTTCAGCTTAGTTACCAGCTCAAGAGCAGTAGTAAATTCATCATAGTCCCCAATATCTATGAGAGCAAATTTGCCATAGCCGTTTTTGGTAAGAAAAACTGGATTATCTTTTTTAACTTTGTCAAGGACTTTATTGTAATTTCTTAATTCTGAAACAGGTCGAATTTGTAACATGAGCATCACTTCCTTTGACAAATATTGTACATTATTTGTCTAATAATTTACAGTATAATAATGAGCAATAAAGTAAACCAAGATCAGATTGGCAAAAAAGGTAAAAGAAAAGAACCAAGCAGTTTATTAGCTGCTTGATTCTTTTCTTTTTATTTATATTATCTAATTAATCTTCGTAGGTACCGACTTTTTTCAGGTTGCCTAAGACACTTTCACCATGAGGTGATTGTCCTATTGCAACAGTCAGGTCACGACCAGCTAAATTGCCATGGTGTTCGCCATCAGTCCAGTGTGGATTGCCAGTGACATCATAAACAACACCTTTAATAGCGACATAAGCTGGGTTGCCATTTTTACCATCATATTTTGCTAAAGATTCTTTTGTAAACTTCTCCATTGGAAATATCCCCTTTCCAAATACACTTACTTATTGTCACCTTTATTATAGCTCAAAGAATCAACAAGTCTAACTTTTACTTTGATTTTTTTTGATAGTTAAAACGCCAGCCAGCAATATCCCAAGGGGTAAAAGCCGAATCTAACTTACGCTGGTAAGCCTTTTCATAGGCTGCTACTTTTTGCTGGTAATCGCGCTTCATCATCTGCTTAGAATTTTTATTGGCATTCAGTTTAACATCAGGGAAAATAGGTGGCAAAACGTGAACTACATATTTAGTTTGGTAAAAATTAGGGTGGTCTTTCTCTAATTTGTCAATTGTTTGAATTTCAATAAAAGTTGAAATAACCGGCACATTTTGTTTGGCAGCAAAATAATACGCCCCTCGCTTCAATTCCCGTGGTTTGCGGTAATTCCACCACATTTCTTGTTCGGGATAAATTAGGACCCAACTGTTTTGTTCGAGCGCATCATGTAGGTGACGCGGAAATTCGTTACCGATATAGCTGGGAGTTTCTATTAAAGGAATTGTGCCTACGTAGTTCATTAGGTAGCATAATATTCCGGGCAATTTTAAGTTGGTATCTTCAATAGCAATAGTTAAAGAATGGTGGGTTTTATTT
The DNA here is from genome assembly GCF_000970755.1 of Lactobacillus kimbladii. Lineage (GTDB taxonomy): Bacteria > Bacillota > Bacilli > Lactobacillales > Lactobacillaceae > Lactobacillus > Lactobacillus kimbladii. The sequence goes on from NZ_KQ034007.1 coordinate 25,460, forward strand.
GCTAAATGCTTAATGGGTAAAGAGTCAATTTGGTTAAAATGATTGGCGGTAATAATCGCTCCGCCTTGTGGCAAATTAGCTAAATTTTCCAGACCGGTAAATGTCGTGGACGATGTAAGAACGTGCATCAAAGAATTGAAAAGCAAGTGGCCAATCCGATTATTAACTTTTCCCTTAAAAGTTTTTTGCTCTCGCCAAAAAGCATTGACTAATTCTTTGCTTTCCTTTATAGAAAGAACAGGGTCACCAACTTCGACTTTAGCATCCCATTTGCCACTATTGACCGCTTCTTTAATATTTTGAATTACTTGTTCACGATTGTCGCCTATAATCATAAACTGACAGGTCCTTGCTTTTTCACATTAGCCCAATTATATGGGTCATTAATAGTTTTATCTTCTTTAGCCAGCATGTGATCTAATTTATGCCGGTCTTCATCACGTTGCTTATCAGTGTAAGTATTTAGTTCAGTCAACAGATCATTATAAAACTTAGTTTCTTTTGCACTCTTCCAGAAATATTCTTCATATTGAACGTTTTTAAAATGCCATGGTTTAAAGAAAAGATTGTAATGAATCAAGCTGGGATTAGTTAAAGGCTCTGTATTATCATTTGGCATGGCATCCCATTTGGGATCTAAATGTAAAATTCTCTTATCGCCAATTTCGTTTAAATAATCTTGATCAGGGGCAATACAGTCAAAATGATATTTGCTGAGTAAACGCATGAAATGGTCAATGAAATTTTCATCGCGAAAGGCTTTGCAGTTTAAAACCAGCATCCCAGAATTAATGTACTTTTTAGGATCAAGAACTAATACATCCTCAATATAGGCAACCATTTTTGTCACAAATTGAATGGAGGAATCAGTACAAGCTGCAAAGAGATGTTTGCCAAGTTCTGTATCATACAATTTACCAATATCATCATTTACGATTGTGTCACTGTCGATATAAATTGCCTTATCATATTGGGGAAACAGATCGGGAATAAATAAGCGGTAAAAAATGGACATTGTAAAGAAATCAGCTCGTAAATAGTTTTCAGTACGATTTTGAATTGGTGCAACTATTTCATCGTTAATCTTAAAGAATTTAACATGAACATTAGAAGAACCTATTTCTTGTAGGTCCTGTTTGTGCTGCGCTGATAAATCCTGACTTAAAAAATAAACTGTATAATCTTTATCATCAGCAGCATTTTTTACTAAAGAGTTCAGCGAAACTGCTGCGTATTTTGTAAAATCATCACTAATTGCATAAAAAACTGGAATTGTCATATATTTATTTTCTCCAAACATTATTTTTGTACTAAATTGCTTTTCACATTGAGATAGTAATTCAGAATGTCGTCATATTCGTGCAATTTTAGTACGTTATGTACTCGCTTAACATCCCACGGCTTAACTGTCAGGGTATGAAACACAGGCCAAAAACGGAAACTGGTAGTAAAATGCTGAATTACAGTGTCCGACTGTAATTTATACTGTTCATTATAACGACGCGGGGCAATTTTCTTATTTCTGGCATAACGGTTAATTGCAGTTTGATCAGGCATTAATACCGTTCTGGTCTGCAGAAGGTGCCTGATTCTGGCAAATAATTTTGTTTTTCTAATTTCTGGGAGATTGAGTAGCAAGACACCGGAATTAACATAGTCAAAAACTTTGTGTTCATGAAAATTGTGAAAAAAGAACCTTCCCCAATAATCTAGGACACCCGCAAACTCAAAACCGGATAAATCTTGTTGGTAAAAATTGACCAGGCTGCGCCTGACTATTACATCAGCGTCGAGGTACAGTATTTTATTTGGCAACTGTGGTATTTCGTCAGCGAAGAGCCTAAGCATAGCATAAGGAGTAAAATGGGTACTCATGTTAGCTATTAACGGCTCTCTGACAAACAGGCCGGTGCAATCCATTAATTTTAACGTATTGTACGGATTTTGTTTTACCAAAAGTTCTTTTAAATAGTCCGCTGCATGTTTGCTGAAAGGCTTAAATTTCTTGTGATAGCTTTGAGTGTACATTGTTAGGATGTAGATATGGAGTTCCTTTGCACTGCTATTTTTTATTAATGAAAGTGTAGCGATAAGAATGCCATCTTCGGCGTTATGATCGCCACAAAAAAGAATATTCATTGAGAACTCCTTAATTTATTTTTTGATAAATGCAATATTCGAAATTACTTGTTAAGGCACGTTTTTGCATTGTCTGATAAACCTGCTTATGCAGCTTTTCTTGCGCCTGCTTTTTAGTGAGACGTTTATCTGGATAGAAGGGTCCATCGATGTAGACGGTTATCTGCGGTTTCTTACCCCACTTGGGCTTAGAATAAGTTGTAGTCATAGTAAAGCTGGCAGAGTCAAGTGCAACAGGGAAATGCATGCTGTCTACGGGAAAAGGCCTGATTTTAGTGTAATACGGCCAAACATGAGATTCAGGATAAATGACGACCACCTTTTTGGCTTTAATAACAGCAGTGATAGCTTTAATCAATTTGGCAGATTGTTCTATGTTTTGACCAACAGGAAGTCCAAAATATGGTAAAACTAGTTTTCCTAAAATAGGTATGCCCCAATTTGATTGTGCTGCAATAGCATAGTAACTTTTTGCAGGAATAATGCTGAGTGGCAGAACCACATCGCCAAAAGTTTGGGTATGGTTACCGTAGATAAAAAATCCTTGATCATTTATAGCCCGCAAATTTTCTTTGCCAATTATTCGTACTCTCAGAATCAAATTAATATAGACCATACTAATTAAATGTCCTAAAGGACGTACAATTTTAGACCAGATTTTCTTACCTAATGATTTCGGAAAAACAGCATAACTATTTGGTAAATGATAATCTTGGTTCAGGCTAACTACCAGATCATCTGTTAAATGATGATAGAAGAATTTTCGCTTGCCCATCTAACCCTTCTTTCAATAAAGTCAATAAGTAATTTTATCATGAATTGCTTAAGATTAAAAAGGTTGCTAAAAAGCTTGATAAAATAGTATAAACTGCCATTTAATCTATCAACATATATAGAAATAAAAAATGATTTTTTGTAATTTTAAGTAATTATATATAAAAAGAGCACACTAATCAAAGTGTACTCTATTATCTGCCAAAAAGCAGAGTAAAAATGAACTTTTATTAAAATAACCCAATCAAACAGCCGATAGTTACAATCACAACCATGATGATAATTACTTTAGTAGCTGTCATTTGTTTACTAGAAACAAGCCACCAGCCTAAAATAACCATTGCTAGTGGTAAAAGTCCTGGAAAGATACCGTCTAGGACTGTTTGTAAAGGTTGCGATTTGCCTCCCAAAGGAATTTTAGCCACAGTTTTGAGAACAATTGTATTTGCAGCTAAAGCTCCTACGACCATTACGCCTAAGATGTTAAACGCATCAGTAATTCTCTTGGAATTTTCGCCCACAATAGTGTCGATTGCACCAACACCCAATTTATAACCGCTGTGAAAGGCAATATAGGAAATTGTGGGTCCGATTATGCCATAAGCAATAATGTAAAATAAAGGTCCGACGGGACTGCCGCCTTTAGCCAAGCTCATTGCAATTGATAACAAAATAGGAACGATAATGCCTTGAATAATTGAATCACCAATACCGGCCAAAGGACCCATTAAAGTAGCTTTAATGTTAACGGGCATTTCTTCTGAAACATCGTTGCCCAAAGCAATTTGCTCTTCCAAAGAAGCAACAATCCCATTAATAATTTGACCTGTTTGCGGTTCGGTATTGTAAAACATGGAATGACGCTCAAGCAAGCGTCTCTTTTTCTCAGGATCATTTTTATAATATTTGCGCGCAAATGGTAAATAAGAATATGCCCAAGCGTGTCCCTGCAACTTTTCATAACTCATCGAACTGAGGTGTGTAAAACCCCACCTATACCATATTTGATTAAGTTCATGTTTTGTTAGTAGCTTTTGTGGTTCAGTATTATTTTCTTTTGTAGCCATTTTTAACACCTCTCTTTAAAATAAGTCTTCATCTTCATATTCGTCATCATTATCAACCGCCTGTTCTGCATTATTTGCAGAGCTAGTAGCAGTAGGAGTAGTGCTTTTACCAGTTGACATGTAATACAAATATGCGACTAAAGCAGAAATAAAGACAATTGCAATCATGCTTAATTTGGCAAAAGCAAGTAAAACAAAGCCAACAAAGAAGAAAATAAAGTGTGATTTGTTTTTGATCACTATGCTCATTAACATGGCAATACCCAAGGCTGGCAAAACGCCGCCCAAAACCTGAATAATGTGGGTTACAATAGCAGGAATGCTGTCGATTAGCCAATTGACTAAACCTTTACCATAGTAAATTGCCAGAAAAACTGGTACAGCACGTAAAAGGAAGGTAGTGATTTGCGGATAAACTAAATGGTTCAGGACAATACCACGGTCATCATTATTATGAGCGGCGTTTTCGGCACGGGTATTCCAGAAAGAGTAAAGGGCCATTCTGCCGTTATAGAAAATTAAGCCAAATGTCTGACCAATGAGAATAGATAAGGTAACAGCGATTGCAGGATTTTTAGTGGTCGCCATGGCTAAGCCAATTCCGCCATAAGCTGCATAAGTAATTTCACTGTTAGTAGCACCTCCAGTTGACAGGTTGGCGATGAAAACCGCTTGGACAGCTAAGCCACATAAAATACCATTTTTAATGTCACCAAAGGCCAGGCCGACCAGTAGACCGGCTACTAAAGGTCTACCAACAATGTAGAATCCCCCAGACATACCAAATAGCCAAGGGGTTTCAATCGCTCCCAGGTAACAGAAAATTCCTGTTAAAAGTGCGGGAAAAAATAAATTATTCATTTTTATTGCCTCCAAAAATTAGGACATAGAATCATATTTCTTTTTCATGGTTGACCAAGGCTTAATTTCATCATCAGGTAATAGCTGAAATTGAATATCAATGCCATGTTTAGCAATATCTTCAAAAGCGTTATAGTCATCCTGATCAATGGCTACAGTCCGTCCGAGCACCTTAGTTCCTGGACGGGTATTCATCGGACCAACATTTAATACTTTGCCAAAATCAATTCCCATGTCTGCCATTTGGGCAAAAGTCTTGGGAGAGTCACTGATTAAGAAGAATTTCTTCTTAGACTCAATTCCTTTTTTAATTTTGTCGCCAGCTTCAGCAACCGTATAAATACCAACTTTTAAATCGTTAGCAGCAGCTTTTAAGACCTTGCGGCGTAACTTGTCATGGGCAATATTATCACCGACAACTAAAATGCCGTCCACAGGACGTGCTTTTGTCCAACGGGTCATAGTTTGGCCGTGGATTACCCGATCATCAATTCTTACTACTGAAATACTCATTATTAATACACCTTTCTTATTTTTTAAAATTCAATATCGTCATCATCATCTTGCTGGTCTTGAGCAACTTCAATACCATTGGTTCCTGCCTGTAGAACTGTCTGTACGGCTTCATCAAGCGTTGTATTGTCAGATAACTGAGGGACAAGTTCTAAAAGCATTGGTAGGTTCAGACCACTGACTACCCGGGTTTTTTCTGTATGAGCCAAGTAGTACTTATAAGACTCATTGTATGGAGTTCCACCTTTTAAATCTGCCAGAATTAAGACTGGTTCTGTCTCACCGTCAAGCAGCTCTTGTAGACGGTCGCAATATGAACCAATTCCTTTTTCATCTAATTCAAGTGTCATGATATGGTCTGATTTGCCGGCAATAAATTCAAAGCCAGAAGCGATGCCTTGTGCTAAATGTCCGTGTGAAGTTAATAATATTTTCACTAAAATCACTCCTTTTGTAAATACATATTAATTTACAACACAATTATATGTAATCGCTTTATATAAGTCAAACACTATTTTTAAATAAAAAGTAAGCGGTTGACATTATAACTTTCTGTGGTTAAAATCAGTTTATGTAAATACAAAAAGGAGAATAACAATGAAATATACAATAGATGACTTTGCACGACTAATTGATCATACTAACTTACATGCGGATGCGACTGAAGAAGACATGAAAAAGCTTTGTGATGAAGCTAAAAAATATCATTTTAAGATGGTAGCAATTAATGAGGTTCAATCTGAATTTTGTGCCCAGCAACTAAAGGGGACAGATATTGATACAGGAGCTGCAATTAGTTTTCCTTTGGGACAAACTACAATAACTTGTAAATTGGCAGAAACTAAAGATGCGTTACAAAACGGTGCCAATGAAATCGATTATGTTGTTAATTTAACGCAAGTGCGGGTTCATAATTGGTCTTATATTGAAGATGAAATGACTCAAATGGTTAAACTTTGCCATGATCACGATGTGCCATGTAAGGTCATTTTTGAAACCTGCTACTTGACTAAAGCTGAAATTAAACAGCTGGCCTTGATTGCTAAAAAGGTGAAACCAGATTTTGTCAAAACTTCAACTGGCTTTGGCACCGCTGGCGCAAAAGTAGAAGATGTAAAACTGATGAAAGAAAATGTTGGTTCGAATGTTAAAGTCAAAGCTGCAGGTGGAATTCGCAATACCGATGATTTTTTAGCAATGATTGCAGCCGGAGCAGAACGGATAGGCACGAGCTCGGGCGTAAAGATTATTGAAACTCTTAAACAGCGGTTTGAAAAAGACGGCATTAACTCAATTGAAATTTAAGTGTGAATAAAAAAATAGTGTTAAAAAAACCAGTGTAAATAAGGGCTATTTAGCTCTTTACACCGGTTTTTGGCATGGTATAGTATTCTTATAATGGTATAATTAACAAGATGAAAGTGGTGGAACTAATTGGTAAAAAAAGAACTCCCTAAATATCAAGTAATTGCCAACGATCTTTTGAATAAAATTCAAACTGGCATTTATGCGCAAAATACAATTATTCCTCCAGAAACTGAATTAGCGGATAAATATCAGGTAAGTCGACCAACAATGAGGCAAGCGATCTCATTGCTGGTCAATCAAGGTTATTTAGAGCGGCGTCGTAAAAGGGGCACCCTGGTTAAAAAAGTTAAAATCGAGCAGGAATTTACCCATTTGATTGAAAGCTATAGCGCAGAAATGAGTGCCAAAGGCATCTACCCTAAAACCAATCTGCTTTATTTTGATGAAGAAAAAGCTACACCCGAAGTATGCAAAAATTTACAGCTGCCTGAGAAAGCACCAGTTTTTAAATTAGTGCGGCTGCGCTATGCTAATGATCAACCGATTGTTTTAGTTACAACTTATGTGCCTAAACAGAGGATACCTGAGTTGATTAATTATAATTTTGCCCAAGATTCTTTATACAGCACACTTGAAAAATACCATTTAAAAGTCACCCGGGTAATTAGAAAATTGGAAGTAATGGAAGCTGAGGAAACTACCGCCAACTTATTAAATATTGCAGTCCATAAGCCGATTTTTTACTTTCACACTCAAGGACTGACAAGGGATGAGCAGCCCATTGAGTACTCAATCGCTAAATACCGCGGAGACATTAATTCATTTATAATAGATGTCCAGCGTTAATTTGATATATAAAAAGACTTACTTTGCCTGTGCAAGTCGAAGTAAGTCTTCTTTTATTGAATTTTGATTGAGCCAACCGAGCTGATAGCAGTTAATTGATTGGCACTACCTTCATGCTTGTAAAAATGCTTGCCCATTCTACTGCCGTGAAAGTAGATCGAGCCTAAAGTGGCGAATAAATCGTAATCTGTCTTATGCTCTTCATCATCTATCATTTTTAGTGAACCAGCGGCTAGTTTAAAGTGGTTTTTCCCTTGCAAGCTTGTGACCCTGATAGTTCCGGCAGCCAAATTTGCGTGAGAATTCATCTTACAGTGATTGATGGATAAACTGCCAGCGTCTAGCACCATTTCGGCTTTATTTTGGATCGTGACGTCCTGTAATTTTAAGGAACCGGCATTTGCTCTGACTTCAAGTTGCTGCATGTTAAGTCCAGCTAGATCAATGCTGCCAGCAAAATTATTTAGCTGGACTTCATTCAGTTCTGCAGCTTGCGGTACTGTAATTGTTATTTTAGGTTTAATTCTGCTAATATAAACTTTTTTGTGAAAATGAGGCTTTCGTTCACGAATAAAAAGGGTTTGCTCTGCCACACGAATTTTTATTCGATTAGGATTAATGTCATGAGTTGATATATGAAAACCAGCGCCCACTTGAATAGTGACACTAGCGGTGGCTATTTCGGCATCTATGTTAATAAAATTTTCTAAATCAATTTCTTGCGATTCTACTTTTTCATCATGAGCTTCAAATTCTTTGTCGAAGTCTCCGTCAATATATATTTTCATGATTAAGCTGTCTCTTATCTTTTTAACATGAATTTAATTTTTTCTTTATCTTATGATATCACGCTAGCTTAAGTGAAGCAATAAAAAAATAAAGTATTAGATTTAGTCAGCTAAAATAACCATTTAAAAAGACTAGGATTAATTTTAAAAATCAATCCCAGTCTTTTGCTTTATGTGGGTTAATCAGTTGCAAGATGTATAGAAGTTAATTTATGAGAATGTCACCATCACCACAAGAAACTTTGAGTAGAGGCGCATCCCTTAATTTTCTAGCAAAATGTCTGTGATAGTTATTACCGTGAAATATAAGCTCATCCTCTGAAGAAGTTGCCAACTGGTAACTGATCTTAGGCGGTCTGCTCATTTGGAAATCTCCTTCACTCAAATTAAAGGAGCTGTCAGCCATTAACTTGGAATCATTGACTCTGACATCACCGTCACCCAAAGTTGCCTTAATTTTAAATTGACTATTTGTAACAGTTAAATCACCATCACTCAAATTTAAGATACCACTGGTTAAAGTTGAATTAGTAATTTTTAAGTCACCGTCAGCAAGGTCAAAATTGGCTTTGTGAGTTGTCACATTTTCAGCGCTAACATTACCATCTTCAAGCTGTAAATTGAGGTCAGCAACAGCTAAGTCGGCTAAATGAATATTACCCTCAGAACATGATCCAGTTATTTCCTTTAGCGAGTCTGCTTCTGGAACAGTGACAATTATTTTATAAGTCCCGTCTTCATATGCGTTATCATCAGATATGGTCAGTTGGTCATCCTCAACTTTAGCGCTGATCTTTTTTACATTAGGACCGCTAACTTTAACTTGGAAGTTGTCTCCTTTAGCAATTTGGATATTGGGTTCTTCAGCGTCAATATTAATTTTAGAGAACTTGCCTACGTTGAAAGTACGGGATTTTGCTGGTACATGATGTGAGTATGCGTGAGTTTGATTACGATTAAAAAAGTTTTCAATATTGGTTGTTATGCCTGAATGGATATTATTGATATCTTCTCTGCCACCGTTAGTTTCACCAATACCAAGCAAAATTATACCGATAGTAATGATGGCAACACTGATTAGGTAAAACTTTTTCATTTTGATTCTCCTTGTTTTAGATAAGTTTTTAATTTTAAAATGGGTATTACTAACCAAGAAAACATCTAAGTAAAGTTTACTTGCCCACTAATTAATTAGAATATCGCCATCCATACTAGTAACTTTTAATACGGGTTTATTTTTAACTTTTTTTGCAAAATGATTGGAATGGTAAGAACCTTTAAAAATGATTTTATCATCCGAGTGATTTGTCAATACATAGTTGATCTTAGGCGCGTTTGACATTGAAAAGTCACCGTCATTCAATATAATTGAGCTGTTATTTAGTATTTGAGAGTCGCTAATCTTAACATCGCCATCATTTAGTTTTAGTGAACTACGTGAAAAAGTCGACTGGTTTACTTTGAGGTCACCGTCATTTGAATTTAGGTCAAGGCTTTTCGCAGTAAGCTTATTAATCAAAACGTCACCATCTTCTATTGTCAAATTGATGCGGGGAACGTTTAAACTATTGATATAAAAATCGCCTTCTGCACAAAAACCAGTTATCTTTTTTATGGCGCTTTTAGCAGGAATATAAACATCAACGCTATAATAACCATCGTTATAATCATGTTCAGGCTGATCCGAAATAGTGAGCATATTATGATCAACTTTAGTTTTTATTTTTTTGATGTCTGCTCCGTGTCCCCCTCTAACAACCACTTTAAACTTGTTAATATCCTTAAGTGAAATTCGGATATCGGGTCTGTAACAGGCTAACTTAATATTGTCGAACTTTTTCACGTAAAAAGTTTTGCTTTCATTATAATGAGCGTGTTTACCATTATAATCATGTGACGGGTTATCATTTAATCTAAATACGACTAGTAGAATCAGCCCGATAAGTAGTAGCAGTCCAAAGATTAGACCACAAATTTTATAAAACTTTTTCATTTTTATTTTTCCTTATCTGTATTTTTTCCGGTATTAGTTTGAAAATAATTTTTCTTTAAAATATTTTTACCAAGGTTACGCATAAACTGGGTACACTTGGCAATTAAAATTTTGCCTAATTTGATAATGAATGGGAGTAATAAAAGAATAATGCCAATGCAAATTAAGGATTTACCCAAGTAAAGACAGCCGACTGGCCAGTTGTGAGTGAATAGCAGGGTTAATGACTTAAGTAAGTTTAAGCCACCACCGACAAAGAATTTAAACAAAAAGGCTATTATAGTAAAAAATAAGCCAAAGAAAACTGCGAGTATAAAGAAGAGCACGAATAAAATTGCTAAAACGAGTGGGATGCCAATTGGAGCAGCACAAATTCCTAATAAAATGTACCAGCTGGCCTTTAAGTTTGACTTCGGAGTCTCCTTTCTTGGAGAAACAGAATCATCTTTGCTTGAATAATCGGCTAAAATATTGATTGCTAATTGTTTAGGCGTTCCTAGTTCAGCTTCGATGGTAGAACGTCTGATGAAGTTACCGTCCAATAAAAATTCGTGGTAAAATTCGACAACATCTTCGCGATCTTTTTCAGGCAAATCAGCTAAGTTTTGTTCTAGTTCGGAAATATAATCATCAATTACTTTGGTCATTTTGCCCTCCTAATACTTGATTAACTCTTGCACTAAAATCTTGCCATTCATCTTGAATTGTATTTAGCAGCGTGAGGCCTTCATCAGTAATGTGATAGTAACGTCGGTTGCGTCCTTGATAAGGCTCATCATAAGTTGTTAAGCAGTTATTCTTTTTTAGTCTGCGTAAAACAGGATAGATAGTTGACTCGGAGATAGAAAAAATCTTTTGCACATTTTGTGTCAAAGCGTAGCCATACAGATCATCTTGTTTTAGAAAAGCTAAAACCGCACCATCTAGCAAACGAGTTGGTATTTGGATTGCCATGCTTTGCCTCCCCTAATACTATATGTTATATAATATTTTAATTTAGGACATAAAAATTAGCAAGCTAAATTATAAAATCACTGATTTGTTTTTGCTAATTTTTTAGACAAAAGAAATTTTTAACTAATAAATTTGAACGTCGTTTTGCCACTTAAAAATTACTTTGACTACAATTTCAAAGTAATTTTTTGGCTTACAAAAAAATCTTGCAGCACTCAAAAAAAATATTTCCGATTGGCAGCTAACTTACGAAGCAAAATTGGCTTAAGCTCAACTGCCTAAAAATTATTTATAGCATAATTTTTTGCAAATTTTTTTAAACTTTAATTTCTGCAATCAAGCTTAAAAAATGATCCATAGCATTCAATTTACCCATTTTCACAAACTTTTAGTGAAGAACATAAGGGAATCTGCTATCTCTTACCTTTGGTAAGAGCATAGCTTGGCGGTGCCAAGCGGTTCCAGGGTATCAGTGGGGTGCTATCATTTTTGGACTCAACTATCCCAATCAGGGACGGTTATAAACGCTGATATAAAGCTATTTGTCCCAGTTAGGGTTGTGAAATTTTTTAACTGTCCCAGATGGGACTGCTATAAATGTTGCTAAATCAACTTTTATTGAAAGTGCTTAGGGCAGTTAAATTCACTTGTAGGCAACAAAAAAGCGATCCGATTGGATCGCTCAATTGGCTTGCGACTGATTAGATCGCTTGCACGCTTACATGGATGATTAGCCATGTACTACTATTCTTAGATTAATTATAGCATATCATTCAATATTTGCTAAACTAAAGCAGTACGCTTTTGGCGCTACTTCGTTTAATGCACATTATGTTAAGTTGGATTGGTATGGATTTTTTTAGTAAAAACAACAATAAATTTCTATGCAATTTCAGCTTGTTTTGCTTTATTAACTTTTATCATTACAATCAGAGTAACAATGAAGACAATTGCGCTAAATCCTAAAACACCGTACAGGGCATAATTAACGTTGATTGTACCAGCTATGGTGGTAAATAATGTCGTCATTAATGGCCCAGCGATTGCTAAGATTGTGTTTAAAAGTCCGGCTGAAGAAGCTAAAATTTTGCGATCTACGGAGATCACCAACCATTGCATTAACTTAGGACTGCTCGTACCAGCTAAGAAGCCAAGAGTGGTCATTAAGATAAGGCAGAGTATGCTGCTCTTGTTCAAAATGACAACGGCCATAATGGCACTACTGATAGTAGATAATAAAGATAGTTGGAAAAGTGACGTGTTTTTAAGCAGCCTGGTGCCAACTGCACTGCCAAGGGCTAAGCCAATTGCGGCAGCAGCTCCTAGAAGTGCGATGGTGAAACTATAGCTGCCGATAAGCATGCTTTTATTGCCGGCAATAACGATTGAAATTAGTGGCTCAACAGAGCTGAGCAGACCATTAAGCATGGCTACAACTAAAACAATCGTTAAGAGTCCGTGGGCTTGACGTACTTGCTTGAATGATGAGCTAATCGTGGCAAAGAAGTTTTGGTCGTTGACCTCTTCTTTCTGGTCAGGCTGCTGTTTACGAACACTTGCCCCAATGTTGGCATAGAGTAAGCCGGCTGATAAGAAGGTCAGCGCATTGACAATGGCCAGTTCTGAGTATGACATGAAGAGCAGGAGCCCGGAACCGACGAATTGTGCGACCAACGTAATTAGTTGTGATACACCACTGGTAAAACCCTGGGCTTCAGCCATTTCATTTTCACCGACGAGACCAACAATTAAGGGTGTTTGTAATCCACCAGAATACATGCCGGAGAGATCAGACACAAAGTTGAGTCCGATAACCATTAAAACTAGGTTCCAGCCGGCAATATTGGTGACAAATAGTAGGCCTACCAGCATGTACAGGGCAAAGCGGATGACTGCAAGCCAGACAATTACACGGTACTTGTTGTGCGTCCGGTCCGCTAGGTAGCCACTGAGACTTTGAATAAGGTCTGGAAGCGATTCGGTAATCGCAATCAAAGATAATGCTAGAGAATAATTTTTTAATTTGCTGGCATAAGTCATGAGAGCCAGGTAGAACAGGATGTTGCCTGCACCAGACAACCAGCTGGCAAGAGTAAATTTTCTGTAGTTTTTATTCTTTAAAAAGATGTTCATAATATTTGCCTCTCATTTCTTAATTTGATGATATTTTTATTATAAAAGGGCTATAATTTTAAATATAAAAATGTCGTATTCGAAATTTTTTGATCAAATAAGAAAGAGGCAAGTGAATCAGAATAAATATAATATTAATATTTATTGAGAAAAATAAATCCAGGCGTAATAAAAATTAAAGATATAGTATTACAAGTGACAGGAATGGAGAAAATTATGACTATTGGTAGCTTATTAAGAAAATTTCGACTGAATAAAGAAAAAACTCAACGAGAATGGATTGGGGATATTGTAAGTCCTTCCTATTACTCTAAGGTAGAAAAGGATATTCATCGTATTTCTGCAGAAGATTTAGTAAGTTTACTGAATTATAATTCTGTCTCTTTACTTGATTTTTTTGGTGAACTAAATAGTTCTAAACAATCAAAATATAATCAAGAACGTGAATTAATGACTGTAATAAATGATGCTTATTACCGGAATTCAAAAAACGAATTGTTAAAGTTGAAAGAATTTGTTAGTGAAAGTGATCTTCCTAATAAAGAATCTGACTTACTTTATCTGGATGCTTATATTGCTGATATAAATAATGAAAACTTAGATGATGTAGAAAAACAGGCTTTAAAAGATCAAATATTTAGTAAACCTAATTTTGATAAGTCTAAATTGGTACTGTATTGCAATTTTATGATGTTCTATGATCTTGAAAGTAATTTGTTGATTACTAGACGAGTGATTAAACAATTTCAAGGATCTAATGATGTTAATACATTGGAAATGATTTTAAGTGTTATTGGTAATTTGTTAATTCAGTGCATTGAAGAAAATGAGTATGATGAAACAAAATTTTTGATTATTACTGCAGATCAAATTTCTACTAGACCTGGATTGTTCTTTTATAAAAATGTTATTTTACTACTTAAAAATATGGTTAAGTATCACTACGAACCTAAAAACGAGTATTTGAAAATTTGCCAAATAGCAATTGAAAATTTTTCTTTATTGGGTATGAATGAATATGGCAAAGAATTAAATCAATTTTTTGAACAGCAAAAATAAAAAAGTTTCGTATTTAACATAAATGGTGATATGACCCCCAAATTTAGGACAAATTTGGGGGTTATTTTTATGTCTAAATTATCCAAACAAGATAAAATTGAAATCTATCATCTTTGGCACGATTATCAAATAAGCCCTGCTGAGCTAAGTCAGCGTTATCGGGTTGGCAAGACTAATATTAATTACTTGTTAGCTTTAATTGGCCGTCACGGTCTAGCTATTTTAGACCAGCCTTTCACTGCTTATACAAGTAATTTTAAGGAGCAAGCTCTCAAGCGAATCATAGTTAAACATGAGCCTGCCCGTCGAGTATCTATTGACTTGGGCTTAAAAAGTAGTGGCATGTTGTACAACTGGCTGCACGAATATCGTAAAAATGGGTATAATATCGTTAACAAGCAGAGAGGACGACCGCCCCATGACCAAAAGAGAACAGCTGATCAAACAGGAAAATCAGCGGCTCAAGCAAGAGAACGAACGCTTACGCCAGCAGAACTTAAAGCTGAAAATCGAGAACGAATTTGTAAAAAAATTGAGCGTCTTAGTCGACCAGCGGACCAAGAACCGCAAGCCGCGGAAATAGCCCAGGCAGTTACCCAACTAAGGCGCGAGCTTAAAGTCAGCGTAACTTTTATTCTTGATACCATTAATGCCAATCCCAATCTGCCCCATCTATCTCGTAGTAATTACTACTACACTTTAAAGAAGAAGGATAAAGAGCGAGATAATCGAGAAATAATGGCAGAAATCAAAACTATCTATGAAGAACACAAGCACCGCTATGGCTATCGCCGCATTACTGCAGAGCTTAGGCGTCGCGGTTTATTAGTCAACCATAAAAAGGTGCAGCGCTTAATGAACAAGCTGAAACTGTTTGGCATAGTCAGTAAACGCTGGCACAAATACAGCAGCTATCGCGGCACTCAGGGTCCGATTAAGTCTGACCTGATTAAACGCAGCTTTAGTGCGGTTTATCCCAATCACAAATGGTATTCAGATGTGACGGAGTTTAAGCTCAAGGGGCAAAAGACCTACTTGTCACCGATCATTGATGGCTGCACCCAAGAGATTGTTTCCTATACCATTTCCCGCAGTCCTAATCTTAAGCAGACCATGGATATGTTAAAAAAAGCCTGGGACAAGCATCCGGCACTGAATGGTTTGATCTTTCACACTGATCAAGGCTGGCAATACCAAAACGGCCAGTTTCAAGCGTGGCTGAAAAATCATGGCATTAGCCAGTCAATGTCACGCAAGGGCAATTCGCTTGATGATGGGTTAATGGCAGGCTTCTTCGGAATACTCAAACGAGAAATGTTTTATGGCTTTGAAAAACAGTTTAAAAATCTCACTGAACTGGAAGACGGGATTAGAGACTACATTGAGTATTACAATCAGAAAAGAATCAAGATCAAACTAAAAGGACTAACTCCGCTTGAATATCGGCAGTTAGTCCTCGGTTAGCAGCTAATAAAGTGTCCTAATTTTAGGGTTCACATCATGGTTCAAATACGAAACTTTTTTAAAAACTTAGAAATAGCAAATATACTAGAAACATAAACACGAGGAAGAAAGATTAAAAATCTAACTTGTGAAGTCAATAGAAATATAAGATTGTAAGGAGATGATGATAATGCTAATAAGGTCTTGTCCTTGGTGGGTATGGAATAGGATATAATTTTTAATTAATTTAAAGGAAGTGATATTTATGTTAAGAATGGGAATTGTAATAGGCGATGAAGTTTGGCGCCATTAATAAGAAAAAATAATATGAAAGCTATACTGATGGTGTTTTTATAAAATTTAGAAAAAAGAGGAGAAATAATAATGAATGAATTGACAAGAGGAATTCACATTCATGTAGATATCGATGTTGACTAGTAAGAAAAAGAATAATTAGGATCGTAACATTTTAAATTAAAGGAGGTAGCAATTAATGAATGAACTGACAAGAGGAATTCACATTCATGTAGGTATCGATGTTGACTAATAAGAAAAAGAATTAATCTCAAAGTTGATTCTCAATGTTAAATTTCAAAAAATTATTAGTTAAATAAAAGTAGCAGTATAAATAAAAACGTTGGAAAGGAGAAACCAATATAAAAAAATCTTTTAGAATTGGCCCACCATGGTTCTTTTAAGTATAACTTTATTTGAAAAAGAATTAATTTATTGCAAAAAAAATTACACGAAAGTAAATAATCGTGTAGTGACCAAAAACATTAGAAGCATTGCCCTGCATGGCAATGCTTTTTATTTGTCAATATGCTAAAGGAAGTATAGCACGTTTAAAATAGTTTTGACCACCATGATTTTTGGTGGTCTTTTTCTTTTTTGTAGGACTGGCTGAAACCTTTTTAAGTTCTGCGACTTTTTTCTCGGCCATTAGTTGTAATTGCTGCGATTGATCAAGCAATTTTTGCGTCTGATCAAGAGTATCATGCAGGCGAGCTATTTCTTGATCTTTGCTGACAAGCTGTTCATGATAAGTTTGTTCTAACAGGTCTAAATGCTTTAATAGCGCGCTTTCTTGCTCTTTTTTGTTTACCGGTTGAAGTTAACCCCTAGAATTGGACGTTAACATTAATTCATGTTTGCTAAGGCCGTATTTCGATATTCAATCGGGGTGCGGCCTTTTAGCGTGTGCCTGATTCTAGCTTGATTGTAGTATTTGATCCATTTTTCCATGGCCTCCTGCAGCGCCTTCTTAGTAGGATAGGTATAGGTGTAGTAGTCTAGCTCAACCTTCATGATGTGAAAGAGACTCTCGCAGGCCGCATTGTCGTAGCAGGTCGCCCGTCGCGACATGCTTTGAAAAACGTGGTGCTGTTTTAGGGTCTGACAATATGCTTTGGACTGGTATTGAATGCCCTGATCGCTGTGAATCGTCATGCGGTAAGGCAGTTTGGGCATGATTTTTGGAACTTTTAAAAAATTGGGGCAGTCATTTTTGAGCGAAAAGTGAAATGGTTTTGGCAGGTAAATTATTCAGCTTGTCGCTAGGAAGTTGTCCATTTGGTGGAAAATTAGGTGTAAAAGTATATCCGAGGGTGACAAAACGGCTCACAGGGGCTAAATCAGGCAAGCTGATGTTGGTAGGTTAAAAGAGAATAAAAAATAAACGAAAATTGCAATTTTAAGTTGAACACTTTTTACGATATTTTAAGCAAGAATTATCTTAAAATTGCTTTTCAACCTAAACATCAAGCTGATGAACGTCAAAGCTTATGCAATATGGTTGATCAAATGAAGTTTCCTGAACCAACGATTGTTTTAGCCGATCGCGGTTACGAATCTTTTAATGTCTTTGAACACCTTAAGCAAGCTGGACAAAAGTTTCTTATCCGTGCTAAAGATGTCAACAGTAATGGCTTCTTAAGTCACCTAACATTGCCACAGACACCAACTTTTGATGTAATTGTTGATTTTAAACTAACCAGAAGACAAACCAAGGCAATCAGTATGGTTCGATCTTAAATTCTTATGCTTTATCCTTAATGAATGAGGCTAATGTCAGTATTGCTAGGACGTAGCGCATGATTATGGGCTTAAGCTATGATGCCTTGCGGCCTAATCAGGGTTACTTAGCTAAATTATAAAAGCAAGCAGCTAAACAGTTAGCGCCCTTTAATGCCGAGTTAAAAGCAAAACTGCTTAAACAAAAGCTGCTTTATTGGGACGATACTGTGGTAATGGGTTGATACTAAACGAGCTTGTCTGCGCTACTATGGTACAGAGAAGCTAGACTTATACAAAGCCCATCATCATAAAGATCTGGCTGGTATTAAGGATGATCAGCTGTTAACTCAATTACCAGCTGACTGACACGTAATGCATGACCATAATAAAGTCAACCTACAATCACATTTTTAATTACGACAATATTGAATGTAATGTCCATCTCATGCGGGACTTACAAAAGTGCATTGATAATACTGGCAATCAATGGGCTAAAGACCTGCGGAAGTTGCTCAGTCTGACCAATATGAACCGTAAAAATCTCCTTGAACAAGGGATTGAAAGTTTTGATGAAGTAACTGAAGCCGAGTTTTATTTCAAATTAGATCAAGCATTAAGTTTAGGTTATCAAGAATGGCAGCAGCCAGGTAATTCTTACTATGCACTGATGGAACATACTTTAATCAAACGAATAGTGACTTATACCCCCGCAATATTTTGCCTGGGTAACCAATTTTGCCTTACCGTTTTCCAACAATTTGAGTGAGCGAAGTCTGCGCGGCGTCAAGAGCAAAATGAAGTTAGCTGGGCAGTTTGAAAATATCACCAGCAGTAAGAATTACGCGACGATCCGCAGTTACATTGAAACAAGTTATCGCAATGAGAAGAATCCCACTAAGGCCTTAGAGAAATTAATGGCCAGCAAACCGTATCAAGTTAAAGAGCTACTGCAAAAGTAGGCTTATTTAACGTACAGAAAACCCAGTATCGAACAAAGATACTGGGTTTTTTGAGCTTGGCTGTGAATAGTAACAACAAATAAGTATTTTTCCTTGCATAATAATAAGTGTGTTAAAATATGATTGTAAAAGTAATTTGAAAATAATTTAAGATCAAAAAAGAGGCCTATAGTATGAAAACTTTTAAAAAACTTTTGGCATGTATTAGCTTGCTTATATTTGGAGTAGGAATTACTGGCTCAAATTTTATTCAAGCGAATCAAGTTAAGGCAGATACTGACTACATTACACCTTCTAAGCCATGGAGGTACAAATATAATTCTGCTTATTACTATGACTTGTCAACTTCGAGTTATTATCAAGATGTTTGGAATAGTGCGATTAATTCGTGGATTAGTAACGGATTTTATTGGCAGAAAGCTTCAAATAGTTCGAAAACTACTTTAAGTAGTTATGATGGATCCGATGATTTGAGTATAGCCGGAAAAACAAATACGAAATATAATACAAGTACTGGACAAATCATTAGTAATCAAGTTCTTTTAAATAGAGCTGCACTTACAGCTTATGGTTATTCAAAGAGTGAACGTGTTAATGTCGCTGAACATGAATTAGGACATGCACTTGGACTTGCTCATAATGAGCCCGACAGCATATCAGTTATGAACCCTGCTAATAGATCTTATAGTATTCAAGATTGTGATGTTCGTGGTATGAATGCAATCTATTCTACACCTGCCCTATTCTCCGTGAGAGATTCAGGAGATATTATAACTGTTACTACTTATATGAAAATTGTCCCAAAGAGCAATCGTTAGTGTAAGTGTAATGGATTAATTGATTTTTAATTACTTTTACACACGTTGTCACTTAATTAAGCATTTAACTAAGGGAGATTTTTAAAGTCGTAAATTTATGTTGGTTTCAGAAGGGAGTTGAAATAATATGCGACTGAGCAAAGAAAAATTAGTATTAGGATGTATGATATTACTAGGGTTATGCATTTTTGGGAGTCAAATATCTCATGCAAAAACAGTTCCTCAAATAAGTAAAACGACTTTGACTTTCAATAAGAAGGACAATGAAGCTAAACTAAAAGGTAAAGCTAAAGGTATTAAAAAGTTAAAGGTGCTATATAATAGAAATGTAATTAAAACAGTTAATATTAGTAAAAAAGGACGCTTTTCTTCAAATTTGAAATTTAGTGGCTATAAAGATGTTATCTTATGTGGTTTAAATAAGTCTGGTAAAGAAATAGTAACTAGACGAAAACTAAGCAGTAAAAATTATGCTTCACCTAAACCGAGGATCAATGAGATTGAACGAAAAAATGGTGCAATTTATGTTGACGTGAATGCCAATGAAAATAGTACTCTTATTTTTTATTATAATGGGAAGAAAATTTATACAACTAGAATGAATAAAACAAATTCTCATGACATAACAGTAGCTTTTTCAGATTTTAATCTTACTAATGATTCAAAATACATTTTTGTTAAACAAAAGCAAGTAGGTAAAAAGATTAGTCCGGCCATAAAAACATTAATTCCGGATGAAGGGCAAGCTATCGTTTCAACGTATAATTAGACAAAACAAGGGTTCAATGTCATTAAGTTAAGCAAAACTTTTAATTTAAAAACTGCAATTTTCGATTTTGTTATTTCTGATAATGATATGTTAGAAAGTATACGACTATAGTGATGAGAGTGGTTACATTAAGCCCGATATTATCATTCATTTTCAAAGAAAGATATGATTTTTACCATCCCATACGATGATTTGAAAGATTATAAAGTATCAGGTAAACAAATGAAAGATATTGAAGAAATAAATATTTCGTTTATTTTACCAGAAAATGGGAATTTTTAACGCCACCTTTACCTCCTTTTGAATCCTCTAATTTTAAAAACCAACTAATTGCTATTCACGGCGGGGCAGTTTCTGATCAAAATAAAGCTATATTATTTGTTGGAGACAGAGGCTCAGGCAAAACCACACTAACAATTTCATTAGCTAATAAATTACATTATGAATATTTAACTGATGAAACAGTTGTTTTACAACGGTACACAGATTATGTTTATAGCTTCCCAAGATTAGTTTTAACAAGAACCTCGGCTGATATTAAATCAGCAAAAAACAAAAATAGAGCTGATAAAATGGTGCCCAAGCTTAATAAAGCAGGTGCAGAGGTGAAGCGAATTTATTTTCTTAATCCTACATATTCGCAGCCATTTGGTATCTTTAAGATAGCATCTTCAGAAGCTATTTCGAAGTTATTTGAATCATATAGATACATAGGAACAAGCGTCGAAAACTCATCTTCAACTTTAATTAATTTATCAAAAAAAGAATGCTTCAAAGTTTGCTATACGGCAGGAGACTTTACATCACTTAAAAATGCTGAATCGCTGATTTATAAAAACCTTATGAAGGAGTGACAATGAAAGTATATTTTAAAAAGCACCTTGGTGAAGTTTTATTAGCAAGTTTTCTTTTATTATCTAATTCAGTATTACAGGTTTATGCTGCTACTAAGATGGCACAACTAGCTAATTATTTAATTGAAAAGAAGCTTTTGTATTTTAGTAAGACACTTCTTATTATTTTTACTTTATGGTTTTCTACCTTTATTATCTCTTTGCTTGAAAGTTATGTTCAAGAAACTGTAACTCAAAATATATTAACTGATATTCGAGCTGAAATTACAAATAATATTATTGGATTAACGCAGTCTGAGTTTAAAAGTAAGCCAGTTGATTATTATGAATCTTATTTACAAAACGATACCAACATGATACAAAAAGAAGGCATCGAAACATTTTTTCTAATTATCCGTTTTTCTGGAAATGCGCTTTTTTCTTTAATTGCTTTATACGCTTATAATATTTCGCTTTTTATTGCTGCTATTATTTTAGTAACTATCATGACCATAGTTCCCAAAATTTGCAAAAATTATTTAGCAAATGGAATTAAAGGTGTTTCAGAAGCGAATGAAAAGTTTTTAAAAATCACAAGTAGTGGCTTACACGGATATGAAACTTTATATGCATTTAATGTCTTGGCCGAACTAAAAAGATTAGTCAATAACGGGTCAAATTTACTAAAGCATGCGAACGTTAAAAATACAGTTAGACGATCAATAATAGGTATAGTCACCGGAGTGATAAATATAGGAAGTCAATTAATAATTCTTGGCATTACAGGTTATCTCCATTTTCAAGGATTACTTACTGCGGGAGCTATATTGGCTACTGCTGAATTAGCAACAAAAGTTTTTGATTCCATCAATATTGTTGATCGCTACTTTTCCCAATTGTTATCAACAACTAGTTTATTTGAAAAGTTTGGTAAGTTAGTTCCTTCCAGAAATTTTAAGTGTAATACTCAGAATTTAGATGAAACAAATCTTTTAACGAAATTTGTTTCCCTTACATTCAAGAATGTTTACTTTTCTTATCCAGGCTCAAAAAATCAGATACTAACTAATTTTTCTTTTACTTTTAATAGAAACAACTTTTATAAGCTAAATGGAAAATCTGGTTCTGGGAAAAGTACACTTTTAAAACTTGCAACTAACCAATTACAGCCCCAAAAAGGGAAAATCCTTTTAAACGGAATTGATATTAAAACAATACCACAAACTATAATTAATAATATTATTATTTATGTACCACAAACCGTTACGATATTCCCACAATCCATAGATTATAATATTAAATTAGGACGTAATGTTAACAGCCAATTGTTAGAAAAAGTCAAAAATATTTACAAAATTAATAATGACTGGCATCCAGATTCTTTATCTGGTGGGGAACAACAAAGAGTCGCCTTAGCGCGCTTACTCAACCCAAAAGATAAATTAATTTTATTAGACGAAAGTTTTTCAAATATTGATCTTAAGTCGACTAAAGATATTTTGAATAATCTACTTAATCAAGTAGAAACTGTTATAATGGTATCACATAGAAGCCAAGAAATAGACCCCAAGCTTTTTAAATCAATTGATATTAAATAGCTTCCATATAATTTGCTAATAATAGACAACAAGGTAAAAAGCAAGTACTTGAAAATTTATTTGAACTTTATTATATTTTTAGAACTAACCATTTTGGTTAGTTCTTTTGTTTGGGCCGGATCGCCAAAACCTACTTGAGTCCATCTAGAACTTATTTGGTCTGTGGCCGCTGACTGATGGTGTAGCTGATGATTTCACCGCTGTAAAGATCTTTAAAGGGCGAGAAATATAACCGTTGGCTCATGCTCTTATTGCCATAGCGAAACTCGCTGATATCGGTGACTACCTTTTGGTAGGGCCGATCGGTCTTAAACTTCTGGTGGAAGCGGTTCTTCGCCTTCTTGCCTTGCGGACCTTTTGATGAATCATACTTGCCTGCACGCAAGTTGTATTTGCGGGCCAGCAGCTTGTGCTCCTTCATCAGTCGGTAAATGCGTTTATGGTTCACCTGCAGGCAGTACTGCGCGATTACGTTTACTGGTTCAACCACATCAGAAGTTCAAACAAACTAAAATACACGACTCCGATTAAATATCGGAATCGTGCGTTAGGTCTTGCTTAATAATAAAATGTCTAACTTTTTAGTTGCACTTCAATTTCGGGGGTCACATCAGCTGCGTCCTACTTTTATTTAATGATTATATCTCCATCCCTTAAGGTTGCTATTAACGAGTCACTTTGCATACTTTGACTGTTAAAACTATTGCCAATACTGGAATTGCGATAAATAATGTCGCCATCGTTTACTTTAAGTTGCACACTGATGTCATGGGCAAGTTGACCTAACTTCAAATCGCCATTCGTACTCTTAACAATATTTTGATCGGTTAGCTGGCTTTTCCTGATCAGAACATCTCCATCCTGTGCTTGCAAACTGATGTTAGCATGGCATTGGTTAATTTCTATATCTCCATCATCTGTTTGGGTAATTATTTGCTTAAGGATGCTGCGTTTAAAACTGCCGTCTCCGTTTTGCACTTTACTAGATAACTGAGCAATTTTTGACTGAGTAACAAAGCAATCAGCGTTCTGGCCGACAAAAATAAATTCATCTGAAACTCTGACATTGTTGATGTATATGTCACCATTATGAAGGTTAAGTACGATGTTTTTAAGTTTTAGATTTTGCAACATGATGTCACCATTATGACTTTGTCCACTAATTTTAGTTAAAGAATCTAGTTTAGGAACAGTAATTTCCACGCGACTGACAGCCGTGAGCCTGTTGAACATGATTACACTGTTTTTTTTCTCAACAGGAGCCTCTTTAACAACTAACGTTTGCTTGACTAAATTAGTTTCTATGGGTCTGCTGCTGTAATCTGCTACGGTTATTTGAAATTGACTACCTTGATGAATAATTACATCTGTAGTCTTAACTGCCAATTTTACTTGATTGAAGTTTTCAAGGGTAATGGTACGCTTTCTGCGGGGATATCTTTTGACACGCAAGCCATTAAAGTAATTATCACTGGCATGGGGGTCATTAGCAGAGGCAGTAACTGCTGTTAAAAATTTAACATAATCCTGCTTGATTTCTTTTGCAAGGTCATCCGGAGTACCTAGTTCTTTAACTATTTCTTCTTTTGCTTGAAAATCACCGTCCAGCAGAAAATCACGGTAGAAGTCAAGTGTATATTTTTGTTCTGATGTAGATAAAGACGTCAAATTCAGAGCCAATTTGGAGATGAAATTTTCGATTAGTGGAGTCATCCTGTTTCTCCTGTCACTATAAAATATCTTTTTTCTTTTTATTATACGCTATAATTTATGAAAAAAATATTAAAATTATTTATAGAATTAATAACTACTTGGGCCACAGAAACCGGCCGATAATCTGATCTACTTTGTAATTGTCGTGCAACTTGCTGTGTTGTCCAGCTGCACCCTTAATTTCAATTTCATGGTAATTCACTTTGCCACGCAACAAATATCGTAAAGATTGAGCTGAAACGCAACTGACGTCATCATCAGAATTGGTACCATTTTCTTTATTGCCAAAAATATTTAATACTGATACATTATTTGGAAAGTTATGACGATGCGCTAAAAAATATTGGTAGGATTGGGTCATGTATTTTGGCTTGCCATTTTTAAGCAGGTAATTATGATTAGGCTTCTCATCTAGACCGATAATACCATTAAATGGTGCTCCAAGATTAACCTGCTTTTTTAGTCGAGGCAAATCACGTTCCTGTCCGTATTTTAGTTGATAAGAGAGAGTCATGATATTTCCCATAGAATGAGCTACGGTATTATATTGCTTAATATGGTATTTTTGCTTTAAACATAATATCAGGTTGTAAAACCACTCACGTGTCGTATAATAGTTGCTGTTTTTATTATCTTGCAAAATTACTTGAATAAGCGGTCTTTTAGTTTTACGGGGCCAATTGCCTTGTAATTCAACTTTACCTGCAGGAGAAATTTTAGCTGTTAAAACTTTGTGTGCACCATTATGGCGTTCGGCATAAGCGATCATCCCAGCAGTTGAATGAACGCCAGCACCATAGCCATGCAAATAAATGGTAGGCGTAGCTTTAAAATGAGCTTTTTCCGTATTGGCGGAACTGACTTCATCCGTAGCCGTATGCGAATTTTTTTGTTCATAAGTGTGAAACAGGACGATTGTAACTAAGAGTAAACCTAAAATGCTGCTTAATCCTATTAACCATTTTTTCTTCATTAATATTGCCTACTTTGATCATTTATGTATTAATTATATCTTATATATATTATTCTATTATTAAAAATATAAAAGCTTAATAATAGCGTTAGCTTTTTAGACACTCGTATTGAAAGGAAAAAGATGCAATGACACCAATTTTTATTTTAATTAGAGGAAATTCAGGCAGTGGCAAAACTGTCTTAGCCAATTATTTGCAAAATCATTTTGGCTACCAAAAATGTTTACTTTTACATGAAGATTTATTGCGCCTTGATATTTTGCATGTTAAGGAAAAAGTGGCGGCGCCAACTGCCAGTCTGATAGAATTAATGATTGACTGGGGCAAACAATACTATCCTATAATTATATTGGAAGGAATATTGCCTAAAAGGATTTATGGCACAGCTTTAACTAAAATAATTCATGAATTTGGTGCAGGAGCCTTTGTTTATTACTTAGATATTTCTTTTGCGCAAACCGTAAAACATAATGAAGAAAAAGAAAGTCCTTTTTCACTTGAGATTCTCGAAAAGTGGTGGCTTGAACAAGATACACTTGGTGGAAAGGAGCGCAAGCTGACAAGTGCCACTGTCAAAGAACTGGCAGAACAAGTTCTAACGGATATTGCAGATTATGAAAACAAAAAAGGGGACTAGAAAGTCTCCTTCAAACTGAATTTTTTAAAAGCAATAAAAAAAGCACCGACTACTTGCAGTGCCATTTTTATTATGGTGGGTGGCCAGGGGCTCGAACCCTGGACCCACGGATTAAGAGTCCGTTGCTCTGCCAACTGAGCTAGCCACCCGTTACCATTTCTGTTGACAGTTAATTATGATAACAATTAATTCGGCTTTTGACAAGGCTTTTGTATAAAAAAGTATAAAGAATTCTGCTTAACATTTGCTTAGGGCAGAATTTGTAGTTATAAAGCTATAGTTTGTTGCTTTTATTTGTTAATTTCATGAAGTCTTGCAAAAGTAAAGTAAGTAGATGAAATACTGTTGAACCAATGCTTTTGCTGAAAAAGTGCTGGATTAATTGTTTAAAACAATAACAAATACAATAGAATTGACAAATGAAACTGATCTGATATTATATAAAGGTTTAAGGTCTTTTGACAAACAAAAAAGGTAGCAACCAACTGATTACTACCTTTATTATTAATGGGTGGCCAGGGGTTCGAACCCTGGACCCACGGATTAAGAGTCCGTTGCTCTGCCAGCTGAGCTAGCCACCCATAAGCGTTATTACAAATAACCAACGGAGACTATTATGCTATTATTTTCAGTGAAATGCAAGTTTTTTTATTAAATTTTGATGACTTTTTTGGCTAATAAACTAAAAACCAGTATAATGATAACAAAAGGGGGCTTTTCGATGTCAAAGAAAATTCTCGTTGTTGATGATGAAAAACCGATTTCTGATATTATTAAATTTAATTTGACAAAAGAGGGTTTTGACGTCGACACTGCTTATGATGGTGAAGAAGCTATCAAGAAGGTTGACGAATACAATCCTGACTTAATGATTTTAGACTTGATGCTACCCAAAAAAGACGGTTTGGATGTAGCGCGTGAAGTAAGACAAACTCATGATATGCCTATCATTATGGTGACAGCAAAAGATACTGAAATTGATAAAGTTTTGGGTCTGGAAATGGGCGCAGATGATTATGTGACTAAGCCTTTTTCTAACCGTGAATTAGTAGCGCGGGTGAAGGCTAATTTGCGTCGTCGCAATATCGTTAAAAAAGATGAAAGTGCCAGTGAAAATAGTTCAACTAAAAACATTGCTATTGGCAATTTAGTCATTATGCCAGATGCTTATATTGTCGAAAAAGAAGGCAAAAAAATCGAACTGACTCACCGTGAATTTGAGTTGCTGTATTATTTAGCGCAGCATATGGATCAGGTGATGACCAGGGAGCATCTTTTACAGACTGTTTGGGGCTATGACTACTTTGGCGATGTCCGGACAGTCGATGTTACTGTACACCGTTTGCGTGAAAAAATTGAAGATAATCCAATCCAGCCGCAGATTTTAGTAACTCGGCGCGGTGTTGGCTATTATGTAAAACAGCCTAATGAAGACTAGCAAAGAAAGCCCCGCAATGTTTAGCAAGCGCGGCTTTCTTTTTATTTTATTTTGTAAAGCTATGAAAAAAATCAAGAATAAGTTTAAACATTTAACTATTTCTATTAATACCACTTTAGCTATCGTGTTTATGGCGATGATTATTGCCACAATTGAAGTTATCGGTGCTTATTTTACGCGCCAATTGGAACAAAACAGTATTGACAATTTTCAATCTTCAATTCAGGTTTTGCCCATTGTATCCAATCAGCTGTCGACACAGTTAGTAAAGGATAATAAACATACTGACAGCAACTTGAATAGGATTGTTAACGATTATAGCAGTGGTATTGGCACAATTAGTGAAATTATTGTGGTGGATAATAAGGACATTATTCGTGCAGTCTCAAATTTAAATGATAAAAATCGTATTGGCCAACGAGTTAATAATACTCTGGTAAAGCAGGTAACTTCCACTGGTAGGCAGGCAACTAAAGTAGTTAATAATCACGGCGACTACATGGTGCAGGTTACTCCTTTAAATGCGGGTAACGGATCCGCTAATACTGTTGGCGCCATTTATGTGCGCGCGTCGATGCAGGGAGTTTTTAATGACTTGCGCAATATTTCACTGATGTTCCTGGTTACTTCTTTAATTGCGGCAGTAATGGGTGCCATTTTATCGCTAGTTGTTTCCCATGCGATTACTAAACCGATTGAAGAAATGCAAAGGCAAGCTCTTAGTATTGCTGACGGTGACTATTCAAGTCAAGTAAAGATCTATTCAAATGATGAGCTGGGTCAATTAGGACAGGCTTTTAATACGTTATCTGTCAGAATTGAACGCTCACAAGAAGAATCTGAAAGTGAGCAGCGCAGACTAGACAGCGTCCTGTCTCATATGAGTGACGGGGTTCTTGCTACTGACAGGCACGGCAATGTTAACGTTGTTAACCAAATGGCGCTCAACTTTTTAAACCAAACAGAAGATGGAATTATTAATAAGCCGATTGCTGAAGTCCTAGGTCTGGAAGAGTCTTCACAGGATCTGATTGGTAGCCAAAAGGGCATTGTGATTACAATTGGCCAGGGAACACGTGATGAAGTCATTTTACATGCCAGCTTTTCTCTTATTAAAAGGGTGACTGGTTTTGTCTCCGGTAGTGTTTGCGTTTTGCATGATATTACTGAACAACAGAAAAATGAGAATTCACAAAAGCAGTTTGTCTCTAATGTCTCTCATGAGTTGCGTACCCCGCTTACCAGTCTGCACGCGTACATTGAAACTTTAAATGAAGGGGCCTGGAAAGATCCCAATGTTGCTCCTAAATTTTTACAGGTAACACAAGAAGAAACCGAGCGCATGATCCGAATGATTAGTGAGCTTCTCAGCTTGTCGCGCATGGATAGAGGAGTTTCTAAAGTTGATGTGGAATGGGTTAACTTTAATGACTTTGTAGCTCATATCCTTGATCGCTTTGACATGATTGTCAAAACGGATAAAAAAGAAAACAAAAAATATACTATTAAGCGTGAGTTGGGCACACAGGCATTGTGGGTAGAAATCGATACAGATAAGTTTGCCCAAGTAATCGATAATATTATGAACAATGCTATTAAATATTCACCTGATGGTGGCGTGATCACAGTGAAACTTCATTCTGAACAAAAGCGGATTGTTCTCAGTATTGCTGATCAAGGTTTAGGCATTCCACGTGAAGATCTGACTAAAATCTTTGATCGCTTTTACCGCGTTGATAAAGCTCGCTCACGGGCTCAAGGCGGCACTGGTCTAGGTCTTGCGATTGCTAAAGAAATTGTGGAGGAACATCACGGTCATATTTGGGCCAATAGTAGTGAAGGCAACGGCTCTACTTTTTATATTGCACTGCCTTATGAACCAATGAGCGAAGGGGATGATTGGGATGAAGTCTAAATTTAAGCTCAGCGATGCGTTGCTTTTACTGGGGACGGTGGCTGTTTTCGTTCTCTCAATCGTTCTCTGGATTTTTATCATGACCAATGACCAGTATTTTAATCATATTAATCAAACAAACAGAGTAACTGAACAGGCAAAAAATAGGCGTGGCCGCATTGTTTCCAACCTGTATATCCCCACTAATTCTTATGGATTTAGAAACGGTCAGTTATACCGTTTATATGATGCTAAAAAGAATTTGCCCCTGGAATTTGTCAAAGAAATAAAAGGGGTAAGATACCGTAGTATTAATAAAATTAGCACTGGGAAAACGCAGTATGAAAAAATGCTGCATGATGAAAATTGTATTCAGCTAAGCTTTCCTAAAGAAGTTAGCATCAACTTGTTTACTAGGAAAAATGTTAGAAAAAATGATGTGCAATTTCGACGTGTCTTTGTGACAGACAGCAATAATTACCTTTATCTGGGGAATGATAAGACTTATACCGTTTACCGGGTTCATTTAATTAAAGGCAATTTTTCTAAACTACGCAATTATGCCAGCAGGGCTCAAGGCAGAATTCCAGTGGAGTTTGTACGTTTCAAAAATTGTTATGAGGTATTCTTTACTAAGCAAGACCATTGGAAAATATACAGCTATCTTACTAATACCCAAACTGATTCATATTTTGTATCTCGGCTCCTAGGTACTACTAACGTGACAACTCGCTCTAATAAAAAGGGCTGGACTACGTACTCGCTAAATTACTATACCAATTTGCGCGTCCCTAAGGCCAAAACTGAACGACATGATTTTCACTATACCCGTTATGAGAAGCGTAAAGACATATCGCTTAATGATCAGCTTTTAGAGAGCGTAGATTTTGTTCATAAATTAGGTTTAAGCGAGCAGGATTTGCGTTACTTTGATACTATAAATGATTCTATAAGCTACATTAACTATATTGAAGGCATACCAGTCTTTTGGGATAAAAATAATCCGCAGGTTGCAACAACTTTCACTGAAGATGCTGTAAAAGTTGATTTTAATAATACGGATTTGCAAATTCCAATACCTTTTGATGGGCAAACGAAAACTTTGCCGACAAGTACAGCAGTGATGCAAAGATTAGTAAATGCCGGTATGAGAAAAAATGAAATTCAACGTATAATAGTAGCCTTTAAGGTTGAAAAGGACAAATCACACGACCACTTGGTTAACTTGGTACCAGGATATTATGTTAAAGCATATGATGAGTGGAAGAGTTTAGCCGAATGGGAGAAAGTAGATTTTCTTGCCCTGAATAAATATAGGCAGACATTAACGGAAGAAGGGAAGTAAGATGGACCGTAAAAGAATAGAATGGTTGTTTTTCATTGTTTTCTTGTTAATCGATATTTATTTAGGAATTGAAATTTGGCGTTCGCCTATTAGTTTGAGCAATACTGCCGGTTCTACTGCAACGAGCATTCGTGCTGAGATGCGTGCTGATGGTATTGATGTGCCATTGCATATTTCACATAAACAACAGTCCGGCTATTATTTAGCCGTTAAAAATCGTGACTATCTTTCTGGTAAAAGCAGTGGTCTCACACAAGTTGCTACACATTATTCCAAAAGTGACAATTCTTTGACTGGTACACCCAAATCTATGATTTTGCTCAGTGGCAATCGTAAAAATAATATGCAGCAGCTGGAGGATTTTAAAAATGATCCTAAAAATGTTCCTTATGGTAAAACATTTAAGTTTGAACCCAGCATGTCTGGTGACAATACCTATTGTTATGTGCAAAATACCGATTACGGCCGCATTTATGACAGTGACGCGCAATTAACAATTAATGTGCGCGATAATCAAATTACTAACTATACTATTTCTTATATGGGCCCTATTAAAGCAGTTCGAGAACCGCAGTTAATTATCAGTGCGTGGCATGCTGTTAAGGCCATGTATACTGACAGGGAAATTGCCAACAATTCACGGGTAATGCGGGTTAGTTTAGGCTATTCTAGATTGACAGATGTTCGTGGCAGCACAATTTTATTACCTACATGGTTAATTCAAGTTGAAAATAAAACTACTAAGAACATCACTGTTAAAAGAGTTAATGCATTTACAGCACAAATCTTGCAGGGCAGCTCATATAATGTTAATGTACAGAAAAATTAGGAAGGGATAATGCGGTGCAAGTTTCTGTTTTAGCCAGCGGTTCGACTGGTAACACCAGCTTAATTGAAACTGGTCAGCATAAAATTTTAATGGATGCAGGTTTATCAGGTAAAAAAATTAAGACTTTATTGAGTGAAGTTGGCGTTGACATTAAAGACATTGACATGGTCTTTTTAAGTCATGATCATTCAGATCACAGCAAAGGACTGGGAGTTTTAATGCGTCGCTACCCTCAAATTGCTGCTTTTGCCAACAGTGGTACTTGGGAATATTTAACTGAAACACAAAAAATTGGGCAAATACCGGTTGAACAAATTAATATTATTGAGCCGGGGCAAACCAAGACTTTTGGCGATTTGGATGTGACAGCATTTGCGACTAGTCACGATGCGGCCCAGCCGCAATATTACGTTTTCACCAGTGGCGGTAAGCGCATCGCTTTTTTGACAGATACCGGCTATGTCTCTCGTAAAGTAAAAAGCGTGATTGAAGATGCGGATGCCTATCTCATGGAGTTTAATTATGATGATATGATGTTGCGCAATGGTCCATATTCCTGGAGCTTAAAACAACGCATTTTGTCAGATGTCGGACATTTATCAAATGATGATGCCGGGCAGGCTTTGCTCGATGTGGTGACAAGTAAAACCGAACACATTTTTTTAGCACATAGAAGTCAGCATAATAATACAGCAAAATTGGCTTATAATGCTGCTAAAAAAATAATGGTTGACGGGGATGCTAACTTGCCGAGTGATGTTAAAATTGTTCTGACCGATCCGATCCAGCCAACTAATTTAGTACAAATTTAAGGAAACTTTTTATCTTTTTTCAAGATTTGTTAGTATAGTAAAAAGATGTGTAAAGGAGATTAAATGATGAATAATCAAAACTCTGGTCATCAGCAGCATGGTTTTATGAAAACTGCTATTGTTGGTGTTGTTGCCGGATTAATCGGTGGTGGTGCTTCATATGTGGCCTTAGATCAAATTAATAACGCTAATATGAATAATAATGCTGAAACTAGTATTAGTTCAAATAGTGCCAAGACTTCCAGAAATAGTGCCAAAACCAGCGGAACAATGACGCCGGCTTATAATGATGTCAAAGGTGCTGTGGTTTCAGTTATTAATATGAAACGGCAATCAAGCAGCAGCAACTCGATTTTCGATATTTTTGGCGATGACGATAATGACAATAAAGGCAAGGGGAAATTGCAGACCTATAGCGAGGGCTCAGGCGTAATCTACCAGAGATCTGGCAATAAAGGCTATATTGTAACTAATAATCACGTTGTTTCTGGCAGTGACAAAGTGCAAGTCATGCTGTCCAATGGCAAAACAGTTAATGCACGTATTGTGGGTACGGATGCTACAACGGACTTGGCTGTTCTTTCCATTGATAGCAGCTATGTAACTCAAACAGCTGAATTTGGCGATTCTAAGAGTTTACAGGCTGGTCAAACGGTAATTGCAGTTGGTTCTCCTCTTGGCAGCGAATACGCTTCTACGGTTACTCAAGGAATAGTTTCGGCTCCGGCACGAAGTATCACTACTTCTTCTGCTAATCAGCAGACGGTTATTCAAACGGATGCCGCTATTAATCCGGGTAATTCGGGTGGTGCCCTAGTCAATTCTGCGGGGCAAGTGATTGGTATCAACTCAATGAAGCTTTCGCAATCAAGTGACGGTACATCAGTTGAAGGCATGGGTTTTGCCATTCCGTCCAATGAAGTGGTAACTATAGTTAATCAACTGGTTAAAAAAGGCAAGATTGTCCGTCCTCAACTAGGTGTTAAAGTGATTGCTTTGCAAGGCATACCTTACAGTAACAGAAAGCAACTTAACATTAAGTCCAATCTGAAAAATGGTATTTACATTGCTTCTGTTTCTAAGCACAGTGCAGCGTCTGCGGCAGGAATTAAAACTGGTGATGTAATTATCAAAGTTGACAACAAATCTGTGTCAGATGTAGCTTCGTTACACAGTATTTTGTATAATCACAAAGTCGGAGATACCATCAATTTGACCATTAACCGTAACGGCAAAGAGATTAATTTACGCGTAAAATTACAATCTGATTAAGCAAATAATATTCTAGAATTAAGTGATAAAAAGGCTATACTATGCGATTTCAAACATAAGTATAGTCTTTTTCTTAACATTAATACTGGGAAACATAAAAAAGTTCGAAATTTATTGCTGTCAAGCAAAAAACATAGCTAAAAATCTTGTTGACAATTGTGGATAACTTTGTGGATTGTGCATAAAATGCGAAAAAACGGTTGGGATAAATTGTGGATAACCTGTGAATTGTGTGTAAATAATAGTGAAATTTAATTAGTACAAACAGTTGTTCAAGGCTTAACAGCAGTATTTGAGGTCCAAAAGTTTGTGAAAAGCAACTATGAAAAATCTGTATGTGGGTAAATTAAGGATGATAAATACCAAAAAATTTTCAAAACACAATTTGTTCGCTTACTAAAGGTCAAAACCACAAAATGTAGTTTTGAGCTTTACACAGTTGTGGAAAAAGCAAGTGGAAACTTTGGGAATTGGGGGATAAAATAGCTATTATGAATATTAAAATTGTTTGTGTAGGCAAGTTAAAAGAAAAATATTTTAAAGATGCAATCGCTGAATATCAAAAAAGGCTGAGTAGGTTTGCTAAAGTGCAGGTGGTTGAGGTGGCCGATGAGAAGGCACCGGAAAAGTTTAGTCAAGCAGAACAAAATAGCGTTAAAGAAATAGAAGGAAAAAGAATCCTGAGTAAAATCAAGGATAAAGAATATGTTTTTGTGACTGCAATAAAGGGAAAGCAGAGAAGCAGTGAAAAATTCGCGCGGGAACTAAAGGATCTGGCCACCTACGGACATTCGGATTTGACTTTTGTAATTGGAGGCAGTTTGGGCACCAGCCCGGAAGTAAACAAGCGGGCCAATGATCTGCTGAGTTTTGGCGAATTGACTTTGCCACACCAGTTGATGCGGGTAGTTTTGATTGAACAAATCTATCGCGCATTTATGATTAACAGTGGCAGCCCGTATCATAAGTAAACCAAATGGCATTTTAAAAAGTGTATAGGATTGATTTTTAAAATATATTTAGGATGGAATTTTAGTATGAAAAAAATTGGAATCCGTGAAGTTGCTGAAGAAGCACAAGTTTCCACAGCTACAGTTTCGCGAGTTTTAAATAATAGGGGCTATATTAGCAAGGAAACTCGTGATAAAGTCCAGGCAGCTATGAAAAAATTAGAGTATTATCCCAACGATCTGGCTCGTGCTCTTTACCAAAAAAGAACATATACGGTCGGTGTTATTTTTCCGTCAAATGTTCATCCTTTCCAAGCTGAATTAATACAGGATATAGAATATTTATTATCCCAAAAAGGCTATAAAATGCTTCTTTGCAACAGTCTAAATAATCCTCAAAAAGAAATTGATTATTTGACAATGCTCCGTAAAAATCAAGTAGACGGCATTATTGTTGGCACGCATAATAAGCATGTTTCAGGCTATCAAAATTCTAAATTGCCCATAGTTGCAATTGACCGTGACTTGGGTGAAAATACTACAACTGTAGCTTGTGATAATTATGCTGGTGGTAAAATGGCGGTGCAATTGTTAATTGACCGTGGGTGTAGGCAGATACTGGATATTAGGGGCGATAGTTCGGTCAAATTGCCGGCTAACGATCGCTCAACTGCATATTTAGATTTGATGAAAAAGAATAATTTACCTGAAAATGTTCTGGAAGTACCATTTGTGTGGAGTGCTGCTAAAAAGAAAGAAACTATTGAAAATTATTTGCAGAGCCATCCCCAAATCGATGGCATTTTTGCTGGAGATGACTTGTTAGCTTCATTAGCTATTTTTTATCTAGAGATGCATGATAAAAGAGTACCAGAAGATGTCAAAGTTATCGGCTTTGATGGGGCAAAGCAAACTTTGTTATATAATCCCAGATTAACAACAATCAGACAACCAATTGGTCAAATAGCACAGGTAGCAACAGAAAAATTAATAAATAAAATTAACGGCAAAAAAGAAACAGATCGCCTTGACCTTCCTGTAAGCCTTTATATAGGGCATACAGTCTAATAATTACCAGTTTTTTTTAACTGGCTTTTTTAATTTTACATATGTAACCGGTTGACATATGTAACGGGTTGCAGTATATTCAATAGTAAATGTAAGTGCTAACAAGGAGGAAACGATGGATTTAAAGCCGACTAATAATCAACAAATTTATTATCAACCTAAAGATGTTTGGGTAGGAGATATTATGCCTTACGCTCAGGATGGTAAGTTTTATATTTACCATCAACGAGATAAACGAGTTCATGGACCTATTACTGATCCTTTTGGCTGGTCGCTGGTAACCACTACAGACTTTGTGCACTACCAAGATTATGGAGAAGTATTAAAGCGGGGTAGAGCTCAAGACTGGGACCAATTTGTTTATGCTGGGTCTATTTTTAAAGCGAAAGATACCATTCATGCCTTTTATACAGGTTTTAATAAGGAATTTTTAAAAGAAGGAAAGACATCGCAAATCTTACTACACGCCACCAGTAAGGACTTTATTCACTGGACGAAATCAAAGAATGCTTTAAAGCTCGAACCACAGCCTGGTTATGATAACCGTAATTGGCGTGATCCATCGGTCATTTGGGATGATACCAAAAAGGAATACCTGTTGATTTTAGGAGCGCGAAAAGGTCAAGATAAGCATCGGTTGACTGGAAGACTTGTCAAATACACTTCAAAAGATCTAGAAAATTGGCAATTTGAGGGTGACTTCTGGGCGCCAAATTTATATACCATGTTTGAAATGCCTCAGCTTTTTAAAATGGGTGACTGGTGGTATCTGCTTTATTCAGAATATAGCGTGAAAAACAAGGTCTTTTATAGAATGAGTAAAAGTCTGAATGGCCCGTGGCTCAAGCCTAAAGATGAAGCTTTTGACGGTCGAGCTTACTATGCTGCCAGAACGGCTTTTGACGGCAAGCGCCGTGTACTCTTTGGCTGGGTTCCCACTAAAGTTGGTCTGAATGATATGAACAATTATGAATGGGGCGGTACTTTTGTACCACAAGAGATTTATCAACGAGCAGATAATACGCTAGGTGTACGTCCTGTGGCAGAAATTTGTACAGCTTTTGCAAATAAAACAGAAATTCCGCCACAGGAATTGCAAACTACAGACACTCTTGAAGAAAAAGAACTTATTGAAGATACGGGCGAACACTTTTATTTCCATACTAAAATCAGTTTTAGCAAATCTGTCAGTGATTTTTCTATTCGACTTTATCGAAATCCTGCAACAGATGAATCTTATGAGTTTAGATTTAATTTAGATGAGAACTGCTTAACTTTGGATAAAAACCCTTGTTACAGGTGGTACCAAATGATGAACAAGGGACTTAACAGACCAATCAATTTAAAGGCTGGCAAAGAGTATGATCTAAAAGTAATTGTGGATGATAATATCCTAACGATTTATCTAGATGGTACTGCGTTAAATGCTCGCGTTTACCATAAGTTTGGCCATACTTTAAGTGTGACCGTGACTAACGGAACGCTTCAACTTGATCAAATTGAATTTTCCAATGATTATCGTAAATGATAAAAGAGGATCAAAATAAATGGCAGATTATAATAAAATTGCACAAGAAGTTTTAAAAAATGTTGGTGGTGCAGATAATGTAGTTAGTGCTACACACTGCGTTACCAGGTTAAGGCTAGTTTTAAAAGATGTTAATAAGGCCGACCAAGATGCCCTTAATAACATTGAGGGTACTAAAGGAGTAATATACAACAGCGGGCAACTGCAAATAGTATTTGGTCCGGGAGCAGTAGAGCAGGCTTATGATGCTTTTGTTAAAATCTCTGGGACTAAAGAAGTATCAGTTGATCAAATTAAAGATGAAGGTATCAAAAACAAAAATAAATTTCAGCAAGCATTTAAAGTTTTTGGCGATATCTTTATTCCTATAATTCCAGCTTTTATTGGTGCTGCAATGATCTTAGGTTTAAGGTCATTACTTGCTACTCCGGGCATGTTTGGTATGACCAAGTCACTAGCCCAGCAGAGTGTGTATGTAGGCGATTTTTGTAAATTTTTAAATGTTATTGCCACTACATTTAAAATCTTGCCCGTATTAGTAATGTATTCAGCCACTAAGCGCTTTGGTGGTAATCCAATTTTGGGAATATTAGTCGGCTTTGTCATGATTTCACCTGATTTGGCTGATAGAAATGCTTTTGTGCTGGGAAAAGTTCATCCAGCGTATTGGAATTTATTTGGTCTAAAAATAGCTGCTGTGGGTTTCCAAGGTGGTGTCTTTGCGGCGATTTTAACTGCATGGTTTCAGGCCAAGGTTGAAAAAATAGCTACTAAATATATACCTCAAGTTGTCTCGTATATACTCGTGCCTGCGGTTACTTTGCTGGCGGCCAATTTATCTCTGTTTCTAATTTTTGGACCTCTCGGTCTCTGGATTGGGAATATTTTAGGCGGCATTATTAATTTCCTTTATATGAAAATGAGCGCTTTTGGTGCCTTTGTCTTTGCTGCGGGACTGCAACCTTTAGTGGTAACGGGAACGCATCAAGCTATTCAGGGAATTGAAGCTAATTTAATTGTGCAGACAGGATTTGATTATATTCAACCTATTTGGTCAGTTTCCATTATTGCCCAAGGCGGTGGCTGTATTGGGATGTATTTGATTTTAAAGCAAAAATCCAAGGATCGTGACATTGCTATTTCAAGCTTTATTCCTACGTTAGTCGGAATTACTGAACCCGCTATCTTTGCTGTTAATCTTAAATACAGTATTGTGCCTTTCGTATGTTCATTTCTGGGAGCCGGATTTGGCGGAGTTTACATGAAACTGTTAAATGTTAAAGGTTTAGCTCAGGGTCTTACTGTACTTCCCGGTTTAACGGTTGCCAGACCAATTGGACCGTATGTTATTGGTAACCTAATTGCATTTGTTTTGCCAATTATTTTTATTCTGGTTTGGAATAAATTCAGGCCGATATTACCGGAAAACAAAAGAAGAGTGGACCACAAAGAAAGCAAAATATTAGTTGCTACTGATGATAATTCTGTCTTAGCACCTGTTGATGGTGAGTATTTACCTCTTGAAAAAGTTAATGACGAAACTTTTTCCCAAAAATTAGTTGGAGATGGTTTTGCTATTCAGCCGACTACCGGCGACATTTTTGCACCCGTTAATGGAAAAGTGGTATCAGTTTTTCCGACTAAGCATGCAATTACCTTAAAGAGTGAAAATGGTGTACAAATATTATTGCATATGGGGATTGATACAGTTGATTTAGGTGGCAAAGGTTTCACAATTTTAGTAAAAGATGGTCAAGAGATTGCTGCCGGCGACCCACTGGCTAAGATGGATTTAAAAGCTATTCAAGCAGCTGGTAAACAAACTACGGTCATGGTATTATTCCCTGAATATAAAAATGGCTTTACCACCAAGAATAAGGATACAGAAGTAAATCACGGCAATTTGATTTTGCAATTAAACAAGTAAGCGAACTGAAATTTATAAGAATAAGGAAGAAACAAGAATGCGGGTTCCAGCAAAAATTACCAATGAGCGTTATCGCCTTAATTATCATGTCTCAACACCTTCCGGATGGATGAATGATCCTAATGGCTTTTCGTATTATCAAGGCTACTACCATATTTTTTATCAGTATTATCCTTATTCATCTAAAAGAGGACCAATGCATTGGGGACACTATCGTAGTCAAGACCTGATTCACTGGGAAGAACTGCCAATTGCGCTGACGCCAGACAGCCCTGAAGATGACAATGGCTGTTATTCTGGCAGTGCGATTGAAAAAGATGGCCGTTTATATCTGATCTATACTGGCAATCATTATTATGATGTGAATGATCATAGTCGTTTTTGCCAAACGCAAAATGTTGCATATAGTGATGATGGTATTCATTTTACAAAATATAGTGGTAATCCAGTAATTGCCTTACCACCGGCTGATAACTCACAGCACTTTCGTGATCCGAAAGTATGGCAACATGGAGATTCATATTATATTATTGTTGGTAGTCAAAATAAGGCAGGACTGGGTCGTGCAATTACTTATAAGTCAACTGATTTATTGCACTGGAAATATTTAGGACCAATTGCGGTTTCTCAGGGAAGAGATAATGAAGGATATACGTGGGAGTGTCCAGATCTTTTTTCACTAAATGGGCAAGATGTTCTCTTATGTTCGCCGCAGGGAATTGCAGCAAAGGGTAAAAAGTATCTTAATCTTTACCAAACGGGATATTTCATCGGCAAGATGGATTATCACCAAAACCAGTTTGCACACGGAGCGTTTCAAGAACTTGATCATGGCCACGATTTTTACGCGGCGCAAACGATGTTAACACCTGATAACCGGCGCATTGTCATTGGCTGGCTTGATATGTGGCACGCTGATTTTCCCGAGCAGGCTGATGGCTGGTGTGGTGCTTTAACCTTGCCGAGGGAATTAACTTTAAAGAATAATCAGCTGTATATGAAACCCATTAAAGAATTGAAACAGCTGCGGCAAGAAAAAGTTATTGCTGAAAAATTAGTAACTTCCTCACAGCAGATTAATGTTTCCGATCCGCAGCATCTGGAATTGTTTTTGACAGCTGAAACAGAAAATTGGTCTGGCAATGAGATTAATTTGGTACTCAAAAATAAGCAGGAAAATTTAGTAACACTCACTTGGAACAAAGGGAATAACGAAGTGGTTTTAACTCGAGCTGATAAACCCGCAGCTGATTCTCGACGCTATGGCAGATTAAGACCAAAGCCCAATCTGAAAATCCAGGTATTTATTGATACCAGTTCCATTGAGTTTTTCATAAATGACGGTGAACTGGTATTTTCAGAACGGTATTATACTTCTGAAACACCTCAAATTTTGGTCAATGCAGATCAGTCAGTCAAAGTAAATATTATAGGCTATACTTTGGCAAAATAACTTAGGCCATAGAAAAAGCGGACACGCAGGTCCGCTTTTTTATTTTAATGTAAATAGTGCCAGGTTAACTAAAAACAGGATAACAATCGACTTAAGCCAGTCACTTTTTTGAACGGGCACAGGCACGATAATTGAGCGCTTGGCGCTCTCACGGTAGCCGTGAGATGCCATACCCTGTGCTAAATTTTCTGCCGAATTAAGCGCAACCAGAATAGCTTTAAAATATAAAACAGGTGACCAAAAGCTTAAATAAACTCCTCTCATCATGCCGGCAGTGCGTATTTGTTTAACGGCTTCCTTCATTCTGGGGACGATGTTAAGAGCGGCTAAAACTCCATAAGCAAACTTACTGGGTAAATGGAAATTTTGCTCAAAAGAGCGTGCTAATTCTGTGGCAGTAGTTCCTATTGATACACAGTAGATAGTCAGGGTATAGACGTAAATCCGACTGGATAAACTCAGTGCATTTTGCAAATTAGGCTGAGGTGCAAACCAATATAAAGTAGCAAAAACCGTAAATGCAGCAATTAGCGGCATTAATAAAGTTAAAAGCAGGTTCTTTACTTTGATATGTTTGTAAATTAGATAAATTATGGTAAAAAAGATGATTAACAGATTAGTTAACAAGCTAGATTTAAGAGATATTTCTATCGAAATAATCAGTGCTAGAAAAAATTTAAAGCTGGGATTCATGATCACACCTCATTTATTCACATAGGTTAAATGCTGGTCTTTAAAGATGAGGTGGTAGTCACACCAATCTGCCAGATTCCTTAGTTCATGACTAATAATTAAGAGCGTTTGACTACGTGCTTTCTGACTTTCTTTTAATAAAGCCATCACCTTCTTAGCAGAGTCCGCATCCAAGCCATTAAGGGGCTCATCAATTAGCAATACATCCTGATCGGAGATCAACATTAGTAAAATTTGCAGTTTCTTTTGTTGCCCGCCAGATAATGAATAAACCACGTGGTCAAGCAGTGAATCAAGTTTAAGGGAGATTAAAGCCTCGTTTATTTTGTCATCAGTAAAATAATTGTTGGTTCGCTGCTTTTTGCTTAAATTGATTTCATCCGCAACAGAAACATTGATAAACTGATCAGTCGCGTTTTGAAAAATTTGCCCCACTTTAAGCAGATACCTGCGAGCTGATAATTTACTGATTTCCTGCTTGTGATAAGTTAAACTGCCTGCATATGGGATCATTTTGGTCAGTGCGTTAAAAAGAGAAGTTTTGCCAACTCCGTTTGCTCCAGTAATAAGAGTAGTTTTACCAGAAAAGATATTTAAATGTTCCTGCTGTAAAAGTAAGCGGTTTTGTGTAATCTCCGTATTTTTGAGTTTAAAACAAATTTCTTTGTCATCGTTAGGGATGGCAAAAGTATAAGAAACAGATTCCGTATTTTTTTGCAACAGTTTTTCTTTTTCACTGGCAGAAAGTTGCACTAGGTTTTTACCTTGAAATTGAAACAGGTTATCGCAATGGCCTTCATAGTCAGTTAGCACATGATCACTTAAAATAATTGTTTTCCCTTGATCACGCAGGTGAGCTAATTTAGCAATTAAGAATTTGCGAGCAGCTGGATCACAGCTGGCAAAGGGTTCATCAAGTAAAAAAAGATCGACATTCATCGCAACAAGTACAGCTAAAGCAACTCTTTGCTGCTCACCACCAGACATGGTGTTAATTTTTTGATCAAGCAAATAATCAATTTGCGTGAACTGAACAGCTTCATTCAAGCGTTTTGTATATTGAGTTTTATTAAGACACAGATTTTCTAGTGCAAAAATAATTTCTTCACGTGGCGTTGTCATCGTAAACTGTTCACTGGCATTTTGAAACATCATAGCTGATTTTAATCCGCCTAAATCTAGGGTACCGGTTAATTGGCCCGCAAATTCGGGATATAAATTCGCTAAAATTTTTAATAAAGTAGATTTACCACAGCCGGTTGGACCAACTAATAGTGAAAGTTCTCCAGTAGGAATAGTGAGATTAATATTTGTTAAAATTTTGTTTTGCTTATCGTATGAAAAATTCAGGTTATTTAATTTAATCAATTTAGTTACCAAAAAAATCGTCAGGACAATGCCTGACGATGTAAAATCTTTCGTTTTCCCTTCGCTGGCATTATCCATAGCAGGTTCGACGGGTCTGTTCTCAGCCTTTGCGGCACCCCGATGTTAAATTCATTATACATAAAAGAAAAATAGATGTCTACATTTACTAGTATTCTCTCCTTAATTTAAATAACAAAATTCTATTAGTAAGATGAAAATTTGCTATATAATAAATCTATATATTCTAAAATTTGCATAAGAAGGTGAAATAATGGCAGCAGTTAAACTTGAACAATATTTAGCCAGTATTTTGGATTCAACTAAGTCCGACACTAATGAAGTAAAAATCAAACCAAAAAATATTAATTTTGATTTATTCAGAGTATTTTTGGAAAATCGCAATACTGGAGTTCATCGCTACCAAACTACAGCTTCAACTATTTTATATGAAGCTCGGGGATCGGTAAAAGCCAGAATTAATGATCAGAATTTTTTGCTTAAAGCTGGCAATATCGTGTTTTTACAGAGAAAAAGTAATTATGAAATATTGCAGCAGGGCGAAAATGATATATTAGTTAAGTTGGAATTCAACCGTAATTTTAAGATGCTGGATTTTCTGGGAAACTATTCTGTCATGGATTCACGTGAAAAAAAGGTCTTTAAGGCAATTACTGACGCTTATAATCAAAAACGCTTATTATTTTTGAATAGTACAGCACTGTCTATATCTGCAAACGCACTAAAAAAAGTAATTGATGAATATCTTAATCAGGATCTTTACACCCGTCAGGTAATTTTAGCAGAGTTAAACTTGTTATTAATTGCTGCAGTTAGAAATCAAGATTTAGCGACAGCACCTGTGACCAACCATCAATTTGTTCAAACTGATTTAGAAAATTATATTGATGCGCACTTTACTGACATAACACTTAATGACACTGCTAAACATTTTGGCTTTAATCCTAATTACTTTTCAAGTTTGGTTAAACAAAAAACTGGTAAAAGTTTCGTCGAACATGTTGATGAAAGGCGTATGCAAGAGGCGCGAAATTTGCTTGCCCGACCAGATATTTCCGTAAAAGAAATAATTGCACGGGTAGGTTACAGTGGCAAGTCCTTCTTTTATAAAAAATTTAGTGAATATTATCATGAAACGCCAGTCCAAATGCGGGCCGAATTATTTAGACAGGCAAACATCAACTTAAAATAAAAAGCAACCTTGACTAAAAAAGGTTGCTTTATTTTATTACATTTTTTCTAAGCGGCTAATCCTGTCAGCTGTTGGCGGGTGACTGTCAAATAAGTGAGCAAAACTGCGCTTTTTACGTACAGGATCTTCAATATACATGCCGGCACTGCTTGGGTCGGCTTTTTTCATGGGCTCGGAACCGTCAATCTTTTCTAAAGCAGAAATCAGTCCTTGCGGGTTGCGAGTTAATTCTACTGAAGAGGCATCAGCCAGATATTCCCGATTTCGCGATAATGCCATTTGCGCTAAACTGGCACAAATAGGACCCAGAATTAACACAAATACAATAGCCACGATCTTAAAAATGACTACAATAGTACCACCATTGTCGTTATCGCTGTCGCGATCATCGTCAATCCACCAAATATAGCGACTGGCAATACCTGACAAATAAGAAATGACACCAACTAATACTGCGGCAATAGTAGAAACTAAAATATCATAGTTTCTAATGTGAGAAATCTCATGACCTAAAACGCCTTCCAGTTCTTCGCGGTTCATCATGTCAAGTAAGCCCTGAGTAACTGCCACAGCAGAATGGTTGGGATCACGTCCGGTTGCAAAAGCATTAGGACTAGGATCATCAATAATAAAAACTCGCGGCATTGGCACCCGAC
The DNA here is from genome assembly GCF_000970755.1 of Lactobacillus kimbladii. Classification (GTDB taxonomy): domain Bacteria; phylum Bacillota; class Bacilli; order Lactobacillales; family Lactobacillaceae; genus Lactobacillus; species Lactobacillus kimbladii. The sequence continues at coordinate 70,098 of NZ_KQ034007.1, forward strand.
CGACCAGTGCCATATCTTGTACAACGTGCCACAGTTCAGGATTATCTTGCTCTTGGACTTCTTGAGCATGATTAAGACTCATAACCATATTGGCCGGGTTAGGCAGGACAATTAGCATGTAAATCAAGCTAAAAACCACAGCAATAATTAATCCTAAAACAGGCCGGTTGCCAAAAAGATAACCAAGACCTGCCCCTACAAGTGCCAAAATAATGACAAATAATCCCATAATCCCAACGGTTTTACGTTTATTGCTGGCAATTTGTTGAAATAACATAAAAGTTGACCTGGTATTTAAAACTTAACTTTAGGTACTTCTTTTTCAGATTCACTGGTTTGCAAGTAGTCAACTTTCTTAAAGCCGTGAATGTGAGCAACAATATTAGACGGGAAAGTTAACAGCTTTTGGTCGTAAAGTGCAGCAGAAGAATTGTAAAGTTGTCTTGAATAGGCAATTTTGTTTTCAGTGTTAGTTAATTCTTCTTGCAGTTTCAAGAAGTTTTGGTTGGCTTTAAGGTCCGGATAGTTTTCTGATAAGGCAAAAATTGATTTAAGGGCATCAGAAATCTGATTAGAAACCTTTAAGGTTTGGGCGTGATCATCGCTGGGAATATTTGTTAACTGATTACGCAATTGTACAACATTTTCCAATGTTTCTTTTTCGTGTTTGGCGTAGCCCTTAGTTGTTTCGACTAAGTTAGGAATCAAGTCGTTACGCCGCTTTAGTTGTACATCAATCTGACTCCAAGACTCATCGGTGTATACTTTGGCTTTTTGTAAACTGTTGTAAACTGTAATATAAAGTGCAATTAATAAAACAACAATAATTACAATTACCCAAGTTAAACTATTCATAGTATTCCTCCTTATATGTATCTCTTAATTATAACTGATTAAGGACCTTTTGAATATAAAAAAGAAGCTTATACTATCTTTCATTAGCAAAGCTTTACTAAATTGTATCTTAAATTAATAAAAGTCCCCAGCCCACAACGGTTAAAACAATCAGACCAATAAACTGCATTACTGACCATTTCTTAAAAAATTCGCTTCTGGAAACTGTCGCATTTTGAGTAAAAGTTTTTAAGACCAGCATATTGGCCATTGAACCGATAGGAGAGCCAAAGCCGCCTATGTTGGAACCTAAAAATAGTGCTTCCGCGTATGGAGTAAACTTACCAACTAAAATAGTTGCAGGCACATTGCTGATAATCTGACTGGAGATAATCGAAGTGAAGTAAGTTGAACTTTCCGAATTAATCATCGTATGAATGATGCTGACAATCATCGGGATCTGTTGAATATCACTAATGAAGATGAAGAAACAGGTAAAGGTTAATAGCAAAGCAAAGTCCACTTTAAGCAAAATTCTGGGATTGATTAATAAAGCTAAAATAATTGCCACAATCATCGGAATTGCCACATTAATCACCTTAAATACCCCTAAGAAAAATAAGGCGAATACTGCTGTAGTAATGATTGTAGGCCTTAAACTGATATTGATCTGTTTAATATCTTGTCTGGGAATTTTTTTACGAGGGATAAAGTAAAAAATAATAAACGTAATGACTAATGCCATTAATAAATAGGGCAAAGACCAGGAGAAAAACTGCAGGGCATTAACAGAATATTTACTGACCAAAAAAATATTGTGGGGGTTGCCCCACGGAGTAAAAGCAGCCCCAATATTTGCACCCATACCAATTAAAGTGACAGGTAAAATTTGTGGCAAGTCACATCTTTTGGCAATATTTAAATACAGGGGAATCAATGTAAGCGCTGTTATGTCATTGCCGAGAAACATCCCAGCAATAATCGCTAGAAGCGTAAACAAGATGTTTAATTTCTGCATATTGTCGGCAATACTGGTCAGTTTATACGCCAACACGTCCAGAACGTGCAAGTAAGCGTATATTTGAATAATGATTAGCATCGCGGCGACTGAAAAAATAGTATGTAAGTTAATATCCTCAAGCCGCGGTCTAGCAAAAAAAAGACTGATAATCGTTATTACAAAAGTAATCTGCAGGATTTTATCACTAAAAACCTTTTTCAAGACGGTCATAAAATGTCCCCTTTCACAAGTTATAATCATCTATAATCGCTATATACATTTTGACCTTTTTTTCTGTTATACGCAATAATAAATTTTTCATGGTGAAAAGCACTTTTACTATAAACATAATTTTTGACACTATAACTTAATATATCCTATACTGGAGAAAATTGCTAAGGATTAGGAGGAAATATTAAAATGAGTAATTCCGAATCAGTTAAAATGAATGTTAAAGCAGGTGCAGCTGATAAAATCAAGAAAAGTGTGAAAGACGGACAAGTTGTTTTGCTTTCATTAAATGACGGTTCCAACAAATATTCTAACATTGCCGGTAGCTGTGCTGCCGGGACTCGTTTTCAATTTGTAGTCTTGGATCAGCAAGACCCAGACTTTTCACTTAGAGTTGAAAATAATGCTGGCTTGGATTTATACACCAGTCCTGCAGAAATGCAATATTTAGGCAACGATTTGGTAGTAGATGAAAAGAATGCGGCCATTAGTTTAGCCGATGACAGTGGCGTAATTGATGCTGCTATGACAGTTAGTGAAAATAATTAGTGCATTTAACTAATAATATGTACTCAAAAATAACTTTATTTTTAGCGTTCCAGAATGGAGCGCTTTTTATTTTAAATGGCAAAACAGAACGGTTCAGTATGAGCGCATCTTGCTTCAAAAAGTCCTAAGTGTTAAACTATATAAGATTTTCGAAAATCTTGAAAGGAAGTATAGTACTATGCGTAAAGGTGAAAATTACAACACTGGTTGTGAACCAAACCAAAGACCTAAGAACAAGAAGAACGGCAGAAAACGCGTTGCGCACGTGGCAGCAGTCGTTGCTTTCTTGAACAAGGCCAAAGCAGACGAAAATAAATAGTTTGTTTTTAAACAAAACTAAAAGGTGGATGAAGTTTTCGTCCGCCTTTTTTTATTGCTCTAAATTGAGTAGAATTAGATTAATGATACATACATTTTGCTCTAAGGAGAACGCTTAAAAGTGAAATTTCAATGCAGTGCATGCGGTTTGCGCATCAATGCCAAACATTTTAAACAAATGGGTTTGATTAACCCTAAATTAACTAGTATTTGCGATCTGTGTATCCAAAGAGGAGAAGCACCGGAGAATTTTGCTAATATTGCAGTGAAAGTCTTTGCGCAATGTCTGCTGTTTACTTTTGTCGGAAAAGATGAAGACTCAGATAGTCCTACGTTTTTAATTGCCAAAAATGACGTGCGCAAGCGTTATGAAGCCTTTATTCAGGATTATGACGGCAATGAATTGGCCCAGCAACAGCTATCAGCACATGATTTTAATCAGGCAGTAATAGACAGCGAGACGGGTCAAACTGACTTTGTGCCCAGCAGCGAATTCACTTTTGCTGAAAACCTAAGTAAATTAGGCTTAAACGTCGACTTTAAACTCAATGAAGTGGATTATATTGACCGCGAGCGTATTCGGGCCAAGTACCATTACCGCTGCCAATACTGTGGCAGGCGCGGACGCAGTGTTGATCACAAAGATCCGGTTTCACTGTCACATAATAATGATTTTGACAACCTGATTTTATCCTGCACGGAATGCAATCGCATCAAGTCCAACATGCCGTATAAATTGTTTGTCAGTTTAAATAATGAAATCCCTGAAGTTAACCGAAAACTGGTTAAATATGAAGACGCTCTTGCTACTTTGAAGGGTGAATTTGAGGAAAGACGGCGTGAATTAGCTGCTAAAATGCACCTAAAAGGCGTTGTTAATGATCCCGAACTTGACCAGATTCGTAAGCAAAACAAAAAATTGCAGGATGCAATTGATAGTCTGGAAAGTGATTATAATGACTTGCGTTCTTTACGTGAACAGCACTTTATGACAGGCTGGAAACTAGCGCAAGTAAATGAGAAAGAAGATATTATTTAATTTTTAAAAGGCTTACAATGAAATTAAGAGGAAAAGGAGGTCAAAAAATGAAGTCAACTAAATTCAAGCAAAATATTTTAGCAAAATTGGGGATCAGTATGGCTGCCGCAGTCTTGGGCATGATGAGTGGTGCTAATCTGGTCCAAAATGTTTTGGCAGCTTCTGCTGCACCTGCTGCTAACGGTCAAACTGCAAAAACAACACCGGCTGCAGCCAGCACTGGCAATAATCAGCTAGGCTTTTGGACTGGAACGGATGGCAGCTGCACGTGGCAATATGATGTCCTTACTAATACGCTGACTATTAGCGGCGTTAAAGGAGCACAACTGTCAAGTACACCTTTTACCAAAGAATTCAAATGGGCTGGAAGTATTGAGCATATCGTTTTTGAAAATCCGTTTAAGTTGTCTGCAAATTCAAAAGAAAAATTTGCTAATTTGAGATATTTATCTGATATTAAGGGTTTAGAGAACGCTGATACCAGTGAGGTAACCGATATGTCTGGTTTATTTGCCGGTGATATGAACCTTAATAGCTTAGATATTAGTAAGTTTGATACCGGTAAAGTTACAGATATGAGTAACATGTTCTTTAAATTAGGTATGAATAATGCTACTGCTACAGCAATAGATTTGAGTAAATTGAATACCGCAAATGTAACCACTATGAACAGCATGTTTGCGGCGGCCAATTTTAAAAAGCTGGATTTAAAAAACTTTAATACTAGCAAAGTAACCGATATGGCAAATATGTTTTCCGGTACCAAGGCAGAAACGATTAATGTAGATAGTTTTGATACCAGTAAAGTACAAAATATGAGCGGAATGTTCGATAATTGCATGATTAAACAGCTCGACTGCTCAGGCTTTAATACCAAAAACGTAACGGACATGAGCAATATGTTTTCTCATAGTATGGACATAACAACTCTAAACTTGAGCAATTTTAATACTAGTAATGTTCAAAATATGAAAGCTATGTTTTTTGGAGATTCCAATTTGACCAGTTTGGATTTGAGTAATTTTGATACTAGTAAAGTAACTAATATGTCAGGTATGTTTTCAAACGATACAGCATTAAAACAACTTAATTTAACGGGCTGGAATACTGCCAATGTTACTGATATGAGCACTATGTTTGCCGGATTAAAGAATATGGTCAGCTTGGATATTAAGCACTTTAATACCGGCAAGGTAACTGATATGTTTGGCATGTTTGAGGGTGCTGAAAATTTAACTGATTTTGATATTAGTAATTTTGATACCAGCAAGGTCACTAGCACCAGCTATATGTTTTCTGGTATGAAAAAAATTACCAGCTTAGATTTAAGCCATTTTAATACTAAGTCCAATAAAAATTTGTCTGAAATGTTTAGTGATGATGACAACTTAAAGACGGTTAATTTGAAAGGCTGGAATACCAAACGGGTTAGGAGTATGAGTCGCATGTTTAAAAACGACCCGCAGCTGGTCAATATTAATTTAAGTCATCTTAAAACTAATAGTCTCACTGAAGCTTATGAGATGTTTAAAAATGATCGGAGTCTCAAAACTGTTGATTTACATAATTGGAACACCCGTAAATTAACTGAAGTAAGTGAGATGTTTGCTCAATGTCCTAATCTGACTAAAGTTAATTTACACGGCTGGCACATGCCTAAACTGACTGATTCGACAGATATGTTTATGCAGGACAAGAAATTAGCGGGGGTTGATCTGACTAATTTTAATATTCATAACAGCAGGATTTTAAATCAGGCAGGCAATCCAAAAGGGTTTGCTGTGAAGCTGGGCCACTACCGTTTGCGTAAGAGTTCAGGTGTAGGTCAAGGATTTAAGCACATTCAAGCTGTAGGCAAAGGAACAATTAGAAAACCGAAAGGCAAAAAATATACTGCAAAGCAGTTATTTAAGCTGTATAATCACTCTGCCAAAAAGAGTCCTAGAGAAACCTATGTCATGTATAACGGTAAAAAACCACAGTTACCAAAATCATTTCATTTTTGATTTTTAGTAAAATAAAAGGATTAGCTCATTGGTGTGACCTAATTTTGGGGTTCACATCACATTTCAGAACTAATCCTTTTTAGTTTGTCTTTCTAGTAAACTTTAGGCAAATTCAGGGAAGTTTAAAGTTTTTATCTGTGTTTTAGTGGTTTTTAACAGCCAGATTGCCTGATCTACTTGTGCCAGTGTCGCTTTGCTCGACCGTAAGACAACAGCAGCATTAGCTAAAGCATAGTCATAGCTCTGCATAAGTGCATCATAATGGACACTCTCGTTAATAGTTTGCTGTCCAGAGTCAAAGTCTTTCTGGAGCTTCACTTTATCGCTGTCGGTTGCTACTTTTTGTTTCTGCTCAGCTGCTAATGAAGTGTTTACAGGAGAAAGTTTTATGCCCCAGCTAAATTTCACATCACTTGCTTTGACGAAACTGTTAGCTGCTATTATTTTTTCACTGGTGGTGAGAATGGTTGGACCATATTTTTTGTCAGTCGCCGGGGCCTTTAGTTGTGTGCCATCATTGTTGATAAGGGCTTTTCTGTCTAAATTGTTACTCAGAAGATGATAATACAACTCCGCTTTGTTTGTAGCCGCATTCCAAATATAGAATAAGCCGTCAACATTAAAATCAGACTGCTTTGCAGTATTAAAACTAATCCCAACGGGTTTTCCTGTGGCGTCATAGAGCTTAACGTTTGCAGTAGTCTTTGCAGTAACAAAACTGTAGGTTAAATCAGAGTAGTCGGTAGTTGGTAAGTAATTTCTCAGGTTGATACAGTTTTCATCTATGTATTCATCATGATGATTATGCAGGCGGAAAATATAGCCTTCAAAATCTTCTGCCCAAGGCGTAACGGCTAAGTCAACTTTTATTTTCTGCCCCTTTTTTAAAATGTGTTTGGTTTTCATTTCGTTTAAAGTCTGAGTGGCTGTCTTTTTGAGAACGGTGGCCGTTGTAACCCCATTGTAAGTTAAAGGATAACCATCTAAACTTGCCACATTATAGGCTTTGACATAGCGATTTTTACCAATGGCATAATAATTTTTCCGTTTAATTTTTGTAAGAGGAAGGTAGAAAAAGTGCTCATCGTTATCTGATTTAAAGTATTTACTATAATAGTATTTTGGTCTTGACTTAACTTGCTTAACTTTGCCTTGATATTTAACAATAGCTCGCTTAGGTAAAGTGTGGCCAGTCTTGTTACCGGTTTTAGTATAAACGGCTGATTTTTGTAATAAAACTAATTTGCCCTTTTTGCTGTTCTTACCATTGACTTCTTTAATATCCGCCGTACTAATGTAGCAACCATTACCAATATTATAGAATTTTTGGTCCTTAATTTTTCTAGTGCCGTAGTATTTCATAACATCTGCATTAAAGCTATAGATATACTTATAACCACTGGCATCATCTTGAGCATAGGGCAGATATTTGTTCTTGTTTTTAATTTTATGCCCATATTTATTATAAAGATGGGCACCATAGATTAAAGTGATTTTACCCTTTGCGGTCTTTTTACTGCTTTTGGCAGCTGCAACCGTTTGTATTTGATTGCAATTTACTAAAAAAGGTGTGACGACCAATGCCAAAGCCGTGATCGCCAAACAGATTTTTTTGGTTAATTTCATGATTTACCTCCTTACTAATCCTTTCTACTAAATTTATTATAACCTAATATAGGTGCAGCAATACATGTCTTACGATAAATGAATAAAAGGCTGACAAAGTTTAACTTAAGTTTTAAATTATTAATTAGTTTTAAGTAAAATACCCGTATAATTAGGGTAAGAGAAAAGAGGTGTCAAGATGAAATTACCCAATTTAATCAAATTGAAAAAAACTGGGATAGGTATTGCAACAATGACATTAGGTTTAGTCGTAACGGTGCAAACAAACGTAAATGTAGCTGCTGCAACAGAAACTCCTGCTGTTGTCCCAATTAGTGCGACAGGTTTGCCATCTGATGCCGGTCTGTGGACTGGCACTGATGGCAGCTGCACATGGCAATACGATGTTATTAGTAGAACTCTGCGGATTAGTGGCGCGCAAAAGAGCAGTCAATTATCCAGCACACCGTTTTTAAAGCAGTTTAAATGGTCAGGTAATATTGAGCATATTGTGTTTGAAACACCAGTTCAAATGGCTCCGAATTCGGCAGAAAAGTTTTCCGGTCTTGAGTATTTGGAGGATATTACAGGTCTCGACAAAGTTGATACTAGTCAAGTGACAAATATGGCTTTGCTTTTTACTAATGACAAAGCTCTAACTAAAGCTGATGTGAGTCACTTTGATACCAGCCAAGTGACTAGCATGGAACGAATGTTTGACAACACAGCCTTAACAGAAGTAGATTTGAGCAGTTTTAATACAAGCAAAGTCACAAATATGAGCGGTATGTTTAGAAACAGCCCGATGAAACATCTTAATCTGAAAAGTTTTGCTACCAGCCGAGTGACCAATATGGCAGAGATGTTTGCGGATAGCGATGTGGCAGAACTTAATCTGGCTAATTTTGATACTAGTAATGTCACTAACATGGCTGGTATGTTTGCTGGAATAAAAGTTCCTGAACTAAATCTTAAGCACTTTGATACCAGAAAAGTTAATAATATGTCCGATATGTTTTCCAGTACCCCAAATTTGTCAAGTCTTGATCTGAGTAGTTTTGCTACCAGTCAAGTGACTAATATGGCGGAAATGTTTTCGGGCAGTAAAGTTACTCACTTAAATTTGGCTAATTGGAACACCAAAAACGTCACCAGTATGAAAAATATGTTCCAAGGGTGTTCTGACTTAACTAAACTTGACTTAAGCGGCTTTAATACCCGTAATGTTACAGATATGTCGGGTATGTTTGCAAAATTCGCCCATTTGGATCAGCTAAATTTCAGTCACTTTGATACGAGTAAAGTTAAAGATATGAAAAAAATGTTCGCATACAATCCAGCTGTTACTAGTTTGGATTTAAGCAGTTTTGATACCAGCAACGTTACTAATATGATCTCGCTGTTTTCTGGAGACAGCTCTTTGGCTAAACTCAATTTAACGGGCTGGAATACCAAGAATGTACGCTGGATGAATTCAATGTTCAGTGGTGACAGCAGTCTAAAAGACATTGACTTGAGGCACTTTAATACTACCAACGTTACTGATATGCTTAGGATGTTTAAAGGTGCAAAAAGTCTGGAGCAGCTTGACCTGCATACTTGGGATACACGCCAAGTTACTAGGGTCAGCGAAATGTTTATGGACTGTGATAATCTTGTTTTTGTTGATTTACGTGGCTGGCGGTTACCAAAAATGTATGATTCAACAGAAATGTTTACTAATGATCAGAAGCTAGCTGGAGTTGATTTAAGCCATTTTAATATTCATAATAGTCAGATTTTGAAAAATGCTGGTAATCCTAAAGGATTTGCTGTCAAGCTCGGTCATTACCGCTTACGTAAGAGTTCGGGAGTAGGTCAAGGTTTTAAACATATCCAAGCTGTTGGCAAAGGCACAATTGTCAAGCCTCGGGGCAAAAAATATACGGAAAAACAATTGCTAAAACTGTATAACCATTCGGCTAAAAAGAGTCCTAAAGAAACTTATGTTATGTATAATGGCAAAAAGCCGCAGCTGCCTGAAGGGTTCAATCTCAAATAGATAAGACAAAAAAGCTAATTCGTTTTAAGTACGAATTAGCCTTTTTCTATTAGTCTAAAAGATTTAATCGCCCTGAGGAACAGACATAGTTGTCAGTTGCTCTTTAGCAGTTTTAACATACCAGACAGCTTCAGCAACTTGGGCGATAGTTGCCTTATCAGATCTTATTATGGCAGAGGCATTACTTAAGGAGCAATCATAATTATTCATTAGATCCGTATCATATTTAGCGTTTTGATCTAAATCTTTGCCCTCATTAAAAAGTGCTAGTAATTCTTGCTTGTCAGCAGTCGTTGCAATTCTTTGATCATTTTTGGCCTGCTCAATCGTATTAAGTGCTTTCAGCTTTAACCCGCTGACGTATTTAACATCGCTGACTTTGATAAAGTTATTGCCATAGTTTAATTTTTGGTTATTACTGTGGGTTACTGAATCTTGATCTGGTATCGGATTTGGTTGCTTGTCATCAATCACATTAGTATCGCTGTAATTTAGACAGTGATAAAACAGTTCCGCCTTGTTTTTCTCAGGAATCCACAAGTACATTAAGCCATCAACCGTCAGATTACTATGTGTCGGCTTCATGATATGCTTGCCAGTTGCCTTACCGGAAGTATCATAAAGTTCAACGCTGTTGCCTGCTAATGGGGTGACATAAGTGTAGACTAAGTCACTGTAATCAATAATAGGCAGGTTCCTTTTCAGTTTAACTTCGTATTCTGAAACATATTCATCTGGGTGATCGTGCAATCTGTATATATAACCCTCAAAGCCATCAATTTCGTATGGAATAACAGTTAAATCAAGTTTAATCTTTTGTCCTTTTTTCAGTTTCCGCTTTGCAGCAGAATAATTTACCGTTGTGCTGGAGGTGTTCCTAAGGACAGTCGCTGACGAAACACCATTGTAGCGAGCAATGTGACCGTTAATGTAGCCGACATTAGCTGCCTTAATGTAGCGATTATGTCCTAAAAAGTAATAATATTTCCCTTTAATTTTATGAGTAGGTATATATCTGGGCTTGAAGTATCTGTCTAAATCATTAAGATAATAAAAGTATTTGGGTGTTTTAGTAGCAGTCTTAGCTTTTCCTTGATACTTGACAATTGCATCAGTTCTTAATTTCTTACCAGTTGTTTTGCCAGTCTTGGTGTAAATCAATGAATTGTGACTTAATACTAGTTTGCCTTTTTTAATATTGTGGCCTTTTACTTCTAAAATATCGGCATTTTTAACGTAATAGTTATGTCCAAGGTTGTAAAATTTTTGCCCGTTAATTTTTTTAGTGCCGTAGTAGGAATAACTGGTTCTGCCATTGCTGTATTCATCAATTTCCATGTCAGTAATCACGTAGCCCTTGGAATCAGCGCTAAAACCTTCAGGAACGGTAAAGCCGTGAGAAATATTCAATTTTATTTTATGACCTGACGGATTGTAAACATAATCGTTTTTAAGCAGCGTAACTTCTCCTTTGGCTTTTTGAGCAGCTTCTACTGTTTGGGAATTGGTGATATTTGGCAATAATGGACCAGCAGTTAATAATAAGGCTGTTAGTCCAATACAAATTTTCTTAAAACGTTTCATATTATGACCTCACAAATTATGACCTTACAAAGATGAGCTTATAATTTAATGTTATCGTAACCCAAAATGAAACTCAAATTTATTTTATCTGGTGAATTTAATGGATTTTGCCTGGCTTTCATTATTTTTTGCAACTAGGAAAACTATATTTTGCAATATTTTGGGTTTGAAACGGCTTATAATTAAGTTAATGAAAAGGAGGTCATGATAATGAATCATAACCATTCAAGACAAATTTTAAGTTTAGTTAAAAAAGTTGGTATTAGCAGCAGTCTTGCTTTTTGTGGTCTGAACTTAATGGCAGCTGCTGTTAAGCCGGTTTCTGCTGCAACTAATAAACCTGATGCTAGCGATCAAGTGAATAATGATATTCAAGAAATACCGGGTATTTGGTCAGGCAAAGATGGCGACTGCAGCTGGAATTATGATATTGTTACCAGAACCCTGACAATTAAAGGAACTCAGAAAAATAGCACTCTTTCGAGTCGCCCGTTTAATGAAGAATGGAGTTGGGGGAATAATATTACCCATATTGTTTTTGCCTCCCCCGTAAAACTTCCTGCAGATTCAAAATATAAGTTTAGCGAGCTAAATAATTTGAAAGACATTAAAGGACTGGACTTAGTTGACACCAGTGAAGTCACTGACATGAGTGGCTTGTTTGATATGGATCAGGCTCTGACTGAGCTTGATTTAAGTCACTTTCAAACTGATAAAGTAACTGATATGAGTAGAATGTTTGAGTCTACAGGACTATCAACGCTAGATTTGAGCAGTTTTAATACTAGCAATGTCACTAACATGAATTATATGTTTAGTAATTGCACTGCTGAAAACATTAACTTGACCAGTTTTAATACTAGCAATGTCACTAAAATGGATTATATGTTTAATGGCTGCATTGCCAAAAGCATTAACTTGAGTAGTTTTAACACCAGTCGCGTTACTGAAATGAGTAATATGTTTAGTCTAACCAAACTTCAAAATCTTAATTTTGCTGACCTTGATACAAGCAATGTGACTGATATGTCAGGAATGTTTGAGCGGGCTGATATTTCTAATTTAGATTTTGCCAAACTCAATACTAGTAAAGTTACAGACATGGAATACATGTTCTCAGGAACAACTGGGGTAAAGACTCTGGATCTTAGCTCATTAGATACCAGTAATGTTATTAAGATGTCAAATATGTTTGCTTCAAGCAAAATAAAAAAATTAATTTTAGACAACTGGGACACCAATAAGGTAACAGATATGTCGTATATGTTTGCTGACTGTCCTAATTTAACGGATGTTGACTTAAGCAAATTGCATACGGCGAATGTCACAAACATGTCATACATGTTCGAAGGCTTTTCACAGCTAGAGCAATTAAATCTAGCCAAACTTGATACTCATAATGTTAAAAACATGAGAGGAATGTTTGCGAAAAATCCTAATCTAAAGAGTATAAATTTGAATCATTTAGATACGTCAAATGCAACCAATATGCGGGAAATGTTTGCGAAAAATCCTAATTTAAAAAGTATAAATTTAAATCATTTAGATACATCAAATGTAACTAATATGCGGGAAATGTTTGCGGAAGATCCTACTATAGAAAGTCTAGATTTAAGTCATTTAAATACTGCAAAAGTTACCACCATGTGGGGGATGTTTACTGGAGATTATTCTTTAACCAATTTGAACCTGGATGGCTGGAATACTGAGAATGTTAAAGACATGACTTATATGTTTACTGATAATAAGAGTTTGATTAGCATAGATCTTTCGCATTTCAGAATGACTAATGTTACTAGTACAACTGGGATGTTTAATGATTGTACTAATCTGATGTATGTGAATTTAAGTGGCTGGCATTTACCGAAATTAAAATCTTCAACTATAATGTTTGAAAACGATAAAAAATTAGTTGGAGTTGATTTAAGTCATTTTAATATCCATAATAGTCAAATTTTGCTCAACGCTGGTAATCCTAAAGGTTTTGTTGTCAAGCTTGGGCATTACCGCTTACGTAAGAGTTCGGGAGTAGGCAAAGGCTTTAAACATATCCAAGCTGTTGGCAAAGGGACAATTAGAAAGCCGAAAGGCAAGAAATATACTGCAAAACAATTGCTAAAACTGTATAACCATTCGGCTAAAAAGAGTCCCAAAGAAACTTATGTTATGTATAATGGCAAAAAACCACAGCTGCCTAAAGGGTTCAAGCTTAAATAGATAAGACAAAAAGGCTAATTCGTTTTTAATTACGAATTAGCCTTTTTGTTTTATGTTAAAAAATTAATCACCCGGCGGAGTAGACATAGTTGTCAGCTGCTTTTTAGCGGTTTTAACATACCAGACAGCTTCATCTACCTGCGTGACAGTTGCCTTATCAGACCTTAACATAGCAGAAGCGTTTCTTAAGGCACAATCATAATTAGACATAAGATCATGATAAGCGCTATTTTGTGCTAGATCTTTTCCTTCATTAAAAAGTGTGAGCAGTTCCTGTTTGTCAGCTCCTGTCGCAATCTTTTGCCCATTTTCAGCCTGCGCAATTGTATTCAGGGCTTTAAGCTTTAACCCGCTGACGTATTTCACATCGTTCACCTTAATAAAGTTATTGCCATAAAATAATGCTTGCTTTTTTGCAGGGTAAGTTGGCTCTGAATTTGGCACCGGGTTTGGTTGGTTGGCATCAATCACACTAGCGTCACTGTAATTTAAACAATGATAAAACAGTTCCGCCTTGTTTTCCTCGGGTACCCAGAGATACATTAAGCCGTCAACTGTCAAATTACTGTATTGCGGCTTTATAATACGTTTACCAGTTGCCTTACCGAAAGTATCATAAAGTTCAACGCTGTTGTCTGTCACTGGCGTAACGTAAGTATAAACTAAGTCGCGATAGTCAATGATAGGCAAATTCTTTTTCAATTTAACATCGTCTTCATCAACATATTCATCCGGATAGTCGTGCAGTCTATAAAGATAACCCTCAAAGCCATCATTTTGGTAAGGAATAACAGTTAAATCAAGTTTAATCTTCTGTCCTTTTTTCAGTTTACGTTTAACGGCAGAATAATTTACCGTTATGCTGGCGGTGTTCTTAAGAACAGTTGCTGACGAAACGCCGTTGTAGCGAGCAATATGACCGTTAATATAGCCGACGTTGGCTGCTTTAATGTAACTATTATGTCCTAAAGAGTAAAAATATTTTCCTTTTATTTTGTGGGCAGGTACGTATTTGGCTTGGAAGTACCTTGCGACATCATTAAGGTAGTAAAAATATTTGGGTGCTTTAGTAGCAGTCTTAGCTTTTCCTTGGTACTTAACAACTGTATTAGTTCTTAGTTTCTTTCCCGTTGTTTTGCCAGTCTTGGTGTAAATCAGTGCATCGTGCTTGATAGTCAATTTGCCTTGTGTGATATTGCGCCCGTTGACTTTTAAAACATTAGCATTATTAATGTAATAGTTATGCCCTAAGTGGTAAAATTTTTGTCCGTTAATTTTTTTAGTGCCGTAGTAGGGATAACTGGTTCTACTGTCATCATCATAAACTATCATTTCTGTAGTCAAATAGCCTTTGGGATCAGCGCTAAAGCCGTTAGGAATGTTATAGCTATGTGTACCCCGATTTTGCTTCAATTTTATTTTATGGCCTGACGAGTTGTAAACATAATCGCTCTCAAGCAGTGTGACTTTTCCTTTGGCTTTCTGAGCAGCTTCTACCGTTTGGGAGTTAGCAGTATATGGCAAAAATAGAGTGGTGGATAGGGCCAGGGCTGTTAAGCCAATGCCAACTTTCTTGAAAAATTTCATTTTATGACCTCACAAAAAAATGCTTAAGTTAATATCATTGTACCCTAAACTGATATTTAAAATTGTTTTATTATATAAATTACCTAAACTTTTGCGTGGTTTAGTTAGTTTTCAAATTAAGCAATAAAAATAGAGTTAAACCACTCTTGTTTAGTGGACTAACTCTATTTTTTAATTTAACTCCATTCGGCAAAGTTTAAAGTACTTAATTGAATTTTAGTTGTGTCAAGTAGCCAAATTGCCTGTTTTACTTGAGCAATCGTTGCTTTTGGAGATTGTAAAATAGAAGAAGCAATCATCAAAGCGTTATTATAATTACTTACTGCACTTTGTTGCTCACACTTAACATTCTTGTTATTCTTATTTTCCTCAAATTTTCTTTGTAATTCTTGCTTATCCTTATCTGTTGCTACTTTTTGA
Source organism: Lactobacillus kimbladii (assembly GCF_000970755.1). Taxonomy (GTDB): domain Bacteria; phylum Bacillota; class Bacilli; order Lactobacillales; family Lactobacillaceae; genus Lactobacillus; species Lactobacillus kimbladii. Next base: position 85,529 of record NZ_KQ034007.1, read on the forward strand.
TCGTTCTCAGCATCTTTAGCAGTATTGAGAGGGGTAAGTTTAATTCCACTGGCAAAAGTAACTTCACTAGCTTTGACAAAGCTGTTCGTATAACGCATCTTATCTTCTGTCGATTCAATTAGTTTATTGTTTTTGTCAAATTCTGGATTTTTAAGGTCAGTACCGTCGTTATTAACAAAATAGTTTCTGTCTATTCTGTATGTTAAAAAGTGATAAAACAGTTCTGCTTTGTTTTCGCTAGGTACCCATAAGTAATAAAGACCATCAACGGTCAAGGGGCTTTGCTTACGGTTCCTGTAACTGATACCTGTTGGAGTACCGTCAAAATTATAGAATTTAGTATTTGTCGTAGTATTAGGCCTTACATAGGTGAATGTAAGCTCATCGTAACTTGATGTTGGCAAATAGTTTCTTAATTTAATGTAGCCTTGACCAACATATTCGTTAGGATAATCGTGCAGGCGATAAATATAGCCTTCAAAGTCTTCTGCCCAAGGTTGAACCGCTAAATCAACTTTAATTTTTTGCCCCTTTTTGAGAACGTGCTTGGTAGAATCATTGGTTAAAGTTTGAGTTGTCGTCTTTTTAAGAACAGTAGCATAAGTAACGCCATTGTACATAAGGGGATACCCATCTATACTATCAACGTTATTTGCTCTAATATAACGATTTTTCCCTATTGCATAACAGTCTTTACCATTAATTATTTTTGTCGGCAGGTAATAATAGGTTGGTTTTTGCTCAGAAACGTTAAATTTTGCAAAATAATATTTTTGCTTGGATTGAGTTTGCTTAACCTGACCCTGATAGTTAACGACTGATTTAACTGGTAGAGTCTTGCCTTTTAGTTTGCCGGTTTTAGTATAGATTGCAGATCTATGATTCAAAACCAGCTTACCGGTCTTAGAGCTTTTGCCGTTAACGTTATTGATATCACCGTCATTAATATATTCTCCTTGACCAATTTTATAGTATTTTTGCCCATTAATCATTATTGTGCCGTAATAATCTAAGGAGTCGACATCAAAAGAAGAAACATAACAGAATCCATTCACATCTGCTTCAATTACAGAATAATTCCCGTTTTTTCTTGCTTTAAGTCTTTGACCATATTGATTATATACGGGTGCGTCATTGACTAAAGTAATTCTGTTTTTAGCTAATTTTTGTGTTTTTGGCGCAGCTTGCACTGTTTGAATATGATTTAGACTTGGCAGCAGCGGACTAATTGTCAACAGGGTTGCGGCTAAGCCAAGACCAATTTTCCTGAAAAATTTCATATCTTTACCTCATTATATGTGACTTTATACCCAATATAATTATAACGCAAACTAGTTAGTAAAATCAGAGCAAACAGACGTTCATTTGTTTTTGCTAGCGGCCAAATACTTGTATAATTAGGTTAGTAAGTATCTAGAAGTAAATAAAGAAGATGTAATGATGAAGCAAGAATCATTATTTGCAAATAGTGGGCAAAATGAACCATTGGCTAACCGTGTACGCCCCCAAAACTTAGACCAGTTTGTAGGACAAGAACAGCTGCTGGGACCGGGAAAAATATTGCGGGAAATCATTGATAATGACCAGGTTTCCTCAATGATTTTTTGGGGACCACCGGGAGTCGGCAAAACGACTTTGGCTGAAATAATTGCCCGGCAGAGTCAGGCGAGCTTTTTTAATTTTAGTGCGGTTGACAGCAGCATTACTAAAATCCGCAAAATTATGAAGCAGGCTGAAGCCGAACATGAAGTAGGGCAAAAAACACTGGTATTTGTAGATGAAATCCATCGTTTTAATAAAGCACAACAAGATGCTTTTTTGCCTTACGTTGAACGCGGTAGTATTACGTTAATTGGTGCCACGACCGAAAATCCTTCCTTTGAAGTTAACTCGGCGCTGCTTTCACGCTGCAAGGTTTTTGTCTTAAAACCGCTTGAAGTCAAAGATATTATCAAGCTATTGCAAAATGCTTTGCATAACCCTAATGGCTTTGGCAAGTTAACCGTTAAAATCAGTAAGCAAGAGATTAAAGCCATTGCCAAATTTGCTAACGGTGATGCCAGAACTGCTTTAAATACGCTGGAGATGGCAGTTTTAAACGGCAACAAAAGTGGTAATACGATTGCTGTGACTATGGACGGTTTGGGACAATTAATTACCCAAAAGTCGGTCCTGTATGATAAAGACGGAGAAGAACACTACAATATCATCTCCGCTTTGCATAAATCGATGCGTAACAGCGATGTAGATGCGGCAATTTATTGGCTGTCGCGCATGCTTGAGGGGGGAGAAGATCCGCTTTATATAGCACGTAGACTAGTGCGGTTTGCCAGTGAAGATATTGGCTTGGCTGATACTAATGCACTGAATGTCGCGGTCAATGTCTTTCAGGCTTGTCAATTTATAGGGATGCCAGAATGTGATGTGCATTTGACGGAAGCAGTGATCTATCTGTCACTTGCGCCAAAGTCAAATGCAGTTTATAAAGCTAGATTAGCCGCTGAAGAAGACGTTAAGAAGACGATAGATGAACCAGTGCCTTTGCAAATTCGCAACGCCCCGACTAAGTTGATGAAAGATTTAGGCTATGGTAAAGGTTACCAGCTGGCGCATTATGCTAAAGACAAGTTAACAACAATGAAAACTATGCCACCGAGTTTAGAGGGACACGAATATTATTTGCCAACCTCGCAGGGTCATGAAGACCGCTTTAAAAAGAGGCTGGAACAGATTAAAGAATGGCACAAAGAACACGATAAATAGCGCTCAGATTTTAAAGTCTAACCTCATTAGTTTTAATTACCGGGACACTAAAAGAATAATATAACAGATCGATTAGCTAGATGATGAATTAAGCGGACACTGCTATTTGAGCATCAACTAAAAAGCAGGCAAACCACAAATTAAGTGGTTTGCCTGTTTTGATGCTCTTTCTTTTCTGTGGCGATATTTATTTAAATTCATTATTTGATAAAAAGCATGTTGCCTGAAGCCCACATAATATAAAAAAACAGAATAACACAAATTATTAGTGCTAATCGCCAACCTAAAACCAAACTTATAATAAAGGTAATATGTTTGTGCTGAAAAAATGTTGTCAATACTTCCGCTAAAGCTGATAGTAGAAGACCTAAGGCGCCAATGCTTAAATCAACAGATTTGAAAAACGGTAAGATTAAAACCAATAAGAATGTGCCTAATACAATAAACCATAAATGTTTATAGCCATGATCTATTAGCAGTTGTTCTTTCATCGTAGTCTGGTTTTTGATCATTATTAATAGCTCCAATCATGATATTGCCAAGATTTATTATGCACAAAGCAATATTAAATTTTCACAGATACCAGCTTTTCTATGTCTCTCTGAATTTTTTTCAGATACAAAAAAGCAGTTTTAATTTAACTTAAAACTTCAGTTATATCTATGATAATAATAACTTATAGGTTAGTACATAACTATTAAGTGTAAAGTTAGTAATTAAAATTAAATTAAATTTATTGCCAAATATTATAAGAATAAGCGCAGTACTTATTATTTTTTATGATTTAATCGCAATTACTGATTATACTGTTGATTAAAATTATATTTCATTTATAATTATATAATAATTAAAATAATTTAAAAAAGAAAGATTATAGGAAATGAGATGAAAATGAAATTATCAAGAGCTGGTTTACTATTGTTGTGTCCATTTGGAATGGCGCTTTTTTTCTCCGATAAGCCGAATTTTAACTTAATATGGTCAATTAGTGCGTTCATCATGACAATAATTGCTACAGCTTGGTTTGAAGTAAAAGAAGATACATTTATTGACCAAGTCGAAAATGACTTAATTTACTGTATGGTATTACAAGGCGCACCTATTAGTTTTGAAACTTTATATTTGTTAAATATGACAGATGAGCAAGAAGACCACCCGCTATTGATACTCTTTATTATTGTTTTAAATTTAATCTGTGTGTTCTTATTTGACTATTTAATTAATCGAGTTAAATTTTACAAAGTTGAAGATAAAAATGATTAGAATTTAACATAATTTGAGTACTAAGCTATTAAAATGCTTGGTACTTTTTTTCTAGCATAAATTTCGTCAGACTATTTGATATATACAGATTTCTCATTTTTGCAACAATACTAAATTCTTATAGAAGTTAATATTCCTGAATCTATTTGACATCCTTATCAATATAAGTGTTGGACATAGGAAATAATGAATTGATTACGCAACTAATTATACTGTTACATTAAAACAAATACTTTTCTGTTCCTGAATCAAGATTTAAAGAAGTGAAAACCTGAAAAATTATAATTTTGATTTTTATCAGTGAGCTTATTAAATCCAATTTTCTAAATTTTGTAATACTTTTTGTACTTGAGGATTGTCTATCTCTTTTAAAAAATCGTGATCTAAGTAATAAAGCGGGTAAAAAACATTATTTGGGGAGAGATCTTTTAATGATTTGCTGTACTTAAAGGGAACTTCTTTGTCTGATATACTGGCAGCGGAAAAGATAGGAGGAAATTTTTTTAACTCCTCTTTAGTAATTGAATATTTGCTAACTTTGTTTTCCTTGATATCATAAGCTTTTTGCAACTCACCTTTTTCTACTAAATATAAATATAGGGGGTATCTGGACAAAGCCGAGTCATCATGAATAAAGTTAGTTGTATTTATTGAGAGAATCAATTCTTTTGAAATAGGTTTATCTGTTAGTTTTTTACTCCGATTGCTATCTTTGAGATCATAATAGCCATAAAAATTAATAATCTTAGTGGGATTTTTAATAGTGTTTAGTTTGATAATCTGGTTAGCTAACAAGAACATAATGAAGCTCCCAGCCGAACGACCACATAACATGTAATTGAAATTTTGTGGCTTAATTATAGTTTGATATAATTCTAAGAATGATTGTAAAGAAGTTTCTAAAATTGTATTTAAGGATGAATTTGGAGCTAATGGGTAATCTAGAGCAATAACTTCAACCCCCTTTTTTAAGAAAGTACTAGTTAAAGCATATGGAATATCGTTTCGTGTTCCATATATTAAACCACCTCCGTGAAAATAAATTAAGATGTTAGAAACTGGGCTTTCAGGCATCCATATAGTGTATTGCATTGAATTTGATAATTTTTGAATATTAGGTTTCATTATTTTTCTCCATACTAAGTAAATAAGTTGAAATTTGATAATTGATCAAGTCGATCTGATTTTCAAAATCAATGTGTAATAAATTTTGAATCTTTTTTATCCTATAACGCACTGTTTTTTCATGTACAAATAGTATTTCAGATGCTTTTTTGTAATTTTTGTTGCTATCAAAAAACACTTTTAGCGTTCTAAATAAATCATTATTTTTCTTCTTTAAATCTATCAGGTTTTGCGGGATAAATTTATTTAAAGCATTAGGATTTTTAACTGATAAAAAGTATCTAAATATTCCTAAGTGTTCTATTGAAAAAGCGTGACCAATGAAAATTTTTGAATTGAAACTCAAGGCTTTTAAGCATTCATCTAAAATAGTTTGCATGTTGCGTCTTGTTTTGACTGAGCTAATAACAACTGAAAGATTTGCGTGAAGGTTAAAATATTTAGACAATTTCTTTTCAATTATTTCTGAGTTTAGCTGATTGGAGAGGGCTTCAATATTAAAAAGTATGATTATATAATCACGATGTTCAGAATAAATACTATATCTTTCACAATTTTGAAGTATTGTTCTGATATTATAAAGCTCTATTTTGCTCAAATCTGAAGTAAAAAAAGCACAGGCTTGATAATATTTATAATGGTTTAAATTAACTTCGTCTAATAAAGTTTCGAGTTCTCTGTCGTCTAAAACAGGATATTGCAATATAGTGTCTGCAATATTGTTAAAATGAGCATATTCTTTTTGCTTTAGGGCATACTCTGTTTGTAATTTATTTTGAATAATATCAATAAAATTTTCGAAAATCATTGTATCTGATTCACTTAATTTTTGAGAATCATGAATTACTAACAATGAATTATTTTCAGTTGTATTGTTATTTGTAAATTCAATTTTTGTAGCATTATATGTTCGATAATTATCAAATGATTCAAGTCTAAATAAATAATATTTATTTTTGACAAATTCAGAATCTTCTTCCGTATAAGGTCTCCCTTCATCAATCACTACATTTTTAGGCATGTCTTTGCTTCTATAATAGGTCGAGTTTGATGCTAAATATAACAAGCAGGGATAGTGAGTTATATTATTAAACTCTCTTAGTAAAACTTCGTAAGAGACAAAACTATCAGCTAAAGGTATCAACCTCTGTCTTGTTTTGTAGTAGTTTTCCAAAACTAGTGATTGATTATTTAAAATTGGTTGATATATCGCTAATAAAATTTTTTCATAATTTAACTCAGTACCAACTTTGATTAACGGAATTCTATATTTATAGCACAAGTTTATAAACCAACGTGGTACCAATTTAATAAGTCTATCAACTTTTACTATAATACCGCTAATTCCGATCTTCACCATCTTTTTAAAAAAAGTATTCACTTCGTCATATGACAATTTCTGTAAAGCATAAAAAGATGTTAAAATCATTTGATTTTTACGTGACCATTTTTCTATGTCTAAAGCTTCTAATACCATTACTGAATTAATCTCAGTGTTTTTTTTCAAATTTGGTGTTAGAAGCTTGCTTTCTTTAAAAATAGGTAATTCTAACAGATCGTATAGTTTCATACTAAATCTCCTTAAATTATTTTTCCTTATCCATTTGGATAAAAAAAGACTAAATAGTTTTACTTTTTTACCATTGTAAGCGCTTATTGGCTTCCATACAATGTGAATTGTAAAACTTAATAAATAAATTGGAGGTATGAAAATGCTTAAGACGGTGATCTTAAAAGATAACTATCAAGATTCAATTAATCTTATGTTATTGACAAATAAGATTAATGATTTGTCTGAAGTTCAGATGAGTCAAATAATGATGGGTACAGAAGCCAACAAGGATATTTTAAATAATACTAATTTATTGACTGAAGAAGCTGAAGCTGCATCACCTAACGACTTAATGATAGTTGTTAGAAGTGATAATGATAAAGTTATGGATAAGGTTTTACCAGCAGTCCATTCATTTCTTGAAGATCTTTCTACTAAAAAAGATGATTCAGGTAATGAAATTGAATCAGTAGATAATTGGGATGATGCTCTAAAGGCAATGCCTGATGCAAATTTAGCCCTATTTAGTATTCCTGGAGAGTATGGTGCTCCGGAAATGGAAAAGGCTTTAAGACATGATTTAAATGTGTTCTCTTTCACAGATAATGTCTCTATAGAAGATGAAGTCAAACTAAAAAAGCTGGCTCATGAAAAGGGACTTTTAATGATGGGTCCCGATTGTGGCACAGGAATTATTTCAAGTATTCCATTAGCATTTACTAATGTTGTATCACCAGGCAATATTGGTATTGTCGGAGCATCAGGTACTGGAATTCAAGAAGTAACTACTATTATAGACAGACTGGGCAATGGTGTTATCCACGCTATTGGTACTGGTGGACGCGATTTGAGCGACAAAGTAGATGCAATTACTGTTAAAGATGCTATTGCAGCTTTAGAAGATCACGAACCTACAGACGTTATTTGTGTCATATCTAAGCCACCTGCAAAGGAAGTTAGAGATGAAGTTATGGAAATCCTTGAAAGCTGTAATAAACCGGTTGTTGCAGACTTTCTAGGTGAAAGACCTACCCATTATGAGGGTAATGTGTACTTAGCACATACATTGGAAGAGACAGCAAAAATTGCAGTTGACTTAGCAGCAGGTCAAAAAGTTAAAGAGAATTATTTTGAAAAAGTTGAATTACCAGCTAATGTAAAAACTTTATCAAAAGATAAAACTATTAAGGGATTATATTCTGGCGGTACTTTAGCTAATGAAGCCGGCATGTTAATTTCTGAAGCACTTGACTTAGGTCATTTGACTAAAGAAGAAGGTTATATTCTAAAAACAGATGGATATGATGTCATTGACTTGGGAGATGATGTTTATACCCAAGGTAAGCCACACCCAATGATTGATCCTGAGGTTCGCATTAATAAGATGCGCGAATATTGTCAAGATCCACATACAGGTGTTATTTTGCTTGATGTTGTTTTGGGTTATGGTGCAAGTGATGACATGGCAGGTGCTTTAATTCCTGTAATTGATGAAGAAAAAGCCAAGGCTCAGAAAGAAGGCAGACCACTTTACTTTGTGGCTACAGTTGTAGGAACTAATAAAGATCCACAAAACTATGACGAAACAGTTGAACGCTTAAAAAATCATGGAGTTTTGGTTCAAAAGAGTAATGCAAAAGCTGTTCAATTAGCTTTGAAATTAAAGGGAATACAGATATCTGAACCAGATAAGAAAGTCGTACCTTATACTGGTAAAAAGGTTGCTTTACCAAAAGTTAATGATAATGTAAAAGAATTATTAACCACAAAACCTAGAGTAATTAATGTAGGTATTAGTAGTTTTAATGAATCAATCGTCAAATATGGCGGCAAAACTGTTCAATTTAATTGGAAACCACGTGCTAATGGCAATAAGCGAATGATCAGGTTGCTCGATGCCTTAGAAAAATATGATGATGAAATTGATAGAGATAATGATAAAGTAATCCAAAGATTTAAGGATGCTAAGCCTTTCTTAGTTGACGTGGTTCCAGCTAAGACAGTTATCCCAGAATTGAATACAGAAAATAAAACGCTGTTACATGCAGGCCCACCAATTACCTATAAAGAAATGACAGGTCCAATGCAAGGTTCATGTGTTGGTGCGGCTATATTTGAAGGCTGGGCAGAAAATGAATCTGAGGCTCGAAAGTTATTGGAAAATGGAGAAGTAAAATTAATGCCTTGTCATTCTGTTCATGCAGTAGGACCAATGGGAGGCATTACCTCAGGTAATATGCCTGTAGTTATTGTTGAAAACAGATTGGACAATACAAGAGCATATTGTACCTTGAACGAAGGTATTGGGAAGGTATTAAGATTTGGTGCATATTCTCAAGAGGTTATTGATCGTTTAGTTTGGATGAGGGATGTTCTAGGCCCAGTTTTATCAAAAGCTTTGAAGAAAACTGATGATGGTCTTAACTTAAATGTCTTAATTGCTCGCTCAATTACAATGGGTGATGAATTTCATCAAAGGAATATTGCTGCTTCAGCTAACTTCTTATGTGCAATGGCACCACTTATTACCGAACTGGATATCAGTAAAAAAGACAAATATGACGTGATTAAATTCTTGGCAGATACAGATCAATTTTTCCTTAACATTATGATGGCTACTGGTAAGTCAATTGCCGATGCTGCTAGAAAGTACCAAAAAGGAACCATTGTAACTGCCATGGCTAGAAATGGACGTGACTTTGGTATCCGAATTGCTGGTATGGGTGACCAATGGTTTAAGGCACCTGTTAATACTCCTAAAGGTCTTTACTTTGCAGGATTTTCTGAAGATGATGCGAATCCGGATATTGGTGACTCTTCAATTACAGAAACTGTGGGAGTCGGTGGTATGGCCATGGTAGCAGCCCCTGGTGTAACCAGATTTGTTGGTGCCGGCGGATTTGAAGATGCATTGAGAATTTCTAACTCGATGGAAAAAATTAATACAACTCATAATCCTAATTGGACCATTCCAACTTGGGACTTTAAGGGTACAAATTTAGGTATTGATATTAGAAAAGTTGTGGAAACAGGAATTGAGCCAATTATTAATACTGGTATTGCACATAAAAAACCAGGTGTCGGTCAAATTGGTGCTGGTACTGTTAAAGCTCCTCTAGCATGCTTTGAAAAAGCTCTGGAAGCTTATGCTGAAACTCTAGGTGTCACAGTTGACTGACTCATGCGTTGTCCAAATTAGTAGTTACATCTATCCCATTGACAAATTTGGCAAAATTGGCAGAGTGCATTCGATTTTTGCACATTCACTTAACATTCAAGTTGGTTTGCGACTAATAAATATTAGTTGCTTTGATAATTACTTGTCTTGCTTTGGCATAAATATTTCTGAAAAAAATTTAAAGTCAGTTATCCAAAGTGTAACCGAAAACAATATAGTCAAATTTTTGGATAATTATATAATTTTTTATACGCAAGACGGAATTAAAAGAGTCGATATTAGAAACTCTAATATAATCAAATTAAAAATTAAACCTCTAAATTATTTTCCAGAAAAGGGATTAAAGAAAACTTTAAAAGCCTTAAACAAGTATAAAGTAGATCAAAAAATCGGGATTCCTAGTGATGATTTATTAAGTGAATTCTCTAATGAAATGACTACATTTAAGGACCTTAATCCAGAGCAAATTGTTACTTGGCTGCTTGGTAGAGGAAAGGGATTAACTCCAAGTGGTGATGATATTCTTTGTGGATATATTTTCATACTATTGCTAGTCGATAAAGCAAATACCTATTTAGCTAGTTTTGTTAAACAAATAAGGAATAATCTAAAGCTTACTACAGACGTTAGTAAAGCTTATCTAATCTGTGTAACGCAAGGATATGTTAATTCCAAAGTTTATCAATTATACAAATCCTTTAAAAACCATAATTTTAAAGATATAGACAGTGAGCTAAATTCCATTCTCGAAATTGGTCATACATCGGGCAAAGATTTGAGTTATGGAATTAAACTAGGAATTTTAGCTAGTTTAAACACTCCTTAGTCTATGAAAGGAGCGAATAATGAAAAAAGATGAAGAGGGCGTAAAAGTTTCTAAAAACTATTGGATAAGGGTTGTCATTATATTTTTCCTGGGCTGGATACTGATGTATGGCACACGAACCATTTTCAATCCTATTATGGGTATCGTTGGCAAACAATTTGGCTTAAACAACACACAGCTGGGATTGGCAAATAGTATCTTCTTTTTAACTTATGCTATTTTTCAGGTACCATTTGGTGCTTTGGGTGATAAGTATGGAAGAAAATTAGTTATTACCATTGGTTTTATTGTATTGGCTGTAATGAGCTGGCTATCAGGAATTGCCGCAAGTTTTACTTTGTTTTTAGTTATTAGAGCCATTGCGGGTGTAGGCCAAGCCTCATATTATGGTCCACAATATGCTTTATCTTCAGAAGCTATTCCGGAAGATAAACTCACTTTAGGTACCGCAATTATCAATTCTGGTATGGCCTTTGGTACTTCTGGTGGATATTTACTTTCAAGTTATTTGGTTTTACAAAACCATCAAAGTTGGAAAGTACCTTTCTTTGTGGTAGCAATTCCAACATTCATCCTAGCAATATTGTTCTTTACATGTTTAAAGGAGAAAGTTTATAGACCTAAGGAAAATGAAGAACAGGAGAAAGAACCAGGAGAGAAAGTCTCTCTTAAAAAAATTTTTACAGATAAGAATTTAGTCGCAGCCTTTATTCTTTGTTTCTGCAGTATTTACGCTAACTTTGTGATTATTACTTGGTTACCATCTTTCTTAATTTCCAACAGAGGTTTTCAAGGTGGCAGTGTAGGATTTATTTCTTCCTTGGTACCATGGGCTTCAATACCTGGAGCATTAATTTTTGCAAAATTAGCTGATAAAACTGGTAGTACTAAGAAATGGATATATATTTTAGTTCCACTTTCAATCATTTCAGTATTTGCAATTGCTTTCGTTTCTAATAAAACTTTGCTTATTGCAGTATTGATCTTATATGGCTTGACTGGCAAATTAGCGATTGATCCTATCATAGTGGCTTATGTAACTAAAAAAGCACCTTCGGGTTCTTTGTCAACTACATTAAGTGCCTACAACTTTATAGGTATGTCTGGTTCTATTTTGGCACCATATATTACTGGTTGGTTAGCAGATGTAACAGGACAAATGGAAATCGGCTTTTACTTAGGCTGTGGTCTACTCATAATTGGCTTGATTGTCTTTGCTGTATTGGCAACTGACTCTAAGAAAGGAGAGACAGCTGTATAATGGCAACTAGTGTAATTGCCCTTGGCGGAAATGCGATCTTGGAAAAGGATCCCACAGATATTGGGCAAAAAGAAACGGTTAATAGGGCTACACGATATATTGTTGAATATATTATGGCAGGAAATAAGGTGGCAATTTGCCACGGAAATGGGCCTCAAGTAGGTAATTTGTTATTGCAGCAAAGTGCTGCTAATTCAAAAAAGAATCCAGCATTTAAGCTGGATACTTGTGGGGCTATGACTGAAGGTAGCATTGGCTACTGGATTCAACAGGGCTTGGACAATGCGTCTCAAGAGCTGGGTGAAAATGTTAAGTCCCTGACTGTTATTACTCAATCTGAAGTTGATAAAAACGATCCTTCATTTAAATCTCCGAGCAAGCCTATAGGTCCTTTTTATACTAAAGAAGAAGTGGTTGAGCTTCAAAGAAACAGTAATGATACATTTATTGAAGACGCGGGTCGTGGCTATAGAAAAGTTGTACCTTCTCCTAAGCCAGTAAAAATAGTTGAAGGGGATATTATTAAGGATACTGTTAACGCTGGCATTGTACCAATCGTTGCCGGTGGTGGCGGTATACCAGTTATTATAGAAGAAAATAAAATTAAAGGTGTAGAGGCTGTTATTGATAAGGACTTTGGCTCTGAAAAGGTTGCAGAAGGAATCTCAGCTGATAATTTAATAATTTTAACAGCCGTAGATAATGTTTACATCAATTTTGGAAAAAAAGATCAAAAAGCTTTGAATCATATTACAGTTTCTGAAGCTGAAATATATATAAAACAGGGACAATTTGCGAAAGGAAGTATGTTACCTAAGATTCAAGCAGCTATTTTGTTTGTTAAAAATCACCCAGATAGAAAAGCAATTATAACTTCAATTTCTAATTTACCAAATATTTCAGAAAATGTTGGAACCTTAATTACTGACAAATAAGGAAACGTAGGTGCTACCATGAGAAAAAAAGTAAAGTTGTCAATGGTTAATCAGATTTTGATAGCCGTTATTCTTGGTGTTATATTTGGGTTTGTATTACCTAGTTTTTCAGTTCAATTAAAGATAATTGGTGATATTTTTTTAAAATTAATGCAGATGTCCATACCAATTTTGGTACTGGGTCAAATAATTCAAGCAGTAGGAGGTATTAAACCTAATGAATTGAGCAAATTAGGAATTAAAACTATTGTCATTTTTGCAATCTCCTCATTACTTGCTGCTGCTTTCGGTGCATTAGTTGGAATATTATTTAAACCTGGAATTGGTGTGCATCTTACTAAGGTTGCTGAAAAAGCAATACATGTTAAGCCAGTTTCTTTAAGTGAAACAATTTTAAGCTTTTTTACTAGCAACATCTTCGAATCTTTATCTAATGGAACAATTATTCAGATTATTATTTTTGCGATATTTTTTGGTATTGGATTAAGCAAATTTATGGAGAAAAAGCCTAAATCAAAATTGCTTGACTTAATAATCGACTTTAATGATGTCATTATTCAATTAGTAACCTGTGTAATGTTCTTTGCACCAATAGGCATTTTTGCACTGATTGCTTCTACCATTAGCAATTTGGGCATTAAAATAATTTTGCCGCTCATAAAATACTTATTCTCCTATGGGTTTGCAACATTCGCTTATTTGTTAATTTGGATTGTAATTATATCTTTATATCTTAAAGTTAACCCAATTAAATTAATTAGCAATATGTCAGAAATGTCGCTTATGGCCTTAGCTACTACTTCCTCGGCAATTACTTTACCGATTGAAATGAATGAAGCTAAAAACAAACTGGGCTTAAAAGACAGAATTACTAACTTGGTTTTACCATTAGGCATGTCATTAAATTCTAATGGTTCTGCCATGCATATGGCCATAACGGTGATTACAATTGCGCAATTATATAATATTAACTTTACTTTAGATAAGGTATTTTATCTTATTGTAATATCAACATTTGTGTCACTTGCTAATGCTGTTGTTCCAGGAGCAGGTTTGGTTTCACTAGCAATAATTGTTCCTCAAATGGGATTACCAGTTGAAAGTATAGCAATTTTTGCAGGGGTCGAATGGTTCGTAGGGATGCTCAGAACTATTTTAAATGTTAATTCTGATGTTTATTCTGCACTAATGGTTGGAAAGTCAGCTGATGCCATTGATTATGAAGTATTTAATAAATAGGTGTAAGAAAGAAGTGATTTACTAAGTAAAAATACTGTCTATTCTTCTACAAATTCTCACTATTCTAACTAAGGACTGGGTCCGAAATAATATCGGTCTCAGTCCTTTTAATTATTATTGTTTTCTCAACTGGCTGTTCCAATAGCTTTTTTTAGTTTAGAGTAGTAAAAGTTACAAGCTTTTATTTGATAAAAATTGCGTCAGTCTTGTAAATATAATTTGCAATTTACAAAGCAGAGACATTAATAATATACTTAAATAAAGTAGCAGTGTATGCATAATAACAGTCGATTATATGAATATAGGCAAAAAATGAGTAGTACATCAGTAATAGAAAACGTAGAAATTAACGGCACTAAACTTTATTTTTCAATTAGTTCAAATCAAGGCCGGAAACCAATCATTTTATATTTGCATGGTGGACCGGGCGATGCCTGCATCCCCTTGACTAAAAAATTTAATAGCGAACTAGAAGATTATTTTATCTTTGTCAATCTGGAACAAAGAGGCAGTGGACTATCGTATTACAAATTCTCGCCTGAAGAAAACTTGTCTATTGACACCATCTTGGCAGATATTCATCAGTTTGTGCTTTATTTATTAAAACGGTTAAAACAGGATAAATTAATTATCATGGGTCATTCTTGGGGTACGGTTTTAGGACTCTATTTTATTCAAATGTATCCAGATTTGGTTACGCAATATATCGGAATTGGTCAAGTCGTTAATATGAAAAAGAATATTGACTTACAAAAAGCTTTTTTACGAACAAAAATGAAAAATACTGCCAAACTTGATCAACTTGATTTTGTACATGAACCAACTAAAGCCAGCCTCAAATTAACTAAAATGATTGTGGCTTATGGCGGTTCAATCTATGGCGCTAAAAACTACCGTAAATTAATTTGGCCGTTTATATCGGCTAAAGATTATTCTTTTAAAGACTTAATTCATCGTTTGCAGGGCTCGAAGCAGTAAATTCAATATTTTTGGGAAGAACTGATGGACGTTAATTTTGAAAATATCCTGCATTTTGCCATTCCCATCACTTTTTGTGAAGGCAGACATGACCATCATGTGTCCTCGCAATTGACTGCAGAATATGCTGCTAAAATTACTAGTCCGTGCAAATTGATTTGGTTTGACCATTCCGGTCATTTCCCGCAGTGGGAGGAGCCAACTAAATTTAATCAGGAAATTATTATGCTTTTAGAGTCACAAGCAAACTAAAAAACTGGCAAATCACGTTATTCATCACGTAGATTTACCAGTTTTTTTATATTTAATTAGACTTTATTAGTTATTCTGAAAATTACTTAAAAACTTCGCGGTTTTTTCATTTTGCGGGTGATTGAATAACTGATCAGGTTTACCTTGTTCAGTTATTACACCGTCGCTGATGAAAAACATTTGATCAGAAATTTCTTTAGCAAATGCCATTTCGTGGGTTACGATAATCATCGTTAAGCCTGTAGTAGCCAGGTTCTTCATGACGCTTAAAACTTCGCCGACCATTTCTGGATCCAAAGCACTAGTAGGCTCATCAAATAACAGAATTTCAGGATCCATGCAGATAGCACGGGCAATCGCGACCCTTTGTTGTTGGCCACCAGAAAGTTGGCTTGGTCTGGCATTAACGTATTGCTCCATACCCACCTTTTTCAGATTGGCCAGCGCAATTTTACGTGCCTCGTCTTTTGACCGTTTTAATACTAACTCTTGACCTACCATACAATTAGCTAAAACATTCTTGTTTTCAAACAAGTCAAATTGTTGGAAAACCATGCCGACTTTAGCACGATAAATATTGCGATTGTAGTTTGGTGCCAAAACATTTTCACCATGAAAATCAACTTCACCGGCAGTAGGTTCTTCAAGCAGGTTGATACAGCGCAAAGTAGTTGATTTACCGCCACCTGAAGGACCGATAATGGTGGCAATTTCACCTTTGTTTATATCAAAAGAAATATCTTTCAAAACTTGGTGTTCACCGAATGTTTTCTTAATGTGCTTTAAACTTAAAATAGTTTCGTTTGATTCAGTCATTAGTTCTTAGCCTCCATGTCTTTTGGTGTGCCAACTTGAACTTGGTTTGCCATTAAGTTGTAATTCTTACTTCCTTGGAGGTGTTTTTCAATTAAGTTGAATATTCTGGTAATGGTAAAGGTCAAGATGAGGTAGATAGCAGAAATTGTTAAATAAGTTGGGAAGAACTTAAATGTCTGACTCGCAATCGTTGAACCGACGAAGAACAACTCTGATACAGAGATGATGCTCAAAACTGAGGTATCCTTGATGTTAACGATAAATTCGTTAGTAATTGAAGGCAAGCAGTTCTTGATTGCTTGTGGCAAAATAATATGCCACATTCTTTGATTATGAGTCATTCCCAGCGCGCTGGCTGCCTCAAACTGACCTTCGGGTGTAGAAATAATTCCTCCCCTAATAATTTCGGCTAAATATGCTCCAGTGTTAATGGAAACAATGATTAGTGCGGCGACCGTTCTGTCAATGTTCAGGTGCCAGAATTGGGCAATACCATAGTAAATAACAGCAGCTTGAACCATCATTGGCGTACCACGGAAAATTTCAATATAAACTGAAAGCAGCCAGTTGACAAACTTGAGCAGCCATCTTTTACCACCGGTTGTTGGTGTAGGAATAGTTCTCACAATACCAACGGCCAATCCAATAAAGAAGCCCGCTATAGTACCTACAGAAGCTAGAAGAAGCGTCATGCCGATACCATTTAAGATCATGCCGCCATATTGGCGCCACATAGATACTAACCAAGGCTCTGACTTAGCCTTTTTGCCTTTTTTATCATTATCAGTTTTAGGCTGTTGCTTGACAGCTTCAGTCATTAATCTGACTCTTTTTGCTTGAGGAATAGTAGCTAATATTTGGTTGACACTCTTGAGCAGCGCCTTGTTAGGCTTGGCAATTCCGATTGAGGTAACAGATTCTTCCTTAGTAGCGTGGAAACCAGCCATTTTGCTGACAGGAATTGACTTAATGTCAGGGTCAACCATCTTAAAAGAAGTTGATTCAGTATCTTCGGCAACATAGCCGTCAATAGTACCGGAGATTAAACTTTGTCGCATTGCCGCAAAATCGCGCATAGCCGGTTGTCTCTTAGCACCCTTTAACTGCTTGATCAGGTCATAGTGGAAAGTACCTTGTTGCGCCGTTAATTTTGCACCCTTAAAGTCGATCAGCTTTTTAGCGTTAGCGTATCTGCTGTTAATCTTGGTAATTACCACAAAAGTACTGTTTCTATAAGGCTTAGAGAAATTAATGGCCTTTTCACGTTCAGCTGTTGGGCTCATCCCAGCGATAATCAAATCAGCTTTGCCACTGGTCAAAGCGGGGAGTAAACCATCCCATTCAGTCTTAACAACTTCTACTTTTCTATGTAATTCTTGACCAATAATTTTGGCAATTTTAACGTCATAACCATTGGCGTATTCTTTTGAGCCCTCAATTGGCACAGCACCGTTGGCATTATTAGTCTGTGTCCAATTGTACGGCTGATAATTAGCTTCCATGGCGACTTTTAGTGTACCGTCGTCCTTTTTGGCATTAACTTCATTCAGGCTAAAATCAGCCCCAATGCCTAAACAAGTGAATAAGGCAACTAAGGTCGCCAACCACTTAAATCTTGACTTCATTTTGAAAACCTCCACAAAATATGTTTCAAATAAAGCCAACACAATAAAAGCGTAAATAAAAACCTCGCTGTTACGCAAAACAACGAGGTTATAATCTATTTTTTAAACAAATCATATAGCGCTCCCTGGAGATGAACCAGGACAGTCTGCAAAATATTCTCTTGCAGCCCAACAAGAAGATTGAAACGAACAATATTCTTGTTTCGGCGGTAATTCTTACGCTAATCTTCAAAGTGTTCGCTCACTCAGATTAGTTTCGTAACAACCGCGACCTCTATTGCATTGGAAATTATTTAACTTAGAAAAATAATAGGCTATTAAGAGTGACTTGTCAATAATTTTATTTAAAAAATATTTTATAATTATCTCATTTATTATCTTTTACTATTTTAAAAGGGCACGGTGATCCTGTTCTCACTGCCAGCCATTATCTGTCTGATAAGCGCTCTTTTTCATTCTAGAAACATAGGGATTACCTGCTACATAATAACGTAATTCTTTGTTAGCCCATTCTAATTCGGATTGACTCACGCCAATTCTGGCACTGGTTTTAATTTCCTTAGCCCACTTTTTATGATTATCATCTAAATCAATTTTAAATGGGGAGTCAGATAAGAAGTGTAAATTCCATTTTTTATCGTGAATACCAAAAGCCTGCATCATTTTCGCAGGACCATTAGTTAAAAGCACCCCATTTTTGTCGGCACGATTTTTAATCATCTGCTCTATGCCCCAGACTGGTTCGATGGCTCTAATTAAAACTCCTTGCGGCTCATTATATTCTTGTGTTGCAACATCGAAAAAGAAATACTGTCTTTGGGCGTAAATGTAGATAGTTCCACCTTTACGATAAAGACCCTCATTAGCCGGACTGCGATGACCGCCATAAGAATGTGCTGCTCGGTCTTTAACGCCTAAGTAAGCTTCAGCCTCTACAATATAGCCACCCATTATATTCTGGCCATCATTATATGTTAATGGTCTGCCAATCAAATCTTTAGTAATGGCAGCAGTTGATTTATTAGAGAAATAAGTTGAATAATTCATTTTTTCTTCCGTGTAGTAAACTTAAACTAAAAGGAGATATTATCATGACAAAGATAAAATTAGTGCGCATTTACGATCATGAGCAGCCTGCTGGCTACCGCATTTTAGTTGATCGGCTTTGGCCACGAGGCAAAAGTAAAAAAGATGCAAATATAGATGAATGGGCAAAAGAAATTGGTCCCGGCAACGAATTGCGTAAGTGGTTCAATCACGATGATACTAAATATTCTGAATTTAGGCAAAAGTACATCGCTGAATTAGAACACAATCCTGTGACTGCCAATTTTGTCGCCCAGGTTAAAGCTGAGCTTGCAGAACAAGATGTTCTTTTTCTTTATGGCGCTAAAAACAAAGAGCACAACCAGGCAGTTGTGCTCAAAGAATACGTTGAACAAAGACTATAATTTGCCTCTTTCCCTTTTTGCTCGTAGAAAGTGAAAAACGATGGTTAAGATCAGAATACCGAACACGATTATGGCAAAGGTCGTATTAGGCAGTTCGTAATGTAGCGGAGGCAGAGACAATAAAAGTTTAAGAGCAATGATAGCAATTAAAACGTAAGCCATCGGTTGCAGTTCAGGAATAATGTCCATCAATTTGATGATGATTTCGGCGACGCCCCGCATACACAAGATACCTATCATGCCACCAATTAACACCACTACCGGATTACTGGAAACCGCTAGGGCAGCTAGTACGGAATCAATTGAAAAAACGATATCCATTGCTTCAATTGAAATAACGGTCCGCCAGAAAAGCGACAAAAAATGTTTGCCCTTTTTAGGGGTATGCTTAGTAAATTTTGCACTTTCAATCTTTGCGCTAGCAGCAGCCTTTTGGGGATGCCTTTGGTCGTAGAAAAATTTGAAAGACAGATAGAAAAGATAAAGGCTGCCGGCTAGTTTAATTTCCCAAAAATTGATTAGATAAGTACCGATTCCAATCACAATGAAACGAAAAATATATGCGCCCCAAAGACCATAAAATAATGACTTTTCCTGTTGTTTCTTGTCAGGCAAAACCTTGGTTTGAGCTGCCAAAACAACTGCATTATCAACAGAAAGCAAGCATTCCATCAGAATCAGGGTTAAGATAACGAGCCAGTCTTTGCCACTGGTTAGTACGTGAATCCAATTACTTCCACTGAAAAAGGGAGCATACATTTTAAAAATTGCCATTTAAAAGCTCTTTTCTAGTTCAGAATTATTTTTAATTACTGTGTCGTATTTTAGCACAAGTAATTTATAGCATCCGGGTAAAAAAGCAATTCTGATGGTTTAAAGGGCTTTCTTTTTAAAAACTAGTTAAAGCTGTTTAAAAACATCTAGTGCATCCGCAATAATGGAGGAAATTCCTTCTGCTGGAATGGCAGTTTTATTAATTGCCCAAACTTTAGCTCCAGACTGCCTGTAAGATAAAAGCTGGGCAAAAGGGTACACGACGAAACTGGTGCCTGAAATAATTACGAGGTCAGAATTTTGCATTGCATTGACAGATTTGGCTAAACTGTCTCCGTTAATGGCTTCACCGTATAAAACAATTTCCGGTCTGATAATACCGCCACAATTTTCATGCTGGTAAGATTTGGCGTATTCAGCGTATGAAACTGGTTTATGGCACTTAGTGCAGTAAATATTATAAAGACAGCCATGAAATTCGGTCACGTGTTTATTGCCGGCTTTGGTATCCAAGCCATCAACATTTTGTGTAATTAGATCGCCTTTTTCGTTGCAAATCTCGGCAATTTTCTGGTGTATTTCATTTGGCTTGGCTTCAGGGAAATACATATTATCCATCACAAATTTGTAGAAGAATTCTGGTCGCTGATAAAGCGTTTCTTCACTTAGAATTGTTTCCGGACTTTCAGAGACGCCATCATAAATACCGTTTTTAGAGCGGTAATCAGGAATACCGGAATGAGTTGAAACTCCGGCACCAGTCAGAAAAGTAATGTGGCGTGCCTGATCAATATCATTTTTTAACTCAGCTATTTCATTTGCATCAATCATAATTTTGCCTTTCTTAAAACTAATTCTGCTACTGCTAGTTTACTACAAGATTTTGTCTAACATATAGGGTTATTGCAATAAAAAACCATGCAGTTTCTTTTTAACTGTATGGCTTTTCTTCATTTATTATAGAATTTGAATGTCATGTTCTTTGCATTTAGTAATCATATCGTGAGGCCAGACACTGGCTTGAACTTCACCGATATGAGCTTTGCCAAGCAAAAGCATACATAAGCGAGATTGACCAATTCCACCACCAATGGTATAAGGTAATTCTCCATCAAGCAACATGCGGTGAAATTCCAGTTTTTCACGATCAAGGCAATCAGCCTTCTTCAGTTGTTCGTGCAGGCTTTCAGGACTAACGCGAATCCCCATCGAAGAAATTTCGATTTTTTGCTTTAACGGTTCATACCAGAAAATCAGGTCACCGTTTAATTGCCAGTCATCATAATCGGGTGCACGACCATCGTGTGGCTTGCTGCTTCTCTTCAGTTTGTCGCCGACTTTCATTATAAAGACAGCCTTTTCTTCAGCAGTTATTTTGTTTTCTCTTTCTTCAGGGCTGATGTCCGGCCAGCGATCTTCTAATTCTTGTGTAGTAATAAAGTAAAGTTTTTCTGGCAAACGGTAAGTAGAAGCAGGATAGCGGAAAGCACAGCCAGCTTCAATTTCTTTAATTGCAGCAAAAATCTTGGTAACGGTACTTTTAAGAGTTTCTATCGTTCTCTCCTCTTTGGCAATGATTTTTTCCCAATCCCATTGGTCAACATAAATTGAATGAAAGTTATCTAAATCTTCATCGCGGCGAATGGCGTTCATGTTAGTAAAAAGTCCTTCATGCATGCTAAAGCCATATTTCTTCAGTGCCATTCTTTTCCATTTGGCAAGTGAATGCACTATTTCGAGTGTGTCATCTGTTGGTAAATCCTTGGCATCAAAAGCAACTGGACGCTCAACGCCATTTAAGTTATCATTAAGCCCAGTATGCTTTTCGACGAACAGGGGGGCAGACATTCGTTGTAAATGTAATTTTTTAGCTAAAACCTTTTGAAATTCTTCACGAATATAAACAATTGCTGCTTCGGTATCGCGAATTGTGAGAGTTGGATGATAATCTTCCGGTAAAATTAAAGTCATTGTTTTGACCTCCTGTAAATTTAAGGAAAAGAAAAAGCCCTTTGTCCCGTTTTTAATAAAAACAAGGACGAAAGGCTTTTTCCGCGGTACCACCTTAATTGCCCACATTCTGGGCCAACTCATGAAGCACTATCATGCTTTACCAGCGTGGTAACGTACTGGAGACGACACAACCTACTTTTACAAAAATTTCAGCGTGCTGCTAAAAGTGTTTTTCAATAACCCAGGGTCTAACGGTTTTCCACTATCACCGATTCACTTAAAGAGGTAAGTTATCTACTCGTCTTTTTCATTGCATTTAATTTGATAATAATTTAATCATGATTTTAATAAAAATGCAAGTAAAATATCATTAATGTTGAATAAAATATCTAACGTCTGTCAATCTGTTATAATAGATGAAAATACAATTGAGGAGAGTTATATGGTAGTTTTTTATCTAATTTTGGATGCCTTGCTTCTAGGCTACACTTGTTATAGTTGGTACTGGCAGGCAAATGTTGACTTAAAGGGACATTATCGCTCGTCTTCAGTTATTTGGGCCGTAATTTTTATTTGGATCGGCTTTGCCTGGCAATTAATTGAAAAGGGCGATCCGGGTCTTAGTATTTTCTTGGCAATCTTCTTGTTGATTGGTATTATTGACGGTTTTACGGGTCTCGCACCTAAAAGAGCTGTTGTTTCTGGTTACTTTCGGCGGACCGTCTCGTACTCAGAGATTGCGATGGTCACTTTAATAAAGGTGCCTAATCCTAAGAAAAAGCAGGTAATTTGTATTTTAACAACCCAAAAGAACAGACAATATTACCTTCGTTTTTCATACGGCGTAGCACAAATTGTCGAAGCACTTAAAAATCATATACACCATGATATTCGAATTGAAATTCAAGATATTTTTTAAGCCACACGTTAACGTGGCTTTTTTAATGAACTTATTTTTCTTCCCAATTCATTTCCAGATATTTGGTAAAGCCGCCCTTAAGGGCGCGCTTTTCTTTTACTTGTTTTAAAAAGGTAGCTTGATCAACATTTTTAAAGTTGAGGTAGGCTAAGATGACTTCGTAAACGTCACCTAATTCTTCAATTAAATTAGTTTTAGTTTTAGCAGCAAGAACTTCATTAGTTTCTTCAATTAATTTTTGCTTTAAAGCCGGTTCTCTTTCTGCGGGAGCAAGTTCACGGTAAGTAGCATAGTGTGCAAATTCTGGTATTTTATCTCTGACTAATTTTTTCATTTTGATGATCCTTTCTTACTAGTATTATTTTAAATTTTATTATACTGCTAATTTTTTCGAAAATTATGTGAAAATGATAACAAGATGTAGTAAAATTAACATAGTAGAGATATATTTATATTAGAAAGTGTGAAAATATGCGTAATAACGATTTTAATGACGTTGTACAAAACCGTCATTCTGTACGTCACTTTGATAAAAGTGTCAAAATTCCGCGTTCAGAATTTAAAGAAATGTTTGAAGAAACAGTAACTGCTCCTTCCGGTTGCAATTTACAAGGTTGGCATTTTGAAGTAGCAGACACCCCGGAAACTATTGCCAAAGTTAAGAAATACATGCTGAGATTTAACGATCCCCAGATGGACAGCTGTGCTGCAGTTGTGCAAGTCTTTGCCGATGTTTATGCTTATAAAAAGTATCGTGAAAATTGGTCTAAGGAATATGAGACAGGCAACATCACTAAGGAAAAATTAGACGAAGTCTTAAGAACCTTTTTGCCATCTTATGAAAATGGCACATATTATTCTTGTGCAATTGATTCCATTAGGTCTTGTTCACTTGCTGCTATGCAGTTTATGCTTGTTGCTCGCAATCATGGTTACGACACTAACCCAATTGCTGGCTATGACGAGTCTAAAATCGCCAGAACCTTTAACTTAGAGCCAAAACGCTACTTACCAGTAATGGCAATAGTAATTGGCAAGAGCAATGAAACTGAAGAAACTATGGCTAAAACAACTCGCTATCCAGCTGAAACTGTTTATCACTTTGCAGAATAAATAGTAATAGCGAATTTTAAAAGCCTCCCAAAAGTGGGAGGCTTTTTAGCTGCTACAAAATTGGCGAAAGCATCCGTGAAAAGCTTTGCAAAATTTTAAGCCAGCGACCCTGTTTGGCAATATCTTCAGGGGTTAATAATGATGAAACTTTCATATCATCTTCAAATGATTTTGCGACTTCACGGGTGAAATTTTTATCATAAAAAACGGCAATATCTTCAAAGTTAAGGTCATATGAGCGATAATCCTGATTCATTGATCCCACAGTAGAAAAGGTATCGTCAACTACAATTGTTTTAGCATGAATAAATCCTTTATTGTAAATATAAATTTTAATACCATAACGGGATAATTCATTAGCATACCATTGTGTAGCGCGATAAATAAATGGGTGGTCGGGTTTACAC
This sequence comes from Lactobacillus kimbladii, assembly GCF_000970755.1. Lineage (GTDB taxonomy): Bacteria > Bacillota > Bacilli > Lactobacillales > Lactobacillaceae > Lactobacillus > Lactobacillus kimbladii. The sequence goes on from NZ_KQ034007.1 coordinate 109,959, forward strand.
GGTATCATAATTCGTAAGTCTACTCCTGACTGGGCAATTGTTTGCAAAGTTGCAAACATCGCGTCGTCAGGAATTAAATACGGTGTTTGAATCCAGAGACGTTTTTTTGCTAAAGACATTAGCCGCATAATACCATTACGCATATTGGCATTATAGCGATCAGGTCCGTCTGAAACTATTTGCGTTGCTACATCACCAGCATGAATCTCATTTTCATCCAAGTTAGGAAAAAGGATAGTATTGAAAGCAATGACTTGGTTTTCTTTTTGAATTGAAGCGTTCCAATCCATGACAAATCGCTCTTGCAATAGTAAAGAAGCAGATCCGACAATCCGCACCTGACTGTCACGCCAATAACCAAATTTTTTCTTGCGACTCAGGTACTGGTCACCGATATTAAAGCCGCCAGTCCAAGAAGTTTTACCGTCAACTACCACAATTTTACGGTGCAAATGGTAGTTAATCCGATACCGCGTAATCATGTTCCGTGAGGTAATAAAGGGCAGGACTACGCCGCCAGCTTTTCTTAACTGATCAAACCAGGCCTTGGTTGCACCCATTGAACCCCAGGCATCATAGAGCAAACGAACAGATACGCCTTCTTGGGCTTTTTTAATCAGCAAATCAAGAAAGTCGTTGCCAATATCGTCATTATAAAAGGTATAAAATTCAACATTCACTGATTGTTTGGCATTTTTAATATCAGCCATCATGTCATGAAACATAATTTTGCCATCGGTATAGAGCTTAACATGATTGTTTTTGCTCAAAGGTGACTCGCCATCATGATCAAAAAAGTGCACCACCATTTGGGCTCTGTTTGAGGTATCAGATGCGCTGATTTTTTTAGGTGCAGCAGTAATTGATTTTTGCACATTCCGCAACCCAATATGATGCTGCTTGTTAATGGCAAAAATATTTTCCTGTGAAATTCCCCGACCAAAAAAGCCGTAAATGATCATCCCTAAAACTGGAAAAACCAGCAGAATAATCAACCAAGCCCAAGTTGTTGAGACAGAGCGTCTTCTATGAAAGACAATGTAAAAGGCCAATATAGTATTGGTAATAATGATGATACGTCCTATGTCGCGGAGCAGAATCACACGTGTTTCCTCCAAAATTAAATTATTTTTTAAGACCAATAAACTTATCAATAATGTCGATGACAAATGGGTTATCGTGCATCCAGCTGTGTTCAGCGTATTTCTTTCCGCGAATTTCAACTTCATGATAAGATTTGGCATAAGGTGCCAGAATATAGCGGATGCTTTTAGCAGAAGTGACGGAAATAAACTTGTCACTGTTGGTATTGTCCAAAACATTACCATAAATATTTAATACTGAAATATTGGGATTAAACCGTTTGCGTCTGAACAAGAGGTAAAGATAATGCAAATTTACCACAGCTGGACGACCTTTTTGGTTAAAGGCGTTAACGTTAGGGATGTCTCCCAAATAAACTACACCATCAAAAGGTCCCGCGATGAAGGCACATTTGACTAAATGAGGGAAGTTTTTCTTTCGGTATTCATGCATTTCGGTTCGTACTATGCAGGGACAGGCCAAAGAATGTGCTATTGCCGAATAGTGTGAAAAGTGGTACTTTTGAGCTAGAAATGGTAATGTGAAACGCAGGTAGTAGTCAATTGCATACACACCAACGAGCCGCTGGCGAAAAACAACCTGCACAATTGGATTAGGATCACCAGTCCAAGTGCCTTCTAGCTTAAAGTTACCCAGTAAATCAGCAGTAACTTTGAGATATTTGGGATTGCCTTTATCAGCAAGTGCCTGCTTAACCATTACCTTTGTAGTATAGTCACCGCCACGAAAGCCATGAAAATATATGATAGGTACTTGTTCAAAATCGCCATTTTTTGGTTCGATTGTGGCATTGTCTTCAATCCTTTTTTTATGTAAACGCAAGAAAACACGAGTAGGAGCAAAAGTTGCCAAGACAGCCAAGAAAAGCATGCTTAGTCTGCTAGGTTCCTTTGCAAGGTCGCGTTTGTGGTTTTTCTCCACTTCTTCCTTGTATTTTTTAGTATTGAAGAACATATTACCACCTTAAAAAATAGAACTACTTATATTTTAGCATTGACTGAAAATTTTAGTGATAGGGGAGCATATGAAATTTTATGCAGTAAAAAAGGGCCGCAAGCCAGGTGTTTATCGCACTTGGGAAGATGCCCGAAAACAAGTTGAAGGCTATTCTGGTGCCGAATACAAATCTTTTCCCAAAATAACTGATGCCACTGAGTATTTAGCTTGGGATCGCGAAACTGTTCATCAAGTCTTTCAAAAAGATGAGGACTCATTACAAAAAGCAATTGCCAAGATTCAAAAAGAAAGTCGCAAAATTAAGCAAAATCCTGCTACAACAACTTCTGTCCCAAAGCCTAAGGCGCTAAACAGGGTTAATAAGTCTAATCCATCCGATTTTTTTGCCACAATTTATACTGACGGGGGTACCCGCAATACCGGTAACTTTAAGGGCGGTCATGTGCGTGCGACTGACAAGGCTGCCTGGGCTTATCTAATTGAATGGCAAGAAGATGGCCAACAAAAGTCTACTTATGATTCAAATGGAGAGTTTGGTGCGACTAATAACAAGATGGAACTAACAGCTTTAATAGAAGCACTCAAAAAATTGCTCGAGTTGGGTTTTAACGAAAAACCATTATTATTTGTACTGGATTCACAATACGTTTTAAATCCAATTACTAAAGGCTGGCTTGAAAATTGGAAAAAACGGGGCTGGACCAAAAGTACAAAAGGTGCAATTGCCAACCTTGAGTGTTGGCAGGAGCTGGACCAGCTTTTAGATAAATTTTCTCAAGCTAAATTCGAATGGACCAAAGGGCATGCCCAAAATCGCGGTAATGAATTTGTCGATCATACATTAAACAAATTCATGGACCAAATGTGATCAATTAAAAGTAGCCACAATTAGGCCACTAAAAAGGTGGCTGAAAAATGAAGTGATATTATGCCAAATTTGTTCAAACCAGTTACGATTTTCTGGGGTATTGATTTTATCAAAGATTCCTTTGGCGTTCTTCTTAATGTTTTTGGATAAAGCATCAGCTTGGTCCTTAAATTTGTGATTTTTTAAAGCACCGGAATCACGTACCTCAATTAAGACGTTAATAATCTGTTGCTTTTGATTATTATTAATAACGTCACCAAGATGATTAATATTAATTTGGTTGTTTACAATATCATGAATTTGACTATCTGACACATTGTTGCCAATTTTACCCATTTCCTGTTTAGCGCCTGCAACTGCATTATTTAATTGGGCATCGCTATAACCGCTTTTATCCTTATTTTCCTTGGTAATTTTACTTAAGGTGTTCATTTCGTCTTGGGCTGCGTTTACTTGGTTTTGATTTAAATTTTCTCCGGTTTTGTTATAGGCAGCATAAACACCGGCTAGAGCACCGGAACCATCAATTGGCACGGCACTGGTAACATAAATATTGGCATCAGAGATGCCTGCAGTTAAAGCCGCATTTTTATATTGATTAGCTGTAATTGTTGTGATATTATTACGCCCCTGGTAGTCAAGGATGTGGACGTTGATGCCACTACCTTGTGCTTCTTTTTCAATCATGGCACTGGACCAGACGCCAGAGTGAGTTGTAAAGTTCGACCCAGAAGGATTAAGATATTTGACCAAATCTTCACCGGTGATGGTAGTTGTTTGGTAGCTGCTGCCATTTAGTGGTTCACTGAGGGTTTTTAGCGTACCACTTCTTTGGGAAGCGGTTAAAGAAGTTCCAAGACAAACAACTGGTAATTCATCTGCCTTAACAGTTTGTGTAATAGTATCGCACATGAGCATACCAAAAAATAACAGTGTAATAATAGTTGAAAATGTTTTTGCTTTTTTCATAAAATAATTAACTCCTTTTGACTGTTCTTAATTATACTAAATGCTAAAAGCAAAAGGTTAAATAATAGTTATGTACTACTTACTTTACGTTATTTTTAATATTTAAGATGGTATAATAACAAGTTAAAGGAGGAAGCTATGATTCAGCAACCTGAATTAACTGTCATTATGCCTGTTTACAATGTCGAAAGATATTTAGAGCGGGCACTTGATCATTTGGCTAAGCAAGATGATCCCAATTTTAAGTTGTTAATTGTCAATGATGGTTCAACGGATAATACTAGAAAAATAGCAGAAAGCTATCGTGAAAAATTCCGGTACTTTAAGATAATAAACAAGCATAATGGTGGCCTGTCTGATGCACGCAATGTCGGTATTGCCAACGTTGATACGCCTTATTTTACATTTCATGATGGTGATGACTGGGTGGATTCTGATTATACAGCATTTTTTGTAAATGCTTTTCACAACCATCCTGATGCAGCAATGGTTTCCTGTGGCTTTTGGCTTGATTATGAAAACAAACAAGGTTCAATTCCTGTTACCAAAAAAGTCGTGCGTGGCATGAAAGGCAAGGCTCGAACTTATCAATTAATCAGTAATCCGTTTGGCTCTTTATGTGATAATCATTGCCTAGCTACTCCAGTTAAAGGCTATACCTGGAACAAGGGCTATAAATTATCAGTCGTGCGGCAGAATCATCTTCACTTCATGGAAAATTTAGCTTTTATGGAAGATCAGATATTTAATGTGCAATATTTGGCTTTAACAGAAGGTTTTTATTGTGATAGCAAGCCTATCTACCATTATTGGCAGCGTAAGGACAGCATGGTTCATCACTTTAACGCAAAAATGATTCCTGATAATTTTAAGGCTAACTATATTATTGCTAAGATCATTATTCGTAGTTTGTGGCATGAACATAAGAAAGAAAAAAGTTCTAATCAAAATTTGTTAGAAGCTAGCGAAAGAGACCAAAGATGAGAGAAAAAGTTAATGGTAACGAGCTTTATTATAGTAAGTTAGGCAAGGGTGATCCGCTACTTTTATTACACGGACACCATTTAGATGGCGGCATGTTTGACCAAATTGTTGCTCCGCTTTCTCTTTACTATACGGTTTATGTTCTGGATATGCGAGGCCATGGCCTCAGTCAGGGAGAGCCTGCCGAGCACTATCAAACTGAAGTTGAAGATCTGGCTGCTTTTATTAAGCAGGTGAATATCAGGGGCTGCTATTGTTTTGGCTTTGATGCCGGCGGTTTGGTAGCAATGATGCTTGCAAGTCAGGATCAAAATATCTTTAAGAAGCTCATGGTAGCAGGTGTCTTTGTGAATGGCAATGGTATCAAATCATATCATTATTTGACTGAAGGCTTTCTGCGTTTCTTGCGCATGAACCGTGATAGTAAGGTGGAATTATCAGAAAGTTTCATGTCTGTTGACAGTTTGAAGGCAATCAAGATACCGACTTATTGTGTCGTGGGAGAAAAAGACTGGGTTAAAGTAGAACATGTTCGCTGGTACAGTCAAATTATTCCTCAAGGACAGCTTCTGATTATGCCTAGACAAAAGCATGAAAGTTACGCCGTAAGGAGTTTCAAATTGCTAAACTTAATGGAAGACTTTTTTAAATAGTTTATTTAATTCAAGAATACTTTTGCTTCAAATTTAATATTTAACAGCCGATAATAGCTTCGGCTTTTTGTTTGAAATTATTACTTTTCTAGGCACTAAGGACTTTTTTGGTTATAATAGACTTGCAAAGATTGTAATTTTTAAAAAACGAGGTAGTCATGAACAAGGAAGAACTTCTTCAAATATTGCACCCAATGAAGCTGATTGGGTTAGGCGGAAATCCCGCATTAAATGAGAAAATTGCACAAATCTTGAAAAAGCCGTTAATTGAAACCGCTGTGCAACATTTTAGTGACGGTGAAATTCAAGTTAATATTGGCGAAAGTGTCAGAGGATGTGACGTTTTCGTTATTCAGTCAATTCAGGATCCCGTAAATGAAAACTTTATGGAACTGGAAATTGTTTTAGATGCATTGCATCGTGCTTCAGCACACAGAATCAATGTGGTAGTGCCATACCTGGCTTATTCACGTTCAGATACCAAAACTCGTTCGCGGGAACCAATAACTGCTAAACTCATAGCTAATTTATTACAGATTACTGGTCTGGATCACTTAATTGCTCTTGATTTACATGCTTCGCAAATTCAAGGCTTTTATAATGTGCCAGTTGATCATCTGCATGCTATGCCACTTTTAGCACAATACTTTATTGATAACGGTATTGCTACCAAAGAAGAAGACGATATTGTGGTTGTTTCTCCAGATCATTCTGGAGCTAAACTAGCTCGTAATTTTGGTCAGTGCTTTGATGCTCCAATTGCGATTGTTGATCAGCGCCGTGCACGTTATGACGCAGATGTACATGACATGATTGGTGATGTTAAAGACAAAAAATGTATTATTGTAGATGATTTAATTGATACGGGATCACGTATTTCTTCTTCAACTAAGTCAGTTCTAGCGGCAGGCGCCAAGAAAGTTTATGTTGCTTCCACACACGCATTATTATCACAAAATGCAACTGAAGTTCTGAATGAGTTGCCAATTGAACAGATAGTGGTAACTGATACAATTAAACACAGTCATTATCCAGATAGAATGGTTCGTATTTCAGTAGATTTACTTTTGGCGCGGGGAATTAATTATGTATATAATGACCGTTCAATGCATTTGTTAAGTGAAAGTAAATTAAAGTAATTACATATGAAACGGCTTGCTTTTAGTGTATGTTTCTTTAGTAAAAACTATCAGCCAATAATATACCAGTGCCTTTTTGTTTATTTATTCTATATCATTGGTATAATTAAGGCAAAATATATAGGAGCTGAGAAAACATTATGGCACGACGTAAAAATTATAAAAGAAGACGTACAATTTTAAGTAATACTTTTCACTTAATTAGAGAAAATGGTATGGACAGTGTTTCATTTCAAATGATTGCAGAAAAGTCTGGCATCTCCAAATCATTACTGCAGTCATATTATCCACATAAATCAAACTTGATTACTGATGTAGTTCGGAACATTCTCAATACACTAGACAAGCAAGTGCAAAAGTTTAGTGTTAATAAAGAAGACGAAGTATGTGCTCGCACCAAAGCTTTTATTTATGCAATTGAAATGCTGGGAATTTATGATGAAGGTCTTAAACGTATTATTACTGAGGTGTTTAAGAGTAATGAATCACTAGATTTTTGGAGTAAAACTATCAACGATTGGTTGAAAGAAAAGCAGTTGTTTGATCACTTTGACTTTGATCCCAAAGAAGTTCGGATGGGAATTGCCTTTGCCGTAACTGGTGTGAGTCGTCTTTATTATGATAATAAAGAATATGAAGTTTCTCCAGAAGAAATAGCTGATTATGGCACCAAAGCATTCATGTACAGTTTTTTACATTCCTCAAGACCAACTATCGAAAGGGCGCTTAAAGAGGGTCATGAGATTATTGAATCTACTGATATTAAGACCATTCATCATGCAATAGATACGATGTTTGATGAAGACAAGGAGATTGTCTGTTAGAAAGGAAAAATATGGCAAATGGCGCGCGAGATGGTTTGCACAGAATAAGTCAGGAACAGAACAACCAATACAAACAGATTCTGTCCTTTATTATCTTTCTGATTGTATCGCTAACCATGATTACCGCGACTTTCCTTAATCCCCTTTTTATGAAGGGACAAATTAGAAACAGTAGTAATGAGGCTGTAGTAGTTAGGCAAATAAACATGCATTTTGATGCACTAGCAGAAACAATTGGAGCTAATAAAAATGGGAATGCCAATCTGCTAACTACTAAGCAAACTCAACCAATTGCTGATCATATTATTGACTATACCCTTGGGAGACCCTGGTTCAAGTTCAGTAATATGAAATTGGCTAAGCAAATTTTACATGACATTGATTTGAACATTGATCAAGGTGCATCGAGTGATGCCCAGTTAGTACAAGAAAAATTAAAGGAGCAGGAAAATAATGCTCCGTTTGATGTAATTGATACTTTTAATCTGAATACAATTACTCTTGGGAGTAATATTGCTTTTATCTTATTAATCGTTAATGTAATTATACTGATAATGTCTGTTATTAGTTTACGTTCATTAATAAGTGATATGAAGATATTTTTAAATTCAAAAATGCTGACTCACGAAATCACCGCATCTGGTATGTGGGCAGGTTTTTGGTTAATATTAATTGCAGGCATATTGGCTATTATTCCCGTAATTTTTAATGTTGAAGGTTTGGCTGTATTAGGCTATGTGTTAGAAATAAGCAGTAGTATTTTTCTGGACTTTGTCATTGTTGGAGTTGTTCTCTATATATTAAGTGCAATTCCATGGGAAATTAGTTCTCCAAACAATTAGACTCTCTGCTTTAAAACAATTAATCGTTTTTTCAAAGGAAATTTAGATGAAAATTTATTTTGCAAATGCTCTGTTTTCACAAGCAGAAATTAATTATAACGCTCAACTGGCAGCCAAAATTCGTCAAATAGATGATGCAATTGATTTGTATTTGCCTCAGGAAAACGCATCAATTAATGATAAACAGGCTTATGCTGATTCTAAAATGATTGCTCAAGCCGATACTGAAAAGCTGCTTAATAGCGATTTAATGATTGCTGTTCTTGACGGCCTCAGCATTGATAATGGGGTAGCTAGTGAAATAGGTGTAGCTTATGCAAAAGAAATCCCGATAATTGGTTTATATACAGATACTCGCCAGCAGGGTGCTACTAACCAAAAGAAGTTACAAGCTTTAACCCAGATTGCCGAAAACCAATTTCATTATGTCAACTTGTATACTACTGGTCTAATTAAACTTAATGGCACCATTGTTAATAATGAAAAAGATTTATTAGCTGCCGTAGCCAACTATATTTAAAATTAACTCAGTTCACATAATAACTATTTAAGGATGTAGTTATCTCTCTAAGAAGGGATACTAATTTTTAAAATAAAAACCATATTTCACTTAAGTTTGATATGAACCCTAAAATTATGACAAATTTGGGGGTCATACCATTTTGAAATATGGATTTTATTTATTTAATTTTATCTATATTTTACCCCATTGTAGTTGATGATGGGGTAAAATATAGATAAAAGGATGTGAATAAAATGACTAATAAATCTGAATTTGAAAATTTGTTAAAGCAAAATAATTATGTACTGTCTAGAAAACAACTTACAAAGAAAAACTATTCAGGACAACAAATTAAAAGTTACATTAGAGACAACATGTTGATTTTAATTGATAAAGGGATTTATGGCAGCCCAAATCATTTAGAAGATGCTTTTTATACTATTCAGCTGAGACTCAAGAAAGGAATAATTTCGTTGAACTCTGCTCTTTATTTATTTGGTTTGAGTGATCGTGTTCCAGATAAAATTGAGCTTACTTTTCCGAGAGGATATAAAAATTCGAAATTAAAAGAACAAATTGTGCCCCATCAGCAAGTACCTCAAATGTATAATTTGGGTATAGAAATAGTAAAAACTCCTAATGGAAATAATGTTAGGGTTTATTCTATTGATCGAACTATGGCAGAAATATTACGCCCACAAAATCACGTTGATCCTGAAATAATAAATAAGGCATATAAGCAGTATTTAAAACAGCCAAATAAAAATATTGCTAAATTGCTGTACTTTGCAAGAAAATTCAATACTGTTAAGAAAGTTCAGGAATACATAGAAATATTGCTATAAAAATGAATGATAAATTTCGAAACTTTACTAATAATCAACAAATGATAGCTCATATACGTAAACTGGCAAAAGATAATAAAACATCTACACAGGTGATTTTAGAGGAGTTTACTTTAGATGATTTTGTAAGAAGAATAGCTAAATCAAAATATAAAAATAATTTAATCCTAAAGGGTGGATTTTTGCTGTCAAGCTTAATTGGTATTAATAACAGAACGACAGAAGATATTGATACAGATATTAAAGGAAAAGATTTGACTTCTTCCGAAGCAACAAAAATGGTTGATGAAATTTGCAATATTATTCCAAGTAAAAATGACCCAATTGAAATTAAAAGAGTTGGTAATGTACAAAAGATACATGAAGGAGCTGAATATGTTGGGTACCGAGTTCATTTACTGGGTACTCTTTATAAAAAATCTAAGGCCAATATCAAAATAGATATTTCTACCGGTGATATCATAACCCCTAAAGAAATCAAATATGAATATAATTCTTTGATCGATAACAGTCCAATAAAAATTTATGCTTATAATAATGAAACTATAATTGCCCAAAAACTAGAAACAGTATTTAGTCGCAGTATTGTCAATACTCGAATGAAAGACTATTATGACATATATATGTTAAACAAGCTTAGAAAGCAAACAGATTATAAAAAACTAAAGCTGGACTTATCCTTAACTAGAACTGCTTTAGAAAATACTGCTAATTCAAGGAACAGCTTTAATGAGATTTTTGAAAAAGTAAATAAAGAAAATTATTCATGGCAAATTACATTAGATTACATAAAAAGTAGTAAAGCAATGCGAGACAAATGGGAAAATTATATCCACCAAAAAGCTTATGCCCGAAAGATAAACTTTCAAGACACTTTGAATGCAATCGAAGAACTTATGTTGGAACTTTTTGTTAATTAATTTTTTCACTCATCTAATAATGAAAATTCACGGTTGTTATAGGACACTTCATTCTAGATGTTTTTTATTATTCTGTTGACTTGTTTTGAAGTTGAAACAGTTTGAAACTATAATTGGTTAAGCCCGTGATTTTTACTTCATATTCATGTCCAACCATTAGCGGCATTGAGCCGGGATAGTAGGTAATAATAGTTTCAAAATTGCCATAGCCTGTATGACTATAATTACGTACATTTTCTGCTTGATAAGTTACACCAGTATCTTTATCAGTAATGGTAATTTTTGGTGTGCCTGCATAAATTTTATTAGAGAAATAAATTGACCAGGCGATATTTTGACCTTGTAAAAGCTCAATGGGAAAGACGCCCCTATTGGGATAAGTTACGGTTTCTCGACTGGGAGTACGAAAGACATCAGCAGGGTTAAAAACTTTTTGCACAGAATAACGATAACCATTTTTGCCGTAAGCAGCACCTGCGCCTGTCCTAGTTAAGCGCGTTGATAGCAGCCATGCACGGTGACCGGTGTCAGCACCGGTCAAGTTGTACCGATCTGTAATTAAGTCAGTGATAACTTCACCTGCAGTCTGATCACTGGTATTGAAATTAAGGTTGGCCTTGCTAGAAATGTTGCGGGCTAATTGCCAAGTAGTTTTATTAATTATTTTCGGCCTTTTTTCGTAAGGCAAATTATGCTGATTGACCATCGGGTTAGCATCGAGAGCGGCTAAAACGGCAGCAGTTTTTTGCGCTGCAATATTATCTTGAAAATTTTCTTTAACAGGAGTCAAATTGAATAACTTTCTATAATAGTTTGTATATGCCAATTGACTGTCAAGGTAGTCCGGCACAAGTGTGCCCGCCTTAAATTTATTTTTAAACCGCGGCTTGTTTAAATAAAGGTTATTATGGTTATAAGTAGTGTTATCAAGTTGTGCATATTCCTGCTGCAAACGACTCACTTCCTTCATTTCACTTGGAGTAAGTTCTGCAGCGAAAACTTGCGTATTGCTAAAAGGAAAAATGAAAAGCAAACAGAAGAGGGCAGTGTAAAATTTTTTTATCATTTAAGATGCTCTCCTTTCTTTAGCCTAAATTATAAGGCAAAATAAAACTGAGTAGAATTTAATTTTAAAAATAATAATTATATTTAATAAATTGATTGAGTTTTTGGAAAAATTTAGTGAGGAAATGACAGTCTTGGCTAATGAGGAAAAGATGCAGGCAGCACAAAACGTCAAAATTAGTTTATTAAGCAAGTTAGACGACTGGGATGGGGTAACTGGACCAGTAGATAAGGACTTGCGCCAAGTGGTAGTGCAGAAAACCAGCATTATTGACGGCTATACTTATGTTTTGCAACACGTAGCAGGAGACAACTTTGTTTATCGCGGTCAAAATGGTAATAATGTCTCTTTTAATAAGCAAATTCCTGTTTTGCATTTAGCCGGAAATGCTGCAGGTCATACTCAAACACTGGAGTATGCTGGAAGGCCAGGACAGTGGTTCGTAGGCACAAAGCCAAACGACTTAAATCCCACCTGGTCTACTTGGTCTAAACAAATTGCACTCATAAAAATTCCGCATTATTTTAGGATCACAGCTAATACCAAAATGCAACCACGATTATCAAATTTAAATTATGCGGGAGCTGATTTGGGCATAGGCTGTGCAGGCAATCAATTTGCCCGGGTAGAAGCTGCAGTTTCACCAGATTTGCGTTATTTTCTGCTCGCTTATGGTGATAACGACTATACTGGTTATTTTGCACTCTATTATTTAGCTGAAATTAATAAGGCGCTTGATGAAGCTGCAACTGCAAGCAAATACGTTGATATCAGAACAATAAACAGTTTAGCCGCCTTTAAAATACCACAATTTTCTGGACGAGTCGGCTTAATTGGTTCGCTGCAAGGTTTTGCCATTGATAATAACCGCACAATCTATGTTTCCAGTCAATTTGCGGACGACAAGCTAGGTCAAAATAGAAAAATTGTTAAAATTCCTTGGGGAGCAGTTGATCCTGCTTTTTGGGAGTTGGTAAATTTAGCTAATGAAAGTAAACTGGAAATTCCGGGCTATTATACTGAGCTTGAGGGCATTCAACTAGTTGCAGCTAATGACCTTTATTTAACCGTAGCCTATCATCAGTCCCTTGATCCCGCCAATTTGGGCAAACATCCAACCAAAATCAATCAACTTTATGAAATAACTTGGAAATCGAATAGCAATTTTTAATATAGTGTAAATTTTTGCTTTATGATTTTGCTTTATACAAGACTTTTTGCTTATAATAAAAAATATTCCTAAAAAATTGTCTAATTTACAGTTCTTCGGGTTTTTCTTGCCGTATAATTAAAAGTTAGAAACAATGACTAAGAGGTAAAAATAATGACTAAGAAAACACAAGTTGGTTTAATTTTTGGTGGTAATTCATCCGAATATGAAGTCTCAATTATGTCCGGCCACAACATTTATAATGCGATCGATCAAAATAAGTTTGACGTCCATCCAATTTGGATTACCAATGATGGTTATTTAGCCAGTGAAGAGGACTCCTTTAAAGTCTTAAAGGATCCAAAATATACTATTGAGAATCCGCATGAAGTGGCCAACATTTCAAATTTAATTCAACTGAAGAATTTACCGGAAATTGATGTTTTCTTTCCGATTGTGCACGGCAATTTAGGTGAAGACGGCTGTTTGCAAGGACTGTTCAGAATTTTAAACAAGCCTTTTGTTGGTGACGACGTGCTGGCTTCTGCCGTGACCATGGATAAGGAATTTACTAAAATTTTGGCACAGCGCGTTGGTGTGCCCGTGGCTGATTGGATAGCAATTAAGCGTTTTGAATATGAAGATGCTAATAATGCTAAACGTGATTATGACAAAGTGAGTTCTAAACTGGGCAGTGATCTTTTTGTTAAACCGTCTAATCAAGGCTCTTCAGTTGGTGTGCATCATGTGACTAATAAAGAAGAATTTGCTCAAGCTCTGGCTGATGCTTTTAGATATGATGATAAGGTCTTAATTGAAGAAACCATTCACGGTACAGAAGTTGAAACTGCTGTTTTAGGCAATGACAAACCGATCGTTTCCGGTGTAGGACAAATTATTAATGCGGCGGGTACTTTTTACAGTTATGAAAATAAATACGACGATGATTCCACCACTACTTTGCAAATCCCTGCCAAATTACCTCAAGAAATTGTAGATAAGGTAAGAGCAAACGCCTTAAAAGTTTATCAAGTCACAGAATGTAGTGGCTTAGCTCGGGTTGATTCCACTTTGCGTGAAAGTGATCAGCAGGTGATCTTGACGGAAGTTAATGCCTTGCCTGGGTTTACCAATATTAGTATGTATCCTAAACTTTTTGAAGAAGCAGGAATTTCTTATTCTGAACTAATTACTCGTTTAATTGTCAAGGCGCAGGAGCGTTTTGATCATAAGAAAAATTTGTTACACAAAATTGGTTAATTTGGTTGTGCTGGGGAGTATATCTAATGAACAAAGATAAGCATAATTTTGAAGAATTAACCGCGCCTTCTGCGACGGCTAAAAAATTACACATTAGTGTTGCCACTTTACGTAAATATTCTTTGATTGTAGAAAAGGTTACTGGTAAATCGGATTACTATGCACGGACTAAGCAAAATGCACGTTTATATAGCAAGCAGGATGTGCAGGACCTCCAAGACTTTCACCAATTAGCGCAAGATAATGGCTTGACTTTGCAAGAGGCTGCTCAACAAGTTTTTGCTGTTACTGATAAAAAAGACAGATCGCAGCATAAGGATGCCGGTAAAAAGCAGGAGGTAATGTCTACTTCTCAGATGGTGAAATTGCTGAATGCTTTGCAACAAACCATTGGGCAGCAGAATACAGCACTGAGCAACTTGCAAAAGCAATTGGATCAGATTGAAAAGCAGAATAAAGAGCTGCTCAAAGAGCAAAAGCAATTACAGCAGCCTGCAGCTAAAAAAACTAGTGCTGAAGAAGATTTCAGCGTGTTACCGGATATTTCAGGAATTGTTACCGATAACGGTGATGACATAACTGATGTGCAGGAAATGCCAGAGACGAAGCCTCTAACCGCAGCCGAAAAGCGGGCTCAGGTGGCGCAGGATGAAGGAAAATCAAGTGAACAGATGCATGAAGAGATTTTGGCTAAAGCTAAGGAAAATGCTGAAAAAAGTGCAAACGCCAATGCCCACCGCACGTTAGCGGATATGCAGATCGAACCGGAAAAAACACATTGGTGGCAGCGGTTCTTAGATATGTAGACACATAAAAAGCGACTTTTGGTTAAAAGTCGTTTTTATAATATTTAAATTTTACAAATTTAGCTTAAAATTAATGTCTGATAACTGTTTTTAAGTTACAGTAGGTAAGTATAAATCGATTGGAATGATTTGATTGAAAAAAATTAAAAAACGCTACTTATTTGCGGTATTAATAGCAGTTGTAGGGTTAATTTTAACTACCTGCACCTATTTTGCAACAGATATTTATTCTAAAAATGATGTAGCTGTGGTTACTGACAGTAAAATCAAGGATACTTTAGAAGAAAAAAGTACGGATGTCTATGGTAATAAAGATGAAACCAGAAAACAGGTTCTCCATTTAAAAGTCTTGTCTGGTGAATTCAAGGGTCAAACCTTTCAGACTATCAACATGTATTATCCCTCACAGTTAGTCACACAAAAGTTTCGTGCAGGTCAGCGATTATTTGTAAGTGTCAAACACGGTGAACCGGTTATTCAGGATCCTAAACGAGACTGGGTTTTAGTGTTGGCAATGACAGTAATGTCCACGCTAATGGTGGCAGTCTCAGGTAAAAAGTCGTTTGGTTTAATTGCATCAATGATACTCAGCTGGGTAATTTTCTACCTTGTGATTATGCTTGATATTAAACTAAATGGCTCTTATATCGTTCTACTCTTTGGTTTAGCTGATATTGTTTTTTCATTCTTTAGTTTATTAGTTGTCCAAGGCTTTAACCGCAAGATGCTGGCAACGTGGTTGGCGACAATTTTAGGCACTTTTGTTTCTTTTGCACTGTGTTACTTGATCATGCGTTTGACAGGAGAATCGGAAATTAAATACGAAACAGGAGATTATGCGACGCAGGATCCTCGTGGCATCTTTTTAGCACAAACTTTACTGGGTATTTTAGGAGCAGTGATGGACGAAGCCACCGATATTATTTCCAGTCTTTACGAATTGATTCAAACTAAGGCTGATTTAACAGCCAAGCAGTTAATTCACAGCGGGCGCACAATGGGACAGGAAATCATGGGACCACTGATTAACGTTTTGGTATTAATCTTTATGTCAGAAGAATTGCCAATGACGATTATCTATTTGCGGGATAACAACAGCTTGCGTTCCACTTTTGGCTTCACCCTTTCCCTCGGTGTCACTCAAAGTATCATTTCCGCAATTGGGATTGTTTTAACGGTGGTCTTTGCCACGGGTTGCAGCCTGCTGTTTTTAGAAGAAAAAAAGCGGAAAGCGGGGATTAAAAAATGAGTACCTTAACTGCCTTACTAATTGTGCTAGCAATCTTGATGACTGTTGTTGGCGGTGAAACAGGGATTCGCAGTTTCTTTAGTGTTTTAATCAATACTTTCTTATTAATTTTAGTTGCTATTCTGATTTCCTGGGGGATTAATATTCCACTTCTGATTTTAATTTTTGTCCCGTTAAAGCTGGTAACCATTATTTTCTTAGGAACGCATGATTATCAAGTTGCTAAAAACTCTTTTTATTCTTCACTAATTGTGTGTCTGGCAACTAGTGTAATAATTCTGGGTTTTGAATGGTTGGCGCAAGCTGCCGGGCTTGGACCCGAAGCAGGTGAAATTTTGGTGGGTTTGTCCCAAATGCCAGGGTTAAGTTATCCTTTAATTGCAGTGGCGGTAGCGATCTTTTCCACGCTGGGTGCTGTAGCCGAATCTGCTGTTGCTATGAGTTCAGGACTTTTAGAAATCAAAAAGCATAATCCGGAAATATCATATGAGGAACTCAAAGCCAGTGGAGCCAAAATCGGCAACGATGTCCTAGGGACTGCTATGAATACCATTTTATTTGGGATGTTTGGCAGCTTTCTTTCATTATTCTTATGGTATATTCGCTTGAATTATACGTTAGGTGAGGTATTAAACGAAAAAATGTTTGTCAATGAGGCTTTGATTATAATGTACTCTCTAATTGGTGTATTATTAACAGTACCATTAGCAACAACATTTTTAGCTAGAAATATGGTAAAAGTGGGGGAAGAAAATGAAGGTAAATGATTTAACGTTAACTAATTTTAACCAGCGCGAGTTCAACCTGCACACATACACCTTAGGTTCAATTGGTGAATTGGCAACTCCAAAACATCCTTTGGCAATTGTAGTTCCAGGTGGCAGTTTTGACCATTTGTCAAAAAGAGAGGGCGAGCCGGTTGCTCTGGCTTTCAATAATTGCGGCTTTAACAGTGTGGTCATGGAGTATAACCTCGTTCAAGATGAAGGTGACATTTATCCGGATGCTGGGCTTGATGTCTTAAGCACTGTTAAATACTTTCGTGAGCATGCGCAAGAATACCAGATTAATCCTGATAAAATAGTCACAGTCGGCTTTTCTGCTGGTGGTCATGTTGTCAGTTTTGCCAACAGTATGGCTAATTCTGCTAAATATCAAAAAGAATTTGACTTTAAGAGTGCGGAAGTTCTGCCTAATAAGACTATTTTGGGTTATCCTTTAATTAATCTGACTAAAATTGGTTTTGACATTCCAGAAGATGAACAAGATAAAGTACCCCAAGATGAATTTATTAAGGATAGTTCATTAGGTGTAACTGCAAACACACCGGCAACTTTTATCTTCCATGCCTGGGATGATCCTATTGTTCTTGTAACCAATACGTTTGAATACGTGGAAGCCTTGCATAACAAGAAGGTTCCATGTGAAGCCCATATATTCAATCGTGGTGGTCACGGTTTTTCCTTAGCTCGTAAAGATATGGTGGTTAAGGGTAGAGAATGGCAGGAGAATCCGCATGCAGCCCACTGGTTTGAACTAGCGCAAGAATGGTTAACAAGTGAATGGCAATAAAAAGGAGTACGGATTCTGTACTTCTTTTTTGTTCGGATTTAGAAGATTTGATTATAAAATTATAATAATATTCATATTGGAAACAAAAAATTTAAATTATTTTAAGCAAAGGCCTTGCATTTATTTTTAAAGGGTATATAATGCTGGTATTTAAATCGAAAGAAAGGACATGATTTTTTGAAGTTAACGAAGATGAAAATTTTAACGGCAGTTAATGGCTTACTAACTCTAAGCAGTCTAATCATGTTATTCTTTGGATTATGCAATCAAGTTAATGAGTCAAAGAATCTGCTAGAAGAGGAACAGACAATTTCGCTGAACGATAATAATATGATTATTTTGGCAGCTGTAGTTGCTTTGATGGTCTTCGGCTATGCATTCTTTGCGACTTGGTTAAAAGGTGAACCCGCAAAGGCTCATTTATTAAGACACAGAGCGTAAGATGATTAGAAAAGCTGGACTGTACTTCAATGGTTGAAGTGCAGCCCAGCTTTTTTGTGTTTAGAATAATTCAGTTTTGCTAATCTGATATTTTAAATATTCAGTTGCTTGTTTAAGCGAAGATATTTATGATGAACATAAGTATTTGCACAATTAAGAACAAAGAAAAGGAAAATAATTAATGTGTCAGATAGAAGATGAAGTTTATGATCCGTTTTTACCTACTTTACTAATTTCTCTGCATGAGGAGTATGTCAAAGAAATTTTAACGGGTCAAAAAATAATTGAATACCGCAAGAGATTTTTTAAAGATAGTTTTCAAGCCTTTGTTTATACTACAGGCAATAATGGCGGAATTCAGTTATTTATCAAGTGCGCCCCTTTGATTCGTAACAATGCGACGACATTAGCTCAAATAGGCTGGGAAATTCAAAATGATGATTATGACGAAATTTATGACTATTTTATGCCTAAAGATGATGGTTGTATTATTCCAATTTTAAAATCTTGTGCTGTTAAAAAGATTTCACTTAACCAGTTGCGCACTGTTTTGCCCCAGGTTGTTATTCCGCAAAGATACCTGTTTTTAGATCGGCCTGATAAAAAAGACTTGCTCGACTTTTTATTAAGGCAAGAATATGATGATTTAATTGTTAACGAGTGGGATGAACGCTTTGCAAAAATTAGGCAAATAATTGAAGAGAATAAGTAACTTTAAAAGAAATAATTTCAAATAAAAACGCAACTTAACAATTAGTTAGGCTGCGTTTCTTAATGGGATATTTGTATTAAAGAGGTATCTTCTAATACCAGTGATGTGTTAGCCAGAAGTTCTTGGCGTTAACCCATGAACCATAACGACCGTAAACGTATGTGTCAGCGGTTCTTTCTTGGTTCTTCTTAGAATAATTACCGTTCAGGTAAGCAATATTTAATTGATATTTGCCATAACAAACACCGTTGCGCGCATAATAATTACCACCTGATTCACGCATGGCAATCCATCTCTTAGCTGCGCGTTCAGCTTTTGACTTCTTACGAGCGGCTTGTACTGTTTGTGTACACGAGTTATTATTATTTGTTTCTATATTTATAGCAGTGACAAAACTGAATGAAAGCGCCAGTGCTGTAATTAACTTAAGTATTAAACTTTTACTGTTCTTCAATATATTTCAATCCCCACAATTAACTGTATTAATTCTATGGATAATCATACACAGACAATGTGTCATTGTTGTTACAGAAAGAACACGCAACTCTTACAATATTTTTTAAAAATTTAATAATTTTGCCACTATTGAAAAAGTAGAGCAAATATCTACTGCTATGAAAAATCATGTTATTTCCATATATGTCTGTTAAAATTGATAGTAACTATTATTTTAGGAGGTAAATATGGCTGCTAAACATTTTTATGAAACTTTTCACCCTGAACACTATGACTTGTTCATAGATATTAATCGGGCACAGAAAACTATTAACGGTACTTCAACAATTACAGGTGAGGCACTCGAAAATACTATTTTAATTAATCAGAAGTATATGAAAATTGCTTCTGTTACCAGTGCAGGCAAGGATGTGCCGTTCACCGTCAATGACGAAAAAGAAGCAATTAAAATCGAACTGGGTCAAACCGGCAAAGTCACAGTTGAGATCAAGTATTCGGCACCGCTGACTGATTCTATGATGGGAATTTATCCGTCATATTATCAAGTTGATGGTGTGCAAAAACAGATTATCGGTACTCAATTTGAAACAACAGCTGCGCGTCAGGCTTTCCCATGTGTTGATGAGCCGGAAGCCAAAGCTACTTTTTCTTTAGCACTTAAGTATGATGAGCATGAAGGTGAAACTACGATTGCCAACATGCCGGAAGTTAAAGTTGAAGATGGCGTGCACTACTTCGAGCAAACCGTTAGAATGTCCAGCTACTTGATTGCCTTTGCTTTTGGTGAATTACAATCAAAGATCACCGAAACCAAAGACGGTGTTAAAGTAGGAGTTTTTGCGACTAAAGCACATCAAGCTAAGGAATTAGACTTTGCTTTGGATATTGCAAAACGGGCAATTGAATTTTACGAAGAATTTTATCAAACCAAGTACCCGCTGCCACATTCTTGGCAATTGGCGCTGCCTGACTTTTCTGCCGGAGCAATGGAAAACTGGGGCTTAGTCACATACCGTGAAGTCGCAATTTTGCTTGACCCTGATAATGCTACTCCTTATCAAAAAGCGTATGTGGCAACGGTTATCGCTCACGAATTGGCGCACCAATGGTTTGGCGACCTAGTTACCATGAAGTGGTGGGATGACTTATGGCTCAATGAAAGTTTCGCCAACATGATGGAATATGTTTCAGTTGATGCTTTGGAGCCGAGTTGGCATGTTTGGGATAATCTTTACCAAATTTCTGAAGTACCAGCAGCTTTAACGCGTGATGCCACTGATGGTGTCCAATCCGTTCACGTTAATGTAGAGCATCCAGCTGATATTGATTCGATTTTTGATAGTGCGATTGTTTACGCTAAAGGTTCAAGAATGTTGGTTATGGTACGGGCACTCTTAGGGGACGATGCTTTGCGTAAGGGACTTAAGTACTACTTTGAGCAGCACCAATATGGCAACGCTACGGGTGACGACTTGTGGAATGCTCTTTCGACTGCCACCGATTTAGATATTGGTAAGATCATGCATACTTGGCTTGACCAACCGGGTTACCCTGTTGTTTCCACTAAAGTAAACTCAGCTGGTCACTTAATTTTGAGCCAAAAGCAGTTCTTCGTTGGTGAAGGCAAAGAAGTTGGGCGCAAGTGGGCTATTCCTTTGAACGCAAACTTTGAGGCACCGCAGATTATGTCTGAACGAGAACTGGATCTGGGAGATTACCAAGAATTACGCAGTGCAGCTGGTCACGCTTTGCGTGTAAACGTAGGCAATAGTTCACACTTCATTGTCAATTATGATGAAACCTTGATGAACGATATTATGGCTGAATTTGATCAGCTTAAACCGGTAGATCAATTGCAATTATTGCAAGATTTAGGACTTTTAGCAGAAGGCAAGCAAATTTCATACGCTGAAATTGTCCCGTTGCTGCCAAAATTTGCGGATTCTAAATCATACATTGTCATTAGTGCCTTGTTATCTAGTATCCGTTCATTATTTAAATTTGTTACACCTGATTCAGCTCAAGAAAAAGATTTGAAGGCATTTGTTAATAAATTAGCCCAAAAGCAAGTTGAACGTTTAGGTTGGCAAGCAAAAGATTCTGATACAGATGATGATAAGAGAATTCGACCACTAGAAATAGCCTTAGCTTTGTATGCCGGTAATTCTGCTGTGATAAAAGCTGGTCACCAAATTTTTGTTGAGCACGATCAAAATTTAAGTAAAATTGATGCTTCAGTTAGACCGTATGTTTTAATGAATGAAGTTAAGAATTATAATGAACCAGGTTTAGTTGACCGTTTGCTGAAAGAATATCAAGCTGCCATCGATCCTAACTATAAGGACGATCTTACTGATGCTATTACCAACACCAAGAATCCAGCTGAAATCAAGAAACTTATTGAGAATTTTGAGAATGCTGCAGTTGTTAAGCCACAAGATTTGCGTTCTTGGTTTGCAGATGTCTTAGCTAATCCAAAAGGCGAACAATTTGCTTGGGACTGGTTACGGGACCAATGGCCATGGCTCGAGAAAACAGTCGGTGGTGATATGGAATTTACCACATATATTACTGTGGCTTCCAACATTTTCCATACTGAAAAGAGATTGCAAGAATTCAAAGAATTCTTTGAACCAAAGGCTGATCAGCCGGGTTTAGGTCGTGAAATAAAGATGGATACTAAGAATATCGAGTCCAAGGTTGACTTAATTAACGCTGAAAAGGATGCTGTCAATCAGGCTGTTAGGGAAAACTTGTAAGTAAAAATTATTTAATATTTAAAATTGCAAAACCTGTTAACTAAAGCGAGTGTGAACTTGATATTAAGCTAACAGGTTTTTTTGCATAACAAAAAAGACAAGTTTTTTAAATTCTTGTCCTTTAATTTCTTATTAAATTACTTAATCGTATATAATTACAGGTTCATGCTTGCTTACATTCTGCCAGACTTGCTTTATTTCTCTAGGCTTGATATTGACACAGCCATGAGAACCCCCACGTAAATATGCTTTTTTACTCCAATCGCCGCGCCAGCTGGCATCATGGAAACCGCAACCACTTAAAGTAAACGGCATCCAGTATCTGACTGGTGAAGCATATTTAGAACCATCGTTATTGCGCCCACGCAAAACAGCATGACCTTGTTTATAGTGAATGTACCAAACTCCTTGAGGGGTACTGTTACCCTTAACGCCATCTCTCGTACCAGTAACAATATCATTCAAGTGTACGATTACTTTGCCTTTTTGTACAATCCACATTTCCTGCTTTTTAAGTGAAACTACAATATAGTTATTTCCTATACCATGATTGTTTTTGCCATATCCTAAACCATAAGTGCTATAACCCAGACCATAGATGTAATCTTTGCCATCAAGATTTTTAATTCCGTTTAAAAATGCTTGTTCAACAGCAGCTTGGGCCTTTTTGACGTGAACGCCCCAGCCGTAGCTTTGGTTTTTGATTGTGATTTTCTTACCTGCAACTTTGTTGCCCCTAGGCACAGCGAACTTGTAGCTCTGATGAATGGTTGAAACATCCTGGTCAATTTTATTGAGTTTCGCCGTTAGATTTTCTGAATTAAGAAACGAATATTTGCCTTTTTTGTAAATTGCCTGGTTAATCAGATTTTGAGCTTTAAGATGATAATCCTTGCCAGCAACATGGTAATTGACCACAGCGTGACTAACGGCCAGCATTTTTTTATTGGCAGCATCTAAGTCAGTATTGCGGTATTCATAATTTTGCTTATCTGGCATCGTCGTATGCTGCTTTTTGAAATAATGCGCAACTTCCTTTTTCTTAATAGTATCAATATTAGGATTGCGTTCAATTGCTACTTTACCATTTTCTAGGGAAACGATATTGTTGGCTTTCCGATTAATCTTGGCCGTTGCTTTATTAATTGTTAAGTTTCCAACTTCGACTCCATAAATATTAACATTAGGGTTAAAATGATTAATAGCGAATGCTTTAGCCTGCTTTTGCGATTCAACGTGATTATTATATAGAACCACGCCAAATATAACTGCTAAAATCAGAACTATTCCGATAATAATCAGAAACAAGTTATTGCGGTTATTGTGTTTTTTTAAATTTCTTTTTGATTGCATAGTTCTACCACCGTTAGAATTTTTTAAAAAATAATTGCGGTTACAGTTTACCATCTATTGCGGCTCTAGTAAAATGCAAGATTTAAGAAAATTTTTTTAGGAGGGATTGCCCAATGGAAAATGACCCATTAGTGTTTGATGTTAACATAGCTAAAGAAAAGCCTAATTCTTACCGTAAAGTGAAAAACAATTCTGGTTGTCCCTTTTGTAATGTGGCGGAACTGACTAATATTATAAAGAGGCAGGGAGGGATGATTTGGCTGGATAACAAATATCCGACATTGCTGGATACAGTTCAGACAGTTTTGATTGAATCTAGTAAACATGATGGGGATATCACTACTTATTCACCTGAATATAATCGAGCTTTGATGCGCTTTTCACTGTCATGTTTTAAGCAAATGAATGATTCACCTGAGTTCGGATCGGTATTATGGTACAAAAATTTTGGCAAAAATTCTGGAGGTTCACTTGAGCACCCACACATGCAAATTGTTGGCTTGAAAAAGATGAACGGCTATAAGTATCTGCAGCCCAATAATTTTGAAGGCATTAGTATTTTTAATAAAGATGGGCTGGAGGTTAACGTTGGCACCCATCCGATTCAAGGCTATATCGAATTAGATTTTAATCTGCTTGACGAAAAAAGTATTGATGACTGGTCTGACTGGATTCAAAGTGGTGCTAAATACATGCTGGAAGTTTTGTCCAACGGTCGCTGTGACTCCTATAATTTGTTCTTTTATCCGCGTTTTGATCAGGGTATTTGTGCGAAATTGATTTTGCGCTACACAGCTTCGCCATATTTTGTCGGTTATAAGCTTTCACAGGTAGATAATCGGGAAAAATTACTGACTGAAGCTGAAAAATTTAAGCGCTTTTTTGAGTCTGGATCAGTTTTAGAGAAAGGATTTAAAATATAGCTTTTACTGAATTAATTATTATTAAAACTAATACTTAGCAGAGATAATATTTGCGACAAATAATTCTAAGCAATATAATAGCAAGGTGTTTTTTTAAGGAGGACTTAGATGCGTAGAAAAGAAACTAAGAACCTGGCTATTACTGCTATATTTGTCGCAATCTTTTTATTGCAAACTCTCATTCCTAATATCGGCTATATTCGCATATTGCCAACTTTGCCAGCTATAACTACTATTCCATTGACCGTTTCCATTTATTCTTTACTTATGGGACCAATTGCCGGCACATTTTTTGGTATTTTCTGGGGAATCGCCCGCATGGTGCAGGCATATACGCAACCTGGCGATATTGTCAGCTTAATGCTCTTTCAAAACTTTGTGATTGCGGTAATTCCTAGTGTTTTAGCTGGTCTTTTCCCGGGACTGATTGGGAAACTAACTGCTAAAAAGAAAAATAGCATTAAAGAAGTAAGCTACACGGTTGCGGGAGCAGTGACTTCTTTAACTAACACTGTTTTTGTAATTCTATTAACCAGTCTAGTTTTCATGGGCAACTCTGCCAAACTGCTAGGCCATTTGGGCAGCTTCACTCAGGGGACGCCTTTAATTACAGCGTTAATAATTGCCCTAGGTCTGAATGGTCTGGTTGAGGCAGTATTCACTGCAATTGTGACGCCAATTATTGTGACGCCGCTCAACAAGGTGCTGCGCAGAGTAGGCTAAGAAAATAGAAGTGTTTTTAAGAAAAACTTAATATTCTTAATTGACAGCTAAAAACAAGGAAAAAGTATTCAGATAAGTCTTTCTAAATTGAAAAGGCTTATTTTTTTATTGACAAAAGTTAGAAATACAATTAGTGTATTAGATAAATAGTACAGAAGTATTGCAACGAGGATTTTACAAATGACTGAAATTTTACGAGTAGATCAAGTTACTAAGACATACGGCAAGCGGGGCGAAAAGCAATACCAGGCTCTCAAGGGCATTAATTTTGCGGTTAATTCAGGTGAATTTGTAGCCATTATGGGCGCCTCTGGTTCCGGTAAAACAACTTTGCTTAACATTTTGTCAACTTTGGACAAACCGACAACAGGCAATGTTTTTATTAACCATGAGGATAACAGCACTTTAAATGCCAATCAATTAGCTGACTTTAGAAGTAAGCAAATCGGCTTTATTTTTCAAGATTTTAATTTGCTGGAAAATTTAACTAATCGGGAAAACATTGCTTTGCCTTTAAGTTTAAGGGGTATTTCTCCCAGAAAAATTGATCCGCTGGTTGACAAAATCGCAACTAGACTGGGCATTAAAGAAATTCTGCCCAAGTATCCTGCTGAGGTCTCGGGTGGGCAAAAGCAAAGGGTAGCAGCTGCCAGGGCGTTAGTGCATGAACCTGCAATTCTGCTTGCCGATGAGCCGACGGGTGCCTTAGATTCAAAGAGCGCGCGTGAATTGCTCTATACTATGGCAGATTTGAATCAAAACGATGGCATCACCACTCTGATGGTTACTCACGACCCGTTTGCCGCCAGTTTTGCCAGTCGCATTTTATTTATTAAAGACGGCAAGATTGGTGAGCAAATGTTGAAAAACGGTCAGTCCAGACAAGAATTTTACCATCTATTAATCGACCACTTAGATACTGACGAATAAGGAGAACTAAAATGGTTTGGAAGTTGTCCTTAACGGGAATCAAAAGTCGTTTTAAAGATTATGCGGTTTTATTTTCCGGCTTGGTTGTTGCCAGCATGATCTTTTACATGTTCCTTACAATCACAATTAATCCTACTTTTATCAAAAATGATATTTCAGCACCAAGTAACTATGTTCGGTTCACTTTTGCCTTTGGTATTATCTTGCTGATAATCATTACTATGGTTTACCTGGTTTATGCCAATTCTTTTTTGTTGAGCATGCGTAAACACGATTACGGTATGTATATGATGCTGGGAGCTAAGAGTACCAAAATTGGTTTGCTGATTTTTTTGGAAACTCTAATAACTGGCATTTTAGCTACACTAGTGGGTATTGTGCTCGGGTTTGGCCTCACTGCCATAGTGTCAAAGCTGTTAATATTTCGTTTAGGGTTGACAGTGAAACATTTTGCGGTTGTTTTACCTAACGCTATCATTTGGACGATTATCTTCTTCATTATCATGTTCTTATTCGGAGCTTTGAAAAATGTCCGTAAATTAACCAAGACGCCAGTAATTGAACTATTACGCGATGACCAAAAGCCAGTTGCTTACAAACACCGGCCGGTCTTGCACTGGATTCAAGGAATACTGGGTCTGTTACTTTTAGCTGCAGGCTACTTTATTTTGGGTCTTCCAGGCGGTGCTATTTTATTTATTATTCCAGCAGCGTTGGTGACAATAGTCGCTGGTTCCTATTTCACATTTAACGCTTTTTTCGGCGCCTTAATCGGATTTTTGCTTAACCGCAGAAGCTTTTCTTATCATGGCATCCGGGTATTTACTCTAGGCCAGTTGAAATTTCGATTGCATGATTATACGCGAATTTTGACAGTTGTTTCACTGCTTTTTGCCCTGGCACTTGGAGCGATTACTGTAGGGCTTAACTTCAGCACGCTCAGTGAGCAGCTTGAAGACAATTTTTATTATGACACTACTATTATCAGTGACTCATCCAGAGTAACGCAGGCTAAAAATAAACTGACCATTACCCGTGAGCAAACCTATCATTATAAAGAGCAGGGTAAATATTTGTATTTTAACCGCAGTGAATTTAACAATAACCCGGTCAAAAACGTCAAGTTTTACATGAAAAATGGTAAACCGGCATACAAGAAGGTCAATTTGCCCACTGAGAAATTGGACGTCCCAGCGACATACGCTAACAATGCCTTTGGTGCTATGGTTCCTGATGGTATTGCTAAAATCATTCGCCTGGTTTCACCAAAAAAATGGACCGAGAAAAAAGGACAAGACAAGTTTGTCAGCTTTGTAAAAGTGAAAAACTTTGATCAGGATTTCCCCACCATCTTAAAATTGCAGAAACAACAACTGAAGGAAAATCCTGCTTATTCTTATATTTATACTTCCAGCAAGGCGGGCAGTTTCCAGTTAATCAAGAATTTCAGCAGCGGTTTTGAATTTATGGGTTTCTTTTTAGGCTTCGCTTTCCTGACCATGCTGGCTTCAACCTTAATGTTCAAGGTCTTAAGTGGCGCAGCTAGTGACAAGGTGCGTTACCAAATGTTATTTGAAATTGGCACAAGGGCAAAAGTTTTGCGTCAATCTATTAAAAATGAGATTGGAGTGCTGTTTCTTCTGCCCGGCGTATTAGGCGTAATCGATGTGCTCTTTGGGTTGAGGCTGTTTAAATTGCTCTTGCCACACCCATACCAGAACTTATGGATTCCTTTTATAATTTTTATCGTGCTATACCTGATTTATTACTTATTAACCGTAAAACTGTATGAAAAAATCGTCTTGGAACGTGAGTAAAATTGGGAGCAGTAAATAGATTCTTGTTTTTAATTAAAGAAAGGAGCAGTAATGATTTGGAAACTGTCTGTGACGGGGATTAAGAATAGGCTAAAAGATTATCTGGTATTATTTTCTGGTTTAATTGTTGCCAGCATGATTTTCTACATGTTCTTGTCAATTGCTACTAACCCTGTATTTATTAGTAAAGATGTCTACGGTAGAACAGCATACCTGACTTATATTTTTACCTTTGGCATTATTTTGTTGGTGATCATTACATCGGTTTATCTTGTTTATGCCAATTCATTTTTGTTAAGCATGCGTAAGCATGACTATGGCATGTATATGATGCTTGGAGCTAAAAGCACGCGTATTGGCATACTAATTTTTTGTGAAACTCTGTTAACTGGCTTTTTAGCAGTTCTGCTGGGAATAATACTGGGGCTTGGGTTGACCACAATAGTTACCAAAGTGCTGGTAGGTAAGTTAGGGCTCGAAATTACGCACTATAAGGCAATATTACCCAGCGCAATAATAGGGACACTACTTTTCTTTGTTATTATTTTTCTCTTGGGTGCACTGAGCAATGTGCACAAACTTACACATACTCCGGTAATTGATCTTTTACACGAAGATCAAACTCCAATTAATCTTAATCATCATCCACTTTTGCGGGGAATTGAAGCAATTTGCGGTGTGCTTTTGCTAGCAGTCGGTTACTATGTAATGACTCTGTCCACCAGATATATTTACTTTCTTATTCCCACCGCCTTAGTAACAATTATTGCTGGCTCTTTCTTCGTCTTTAATGGCGTCTTTACGGCTATTATTAATTATTTACTTAATAAAAAATCTTTTTCATATCGTGGTATTAATGAATTTACTCTTGGTCAGTTGAAATTTCGTTTGCAAAGCTACACCAAGATATTAACTATGATTTCAATTCTGTTTGCCTTGGCTTTAGGTGCAATTACCGTGGGACTTAATTTTGGCTCCATGAAGGATGAGACGCAAAAAAGCTTTTATTATGATGCTACAATTATCAGTCAGACGCCAGCAGTTAAAAAAGCAGAAGCAAAGTTAACCATTACTAACAAACAGACTTATCACTACAAAGAAAAGGGGATGCACCTCTACTTTAACCGTGCGGAATTTGAAAAACAGCCACTGAAAGAAATAGAAATCTATTTTCATAACAATCAAGACAATTTACCTACATATAAAGTGAAAACACTGGTTACTGCCAAACTGGATAAACCGGAAACAGCTGCCAACAGCATTTTTAGCCAAATGGTGCCTAACGGCATTCCTAAGAAAATTAAGCTAGTTTCACAACGAAGGTGGAATACACTTGGTGGTCAGAAAAAATTCGTCAGTTATATTAATGTCAAAGACTTTGTCCATGATTTTCCAGTGATTAAACAAATTCAAAAACAGCAACTAAGGGAAAATCGCAATTACCAAGATATTTACCTTTCTTCAAAATCATATAACTATAGCAATATGATTGGCTTTACCAGTGCGTTTGAATTTATGGGCTTTTTCTTAGGAATAGCATTTCTGACTATGCTCGCTTCGACGTTAATGTTTAAAGTTTTAAGTGGTGCCGCCAGTGACAAGGTACGCTACCAGATGCTACATGAAATTGGAGCCAGGCCACAATTATTGCGCAGTTCAATCAGAAAAGAAATTGGTACTTTGTTCACCATGCCTGCTATTTTAGGCATAGTAGATGTCCTTTGTGGCTTACAACTATTTAAAACATTGCTGATATCTCCATACCATAATATCTGGATTCCATTCACAATATTTATTGTGCTTTATCTGGGTTATTACTTGTTAACAGTTACGTTATATGAAAAAATTGTACTCACAAATAAATAATTATAAAAAGACCGGATTTTGAAATAAATTTTCAAAATCAAAATAGTAACTCTTTAATTGGTGGGAATTCACGCAACATCTCATGAAAAAATAAGCAGAAGTCGCTTAGACTAATGCTTATTTTTTTCGTCTAGTCGTGTCCTTTTGGATACGATTTTTTTAATTGTTCAAATTGTGCAAAATTACCCGGTAAAAAAGACTTTAATTTCACAATATCTTAATTGGAGAACGCTTTTATCCCTAATATGCGAAAAATTGGTATAGCGTTCATTATTTTATGTTGAATTGATCTGAATTTTTAGGCAAAAACATTAGTAAATTTTTATGCAATTTCAGCTTGTTTTGTTTTGTTGACTTTTATCATTACAGTTAAAGTAACAGTGAAGACGATTGCACTAAATCCTAGGACACCGTACAGGGCATAATTAACGTTGATTGTACCAGCTATGGTGGTAAATAATGTCGTCATTAATGGACCAGCGATTGCCAAGATAGTGTTTAAAAGCCCTGCTGAAGAAGCTAATATTTTGCGATCTACGGAGACAACCAACCATTGCATTAGCTTAGGGCTGCTCGTACCAGCTAAGAAACCAAGAGTGGTCATTAGAATAAGGCAGAATACTATATTCTTATTTAGGATGACAGTAGCCATAATGGCACTATTAATAGTAGATAATAAAGATAGCTGGAAAAGCGAGGTGTTTTTAAGGAGTTTGGTGCCGACTGCACTGCCAAGAGCTAAACCAATTGCGGCAGTGGCTCCTAGAAGTGCGATGGTGAAACTATAACTGCCAATAAGCATGCTTTTGTTACCAGCAATAACGATAGAAATTAATGGCTGGACAGAACTGAGCAAACCATTAAGCATGGCTACAACTAAAACAATCGTTAAGAGTCCGTGGGCTTGCCTTACTTGTCTCAATGATGAACCAATTGTGGCAAAGAAGTTTTGGTCATTAACCTCTTCCGTCTGTTCAGGCTGTTGCTTATGAACGTTCGTCCCAATGTTGGCATAAAGTAAGCCTGCTGCTAAGAAGGTTAGTGCGTTGACAACAGCCAGTTCTGAGTATGACATGAAGAGCAGGAGCCCGGAGCCAACAAATTGTGCAACTAGCGTAATTAGTTGTGATACACCGCTCGTAAAACCCTGAGCTTCGGCCATTTCGTTTTCACCGACGAGGCCAACGATTAGCGGCGTTTGTAAACCGCCAGAGTACATGCCGGAAAGATCAGATACAAAGTTAAGTCCAATAACCATTAAGACCAGGTTCCAGCCGGCAATATTGGTGGCAAAGAGCAGACCCACCAACATGTACAGGGCAAAGCGGATGACTGCAAGCCAGACAATTACACGGTACTTGTTGTGCGTCCGGTCCGCCAGGTAGCCACTGAGACTTTGAATAAGGTCTGGAAGCGATTCGGTAATCGCAATCAAAGATAATGCCAGGGAATAATTTTTTAACTTGCTGGCATAAGTCATGAGAGCCAGGTAGAACAGGATGTTGCCTGCGCCGGATAACCAGCTGGCAAGGGTGAATTTTCTGTAGTTTTTATTCTTTAAAAAGATGTTCATGTTTTTACCTCTTTTTTTAACTTAACTGTATATTTAGTATATTTTGGTTATAATGAAAAAGAGAGGAATGTCATATTTGACAGTTTAAAGTTAGAAGGAATAAAAATGACAATTGGGGAGTTGCTAAAAGATTATCGGATAAGTCAAAAAAAGACGCAGAAACAATGGGCAAAAGATGTGATAAGCCCTTCATTCTATGCGAAAGTAGAGAAAAATTTAAGTCGAATTTCTGCCGCAGATTTAATTGAATTACTACATTCTAATCAAATTCCAGTGATTGATTTTTTCAGTAAATTAAATCAAAAAGATAAGTCGATTAATCAACAAGAATTAGAAATAAATCGACTTATTAATGAAGCATATTACCAAAATTCAAAAAAAGAGTTGCAACAAATACGAGATGTAGTTGCTGAAGGTGAATTGCCTAATAAAAATGATGAATTACTTCTTATTGATGCCTATATTGCGGTAATTAGTAAAGACCTTACAATGCTAGATAAAGAAGTTATAGACAGAATGAAAGAAAAAGTTTTTAATATTTCTAATTTTGATGAAGATGGATTAATTATGTACTGTAATTTCATGAGCTTTTATGATTTGAATAGCAACTTATTGCTATCTAAAAGGATAATAAAACAGCTTGTTGGATCAAGCAGTGTCAGAATACAAGACAAAATTTTGGCTATCATTATCAATATGCTGATTTTTTGCATTAGAAATAAGCGATTTGAAGAAACTGAGGTATTTGTTAATTATGCGGATCAAATAAAAACAAAACCGGAGGTTTTCTTTTATAAGCTGCTGATACCGGCATTTTATAATATAGTTAAATATCAAGATAATCATGATAAAAAATATCTGGATGAAACAGAAATAATAATTAAAAGTATCAAATTAGCGGGAATGCCAGATTATGGTAAGGAGTTAGAAGAGCTTTTAGTTGCAAATAAATAGACTTAAAAATGTCATATTTTATTTTGAAGTAACCCTCAAATTTAGGACAAATTTGGGGGTATTTTTATGTCTAAATTATCTAAACAAGATAAAATTGAGATCTGTCATCTTTGGCACAGCTAATTAATTTGCTTTTGCTGATTTTTTGGCATTTCTGAAGAATATTATCCACTCATAAATACATGCAATAACCGTTATTAGATAATCATACCAATGAAAAGCTTTTGAAAAGCCTACTAGAGAGAGAACAAACACGGCAATCAACGCTAAACTAAAAAATATAGGTTTAGCAATCGCCATATTATACTTAATAAGCCAAGTATCAATTGGCAGAAGCTCTAAAGCTAAAATAATTATTATTACTAAAGTAGTATTCATGTTATAGTCACACCTTTTAAATTATTTTAAAGATAAATAAATATGATTGTTCGTGCAGTCCAGTAAGCGACTGTCTTGTCAAAGTGTAGATATACAAAAAGGCAATCCACTGGATTGCCTAGACGTCTAGTACGCCTCTTTTGCATCCAAAGATCGCACTTTATTTCTTCTACTGAAATTATAGCATAAGAACACATGATAGAATAGTGAAGTACGCCTTTCGATCCTCCCCGAAAAAAGGTGATAGCATGGGAAGGGTTGTACTTTTATTTCTTCTGAAGTGTTTACTACTAACCAGTCTAACGCCTGCATTGCGCAAGCTAGGACAAGATTTTGATAAATTAGCCAATTTAATCGAAAAGATGCTTCGGTTATTTAAGTAGTAATCAGAAAGAAATGGACTTTTGTCCTACCTCTTTTTGATTACTGCTTTATTTTTTATGTACCTTTTAAAGTTGCTAGCTACTTGGATTTAGCTCTACTTCAATTAATATACTATGTTAATCTACTTTGGTATAGGTGAAAGTAGATAGGAAATAAATTCTGTTAGCTTTTGGATTTGTCATATCCACCTTATTTGCGTCAAATATGACAGTTTTATTAATAAAAATAAAAAGGCAATTATATTATTTATATAAATAACGAAGGTTTTTTGAAAGGAAAA
The DNA here is from genome assembly GCF_000970755.1 of Lactobacillus kimbladii. Classification (GTDB taxonomy): domain Bacteria; phylum Bacillota; class Bacilli; order Lactobacillales; family Lactobacillaceae; genus Lactobacillus; species Lactobacillus kimbladii. Next base: position 143,218 of record NZ_KQ034007.1, read on the forward strand.
GAAAATCATGGTTTATAAATATTATTCGCATTTTAAGTTTTTTTGTTTAAATATTTTTGGATTAATTTCCAGTATGCAGAATATTGTTACAGCATACATTGTTGGTTCGTTAATTAATTTGGCAACAGCTAAAAATTTTGCAGCTATTCCAGTCTTTTTTGGTAAAAATATTTTGTTATTGATCTTAATTTTAGTCGCCACTTTAATTTTTGATTATCTTAAAGCAGACGCTGCTAAGCAGGTCAATACTAAGTTAAGGCTTAAAGTGATGAGGGGTATGCTCTCGGATGAGCAAGAAGATGCTTCTAATTTAGGTTTTTTAACTAATGATTTTAAACTTTTGGAAACAAATCGCTATGATGCTGAAATAGGAATTCTGATTTATTCATACACCGTCGTATTTGCTATGGTATTCGCTTTGTATCTAAATTGGCAGCTTACAATAATATTTTTTATTGGTTCGGTTATACCAACAATTGTTTCCACCTTTTTCCAAAAGCCTATTCAAAATGCTGCAGAAGCTTGGACAAATGCTAATGATAAATATGTTAATCAAACTAAAAATTTGTTATCTGGTACTGCTACCTTTAATTTATATGATAAGCAGGATAATGCAGTTAAACAAAATCAGTATAAAGTTAACCAATTAGAAGAAAAATTAGCCAAGATGAATGTGCTTAATACTAATACCAGTGCTTTTCTTAATGCAATTGCAATTATGGGTACTTATTTATTGCCGTTTGCAATTGGTATTGCATTAGTAATTAAAGGTCAAACTACTTTAGGTGCTCTTTTTGCAATAACGCAATTATCTAATTCATTTGTAAATCCAATTTTACAAATTTTGCAAGAACGAAATAATTTGTCTACTACAAAGCCAATTGTTCGAAAGATAAAGCAATATATACAAAAAGCAGATAATGTGGAGCGTGAACAAACCAATGATCCTACATTTAATGAACTACAAGTGCAAGACCTAGATTTAATGCGTCAGGATAAGGTATTAGCACAACATATTAATCTTGATATTAAGTCTGGCCAAAAAGTTGCGGTCATCGGACCCTCAGGATCAGGGAAATCTACGATGTTACAGTTTCTAATGTATGGTAAGTATGGTAAATCTAAAAAAATTATACTTGATCATAACGAAGTAGCGGCAGGATCGTTTACTAAGTTGTTTGCCTATTCCAGCCAGAGTGCAGTTATTTTTTCTGATACGCTTTGGTTTAATCTAACTCTAGGAGCCAATATAGCTAAAGAAAAAGTTCTTGAGGTATGTCAAGGACTACAGTTAGGACAATTAATTAAAGAAAAGGGATTTGATTATCAATTAGGTGACAATGCAGATCAACTATCTGGTGGCCAATTGTCCAGAATTGAGGTGGCACGGGCTATTTTAGCCAATCGACCAATTTTATTACTGGATGAAATTAATGCTTCACTTGATAAAACTTCATCAAAGGCAATTCACCAATATATTTTTGATTCAAACTTTACTTTTGTTGAAGTTATTCATCATTACGATCCAGAAGAACTGCAAAAGTATGATGTAGTTGTTGATTTTAATCAATACCAATTTAACGATAAGAGCCTGTCGTAGTCAGATAGATAATAACCCAATTTACCTCAGCATTATATAATCTTTATTTTTAATTTTATGATACTTTTATATTTTTTGATTATAATAAAATTAAAAAGTGTAATATTTGATAGTTAATCAAATAGTTGAGGAAATTTAAATGACAATTGGTGAATTACTAAAAGACTATCGCATTCAGCAAAAGAAAACACAAAGGCAGTGGGTTAATGATGTGGTAAGCCCGTCATTTTATGCAAAAGTTGAAAAAAATTTAAGCAGCATTTCAGCAGATAATTTAATTGAGCTATTAAACGTTAACAAAATTTCATTAACTGATTTTTTTGGTAAGTTAAACCACCAGGCGAAGACCGTACATGACGAGAACCTAGAGATTGATAGAATGGTTAATGAAGCGTATTATCAAAATTCTGTGCATGATCTGCAACAAATACGAAATTTTGTTGCGGAAAGTGATTTTCCAAATAAAGAAGATAAATTAGATATAATTGATATCTTTATTGCAATAATTAACAAAAATCTTTCCAGTATTGATAGTGGCGTTATAGATAGATTGAAAGAAAGAACGTTTGATGTTTCTCATTTTAATTCTGATAGTTTAAGACTGTACTGCAACCTTATGAGTTTTTATGATTTAGATAGTAATTTATTGATTTCAAAAAGAGTAATACGTCAGTTTATTGGCTCGAGTAGCATTGATATTCAAAAGTTAGTTTTGTCTATAATTATTAATATGATGATTTTGTGTATTCGTAACAAAAGATTTGAAGAAACAGAATTTTATATTAGTAGTGAAAAACAAATCAAAACAAAACCAGATATATTTTTTTATAAGACTATTGCTCCAGCTTATGAGAATATAATCAAATATCATTATGACCAAGATCCCAAGTGTCTTGATAAAGTACAAACAATAACTGCAAGTGTAAAAATTGCTGGTATGCCCAGTTATGGTAAAGAACTTGAAGAACTAATGATTGCTAATAAATAAAATTTTTAAATGTCATATTAAACCATTAAGAGTTAAATATGACATTTTTTATATGCTTATATAAAATTGTAATAAACTAGAAGTAAATAGAAAGGAGTAAGAAAATTGAAAATTTATTACATAAATTAATTCTTATTGGGCTCAATTTAGATTAATTAGAAACATGGGAAAAATGTTTTGTAAGTTAAGCGAAGATTTAAAAATTATGTCTAAAGTAGATGATCATATTTATGAAGCATTTGTAGATGGATTATTTATAAAGTTTAGACCGGAAAAAAATTATAAAGATAAGTAAATTTTCTATAAAGAAATATGATAGGAAAAATGTTTTAAAAATGGCGATCAAGCTGGAGGAAATTGATACTAACAAAAAGCAATATTTAAAAAAGAATAATGGTTTAAAAAGCAAATATTAAAATATGTTCAAGAAACTGTTCAGGTCATTTAAAAAATGACAGCGCTAACTATAATTAAGTCAAAAGGTGGTCTGCTTGAAGGAGCTGAACAGAAAGTTTGGTGATCTTGATGCAAAAATTAAAAAATATGCGCGTTGGACTGATAGAACTTTGTGCGACACTCATTATTGGCGGTTTGATGATAATCGCTGGCATTATTTTAGGGTTGGATTTAGCTTCCTTAATTATTAAGTTATTTAGCGGTTTAATAAAACCAAATGTGCCGAATTTTAACGTCATTAACAGTTTCCTGCGGATAAATTCAGGCATGCAAGTGGTTATGTTACTGGCGGTTCTAATAATTGTTGGTGGTATAATAGTAACTTATAATTTAACCAGAACAATTTTAAAAAGTGTAGCTGCAAAAGAAGTTGAACCTGCAGTTCTTCAAAAACATTCAGGACTAAGAATAATTGAAATGATTTTAGGGTTGGTACTAGTAGTATCCGGCTATTTCATATTGAATTTGCCTAGTCAAAATCTGTTTAATACTTTATTGGCAGCATTTGTCACAATCGTGGCGGGTACCTATTTAATTTGTTACTCGTTATTAAGCTTGCTGCCTGCAACTTGGTTTAACAAAATTAAGTTAACTAAAGGAAAAACGCTGCTGGGACTTCATCATTATGCTGGCGTTTTTACTATCATTTCCTTACTTTTCGCCTTGACTATGGGCGCTCTTGCTTTAAGTCATGACTTTAATGCTTTTCCCCAAGATATTAAAAGGGGAACTTATTATGATGGTGTAATTGCCAGCAACACCGCCAATATTAAAAACGAGGTGGCGCAATTAAAAATAAAAAAGCAGCAAACTTACCATTATAAAGAAACAAAAGGGCATTTTTATTTTATTCGTAATGAGCTGGCAGATAATCCAATTAAGTACGTCAGAAATACCGGCAGACACAATTTTCAAGTCAAATCAATCAAGTTAGATCAATTGAATAAAAATTCTCTGGCAGGTAACAGTTTCCGCGAACTCGTTCCCAATGGTTTTAAAAATAAAACAATTGCACTTTGTTCAACTGCAGAATTAAATAAGGTTAAAGGCAATACTAAATATCTGACTTTGGCGCAGCTAAACAGTTTTGATAGAGACTGGCCATTTTTACTAAAAATTGAACATAAACAGGCTCAAAGTAGTCTTACCTATAGTCGACTCTACAGCAGTTCCAAGGCCGCTTTTTATCAGCTGGCACTGGGGATGACCAGAGAAATGAAGATTTTGGGCTTCTCACTGGCATTTGTATTTGGTGCAAGCCTGATTGCGATCTTGATAATAGTAGTCAAAGCTGCTAAACGAGATCAGAAATTTGCGAATGAGAGGCTGGCTCAAAGAACATGGCAGAGCAAAACCGGACTTTTATTCTTTATTCCCGCAATATTTGGGGTCTTTGATGTTTTTTTTGGCTTGAGATTTTTTAATCAGGTTTTGCCAACAGCATATTATGAAGTTTGGCTGCCAATGATGCTCATGATTATAAGTTATTTGGTTTTATACATCATTGTTGCATTTTGGCGGAAAAAAGCAGTATTTTAAAAAATCTAATTAGTAAAACGCACGCCGTCAACAGCGTGCGTTTGTTTTCACAGGCAAAGCAACAAAATTAATAAAAAAAACTGAGAACTTAGATAAAAAAATTGCAAAATTTTCTTGACATGCTAATGTTCTTTTTTTATAATTCTAAGTATTAAATTAAATTTTGGGAGGCGATTTTAATGAAAGCTAAATATTTAAGTAAACGAACTAACATTAAAAATATTATTGCCCAGAGTTTAATTGCCTTGTTGTTGTCGTCTAGGACTTAGCATGATTGAATTACTTTTAGTGATTTTACATGAAAAGCCCTTGTTTGCGTCTTAATGAATGGGGCTTATCTAATAACTGATCTAAGCCTCATTCATTAAATGAATGAGGCTTTTAGTTACCAGGCTATTTGAAAAGGAGAAAATGATGAGTAAATTTTCAAAAAATTTGTTGCGTATTTTTACGTTGGGAATGGCCGGCTTAGCGCTAGCCGGCTGTTCAGTTGCAAAAAGTGGGGGCGGCAAGGGTACACACCAAGATAAAGATACAGTCAAAGTCGGGATTAATATAGAGTTGTCTGGTACTGCTGCCGGCTACGGCAGTGCTGAAAAGCAAGGTATAGTATTAGCAGCTTCTGAAATTAATAAAGCTGGTGGAATTAACGTCAACGGGCATAAAAAGAAGCTTAAATTGCTTATCCGTGATAATAAATCCGCAATTGCTACTTCTGCTTCGGTTGCTGCACAACTGGCAACTAAGGATAAAGTGGCAGCAGTTATAGGGCCAGCTACTACTAATTGTGGTACCGCTGAAATTCCTAATATTACCAAGGCTTCTGTTCCCGGCATTAGTCCATCTGCAACGGATCCAAACTATACCAGACAGAAAAATGGCAAGGTGCAGCCTTACGTCTTTAGAGCTTGCTTCCAAGATACATTCCAGGGAAAGAGCGCAGCTAAGTTTGTCGATAATAAGCTAAAAGCTAAACGAGTAGCTGTCTATGCTGATAACTCAAGTGATTATGGTACTGGTTTAGCTAAAGCCTTTAAAGATACTTATAAAGGCAAGATAGTTGATAGTCAAACGTATTCTGCAGGTGATAAAGATTTCAATGCTGTTTTAACTTCATTTAAATCTAAGAAAATCGATGCTATTTATGTACCAGGCTACTATACAGAATTAGGCTTGATCATCAAACAAGCACGGCAAATGGGGATTAAAGCTCCAATCGTTGGTGGTGACGGTATGTGTGATCCTAAACTAGTTCAAATATCGGGTGCTAAAAACGCCACTGATATTTACTACACTACACCGTTTTCAACTAATGTAGCTGCTAAGAACCCAGATTCAAAAGCTGCTAAGTTTATCAAAGCATATAAAGCTCGCTACCATACAGATGCACCGACATTTTCAGCATTAGCTTATGATGCAGTTTATTTAGTAAAAACTGCTATTGAAGAACAAAAATCAGATGATTCAGTTAAAATTACTGAAGGTCTAGCTAAGATTAAAGACTTTGACGGTGTGACTGGCAGAATTACCATGGATAAATTCCACAATCCGGAAATGCCAATTGCGATTGAAAAATTGACTAACGGTAAAGTAAGCGACTCATTCCGTGTTGAGTAAATATGAAAATGAAAGGAGTGCTTAAATTTGCAAACAGTTTTACAGCAAATCATTAACGCCTTGTCACTGGGTTCGATTTATGCCCTGTTGGCTTTAGGCTACAGCATGGTTTATGGCATTATTAATTTAATTAACTTTGCCCACGGCGACATTTATATGCTAGGTGCATTCTTTGCCTACTATGTGATTAATGCTTGGCATTTTAACTTTATTACAGCACTGCTTTCTGCAATGATTATTGGTGCAGTTTCAGGCGTAGTGATTGAGTATTTTGCTTATCGGCCACTACGTAAGTCGCCTCGTATAGCTGTCTTAATTACAGCTATCGGTGTCTCGTTTTTACTGGAAAATGGTATGTCATACTTTGTAGGATCAAATGCTCGTAGTTTTCCACAAGTAATTGAGCAGGTTAATTACAATATTGGTGGAGTACAAATTTCAAATGTTCAGATTTTAATTTTGGCTACTGCTTTAATATTGATGGTTTCATTACAGTTAATTATTCAAAAGACCAAAATGGGCCGGGCCATGCGTGCCGTATCAGTAGATCCTGCTGCGGCTGAATTAGTTGGTGTTAATGTTAATCATACGATTTCATTTACCTTTGCTTTAGGGTCAGCTTTAGCAGGTGCCGCCGGTATTTTAATTGGGATGTACTACAACCAAATTGATCCTTTAATGGGGATGACACCAGGAATTAAGGCCTTTGTGGCTGCCGTATTGGGTGGAATCGGTTCTGTTCCAGGAGCCTCAATTGGAGGTTTCTTAATCGGTATCCTGGAGACATTTTTCCAGTCTATCGGTTTGTCGGCATATAAAGACTCAGTTGTTTATCTAGTATTAATAGTCATTTTGCTTTTCTTACCAGCTGGTATTTTTGGCAAAAATGCTAAAGAGAAGGTGTAGGTGGCAAAATGAAATCGAATTGGAAATACATTTTGTCGTGGCTGTTATTAATGGTAGGCGGCTTTTACTTAATCAACGCATTGATCATGGTCGGCGTGATAGATGATTTCATTGAAAACATGCTGGTCACGATTGGAATAAATATTATCTTAGCTACCGGGTTAAACCTGATTATCGGTTTTAGTGGTCAATTTTCTCTAGGTCATGCTGGTTTCATGGCCATTGGAGCATATGCTACCGCGATTATTACTCAACGCATGAGTAGCGAAGCTGGCTTTTTAATCTCAATGCTCGTAGGTGTGCTGATAGCCATTGTAATTGCTGCAGTTATTGGTACGGCAACTTTCATTCGTTTAAAGGGTGACTATTTAGCAATCGCAACTCTAGGAGCAGCTGAAATTATCCGCAATGTCATTAATAATTTGAAAATTACTGGTGGAGCGGCAGGGTTATACAATATTCCTCAGTTATGCTCATGGCCAACTGTTTATATCTTGGTTTGTGTGACCACAATCATTTTGACCAACTTCATTCGTTCAAAAAATGGTCGGGCAATTAAAGCCGTTCGTGAAGACGAAATTGCTGCTGAAGCAATGGGAATTAATACTACTAAATGGAAGCTGGCAGCTTTCGTTCTAGGTGGCGCAACTGCTGCAATAGCTGGCAGTCTTCATGCTTCATTCTTGCAAACAATATCTCCTTCAAACTTTGGTATCATGGAATCTATCTCTATCTTAGTTATTGTTGTTTTGGGTGGTGTTGGCAGTATGACTGGCACGTTTGTTGCGGCGATTGTTTTAGGCGTTTTAGATACCGTTTTACAAAGTTTCGGTGCGTTAAGAATGGTGATCTATGCTATAGTCCTGATACTAATCATGATTTTCAAGCCATCAGGACTTTTAGGTAACTGGGAATTCTCACTTAAAAATTTGACACGCCATTTCGGCAAAAAGGAAAGGAGCTAGTATATGCCACACTTATTAGATGTTGACCACGTAGTGCGCAAGTTTGGTGGGTTAACTGCAGTTAATGATGTCTCACTTCATCTGGATAAGCACGAACTAGTTGCCTTGATTGGTCCTAATGGTGCAGGTAAAACCACTTTGTTCAACTTGCTAACTGGAATGGTGCAAGTCACTAGTGGAAAGATCAACTTGCAAGTTGATGATCAAAATTATGATTTAACGCATAAAAGTGCTGTGCAAATTGCAGACTTAGGTTTATCCCGTACATTTCAAAATATTCGCTTATTTAAAGACTTAACTGTTATGGATAATGTCCTAACTGCAATGACAAATGAATATAAAGAAAACTTTTTAACAACAGTTTTTCGTTTACCCAGTTTTTATAAAACGGAAAAGGAAATGAAGGAAGCTGCGCAAAAGCTATTAGCAATCTTTGATTTAACGGATAATGAACAAACTTTGGCTAAGAATTTGCCTTATGGAACGCAAAGACGCTTGGAAATAGTACGTGCTTTGGCTACTCACCCGCAGATTCTTTTCCTGGATGAACCTGCTGCTGGTATGAACCCAGAAGAAACAGCGGATTTGACTAATCTTATTAAGTATATTCAGAAGGAATTTCAGATCACAGTTTTGTTAATTGAGCATGACATGTCTTTAGTTATGAACCTGGCTGAAAGAATTTATGTACTTGATCAAGGCGAGATATTGGCTACCGGGTCTCCTGAAGAAATTAAGGCAAATCCTAAAGTTGTTGAAGCATATCTAGGAGAGGGTGATGACTAGATGGCAATGTTAGAAGTTCGTGACCTGTCTGTAAATTATGGTGTTATTCAAGCTGTTAAGAATGTCAGTTTTGAAATTAACCAAGGTGAAATCGTAACCCTAATCGGAGCTAATGGAGCTGGTAAGTCAACTATTGTTAAGACAATTTCTGGCTTGTTGAAACCCAAAAGTGGTCAAATTTTCTACCTTGGTGAAGAAATAGATCACAAAAGTGCTCCGCAAATTGTCAGCGCAGGTATCTCCCAAGTAGCAGAAGGTCGGCATATTTTTGCCGGAATGACCGTAATGGAGAATCTGCAGATGGGTGCGTTTTTGCAAAAGAATCATGATGAAGTTTCAAAAACCTACAAAGATATTTTTGAACGCTTTCCAATTTTGAAAAAAAGACGTAATCAGGATGCAGCTACCTTGTCAGGTGGTGAGCAGCAAATGTTGGCCATGGGTCGTGCCTTAATGGCAAAGCCAAAATTATTGCTGCTTGATGAACCATCAATGGGTTTGTCTCCCTTGTATATTCAAGAAATATTTAAAATTATTAAAGAACTAAACGAAAAAGGTACAACTATTTTGTTGATAGAACAAAATGCTAAACAAGCTCTATCTATTGCCGATCGTGGTTATGTATTGGCAACAGGAGTAGTGCAATTAAGTGGTACTGGTCAAGAATTGTTGGCTAACCCAGAAGTACAGAAAGTGTATTTTGGTGGTTAGTGGTAATCAAGTTGTTGTAATGACAATGATGTTAATTCATTGTTAAGTCAGATAGTGAAAACTATAGAGTTTACATAAAATTCTGAGGAGGTAATTGTGATGGAAACGAACTATTTTAAACAAAAGAGTAATATGAATATCTTTCAAACTCAGGATTTAGTTGCCTTGTTGTTGGAGCGCAGGACTTAACATACATGAATTACGTGATGTAATTTAAAGTAGTTAAGCCCTAGTTTGCGTGCCAATGATTGGGGTTTAACTAATTGATAATTTAAGCCTCATTCATTGATTTGAATGAGGCTTTTTTGTGGTCAATTTTAGTTAAAGAATAGAAAGAATAGTTAGAAGGAACAAGATGATGGATAATATTAGTGGTATTAAAAAAATAATGAATGTTGTAATCACTGGCATGGCAGCTTTTATGCTGGCAGGCTGTACTGTTGCTAAAAGCAGTAGTGGGGATGGAACTAAGCAAGATAAAGATTCAGTCAAAATTGGCGTCAACATGGAGTTGTCTGGAGCTGCAGCTGGTTATGGCAACGCTCAAAAGCAAGGTATTCAATTAGCAGTTAGTGAAATTAATAAAAAAGGCGGCATTGATGTTAATGGTCGTAAGAAAAAAATCAAACTGATCATGCGTGATAATAAAACTGCTATTTCTACTTCTGCTTCAGTTGCCGCCCAATTAGCTACGAAAGAAAAGGTAGCAGCAATTGTAGGACCAGCAACTACTAATGCCGGCACAGCTGAAATTCCTAATATTACTAAAGCTAAGGTACCAAGTGTCAGCCCTTCAGCGACAGATCCAAATTACACTTTACAAAAGAATGGTAAAGTTCAGCCATTTGTTTTTAGGGCATGTTACCAAAATAATTTTCAAGGCGGTAGTGCAGCCAAGTTCGTAATGAATAACATTAAGGCAAAGAGAGTGGCTGTCTATACTGACAATTCAAGTGACTATGGTAACGGTCTTGCTAAAGCATTTAAGAAAACTTATAAAGGCAAGATAGTTGATAGTCAAACATTTTCAGAGGGTGACAAAGATTTTAACGCTGTATTAACTTCGTTTAAAGCTAAGAAAGTCGATGCTATTTACGTTCCCGGCTACTACACTGAAGTTGGCTTAATAATTAAGCAAGCGCGTCAAATTGGAATTAAGGCACCAATTGTCGGTAGTGATGGCATGGCTGATCCGAAGCTGGTACAGATTGCTGGTGCTAAAAATGCAAGTAAAATCTACTATACTACGCCATTTTCAACACAGGTAGCTGCCAAGGATCCAACTGCTTCTAAATTTATGCGTGATTTCAAGAACCGCTACCATGAAGAAGCACCAACTTTTTCTGCTTTAGCTTATGATGCGGTATATATGATTAAAGAAGCAATCGAAAATGAAAAATCCGATGATTCTGCAAAAATCACGAAGGGTCTGGAACAAATTAAAGATTTTACTGGCGTAACTGGGAAAATCACTGTAGATAAAGATCATAATCCTGAGAAACCAATTGCTGTAGAAGAATTAATTAATGGTAAAGTGGGTAAAACTTTTAAAATTGAATAAGACTTATTTTTAGGTAATAAAAAGGTTAGCTTTTCTAGCAAAGCTAACCTTTTTGATTGTATTAATACTGATTTTACAATTTTTGTGCAACTACTGAAAAAGTCAATGGAATCTGTGGTGAATCAGCTGGAAGTGTCCAACCTTCTTGGCTTTTATCATAGATTAGTGATGGCAAAGACTTCCAATCACTAATTTTATGCTCTCCTACGTTTTTAATAGTTAAACCAGCAGCAATTAATGAATTAATAATTTCTGCAAAATCATGAGCCCAATTATGGTTTGTCTGATGCTTTATTTTCCCATTAGAATTTGGTGTATATGAAGCATCTGATTGATAAGTAATCTCAGTGCCGCTAAAGTAACCCAGCTTAATTTCTAACCCGGCATTATCAAGTGCAAATAACAAAGGGTGATTGTCACGAATCATGAATATTCCACCAGGAGCAAGGAGTTGAGCAATAGATTTTGCCCATGATTTTAATTCTGGCAGCCAAGTAATTGTACCTGCGCTAGTCACAATTATGTCGAATTGTCCTAATTTTTCCGGCATAGCTTTTGCGGCATAGCGAGCGTCGCCTTCAACGTAGGTAATTGAAGTATTAGCCTCTTGGGACAATTTGCGTGCATACTTTAATGCAGCAGGTGAAAAGTCCAGGCCGTAAACGTCTTTAGATCCTAGGCGTGCCCAACTGAGCGTATCATCTCCAATATGGCATTGCAAATGAAGTAGTCGCTTATTTTCAACTGAATTATGAGTCAAAAAGGGTCTGAGTACGTCTAAATCACGTTTAACAGTTGTAGTTACAGCATTTTTGTCTTTAGCAAACTGAGTAAGATCGCCATAACCACCATTTGCATGTACATCAGCGCGATCATTCCAGTTATTCAAGTTGTCAGCAACGTCAGACATATCATTTTTTGATTTCATAAAATGTTCTCCTGTTAATTGAGGCATCAGAGCTTTAATTTGTCATATGAAACAACTTTTTTCTCTTGCTCTGTCATATTCATCACTGTAATTGAAGCATTACGAGGTCGTTCTTTAATATCAAAATCGCTGTAACGATCGGCAATACTATGAATGGTAAAGCCGTGAGTCACGAGCAAAATATTTTCAGCCCCATCTAATTGACTGATTAATTTAAATCCCTTATTTATTCTGTGCCAATATTCTTTAGCATTTTCTGCGTCATGAAAAGGATCGGCTTCTTTAATCCAGTCTTTCACTGTGTCTAATGATTCATTTTTGAGCATTTCAGCATGGCTTTTATAACCGTGAGGACCACTGATCATTTGCCAAGCAGCATCTGAATCCATACCTTCAAAATAGCCGTAAAAATGTTCACGGAAAAAAGGAGTTGCGATATGTTGAATTTCATCACGGTTAACATTGTGTTTAATGATGATATCACAAGTGTCGCTGGCTCTTTTCATATCACTTGATAATGCAATGTCAAAAGGCACATCTTTTAAAGCTTCACCAACTTGGTCAGCACCTGCTATTCCTTTTTCTGTTAGTGGGGTATCACACCAGCCTTGCATTTTATTATAGCGGTTAATAAAGGTTTCACCGTGACGTACTATATATATTCTTTTCATTTTACTCCTCACAAATCTAATTTTTTATTCTTTGTATAACTTTTGAACATTTTCAACGTCGACAGGCTCAATTGGATACAAAGAACCGGTAGGATACATTACAGACACTCCATTATTATGTTTTAGTCCGATTGCATGTCCCAATTCATGTTCGACAGTATTTAAAATACGTTGGTAAGTATAACTATATGGTGAAAAATTCTGTAAATAATAAATATTTAACCTGGTAACTGCGGAATACATGATTCCGGTTTTCACATAATAATGAAAAGTAGTATAACCCGCATAATTAGTATTTGGGCTGTAAACCTGCTCAATTACGATATTAGCTTTTTTCTTGCTTTTGGCTTCAGTAAAAGTAAAGGCTTTGGTATCATTCCATGCATCAATTGCATCTTTAGTAGCTGAAATTAATTCTTCATTATCATTAAGATCAATGTAAACAGTGGCTTTAGGCTTTTTCCAGTGCCAAGAAGAAGCTATAGCAGCTGTATTCTTTTTCTTGGTCTTTTTAGTTTTCTTTGTTTTCTTTTTAGCTTTTTTTGCCTTTTTAGCAGTTTTCTTGGCATAAACAGTCTGAGAAGGCCAACTGAATACAGAATTATCAGCAATCGGAGCAACTGTACTTTCAATTGTAAAAGTTACAACCAGCGCACATGCTAATTTTGATAAAAAATGACAAAATCTTTTCATACCTTAATCAACTCCATTACCTTACATTATATAGGAAAAGTAGAAAAAGTTTCATAATTTACTGACTTTAACACATAAAATTATAATCGTTATCTGGAAATTTTTACAGATTTCACTGTTTAGCAAAAAACGAATCCAAGGTTTTAATATAAACCGATTTCATGGTAAAATAGAATGCAAGTTTTGGAAAATTAGGTGAGTTTATGACAAAAGCGATGGATGATAGAGAATTTGAGCAAAAGCATCTCGATAAGATTTTAAAAATGATACGGGCTAAAAAAGCCGAGTTGTCCTCGTCAATTAAGTCCGCTGAAGGAGAAGCCCAAGATCTTAATTCACACTTTTTTGATGATGTAAAATTAGATTATGACGGCTATTCAACATCTATGGAAACTGCTTTGTCTATTCACCAGCAACAGCAGTTACTTGATGAACGTCAAAATGCTTGGCAGCATGCCGCAAAGCAACTAAGCACTGTCCAAAAATTAGAGCAAAAGCCATATTTTGCCAGAGTTGATTTCAAAGAAACTAATGAAAAACCAGAAACTATTTATATTGGTCTGAGTTCTTTTGCGGACAAAAATAATCATTTCTTGATTTATGATTGGCGTGCACCAATTTCATCAATTTATTATGATGGCAAGATTGGTAAGGTTTCTTATATGTCGCCTGAAGGTGAAATTACCGTTGATATGACCAAAAAGCGGCAGTTCATGATTGAAAACGGCAAGATTATTAACATGTTTGACACTAATGAGTCTATTGGTGATCAGATGCTGCTGGAAGTTTTAGGTGAAAAATCCGGCACGCAAATGAAATCAATTGTGACAACGATTCAGCGTGAGCAGAACAAAATCATTAGGAACACCAGTGCAGACTTATTGTTTGTTCAAGGAGCGGCAGGCTCTGGTAAAACTTCTGCAATATTACAGAGGATTGCCTATCTGCTGTATCGCTATCGTGGCAACCTTACCAGTAGTGACGTCATCATGTTTAGTCCTAATCAATTGTTTAATGATTATATAAAAAATGTTTTGCCCGAGATGGGTGAACAAAATATGGTACAAATGACATACTGGCAATTTGTAGCAAGACGATTGCCTGGAATGACTGTTGAAAATTTATTTGATCAATTTGAAGACAGCAAAGCTGATTCTGCAATTAGTCAATTTAAGGATTCAACAAATTTCTTTAATTTGCTGCACCATTATGCTAAACACCTCAATAATCGAGGCGTAATTTTTAAAAATATTTACTTCCGCAATAAAAAGAAACCATTTTTTACAAAAGAAAAAATCAGTGAACTCTATTATTCATTTAATTCCAATTATAATTTGAGCAATAGAATTGATGCTACGCGAGAAGGATTAATAAAATCACTCAATCGCAAGATTAACAGCGAAACTAAAAAGGCCTGGGTGTCAGACGCCATCCAAAATCTTAGTCAAGAGCAGCTAAATGCTTTATATGATCGTCCAGACCAGGAGTTTGAATCAGAGGAAAAAGAAGAAAAATTCCTCAGTCGTAAAATTGTCGTGAAGGCACTTGATAAAGTTTTCCAGCAAATTAGACGGAATAATTTTATTAATATGCGTGCACAATATTTGAACTTTTTACGTGCTGTTCCTAAAATGACTGACCTAAGTAAATGGCGAATTGAAGAAGCAGATTGGCAAAAACATATCGAAGAAGTTAAGCAAAGTTTTATGAAGCATTATATTCATATGAATGATGTTTCGGCCTACTTATATCTTTATGATCTGATGACAGGCCGTCATGTAGATTATGAAATGCGTTATGCTTTTATTGACGAGATTCAGGATTATACGCCGTTTCAACTTTGCTATCTGAAATATAATTTTCCTCGCGCTAAATTCACGATGTTGGGTGATTTAAACCAGGCTATTTTTACCAAAGATGAAAGTAGAAGTCTGCTTAAGCAGATCAGTGGTTTATTTGATCCTGAAAAAACTGATGTTGTCCAATTAACTAAATCTTATCGTTCAACAAAACAGTTGACTGAATTTACCAAGCAAATCCTGCGACAGGGTGAAAAAATTGAATCGTTTAACCGTCAGGGTCCTAAACCAGCTCTGTGGCAACGTTCTGATGATACTGCTACAATCAAGGTTTTGGAACAAATATTAGATGAAAATACTCAGGCTAACATGACAACTGCAATTATTACCAAGGACTTGGCTAGTGCAAAAATTGTGGCAGAAAAGCTTAAAGAAGACAAAGTGAAAGCAACGCTAATTGCTACTGCCAATCAGCGCTTAGTTGACGGCACATTGGTCATCCCGTCATATTTAGCTAAGGGTCTCGAATTTGATGCCGTTATTATGTGGGCTGCCTCCAAAGAAAACTATCATCGCATTGATGAAACGCAGCTTGTCTACACAATCACTTCGCGGGCAATGTACAAGCTTGATATTATTTATACTAACGAAAAGAGTCCACTTCTTGAAGTAGACCCAGAAACTTATATAGAAAAGTAGGAATTTTTGATGACTGACAGTGAGAAATTTACCTTCAAGCGGATTGCGCAAATGACAGGTCGTGAAATGTTTTGTGTAGCTCGTTTACGAATAGATACGTTTGTAACCGAACAAGAAATAACAGCACCAGAGCTTGACGATCAAGATTTAGACTCAATTCAGGTTTATTTGCTCAACGCTGAGAAAACAAATGCATTGGCCGTTTGTCGTATTTTTCAAGAAAATGGTAAGTGGATGCTAGGCAGAGTAGCAGTAGCTGCAGCAGCCCGTGGGCAAAAATTAGGAACCAAAATGATGAAACAGGTTCATGAATTCCTGCGTGATCAGGGTGCCGACCGGCTTTATTGTCATGCACAATGGCAGGCAAAGCCCTTCTATGATTTTTTAGGCTATCACACTGAAGGCGAGCCATTTGTAGAGGCTGACATTAAGCATGTTATGATGTATAAAGATTTATAAAAATGATAACTTGCACTATATTTGTGCAAGTTTTTCTTTAATTGTCGTCACTACCAGATTTATTAAAATTTGATTTCCGATAGTAGTGAGATGTTGTCCATCTTCTTGATAATACGAAGATAAATTTTCCAACGGACAAAAGTTGGCGATTAAGTTAATAAAGGGGATATTATACTTGCGAGCACAATCTGCAGCAATTTGATTATATACTTTCATATCTTCAAGATTATAGTATTGCATAATGTCCTTGTTATTAGGATCTTCATAAGATGGACCTGCAATAATCATTTTAGCAGCACCGATATTTTCAACCATGTAATCCAGGTTCTTAGCATAATCAGCGCTGTTAATGCCCCAATCACTTGACATGTCGTTTGTACCGTATTCGAGCACTACTATGTCGGCATCTTGCGGAATTAAATTTAGACGTTTCTTGCCTTCGGCAGTGGTGGCACCGCTTAAAGATAAGTTTATAATTTGCACATTTGCACCTAATTCTTTTTGCACGCCTGCAGTTATGACATTGGTGTCATGACCAGCATGGTAGCCATTAAATATAGAATCGCCAAATAGAATTATCTTTTTCATAGTTTTGCCTTTCTTTTTGATTAGAAGAATTAATTAGGAAACTTTATACTTTTATTTTACTATATTGATGAACATAAGATTTAAGGACATTAGGATGAAAAATTATTTACGATTTAACAGAGAAAAATGGCAGTCTTTTTCTGCCACTGAACCAGTTAAAATTACTAAAGAAGAACTGGCAAAGATAAAATCTTTAGGAGATATTATTAATTTAACTGACGTTAAAGAAGTTTACAGCAGTTTAATTAAGTATCTTTATTTGGTTTATCAGGAAAAACGGGCATTGCAGCAAAAGCAAAGCGAGTTTTTGCATCAGAAAATTGCTAGCGCACCTTTTATTATTGGTATTTCCGGTTCAGTTGCGGTGGGTAAATCTACCACTGCCAGACTTTTACAAGTATTGCTCAGCCGGACATATCCTGATTTGAAAGTACACTTAATGACCACAGACGGTTTTATTTATTCTAACCAGGAATTGGAAAGACGCAATCTGACTGATCGTAAGGGCTTTCCTGAAAGCTATAATATGAAATTACTTACCGACTTTCTGCAAGATGTATTGAGTGGCAAAAAAGATATTGTTTATCCCCTTTATTCTCAAGAATTGAGTGATATTGTGTCTGGGGAATATGGTCATGTGTGTGAACCCGATATTTTAATTATTGAGGGCATTAATACGTTGCAGCTGCCAACCAATGGCCAAATTGTGACGAGTGACTTTTTTGATTTTTCAATTTATATTGATGCTCCTGAGGACCTGATTGAAAAGTGGTTTATGCAGCGTTTTGTCAGGGTAATGGAACTAAATAAGAATAATCCGCATAATTTTTATTATGAGATGGCTAATGGCCCTAGGGATGAAGCCTTAAAATTTGCAGAGGAAACTTGGCAAATGGTGAACTTGGTCAACTTGCGTGAATATATTGCTCCAACCAAGCAACGCGCCAATTTAATTTTGCATAAAACTGCAGGTCATGTTATCGATCAGATTTATCTTAAACAAATCTAATGTGTACCTTTTAAAAGAGTAACTTATAATAGGCTGTAAAAGTATGAAATAAAGAGTAAATATAGGAGGAACAAATGTTACTGTTAAACAGAAGTGATATTGAAAAATGTTATTCCTTAAAAGACTGCATTGCTGCAGTGGCCGATGCCTTTAAATATTTTTCTGCCGGTAAAGTAGATGTGCCTTTAAGAACTCAGATTCTTAAGCAAAATGGCAAAGATACCTTCTTGTGTATGCCGGCTTTTTGTGAAGATTATGATGCGGCATGTGTGAAAGTGTTGAACATGTTTCCCGAAAATATTAATCAAGGTTTGCCTTCAATTAATGCTCAGGTGTTAAATATTGATACCAAAACAGGAGTAGTTAATGCTATTTTGGATGGTAATTATGTTACCCAATTGCGTACTGGCTCTGCTTCTGGCGTGGCGCTGAAATATTTGGCAAAAAAGAATTGCAGAAAGGGTGCATTGATTGGCACGGGAGGGCAAGCTGCTACACAACTTGAAGCGATGCTGATCGTACGTAATCTAGATGAAGTGGCTGTCAGCGATCTTGATTTTGAACGTGCCCAAAAGTTTGCTGCCAAAATGCAAGAACAACTAGCGCAATACCATACAAAAATTACTGCTGTTAAGACAGGCAATGAAGCAGTGAAGGATGCAGATGTGATTATTACGGTTACGCCGTCGACTAAACCAGTTTATGATGCTCAATTTATTAAAAAAGGCGCAACTATCTGCGGTGTTGGTGCTTACCAGCCAAAAATGGAAGAGACCCCGGCCGAGCTAGTCGCTAAAGCAAATAAAATTTACTTTGATTCTAAAGATGCTGTTTTAGCAGAATCTGGTGACATAATTATTCCTTTAAATAAGGGCATGGTTGCAAATACTAGTTTTACTGGCGAAATCGGTCAAGTAGTCAGTGGCGACTTAATTGGGCGTGAAAACGATGACGAAATAATTTTCTTTGAAACTGTTGGCATTGCAGCTCAAGACCTGATGGCAACGAAGTCTATTTATGATAAAGCCGTAAAGCAAAAAGTAGGCACACAAGTTAATATGTAATTTCACCATCAAACAACCCTATGGTTTATATTAAAATCATAAATCACCGATTTAGTGGTGTTGATAAAGTCCAAACTTTGTTATACTAATCATTATGAATGAGATTTTTTTACTATTAATTAAAAAATTTGCTTTACCTCCAGCGTGGTTTTCTTAAAATCAGTAATTAATTCAGAAAAAGATTTAAAGGAGTAAAAAATGGTACAAGCAATTAACTTAAAAAAAGGTATGGTCTTTAGTCAAGATGGCAAACTAATTCGTGTTCTAAAGGCTAACCATCATAAGCCCGGAAAGGGCAACACTGTTATGCAGATGGATTTGCGTAATGTTGAAAGTGGTGCTGTGGTTCATAAAACTATGCGTCCAACGGAAAAAGTAGATTTAGTCGAAATCACCAAAAAAAATGCGCAGTATCTTTATAATGAAGGTGATATTTATACTTTTATGGATACTGAAACTTATGAACAATATGAGGTTTCAGCAGAACAATTAGGTGATGATAAACTTTACCTGATGCCTAATATTGAGGTTCAGTTGGAATTTGCTAATGACAGCAAGTTGCTTGGTGTGGAATTACCATCAACTGTTACAATGAAAGTGGCTCATACTGAGCCAGGCATTAAAGGCGCAACTGTTACCGGTTCCGGCAAACCAGCTACTATGGAAACAGGTTTGGTAGTCCAAGTTCCCGACTTCATTAAGGAAGGTGAAGAACTGGTTATCAATACGGCAGAGGGTGCCTATAAGTCAAGGGCCGAAGGTGGCAAGTAATTTTAAAATTATAATATAAGCTAACAAAGCACTTCACAAAATTAATAGTGAAGTGCTTATTTTTTTGTTTAAGTTAAAAACTAGTAATATTTTTTTCTGAACTGGCCAGGTGACATTCCTGTTGCTTCCCTTATTTTCTTATATAAATGGGATGCATCTGTGAAGCCACAAGATATTGCTATTTTTTCCAAAGGAATGGTTGTATCTTTCACAAGCAAGCTTTCAGCCTGCTTTATGCGTATTTTTAATAAATAACTATGAATACTCAAACCGGTATATTTTTTAAAGTCACGTGCTAATTGTGAGGGACTCATTGAACACTTTAAAGCAATGTCGTTGACAGTGATTTTCTTATAATAATTCTGATCCATATATTTAATAGCAATTTTAATATAATTAGGAGCAGAATGAAATTCACTGGAATGATTAGTAAGTTCGTGCTCTTGAGTAGCAAATAGGTCGCAAACTAAACTGTAGGTTAGATTAGATAAAAAGGGATCGTTTGTACCATCAGAGTTTGTAGAAATTAACCGAAAAATTCGACTAAATAAGTTTTCAGTATTTTTGTACGGTGTAAAGACCGGAAGAGTGTTTTCAATAACTTCATTGAAAATCTTTTGCATAAAAGGGCTGTTAAAGTGTAGAAAATAAAAATCACTGTCTGTCACAGCCTTATAATAATTAAATTCTTTACAATCTAACAAAACTATTTGCTGTTTCGCAATAAACACCTGGTTACGAAAAAAAATTCCATTTCTCCTTTTTTGATATATATTATTAAAAAAGAATCCATAAAATCTCTTTTTACTTTATACGGATAGGTCACCAGATATTCTGCCCCAAACATAGGGTAAAAGAATATTTCATGTGCCAAATCGCTGGGATTATTAAAATAAATTCCTTTTTCAATAGTAACGCCACACTCATTTTGGGGAATAAAATCCGAGTATTTATTCATTTTGTTCCCTCTTATTTATCTGAATTTTGATTTACATGACGGTTCTGAAAGCAAGATTGAAGTTCTTCAAGAGATTTTCCTCTTGTTTCAGGGATAAATTTAATCGCATAAAATAGCGAAAATATGTTTAGTACAGTAAATACAATAAAGGTATTACTAAAGCCAATATTAGTCAATAATATTGGGAATATATAACCTACTAAAAAATTTGATAGCCATAAAAAGAAAGTCGCAATGCCCATAGCCATTCCGCGAATACTTTGAGGGAAAATTTCTGACAGAAGGACCCAAACAATGGGCGAAACTCCTCCTTGGAAAAACATCAGAAAAATAGCCATCAGTAAAAGCATAACATATGGGAAAATTGGACTTTTAATTAATACCACCGAAAGTATGCTGATTGCCAACATTGTTATAGTAGTTCCGCAAATAGCAGTAATTACCATTTTCCTTCTGTCGATTTTGCCCATTAAATGGATACTGGCAATGGTAGCAAGAGTTGAGATGATACCGTTGCTAATATTTGCAATTAAAGCAGCAGAATGGCTAAAACCGGCATTGCTTAAAACAGTTGTGCCATAAAACATAATTATGTTTATACCAATTGCTTGTTGCATTACCCCCAATCCAATACCAATCAATATTAGACGGCGAATCCAGGGAATTTTCAAGTCCTTAAAGGTCGCCTTTTTCTGTTTGCTGCTTAAAGCTAAAGACTGCTTAATTCTGACAATTTCAGCTTTAGCATCTTCTTTACTGTTACGAATTTTCTCCAAGACTGAAAACGCCTGATCGTTTTGGTGTTTAGTCACTAACCACCTTGGCGATTCAGGTACTTTATGTATACCAAATAAAAGCAAAGTTTCGGGTATAAGTCCTACAGCTAGCATGTATCTCCAAATGCCGCGATAGCTTCCCAGCATTACCCCGAATAATGCATTGATTATGTAAGATAGTAATTGCCCGCTTACGATCATCAGTTCATGATGATTAACAAATTTGCCTCTTATTTCAGGTGTAGACAATTCTGCCAGAAAAACGGGACTAATGACTGACTCTGCACCAACCGCTAGACCTAATAAAAAACGACATAAAATCATTACTAATGCATTTGGTGCAAAAGTGCAACCTAAAGTGCCAAGAATAAAAATCCAGGCGGAATACATTAAAACTTTTTTTCTGCCGAAATAATCTGAAAGTTTGCCTCCAATGACTGCACCAAAAGCAGCGCCTAAAGTGATACCGCTGGTAACCAGACCTTCATCTGAAGCATTTAAATTAAGCTGATCAGGTTTACTCATAAAAGATAGGGATCCATTCGTGGCCCCAGTATCTATACCAAATAACAAGCCGCCTAAAGTAATTATCCAACCATAACGTTGTAATCTTTTTTGCTTATTTTTATTTATGTATACATCTGCTTTGTTAGAAGATGCATCTTGTTCATTGTTCATTGAATCACCATATTCCTAATTTTTAAAAACCAAGTTATAAGTGATGCAATAACCAAAAATAGGCTCGTGAGTAATTTTTATCATTTTTTACCGGCTATTTCAAGGGTATTCATTTTTTAAAAGAATAATAAATGTAATAAAAACCGCCACATATAAGAGATAAAAGAAGCTTACGTGTTTTTAAAATATTTGTTAATGAAAGAGCAAACTTGATTAAAAAACATCTTTTTACTGGATAAAAAGATTAAAAGTACATTTTTTTAGCATAAAAGTACATTCTTTTAACTTGAAATTAACTTTTCTAGAAGTATAAAAAAGGCTTTTTTAAAAATATTTTATATGTATTTTATTTATTAATATTAATAATAAATAATAAATAAAGGTATTTATATGTACTTTTAAAAATGTCGCTTTTATAAAATATGTTTATTAATAAATAAAAGCGTTTGCAAAAGAAATAACGAACTTTACAGTAGGTTCCAGTGATTGCAATCACTGAAAATAGAAAAATATTTCTATATTTCTTAGATTTTTATTATTTGCTCGTAATAAGAAATAGTCATATTAAAGTTTTAATGTGCTTTAGTTGTTAAAGCATGTCACATAAAAAATGGAGATTGCAAATGCAAGAAGATAGTTATGAAAATAATCATCATGGTTATTTAGTTTTAGTTGCGTGGATTGCATGTATGGGTTCCCTATGCTTTGGCTTTGATACTGGAGTTGTAAATGGCTCCCTTGACTTCTTAGCTAAACCGGGTCAATTAGATTTGTCATCCTTTGAACAAGGTGTCGTTTCAAGTGGTCTGACATTTGGTGCCGCTTTTGGTGCCGTTTTTGGTAGTCCACTAAGCGACAAGATGGGCCGTAAAAAATTAATGATCTGGTTGGGCGTGTTATTTACGCTTACAGGTTTAGGCTGTGGCTTTGCACCCAATACTGGTGTCTTAATAATACTAAGAATAATCATGGGCTTAGCAGTTGGCGCAACGTCTGCTTTAGTACCAGTTTACTTAGCAGAAATTTCACCGGCTAAAGAGCGTGGTAAATTTGTCAGCATGAATCAGCTATTAATTGTCGGTGGCCAAGGTTTATCGTTTCTTATAAATGCCATTTTAGGCAATACGATTGGTATCCATAATGCCGGCGTTTGGAGATTGATGCTGGGAATTACAGCAATTCCAGGTATTTTACTTTGGTTCGGTATGTACCTAGTACCAGAGAGTCCGCAATGGTATGCCAATAAGGGAATGTTTGGTAAAGCGCTACAGGCTTTGTATCGTGTTAGAACCAAGGCTCAAGCTGAGGCAGAAATTGATGAATTAAAAGAAAATGCTGCAGAACTAGAGCGGGAAAATGCTGAAAAAGCATCGTTTAAGGACTTTAAAAAACCGTGGATTTTTCAAATTGTTATTACCGGTTCCTTATTGGGAATTTTTCAGCAATTCGCTGGTATTAACTCTGTAATGTATTACGGCACAAAGATTCTAACCTCTGCAGGTTTTGGTAGTAATACCTCGCTATATATGAATATTGCTAACGGCGTATTTTCAGTCATTGGTGCCATAGTTGGTATGTATACAGTTGATAGGCTGGGAAGAAAGCCATTATTGTTAATTGGCTATATTTTCTGTGCCCTGGCCTTAATAGTCGTAGCAGTCATTGGTAGCTTCGCACTTCATACTTCTTGGGCTCCGTATGCTGTTTTGCTTATTTTGCTAGTTTATATAGTTATTGATCAGGGTACTTTGGGTCCTGTAACTTGGTTGCTTAACTCTGAAATCTTCCCAGCCCGTTACCGCGGATTAGGAACCGGAATTACCATCTTTGTTTTATGGATGGCTAACTTCGTAGTAGGTTTGTTATTCCCAGTCATTTTGTCGGCTTTGGGTATTTCATCTTTCTACATTTTTGCAGCATTCTGTTTACTTGGTGCATGGTTTGTCAAAGTTAGAGTTCCCGAAACTAAAGGAGCTTCTTTAGATAGTATAGAGAAGTTTTTCCATAACAGATACGACAAATAGGAAATTGTGATTAATAAAGAAATATGGAGGAGAAAAATTATGTCTGAATATGATGTAAATAAAAATATAAAATTAGGTATTTGTCCTATTGGCTGGCGTAATGACGATATTCCATCAATTGGTGCGGAAAATACTTTTCCCCAACTTCTGAGTGATGCCGCTTTAGCTGGCTTTAAAGGAGTAGAAATGGGTGGCTTCTTCCCATGTCCTGATGAGATTAATTATGAGCGCAAACTGCGCCACATTGAAATTGCAGGTCAATGGTTCAGTAGTTTTATCATTAGAGACGGAATTGAAAAAGCAGCAGCAGACTTTGAAGAGCACTGTAAAAAGCTGCAGACTCTTGGTGCACATATTGCAACTGTTTCAGAGCAAACTTATTCCATTCAGCAAACCAGTAAGAATATTTTTGAAGATAAACCATATTTCACAGATGAAGAATGGGAAAAAGTATGTGCCGGTTTGAATAAGTATGGTGAAATTGCTAAAAAGTATGATGTTAAGGTCGCATATCACCACCATTTAGGAACAGGTATTCAAACTTTGGCCGAGACTAAGAGATTAATGGATAACACTGATCCTGATAAGGTCGGCCTAGTCTTTGACACGGGTCATGCCTATGTTTCAGAGGGCGATGCCATGCCTATGCTAAATGAATTTGTTGACCGTGTTGTTCATGTTCACTTCAAAGATGTCCGCAAGAACAAAGAGGATGATTCAAGAAAGAAAGGTTTATCTTTCCAAGACTCATTCATGAATGATATGTTCACTGTTCCAGGTGATGGCGATATTGACTTTAAGCCAATATTTAAGACCTTAGCCGATCACCATTATACTGGTTGGATTATGGTTGAGGCCGAGCAAGACCCTAAGAAGCACAATCCGTTTGAAATGGCATTGAAAGCTCATCAGTACATGGAAGATGAGTTATTTGCGCCATACCAAAAGTAAAAGAAAAATATAGATGAATTAAAAGGCATGCTTATATTACTTGTACACTTAATTAATAACAGAGCACACTTGTTTAATTTAATTTTATTAAGTTAGTTTTCGCCTAAATTGCCTTTTTATAAAAAATAGTGAGGTTTTTAATATATATGATTATTGATAAGTCCATTAAATGGGATAAAGTCTACGATGTAGTAGTTTTAGGATTCGGTGGCGCAGGTGCCTGTGCAGCTAGGTTTGCTGCTGATAATGGGGCAAAAGTCCTCCTTGTTGACAAAGCACCTGAAGGCCATGAGGGAGGCAATACTAGGTATTCGGGTCAAAATGTTGGTTATACACCAGACCCGCAAAAATTCAGAACCTATTATAAAGCCTTGGCCCAAGGCTTTCACATTGATGAAGATGTGGAAGATACTGTCATTAATGGTTTGGCCAATATGAAAGAGTATTTTTCTAAATATTTGGAAGTTGAGCCTTTTGTGTTTGGTGAGCATCCGGATGACAACCCGTTGTCTCATACTGCAGATAACCAAACCACTGCCACTCACCCAGAATTTCCTGATTCTTCGGCTTCAGAGTTAATGACAGTTCATAATGGCATGTTTGATTCCGCCTTATGGACTGTACTTAGAGAAAGAGTTTTGGACAGGATGGATGATATTGATGTTTGGTACGATTCACCAGCAGTTCATATTATTCAAACGCCGGATAAGACAGTAGTTGGTGTCCAAATTAAAAGAAAAGACAAAGTTAGAAATATCGGTGCCCGTAATGGTGTGGTTTTGTCAACTGGTGGCTTTTCAAACAGTAAGATTAAGATTCAAGACTTTATTGGTGAACATCATTTGGCTCCTGTTGGTACGCTCTATAATACTGGTGATGGCATTGATCTTGCGCTTGAAGCTGGTGCCAGATTATGGCATATGACAACTTATAATTCCGCTGGCATTGTGGGAGATTTAACTTTGCCGGTTAAAGAAGGAGAACGCAGTGTTTTCCAGCCAGCAGATATTGATGCTAAGGAAATGTACACTGGCAGTATTTTTGCAGTTGGTGATGATGGTACAAGATATTGTCGTGAAGATATTTTCAGTATTGAAGGCTGGTTTTATAATCATGGTCAATGGCGTACACCTCAGGCACCGATCAAGCCATATGTTGTCTTTGACCAAAAACAATACGAAAGATTAGCAAAGATTGATCATGTTCCATATCAGCGTGCGCTAAAGAACTTCTTAATTAGTGCAAATAGTGTTGCGGAACTGGCTGCAAAAATTGATGTCAAACCAGAAACGTTAACTTCAACAATTGATACTTTCAATTCTTATGCAGAATCTGGAAACGACTTAGACTTTCACAGAGCAGCTGCGACTTTGGAAAGATTTGATACATCTGATACCATTTATGCTTTGCCAATGGTTCAATCTGTTGCTCAAACTCATGGTGGTCCTAAGAGAAATGGCAAAGCTGAGATCATGGATCCGTTTAACAATGCCATACCGCATTTATACGGAGCAGGAGAATTAGGTAGCAATATTGTCAGAATTTATCAAGGTGGAGAAAACCTGGCTGACTGCTTGATATTCGGTAAAGTCGCTGGTGAAAATGCAGCTAAGGCTAAGCACGATAAAGATGCTCTGTTTGAAAACGGCAACGATGCTGCTACAGGTGCTTCTGTTAAAGCAGATCCTGATTTAGCAAGTGATTTAAAGAAGAAATACACTTTTGAACTTGGCAAGAATCAGTATCTTGGCGTAAGTTCTGCCGGTATGGGTAATGATATTGTGGTTCGCGTTACTGTAGATGACAATCAAAACCTTAAAAACATTGAAGTTTTACAAGAAAGCGAAAGTGAAGACTACGGTAAGAGAGCGATCAAAGCTTTACCAAAAATTATGGTAGAGAAAAATACTTATGATGTTGATGCTATTTCCGGTGCCTCATCATCCAGCAGAGCTATGAAAGAGGCTGTTAAACAGGCTTTAGATTCGGCTAAAGAAAAAAATAAATAAAATACAGTCTTATTGCAAAATGTAATTTATAGAACTCGCAGTTGACTTTTCGGAATGATCAAATATACATTCAGAAATTAACCTCTGCGAGTTTTTTTAATAATTGGAGAAAAATAATGTTAAAAGGAATAATACCTGTAACTATCTCTGCCAACTTAATTAAAAACTTGGAAAGTGACCAACCGCTTTTTGTCAGTGGTAGATTGCTAGCCATAATGACTTTAGGAAAAGATAATGAAGGTTTGATCACAAGGCGTGAGTATTTGCAATATTTTAGTACGCTTAGTATAGAAACAGAAGCAACCTTAATTGCTGATGGCCAGTCCGGTTTTGGCAATGAACTTAGTGCCTGGACTACCGCAAAGGAATTGGGAAATGCAGGGGCACGCTATTTAGTTCTTAATGATCAAAAGTGGCCAGCCACCTCTACTGAAATAGCAGGTACATTAGCTAAAAAGATTTTTATGAATATGGTTAAAGCAGCAGTAGCAGGGGGTAAAGACTACGATTTACAAATTATTCCTAAATTAGAAGGAATAACAAAATATGGTTATGCAGAATTAATAAGCAGAATTGAATTACTCTTAAAGATGGGAATTAAGCAAATTATTGTAGCTAGATTAAACCGAAACGAATTGGCGCAGTTAAAAGCTGAAAAATTTTTCCCAAAAATCGGAATTGAATTAGACAATATGGCCCTGGATCTAATAGAGGTTAAAAACTTTAAGCCAACATTTATAGTGCCTGTAGAATCAACCATTGCAAGTACTTTAAGTGCAGAACAACAATTATATGAATTTTATATCAAGGAGAACAATTATGAAAAATAAGGGCAAGAAAATGCGCTTAAAGTTTAAAAAGCTGGTTCATAATAGTACGGAAATTATAAAAATACCTGTTGTAGGGGATGGCTTATCAGCCAAAATAAGTGCAAAAGCAGGCTTTAAAGCAATTAATGTAACTGGATCTGCTACTAATTTTGTATACGGCAAACCCGATATGGGCTTTGCTGATTTTTATACCTTATTCGATCAAGCTCGCAAAATTATTGAAAATGTTTCTATTCCAGTTTTATGTGATGTTGGCACTGGCCATGGTGCGAAGGAAAATATTGCGCGAACAGCTCGTAGTTATGAAGCAATTAATTCAGCAGGAATTTACCTTGATGATGGTGTATGGCCTAAGAGATGTGGTCAAATGGCTGTGACCCAAATAGCGCCAGTTTCTGAAATGGAGAAAAGAATACATGCTGCAGTTGAAGCTCGAAAAGACCCTGATTTTGTGATTATGGCCCATTCTTCAGCCAGAGCAGTTTGTGATATTAATGAAACTATTGTAAAACTGCGCGCTTATTGTGCAGCAGGCGCTGACATGTTATATGTCGACAGCGTTTCATCAGAAAAGGAATTAGTGCAAATAGCATCAGGACTTCCAGAAGTACCACTATTAGTGAATTTTGCTAGCTTAGCAGGAAATCTTAGTGAGAAAAATTTGTTTGATATGGGTTATAACATGGCAACTTTTGGAGAAGAAGCAATTTTTGCAAGAGTAAGTGGCGAGCAAGAGCTTTTAAAGCTAAAAAAAAGTAATTTCACTACTCTTTCATCAAAAAGTGGTTTTATTAGTGCGCCAGCATTTGAAGACTTGGTTGATACCGGGCAAATAACTGAACTTGAAAAAGAATTTACTTTATGAATCAGGATAATGATATGAAAAAGAAACAACAAGTAATCAAATTTATCATCATTATTATTCTGTTTTGGTTTGCCCAATATGTTTATGTTCCTTACCAAACTCCCTTTTTAACTGCTATAAATGTTGCAGCCGATTTTATCGGAATTGTGGTTGGGGCTTATGGCTTCTCGCAAATGTTATTGAGAATTCCTTTGGGGATGCTGGCAGATTGGCATTTAAACCATAAGTTGTTAATTACACTTGGTACATTATTAGCCGGTTTAGCATCAATTATGAGAGTGCTTTTTCCCAGTGGTATTGGCTTTTTATTAGGTAATATTTTTTCAGGAATTGCCAGCTCAACTTGGCTATCTTTTATAATCTACTTTTTAAAATTACGTTCAGATGTGAGCAAAGTAGAAAACATGGGTATTCTGGTAATGGCCAATAATTTAGGGATGCTTCTGGGATTTGTGATTTCAAGTTTATTTTATACAAAAATAGCCATGAAAGGTCTATGTGTTTTAGGCGTACTAGCCGGTATATTAGCCTGCATAATGACCATGAGTTTACCAAGTTTTCAGTTCAGTTATAGTTCTGGAAAAAATTCTTTTATCAACTTAATCAATGTCTTTAAAAGTAAAACTTTGCTAATCAGTGGTGCATTAGCTTTTATTCAACAAGGAATACAGATGGCTACTACTATGTCTTTTACCAACCAGGTGATTAAAGAAATCCATGCACCGACTTATGCTGAGGGGTTGTCGTCCATCATTTATATGTGCTCAGCTGTCTTGTTTGCCCGCTTAACTTCCTCAAAGTATATTGAAAAGTTTAGTGATAGAAGTATTTTAATAGTTAGTTATTTCTTACTGGCGCTATATTGTTTTGCTATTCCTTTGGCCAGGAAAATATATTTAATATATTTATTACAGATTATCCCTGGCGTTGGTACTGGAATATTATTTGCCATTCTTAACGCAGCAGCAATTTCTAACGTCCCGCAAAAGTCACTTTCGACAGCAACGGGAGTTTTTCAGTCCATTTATGCTCTGGGCATGACGCTTTTTCCCATTTTTGCCGGACAATTACGTACACAATATTCAATGACTGTTTCCTTTCAAGTTATGGGTATTTTAGCCTTGCTAGGGGACTGTATTGTAATTATTTTTTGGCAAAAGGTAAGTAAAAATAATTAGTTGTTTTTTACATTTTATGAATATTTATATACATTGAGGCTCCATATGAAAGCTCTATAATGAAATTTGTAACAAGTGAGCGAAAGCGTTTACTGAAACTAAAATATATAGGAGGAATATTATGACACTTAGAATTGGTATTATTGGTTGTGGTTATAAGGGCTCAGACCATATTGATCGTGTCGCTAACAGGATTAATGGCGCTACTTTGGCAGGTGTTGCTGATATTAAGCAGGAACTTGCTGAAAAATATGCTCAAAAATATAACTGCAAGCACTTTGAAACAGGTGAGGAACTAATTGAATCACCTGATATTGACGCTATCATGGTAGTTACTCGTCCCCATGATACTCATGTACCATTTGTTCTTAAAGCACTTGAAAAAGGAAAGTATGTCTTTAGTGAAAAGCCACTTTCAACTTCAGCAGATGATTGTAAACGTGTTGTTGAAGCAGAAACCAAAATTGGTAAAAGATTAGTTCAAGTAGGTTTCATGCGTCGCTATGACAATGGCTATCGTCAAATCAAGAAAGCTATTGATGAAGGAACTTATGGCAAGCCATTACTTTTGCACATGACACACAGAAATGAAACAACAGTTTCCGACTACTATGATAATGATGCAATTGTTGAAACAGCTATTCACGAATGTGACATTATGCACTGGTTAGTTGGTAGTGACTATGACAAAGTTTCATGCTTTATTCCTGGAGCACAAACCAAGTACACTCATGAGGGTCTGCATGATCCCCAAGTAATGACTTTTGATACTAAGAATGGTATTCATGCTGATCTAGAAGTATTTGTTAACAATCATAACAGCTACGATATTAATTGTGAAGTTGTTTGTGAAGAAGGAACTATTGCTTTGACTAGTCCAATTTTCACTCAAGTCAAAACTCAAGAAAGAGCACAAACCTCTATTCCACAAAATGATAGTTTCCGTTTCCGTCAAGCCTTTGATTCAGAAATCCAAGATTGGGTAAATGGTGTGTTAGCTGACCATCTTAACCCAACAGCCCCAACAACTTGGGATGGTTTAATGGCCTGTGTTGCTGCTGATGCTTTAGAGAAATCACGTGACAATGGCTTTGTCAAAGAACCGGTAGTTTTACCTGAAAGACCAGATCTTTATAAGAATTAGTAGTTAAAAAGGAAATAGAGATTTATATGAAACTAGCATATGATGCTTCAATGTTTCGTGACAGTACGCCACTTCATGAAACTATTGATAAAGTAGCGGAATTAGGATATAAATACTTGGAATTAGCTCCTAGAACTGATTTCTTCTGGTTTTATCAATATCCTAAAGCAAATTCTGCTATGATTGCAAATGTTCGCAAATGGTGTAGGGATGCAGGAGTTGAAATTTCATCCTTGGTTCCTGTCCAGCAATGGTCGTCTCCTAATGAACAGGAAAGACAAGCTGCTGTCCGTAACATGAAGAGGACAATTTGGCTCGCCTCTGAGCTTGGCGTTGATACCATTAATACTGAATTTTCTGGGGATAAATATGATTCTGTTACTTCAGAAGGTCAATGGTATAAATCCATGGAGGAATTGCTTCCTATTTTTGAAAAGGAAGGGATACGACTTGAAATTCAAGCTCATCCAAATGACTTTATCGAGTCTAGTTACGCGGCAGCACAACTTATTCGCTCACTTAACTCTGATAATGTCGGCCAAGTGTTGTGTTCGGCACATGCCTTTTACTCTGATGGTGGCAAAGGTGATGTCAGAAAACAAATTTTAGACTCAAAAGATGTATTAAGTCACGTTCTAATAGCAGATACGTTTAACTTTGCTGGCTCTTACGGACTTAGATACACTATTAATCCGCCTGGTGCTCCTGTAACTATTCACCAACACTTAAATCCTGGTGAAGGCGAAGTTAATATGGATGCCTTTTACGCTACATTACGCGAGATTAATTTTGATGGTATCGTGACTAATAATGTATTTATGTGGCCCGATCGTATAGAATGGTCAAATGAAAAAACCTTAAAGTCCATTAAAGATGGACTACATATTTAGTGAAAGGAGGATTACTTAAATGCTTACATACAATGACTTTTGTATTAATAGGAAGTCTGCACCTGGATTAGACTTAAAAGACTTTATTAATATGGTTGCTGATCTTAATATTAAATATATTGAATTGCGTAATGATATAACAGGTAAAGTTGATAATTCCACCATTTTAGATGGTTATCGACCTGAAGAAATTAAGCAGTTGCTTGATGAAAAAAATATTCAAGTAGTAGATATTAATGCTCAGGGCAATATGGACCTGGCAGAGAACTTAGAAGAAAACCTGCAAAGTCTTAATGAAATGATTGATATCGGTAAAGTTCTACACGTCAAAAATATTCTATTCTGTCCAGTTAGAGATGCCAATGATAAGAGAACAAGTGTAGAACGTCGTCAAGGCGCGATTAATAATATGAAAGCATATTCTAAGCTCCTAAAGGAAAATGGTATGGGTGGTTTGCTTGAACCTTTAGGTTTCATGGACTCATCTCTAAGAACGCCATGGCTTGCACAAGATATTATTAAAGCTGCCAAAGCCGATAACTTCAAATTAGTAGCTGATAATTTCCACTATTATTTAGCCGAGGTTACTAAGGAAGACTTTGAGACTAAAGTAGATCCAAACATGGTGGGCTTAGTTCACTTGAGTTCAGTTGTTAACCAGAAGCCACGGGAAGAATTAGGTGATGCTGACCGGGTCTTGGTAACTAAGAATGACATTATGAAAGCCTTAAATCACGTAAAAATGTTTGAAGAAAGTACTTATAATGGCTTATATTCTTTTGAACCATTTTCTCCAGACTTGTATAAATGGGATGCAGAAAAAGCCAAGAAAGAAATTGTTCGTAGCATAGATTTAATTAATGCCCAATAATAAAATTAATATATATCTCTCAAACAAATCCAATTCGTTTATCTAAAAATAACTTTCAAAAAGAATATTGAACATTGAAAATAGATGTTCAATATTTTTTTAGTTAATTTATCTAGTGAAAATTTGCTAATGAGGGTTTAATTCACTATTACAAATGAAAAGAAAATAATACCACATTCTAAATACTACATTAATTTTGAAACATAAAAAAACCTATTGCTAGCTTGTTTTACTAAGTTGGCAATAGGTTTTTGCTAGTTTTTTAAGGTAGGCATTAACCGGCAATTATTTTATCAATACTGTTTGCAATTTCTTGTTTGCATTTGTCATAACTCCAGTTATTGATTTCCGGTGCACAAGGTTCAAATGAATAAAGGCCAAAATAGTTGCTCTCTTTAAACCAGTTTGCTTGGTCAATAGATTTCATAACGTCTTCTTCATTGGCAGAGATAAAGTAACGATCAGCATCATCAGCTTCCTCTGGAGATTTTTCAGAAGTAATAGAACTTAGATGAATTAAACCAACACGGTTGACATCTACCTTTTCGTCAAAATCTTTTTTAGTAACTTCAGCTTTGTAATAATGGAAGGTATCGGCAATTAACTTAAAGTTTTTAGCATCCGCTTCTTGTAAAACTTTTTGTGCAACCCATGGGAAGCGTAATGAAGAGTCGCCAAATCCTAAAGGCTCTACTAGACCATTAACGCCCACAGTTCCAAGAATATCTGAATAAATTCTAATATTATGAACTAGATCATCAAATTTTTGTTCATCAGTACGGATATCATCTGCATTCCTGATAGGAGTAAACAAAATATGATCAGCACCAATTTTTTGTGCAATTTCAGCTAATTCAGTGACTCCCTTTAATTTAGTATTCCAGTCACTACGATCATCGAGATTAAATTCGGCAGAAATATTAGCGACATGAACATCGTAGTTTCTTTGCAAGTTGTTAAATTCTGCAATGCTTAAATCATCCAAAAAATTGCTACCATGATGTATGTCTGTTCTTAATTCGATATTATGAACTCCGACATCATTAGCTAATTTCATAAAGTCGGGAAGAGATAAGCCTCCTGCACAGCAACGATTAATACAAAAGTCATTTAATTCCAACATAATAAGTCCTCCTAAATATTTTTAATCAAGTTAATGCTCTCAGTAAGATTTTTTTTAGCTGTTTCATAGTCCCACTGACGAAGTTCATCTGAGAATGGCTCAAATGAAAATAAGTCGTTAAATTCACTATTTGAAAACCATTTAATAGTATCAAAAGCGTTGATATGATCTTGATTAGGATCACTTAAAAGCATGCGATTTTGATC
The DNA here is from genome assembly GCF_000970755.1 of Lactobacillus kimbladii. GTDB lineage: Bacteria > Bacillota > Bacilli > Lactobacillales > Lactobacillaceae > Lactobacillus > Lactobacillus kimbladii. The sequence continues at coordinate 177,531 of NZ_KQ034007.1, forward strand.
AGTTAATTTGGATTTTGGCATCTGGACCTCAATTGTGCTCATATGAATGAGCCCAACTTTATTAACATCAAGCTTATTATCTAAATCAGCACGTGTAACTCCACCCATGAACCAGTGAAATAAATCAGCTACCACTTTAAAATTGGTTGCACCAGCTTCTTCGATGATATCAATAGCCCTAAAAGGTGTTCTGATTGAACTTTCAGGAAAACCCAGTGTTTCAAATAAGCCAGACATTCCTTCATCTTGAAGTCTTTTTGCAAAGACTTTAATGGTTTTAACACCATCATTAAACTTTTCACTGTCACTTCTATCATCGTGTTTGTCCATTACGGGGCAGAAAAGAATTTTTTTAGCGCCAATTCCCTGAGCAATTTTAATCATCTCATTAAGATCGTTTAAATTACTATCTTTTTGACGCAATAAATCTGTATTACCAAGCGAGTTGATATCTTCAACCTGAACGTCGTATTTTTGTAATAGATCATTAAAATCTGAAATACTCATTCCATCCAAAATATTTTTGTTGTCAGGTTCTTTACCTAGATCATTTCGCAATTCTACATGTTTGATTCCTAATTCACTTGCTAGTTTAATAAAATCAGCAAGTGGTAAACCAGGTGCTGATTTACGATTAAGACATAAATTTGAATTATTAATCATATTAAATACCTCCATTTATAAAAGCGTTTTCCATCTTTAATGGTAGATAATAAAAAATAGAAGGTAAATGTAAAAAAGACGCAGGTATGTGTACGAATCTAAAAGGAAAGATAAGAGGTCTAGAAAAATTTTGATGGAAGAATTTAGTTTTTACTAGCTACACTTTTATTTAATCTGAGCAAATGAAGCCAAACTTTACTGGCACAAAAATCAAGCAAACATACGAACTCAATAAAACTTTGTCTAATTTTTATTTGAAAGAGTTTACAAGAAATGATATACTTATATCCATTAAGGACGTTACTTTTTACAAGGCGTTACTTACAGTTTTTTGATGAGCTGTGGGTAACGCTTTTTTTATAACGTTTTTTGGAAAAGAGGTGGAAAAATTGTGGATTTTGAAGAATAACTTGAACAATAACGCTATTTTAGTTGAAGATCAGTCAAAAAATGAACGAATAATTTTAGGTAAAGCAATTGGCTATGGCAAAAAAATTGGCAGTGTTATCGACCTTGAAAAAGCTCAAATAGAAAAGAATTACGTTATATTTGACCATGATTCCGTTAAGGCCTTTCAAGAATTAATAAAAAGGATTGACGATGCCAGTATTGAATATGCACGTCAAATTATTCAAAAAGGTGAACAAGAGCTAAATCTTAAGTTTAATGACATGCTACTATTGACTCTTTCTGATCATATTAGTTTTATGCTAAAAAGGGTCAAGCAAAATTTGAACTTTAAAGCTCCATTAGAATGGGATGTTAAAGTTATTTATCCTGAAATTTTTAAATTTTCTGAAAATGCTGTTGAATTTTTACGCGAACAGACAAAACTTGAGATTCCACACTCAGAGGCAACTTATATAGCTTTGCATTTGATTAATGCCAATTTTTCGATTAATGACATGGATACAACTATTTCCAGTACTAAAATTATTGATCAGGTTTTGGCAATCGTTTCTGATTATTACCAGAAGGACTTGAAAGAAGATTCATATAGTTATAAGCGCTTTATCAATCACTTAAGATATTTTATTTTGCGTGAACTAAATCATGAAACGTCCAATTCAAAAAATTCAATTTTAAAAGTTATAGAGGCCAAATATGCCCGTGATTTTCAGTGTGCAGAAAAAATTAAAGCTTTTTTGCATGACAAATATAACTGGCAGATTGGGGAGGATGAAATGCTTTATCTAACCTTACATCTTAACCAATTAACACTTGTTGATAATAAAAAATAATATGGAGTAAAAATGAAAAAAATAGATAAAGAAGCAAAAACGATCTTGAAATATGTCGGTGGCTCGGAAAATGTTAATAGTTTGGTCCATTGTGCTACAAGACTTCGTTTTGTACTAAAAGATAACAGTAAAATTAAGAAAGAAGATTTAAATAAATTACCGAGTGTTTTAAGCGTTGTTTTGAGTGGTGGACAATGCCAGGTCGTAATTGGTCCCAATGTAACTGAGTTTTATGATGTTATCAAAAAAATGATTGGTTCAGAAAATAATTCTGAAACAGAAGATAATAAGAATGAAAAGTTTTCACTAACAAAAGTTATTTCTGGTGCATTTTTGCCTTTAATATCCATTATGGCAGGGGCAGGAATGGTCAAAGCTTTATTAACAGTGCTAACGACAGTTCACTGGCTATCACCTACTAGTACACTATATTTAGTTTGTTCAGCTGCGGGTAATTCTATTTTTTATTTTTTACCGATATTTCTAGGTATTACACTGTCTAAGCAATTTAAGGCTGACCCCTTCGTAGGTGGTGCATTAGGCGCAGCGTTACTCGAGCCAAATTTTACAGGACTAATAGGAAAACATGGACTGCATTTATTTGGATTAGGCTTAGATCCAATTGATTATTCAATGACAGTTTTTCCGATTTTTGTAATTATTGCTGTCTATGCTTTACTTAATAAATTACTGAAAAAATACATCCCACAACAATTACAATTGTTTTTAAACCCAATGATTTGTTTGCTTTTATTGGTTCCGGCAACTGTTTTAGTGTTTGGACCATTTGGGACCAATGTAGGTAATTGGATTTCAGCAGCAATTATGTGGTTATTTGGTAAAAGTAGGTTAATAGCCGGATTAATATTAGGTGCCTCTTATCCATTTTTAACTGTTTTAGGGCTGCACTGGGGCTTTACACCAATTACTCTGCAAAATTTAAAAGCTGTTGGTGGAGATGTAGTAGAAGGAGTTAATGTTTGTGCTGTCTGGGGACAAATAGGAATAGCTCTCGGTACTTTTCTTTATAGTGTTTATAAGCAAAAAAACACGAAATTGCGTGGCGTCTCAGGTTCGACGGCTATCACAGGAATTTTTGCTGGTGTCACTGAACCAATTTTATATGGTTTGATTATGCAGTCAAAACGTTTAATGATAATTACTGCTATCGCTGGTGGCGTTGGTGGAGCGGTCAGTGCGTTATTTCATGTTATGATGACCTCCTATGTCTTTCATAATATCTTTTCTATATTTATGTTGTCATATAAACCAATTGGTTTTATGGTTTTAGGTTCAGGTATTTCACTTGTATTGGGTGTTCTTTTGACCTTCTTTTGGGGATTTAAAGACCAAAATACGGATTCAGATGAAATGGTAGCTGACCTCACTCAAGCAGTAAATAAAGATCAAACAGTAGAAAAAAATGATCATCAGGCTTTAGTAATCACTTCTCCTTTTTCAGGTAAAGTACTTAATCTTGCTGATGTTCAAGATGAAGTTTTTGCAAATGAGAGTATAGGCAAGGGAATAGCTGTTATTCCTAATTCGAATAAAGTAATAGCACCATTTAATGGTCAGGTAATTACTGTTATGCCTACTAAGCATGCCATTGGCTTACGCAGTGATACAGGCGTTGAGCTTCTTATTCATATTGGACTTGATACTGTTAATTTAAATGGTAAATATTTTAACGCTTTAGTAAAAAATGGCGATAGAGTCGAACAGGGACAGGAAATTTTAGAAGCAGATATGGAAAAGATAAAAAAAGCTGGTTATACGCTCGAATCACCAATTATTATTACAAATCCTGAAAAATACCAAATCGATATTAGCGTTAAGGAAAATGATATTATTCATACTCAGGATCAAATTATGTTTGTACAGTAGGAGATAAACTGCGAATGGAAAATAATTTTTTATGGGGTGGAGCTCTATCTGCTAACCAGGTCGAGGGCGCATATCTAGAAGACGGAAAAGGATTGGATATTTCAGATTTACTAACTGCAGGAACTGCAACAACTAAGCGGAAAATTACAACGTCTGTTAATGAGAACGAGTATTATCCTAATCATAAGGCCATAGATTTCTATCATAACTATAAAAGTGATATTAAATTAATGGCAAAAATGGGCTTTAAGTGCCTGCGTGTCAGCATTAATTGGTCAAGAATCTTTCCACATGGCGATGAAAATGAGCCTAATGAACAAGGATTAAAATTTTACCATAACTTATTTGAGACGATGAAGCAATATAACATTAAGCCCATCATAACATTGTCACACTTTGAAATGCCTTATTATTTGGTAGAAAAATTTGGCGGGTGGCGTAACCGCAAGTGCATCGCATTTTTTGTGAAATTTGCTAAAGTTTGTTTAGACAATTTTATGCAATACACAAATTATTGGCTAACCTTTAATGAAATAAATAATCAATATTTAGTAGAAAATCCTCTTTTCCCATACACTAATTCCGGTTTGATTTTTAATGCAAATGATAATAAGCGTGAAGTCATGTTTCAAGCCGTTCATAATGAGTTTGTTGCAGGAAGCCAGGTTGTGAAATATGCTCATTCCTTAAATGCTAACCTTAAGGTAGGTTGCATGGTAGCTGCTTCACCGTATTATGCCAACACTCCTAACCCAGAAGATATTCTGAAAGCGCAAAAATTAAACCAATATCAAATGTTTTTTTCTGATGTACAGGTACGAGGCAAATATCCTAATTTTATTTTAAAAGAATGGCAGGAAAAGGGTTATCATATTGAGATCACTGATAAGGATTTAGCCGATTTAAACCATGGATGTGTCGATTACATAGGTTTCAGTTATTATTTATCAAGTACTGTAAGTGCAGACCCAAATAGAAAGAGAATTGGTTCTGGCAATGCTGCCAGTGAAGATACAGTTGTCAATCCGTATTTACAAAAAAACAAGTGGGGCTGGACTGTTGATCCAATTGGGCTACGAATATGGCTAAATCAAGTTTATGACCGATACCAATTACCGTTGTTTTTAGTTGAAAATGGTTTAGGCGCCGAAGATAAACTAACGTCAGATTATAAAATACATGATCCATACCGTATAAATTATTTAAAAGATCATATTATAGAAATGAAAAAAGCAATTGAAATTGATGGAGTCCCTGTAATTGGGTACTTGGTTTGGGGATGTATTGATTGTATTTCATTTACAACAGGCCAAATGTCTAAGCGATATGGATTAATCTATGTTGATTTAGATGATAGAGGCAAGGGTACACTGAAGCGTTATAAAAAGGATTCATTTGATTGGTTTAAAACCGTTATTAAAACAAACGGCAAGAAGCTTTAAAATTTTTGCTAAATCGTAAGAATTAAATGGAATATTATTTTTAAAAACATAATTCTGATTTGTAATCTGAATTATGTTTTTTTTATACAGATTAGAGTATATGAAAGTGTATCATTTTTCAGTTTTAAATGTGCAACAAGTTTCATTGCACCCCATTTATTATTTATTTGAGAGTTAGAAAGCAGGTGAAATATATCTTGTTGTATCACGAATACTTGTTACTAAAAATGTTAACAAATTCGAACTCTTTATTAAGTATTAGCCAAATAACTAATAAACTTCAAATAACTAAGAGAACTGCCTATTCAGCTATTAACGGGTTAAACGAATGGCTTGAGCTGCATGACTTGAATAAGATTATGACAGTTAGAAATCATGGCTATTTTGTTCAACCATACGAAATTTCTGAGATTGAGAAGAACCTTAAACATGATTTGCAGCAAGGAAAAGTTAAGCTGCCGCAATCGGTTAGAGTAATAGCAATTGAGTTTGCTCTTCTTTGCAGAAAGAATAGGGTTACTATTGAATATTTAAACTCTCTAAACGGAGTAACGAGAAGAACCACTCAGAGTGACTTAGCGAAAGTTAAAAAAGACACTGAAAGCAGAAATTTGAAGTTAGAGTTTGAAGAAAATGGCTATTTAATCACAGGTTTAGAGGAGGAAATTCGCAAATTTGCTTTACAAAAACTAGCTAATATTCAAGGAACAATGATTTTTGATAAGATTGCTCCATTTTTGAGTTTAGAAACTAAGGAAAAAGTAGAAATTGAGCAAGTACTTTTAACGGTTGAACAAAATATTGGTTGCTTATTAACGGATGAGTCAGTTTTTCAAGTTAAAGAGTACATCTGTTTTTCAGTTAAGAGATACAGAAATGGACATTTTTTAAAAAATAACAGGAATAAAAAAATTAAAGGTAGCGGTAAGTTCGATCCTTTAATTCGTAATTTGCTGAGTTATTTGGGAATTTCTGCAGAACATTTAAACGCTGAAAGTCAGCTTCTCTGTAAAATAATTGATTCAAGACAAATAAGCAAAATAAGCAAAAATTTTGAATCACAAGAAATGTCTAATATTGCGGCACAAATTATCAAACGCTTTTCTGTAATTTCTGGAATTGATTTGGTAAACAATAAGAGCTTGCAAAATGCACTGACAACACATTTGGTAGCTGCTCAAAGAAGAGTTTTATACAATGTTCAATTTTTAAATTCAAGCTTGTTAAATGTCAGAAAAAAGTATCCAGAAATTTATCTTTTAACTAAAGAAGCCATTCAGCCCTTTGAGCAATATCTAAAAAAATCTTTGACCGCTGATGAAATAGAATTGATTGCAGTTTACTTTGGCGGAGAAATTGAACTGCTCAAAAATGCAAAAAATCAAAGTCTTAAAGAAAAAATTACTTTGGTATGCGGCAGTGGAATTGGGACGTCCCGCCTTTTAAAAATTCAACTGGAAAAAATGTTTCCTGATCAGTTAAAGATAAAGGTTATTACAAAGCAAGATTATGAAAAACAAGCCAGAGTTCATGCAGATTTGGTTATAGCCACTTTACCAGTAACAAATAAAGGTGCTCCAATTGTAAATATCAATCACATTCTAACTGACTATGATTTACAAACAATCAGACAGCACCTGGCTTCTAAAGCTCAAACTTCGTCTTCTGCTCATAATTCTCCCGCTGTTAAAACAACGCAAATTTTAGACATAGTCAGTGAATATGCCCATGTGAAGGATTTTACTGGCTTGACAGCAGCCCTGCAAAGTTATTTTTCTCAAAAAAATGTTCCTTTTAAAAAAGAGCAGAGCCATTTACCTTGCTTAAGCGAAATCTTGCCAGAAAGAAGAATTGCTTTTGAAAATGGCACTTATTCCTGGCAGGAGTCAGTAAAAGTTACTGGACGGTTACTTGAAAAGGATCATATTGCGGATGAAAAGTACACTCACAAAATGTGTATGCAAATAGAGAAGTACGGACCATACATGAAAATTATGGATAATGTCATGCTTCTTCACGCAAAGCCAGATAACCCTACAAAATTTTCTGTGCCTGGTATGAGCCTGGTTTGTTTTACTCCACCTGTTAAATTTAGCAATGATATCAAAGCAAAATATGTTTTTAGCCTTTATGCACCAAATTCTAATTCTCAATTAAAGGCGCTAACACAATTAACTGAAATTTTTTCTAATAGATTTCTATTAGAAAAATTTGAACATGCTGAAAACGCACCTACTTTTATTAAGCTCTTTGATTCTGTAGAGAAAGGAGATGAAAAATTAAGTGACACCACTAATAGATCCGAAATTGATTCAATTGAATGTTAGCGCAAAAGATTGGCGTGATGCCATTTTAAAAGCAGGTCATCCCCTTGTTAAAAATAGTTTGGTAACAGACAACTATTTGAAAAGCGTCATTAAAATAGCGGAAGAAATGGGACCTTATATCGTATTTATGCCTCATGTTGCTTTATCGCACGCCAAAATAGAAGACGGGGCATTAAAAGATGGAATAGGATTGACTGTTTTAAAAAAGCCGGTCCCTTTTCATAACAAAGATAATGATCCAGTTAAATATATTTTTACCTTAAGTTCTACAAAAGCAAATGGGCATCTGGATCAAATGGCACAGTTGGTTAACTTACTTTCAAAAAATGACTTTTTTGAAATGGTAAGCCATGCAAATAATGTGCAGGAAATAATTAATTATGTAAACGAATGTGAAGGAGAAGAAAAATGAAGAAAGCAATAATTACATGTCGGGCTGGTATGGGTACTAGCACAATGTTAACGGTGCAAGTTAGAAATGTTGCTAAAAAGAATAATTGGGACCTTGATGTTAGTCATACCAGTATAGACGGAATAGGCAGCTTTAATGGTGACTTTATCATTGCTTTGAGTGATGTAGCTGATGATTTAAGAGCCAAAGAGAAAAAAATTCCCATAGTAGGTATTAAAAATATGATGGATCAAAATGAAATTGAAGCTAAATTAGCTCCTCTTATGAATGAATAAAGCAGGTGAATGAAATGTTAAATTTTATTATTAGTTTTCTAAGTCAACCTGCAGTGCTGCTTGGTTTTGTGGCATTTATAGGATTGGTTGCTCAAAAAGATAAAGATTGGACAGATGTCACTAAGGGGACAGCAAAAACTGTTATCGGTTTTTTAATATTCGGTATTGGTTCAAGTACTTTAACTGGGGTTTTACAAAACTTCAATGTTTTATTTCAATCAGCCTTTCATATTCACGGCTTGATCGCTTCTCCTGAAGCGGCCACAGCTGCTGCACAAACAAAGTATGGCTTTGTTGTCGCTCTGATTTTAATTTTGGGCTTTGTAATGAACATCGTTTTTGCCAGAATTACGCCATTTAAAAATATCTTCTTTACAGGTCAACATAGTCTCTATTTTGCCTGTGTTTTAGGCCTGGTTCTTAAATTCAGCGGACTAAGCAATTTATGGGCCATTATTATTGGAGGGATTATTTTAGGCCTTTGTGCCAGTGCTTTACCTGAACTTTGTCAGCCATTTATGCGTCGAATTACCGGTAACGATAATCAGGCGATTGGTCACTATAACATGTTTGGTTATGCATTGTCTGGTGCGATCGGCCTGCTGTTTAAGAAACACAAAGATGAAACCACAGAAAACTTTAACTTGCCGAAATCACTTTCGATTTTCAAAGACTTCTTGATGGGTCTTGCAATTATCATGTTGATTTTATTCTATGTGTCAGCGCTGGTTGCAGGTCCGGTAGTAACTGGTAAACTTTCTGGCTCAGTCAATTGGTTAGTTTATCCGTTTATTCAGGCTATGACATTTACTGCTGGAATGGGCGTTTTGATGTATGGTGTTGGAATGTTCCTAGAAGAAATTACTAATGCCTTTGTTGCAATTTCAACCAAGTTTATCCCAGGCTCACGCCCAGCTTTAGATGTTCCAACAGTCTTTCCTTTTGCACCGACTGCAGTCTTGGTAGGTTTTGTTAGTTCTTACGCAGCAGGACTTGTAGCTATCGGAATAATGATTTTATTCCACAGTCCAATTGTGATTATTCCAGCAGCTCATATTTGCTTTTTCTCAGGCGGAACTGCTGCAATTTTTGGCAACTCAACAGGAGGCTGGCGTGGAGCTATTGCAGGTTCTTTCGTCGTGGGACTGTTGTTAGCCTTCTTACCACTAATCTTAGTACCCGTTTTTCAACAAATGGGTATCAATAGTTCAACTTTCCCGAACATTGATTACAACATTGTTGGTTCATTGCTTCATGGCGTTTTGCAACTGTTTCATTAGGAGTAATTAAATGTTACAAAAAAATTTTTATGTAAGACAAATTAGTGATTTAAACATAATGACAGTGGTGCGAGATACGCCTGCAGAAACTTTGCGTATTGCAAAAGCCTGCTTTAAAGGCGGCGTTAAAGCGATTGAAATTAGTTTTACCGTTCCTACAGCTTTAGATGCCATGAAATTGGTTAAAAGAGAAATACCTGAAATGGTAATATGTGCAGGAACGGTTTTAGATACTGCTACTGCCAGACTAGCGATACTGGGCGGTGCTGAACTGATACTTTCTCCTGCTTTTGATTTGGAAGTAGCACAAATTTGTAATTTGTATCAAGTGCCTTATGCACCAGGTTGCAATAGCGTATCTGAAATAACTACTGCTTTAAAAAATGGTGCTTCTTTTATTAAAGTATTTCCAGGATCCAGTATGGGTGGAGTAAAAGAAATTAAAACAATAAGCACGCCTATTCCTTATATGCCCATTTTGATTTCTGGCGGTGCTTCTGTAAAAAATTACCGTGATTTTCTCGTTGCTGGTGCCGATTGTGTCTGTTTTGGCTCAGCTCTAACTGGTGATTCTGAAAAAATAACTAATAATGCTGTTCAGTTAACTAAAACTTTAGCTGATTTTCGGTCAGAGAAGAGGTAGTAATATGGATATTATTTCAAATATACAAGATGTCATTGAAAAAGAAATTTCGGCAATTGAACAGGTAGAAAAAGATCTACCTCTTAATGATCAAGATTACGAAAAAGTAGTTAATAAAATTATTTCTTTAAAAGAAAATGGCAGATTAATTTTCACTGGAGTAGGTAAGTCAGGCCACATAGGTAAAAAACTTGCTGCTACATTTGCCAGCACTGGTACACCTTCATTTTTTGTGCATGCTACAGAAGTTATGCATGGTGACCTGGGGATGATCACTGCTTCTGATTTGGTTATTGATATATCAAATTCCGGAGAAACTAAAGAAGCTGTCGCGGTAGTTGCACCAATTCAACGATTAGGTGCAAAAGTAGTCGCATTAACTGGCAATCAGGACTCAACTTTGGCCAAAGACTGTGATTACTTATTATTAGTCCATGTAGATGGTGAAGCAGACGAACACAACTTGGCTCCCACTAATAGTTCAACTTCCGCGTTAGTAGTCGGAGATGCAATTGCATTGACAGTCTCCAAAGCTAAGGGATTTTCTGAAAAAGACTTTGGCAAATTTCATCCGGGAGGAGCATTAGGCAAGAGGCTCGTTAAAGAAGGGGTTATTAAATAAAAACATTTATGAAGGAGATGACAAAATGTTCAATGGTATTATTACTCCGATTGTGACCCCTTTTAATCGTGACAAAGCACAGTCGATTAATTACCAGGCAGCTCAAGTGTTAATTGACAAATTAATTAGTGCTGGTGTAAGTGGTATTTTTGTTCTTGGGAGTAATGGTGAATTTCACGTATTAACTCACGCTGAAAAAATTTCGTTTGTGAAAGCCGTGGTTCAGTACGTTGATCATCGCGTGCCGGTTTTTGCAGGAGCTGGGGCTTGCTCAACGAGTGAAACTATTGCTTTATCCCATGAGATGGAGGCTGCAGGAGCTGATGACTTGTCAATAATAAATCCATATTTTATTAGACCACAAGATGATGAGCTATTTGACTTTTATCGTGATGTGGCAGCAAGTGTTGATCTGCCAGTAATTATGTACAATATTCCTAAAAATACCGGTTATAATATTCCGGTTAATGTTGTACGTAAACTTGCTGAAATTGATAACATTGTCGGGATTAAAGACAGTAGTGGTGATGTGGATTTAATTCGTAAATATCAAGAAGTTGCCACTGACAATAAGTTTCAAGTACTAATTGGTTCAGACTCAAAGATTTCTGTCGCTTATAAAATGGGTGTAAAAGCTGCTATTGCAGGAACAAGCAATCTAATTCCAAATGTTTTAGTTAACCTTGATCGTGCTCTAAAAGATGGCAATGATCAAGAAGCAGAAAAGTTACAAAAAAGCATAGATGTTTTACGTTCAGCCCTAAAGTTAGGGACGGTACCTGCAGTTTTGAAGCGATCTGTAGAATTAGCCAATATTGCAAATGTAGGCCCAGCACGTAAACCTGTGAGAGAAACCACGACTCAGGTTGACCAGGAAATTATTAAGATGCTCAAATATTATGGTCTGCATTCATAGTAAAGCTAACTGATTAACTTTGATGCCACTATTTCATGATTATTCACTGCAATAGAAGAGACAACATCTCCTGGTGAAAAACAATAATAAAAATGACGCATTGATTGTGGCAAGAGTGGATTTAGAAACTTTAATATTAAAAAAAGACTGATAAATTTCGTTTGTGAAACGCTGATTTATCAGTCTTTTTGTGTATAACAATCTTAGCTAATGTGTAGAAAATATTTTTACTAGCCCTTTTTATTCACTTCAGAGAAACTGTTTTTAACTTTTTGGGTATTAATTGGCTCTCCAAATACTTATTTATTTTTTCTAAAACTGTTATGAATAAATAATTTACGAGTATCAAAGGTAGTCTTATGGTAAATTGTATTATATATCTTTCTTTTTGGATGAGCCCAACCCATACCACGTTTACCATAGTTGGGAATAATAGCTCTTTTTATAGCTCTTGTTGCTCTTCCCTTTGTTCTGGCAGAGATGGACTTTCTTAAACTAGGCTTTCTAAAACCGATTTTAATCATTACTTATTCTTCTCCTTAATCTTCCCATTTACATAAGGTGTAACCTTGGTTACTAGCCCTTTTTAATGATATTTTGGTTATATTTCCATGTGCTCTTCGAAGGCCACGGCAATTCGGATTAAAATGGTATCTTCTCCCCGAATTAGGAGCTATGTAAACTTTACGTACATTACTTTTGGCGATAGTTTTCCGCTTTTTTTGCTTTCTTTTACGAGTAGCTTTTCTTCTTTTGACAGTTACTTTTTTCGCATTACTTTTTACTACTTTTGTTGATTTTGCAATAACCGTTTGTTGTACACCTTGTATACCTGTATTGCCAGAAACAAAAGTAGTGAAAAAACTTATAACGACCACTACAAAATAAAACCAAATCTTTTTATAAAAAGGTTTTTTATACTGCATATTTTACCTCCCAAATAAAATAATTGTTTCCTTAATATAATCATATCGCATATAGAGAAAAAATGTGCAAGGTTTTATGTAAATGTATATAATATAAATCACATATTTTAAGGTAAAAACTTACTTGGTAACAAAGCGTTGCTTTCCATTTAAGCAAGACTTGTATAATAACTCTGGGAGGCAAGATTATGAGTATAGGATCTTTGTCAGAATGGGTGACTGCAGCTGCAGAAATTGCTGCTGTAGGTGTTGCTTTATTTTTACCTGTTTAGGATAAAAACCGGAAAAACGTAAAAAGATGAAGTTAACCCCTAGAATTGGACGTTAACATTAATTCATGTTTGCTAAGGCCGTATTCCGATATTT
>NZ_KQ034007.1:192839-274225 GCF_000970755.1 Lactobacillus kimbladii
AATCTAGAGGGTTAACTTCAAGACGCGCAATATGAAGGCAATTTTTAGATTTTTAATTAAAAAAGCACTAGAAGAAAAGATACGTCAAAGTTAGAATCATACTTTAAAATCAGTTATCTGGTGATTGACAGTAATGACGATAAACAGGTTTATTCATTAGTGCAACATGCAATTGAAATTTTGAATAATAAAGATATTCCGCAGGATAAAAAAGAAACAGATATTGAGCAGCCTCTGGAATATCTTAAATAAGCGAACTTTATTTCTGAACGAATTAAAACAGGGATGAAAAGTAATAAACTTTTTCACCCCTGCTTTTTTGCTTATAACTGTATTTGGATAACTTGCACACCAGCTTTGATGAACCCTTCAACCGTATCTCTAGGCGTAAAAGAATCAGTGATCAATAAGTCTATATCACTGGCCTGACCGATTACAAAATTAGAAAATTGGTTAAATTTGCTGTAATCAGCAACCACTATTAGTTTACGGGACTGCCTAATAATAGCTTTGTTTACTTTGGCTTCTTCCATAAAAGGTGTTGAAATGCCTCGCTTAAGGCTTAAACCCGCACAGCCGATAATTGCCCAGTCGGCAAAGATTTTTAAAAAAGGTTCAACTGCCAAGTCACCGCTCATAATCATTTTGCGAGTGACATTGCCACCGCTTAGGATAATTTGGCTGTTACTGGCACGCATGTCTAAATTTCCGGCATAGCCATTATTGGTCAAAATATTGACGTCTTTTTTGAGTAAGTACGGGATCGCCTCAAAAGCGGTAGTACTTGAATTGATAAAAACCCAGTTATGTTTCTCAATGTGAGAAGCTGCTTCTTCGCCGAGCCTTTGTTTAATGTAGCTGACAGAATCAGTAAAAGGAACTTCTTCGGGCTTTACTAACGAGATGATGCCTTTTTCCTGCAATATCTTGCCTTGATTAGCCAGATTGCTGCAATCTCTGCGAACTGTCATAATAGAAACGTTCAGCTTTTGACTCAATTCATCTAAGCTGATCTTTTTTTGATGGTTAAGTAAATCAATGATTTTTTGGCGTCTATTTTTGATTTCTTGATACGAGTTCTTCATTTTAAATTCTCACCATAATAACAACTATTTATTTTCAGTAACAAAAATTACCATAAAATATGATAATTATCAATAAAATAACTTATTTTTTGTAAAAACACCATAAAAAGTAATAATTATCTTTTAATATGGTTGAAAGCGATAACATACTACAATATAATTTAACATGAAAACAAGGATAAAAAGAACATAGGAGGAAAAAATGACGAAGCCAACTAATATTAATGAAGTGACACCACAAGTTTTTGCAGAAAATAATTTCCCAGAATGGGGAACTTTCTTAAACGAGCAAATTGCTGCCAAAAAGGTACCAGAAAAATCGTTTGCAATCTGGTGGCTAGGTTGCATGGGTACCTGGCTTAAAACACATGAGGGTACGAATATTGCAATCGATATGTGGAACGGTACTGGTAAACATACTCATGGCGATGGCAAGATGCGTCAAGGACACCAAATGATGAGAATGACAGGTGGAGAGGCTTTACAACCTAATTTACGTAATAAGCCTTACGTAATTGACCCATTTGCTATCAAAGATTTAGATGCACTGTGCGTTACTCATACTCACCACGACCACTTGGATATTTATACAGCAGCTTGTGTTAACAAGTTTTGCCCTAATGCAAAATTTATCGGCCCTCAAGGCGTAGCTGATGAATGGGAAGAATGGGGCGTTCCGGCAGAAAAAATCACTGTAGTTAAACCTGGAGATGAAGTTAAGGTTGGTTCAGTAACAATCAAGGCTTTAGAAGCTTTTGACCGGACTGAACTTGTTACAGAAGATGATCCGAACGTTAAATTGGCAGGTACTAAGCCAATAGAAATGGCTAAAGTAGCAGTTAACTACCTCGTTGAAACTTCAGGTGGAAACTTATACCATTCAGGCGATTCACACTATTCTAACACTTTTGTGAAACATGGTAACGAAAATAAAGTTGACGTAGCCCTTTGTGCATATGGTGAAAATCCACGCGGAATTACGGATAAACTTGATGATTCACAAGTTTTACGCATGGCTGAAGCTTTAAAGACAAAAGTTATTATCCCAATGCACTATGACATTTGGACAAACTTCTACAGCGATCCTAAAGATATTTTGGCTCTGTGGAACAGAAAAAAGAACCGCTTACAATATCAATTTAAGCCTTACATTTGGCAAGTCGGTGGAGAATTTAACTTCCCTCAAGATAAAGATAAATTTGAATATATGTACGATCGTGGCTTTCATGATGCATTTAAGAATGATCCTGACTTACCATTCCCAGAATTACTATAATTCTCTTTTTCATTAAAAATTTGGTAGGAGGAAATCATGCTCAGATATTTTTTAGAAAATCACTTGATTAATATTAGTCAGAAACACCCAAAAGATTGGCAGGAAGCCATCAGGATATCCGGTGAAATAATGAAGAAAAATAATCTTGTCACGGATAAATATATTGATCAGGTAATTGCAGACGTCAAACAATATGGACCGTATATTGTGATTGTTCCCGGTGTGGCAATGCCCCATTCGCAAGCCAACAGTTCGGAGGTTTTAGGTACTGGTATTGGTCTGACAATATTCCCAGAGGCAGTTTCCTTTGACCCAAATGATTCAGAAAAAGATGCGCAACTTTTCTTTATGCTGGCTGCTAAAGATAACCCTACTCATATGAAAAATATTGCTAACCTCTCCAACTTGCTGATGGAAGATGACATGATTGAAGACCTACGCAAAGTGAAGAATTTACAAGATTATCAAAAAGTCATGCAAAAACATGATAAGAGTAAAGAAAAAAGCAGGTAAGAAAAATGCAAAATATTTTAAATGCTTTATTAGCTATTTGGAGCTACTTTGCCACTAATGTTTTAAATCAACCAGCGTTCATGATCGGCTTCATCGTTCTCATTGGCTATATTTTGGAACGTAAAAAGTGGTATGAAGTTCTGTCAGGTTTTTTAAAGGCTACAGTTGGCTACTTTATATTAGCTGCCGGGTCTGGTGGTTTAGTTAACACTTTCAGACCGATTCTTGTAGGTCTTAAAGATCGTTTTCATCTTAGTGCGATGATTATCGACCCATATTTTGGGCAAAATGCCGTTAACGCCGGTATCATGCAGCGCTTTGGTCGTTCATTTGCGGACACAATGCTTTTACTGTTATTTGCCTATATTATT
The DNA here is from genome assembly GCF_000970755.1 of Lactobacillus kimbladii. GTDB lineage: Bacteria > Bacillota > Bacilli > Lactobacillales > Lactobacillaceae > Lactobacillus > Lactobacillus kimbladii. The sequence continues at coordinate 196,085 of NZ_KQ034007.1, forward strand.
AATATCTTATTGGTCAGATTTTCAAAATACACTAAGCTGCGGGCCGTATTTACTACGGGCAATGTGCAGGTGCAACAGGCGGCAACTGCCTTTTGGTTGATATTGTTCTGTTTTCCTAAATTAAACCGCTTTTCGATTTTAGCAATCATGAGTTTGATTTTAGGACTCTACTGGGCTGTAGGCTCAAACCTGACTGTTGGTATCACTCAGGAACTAACTGATGGAGCCGGTTTTGCTGTTGCTCACCAGCAGATGTTTGGTATTTACTTTTTTGCCAAGCTTTCCGAAATGATTGAAAAGCATTCGGTGAAAAAGAGCAATGGTAAAAACAAACGACTTGAAGACATTAAACTGCCAAGTTTTATGTCAATCTTTAATGACAATATGGTATCAACTTCAATCTTAATGTTGATTTTTATCGGCGCAATTTTAGTAGTTCTGGGGCCAGATTACTTAACCAAGGCTCACTTTATGCAAAAGGGTCAAAGTTTTATCTTTTACATTTTGCAAACAGCCTTGCAATTCTCAGTTTACCTGGCAATCCTTCAGCTTGGCGTCAGAACTTTCGTTAATGAACTAACTGAATCCTTCACGGGAATTTCAGATCGCTGGCTGCCAGGAGCTGTACCTGGGATTGATGTTGCTGCCACCTTAGGCTTTGGCTCCCAAAATGCACAAACTATTGGTTTTATGTTTGGTGCATTAGGCCAATTTACTATGATTATCTTATTGCTTGTTTTCCACTCCCCAACTTTAGTCATAGCCGGATTTATTCCGCTGTTCTTTGACAATGCCGCTATAGGCCTTTATTCAAATGACCGTGGAGGCTATAAGTGTGCGATGATTATGCCGTTCATTTCTGGCTTAATCCAAGTTGCAGGTTCAGCTTTAATCGCTACCTGGGTAGGTATGGCAAGATACGGTGGCTACCTCGGCATGTTTGACTGGGCTACTGTTTGGCCATTCTTCACGGTAATCATGAAATATCTCGGCTATATCGGTGTAGCAGTAATCATTATTTTACTTTTAGCTATTCCACAATTACAGTACCGTGCCGATCCCGAAGGTTACTTTATGATCACTGAAGATTACCCAGCATGGAAGAAATTAAATAATAAAGAAGAATAACTAGAGAAAGGACGATTCTATATGAAGATTTTGACTGCGTGTGCTAATGGTTCAGGAACGAGCTTAATGCTGCTGCGGACTGTCAAGAAGACATTGGAGAAGATGGGCTACCAAGTAACTCAAGCTGATCATACTTCCATTTCAGAAGCAAAAGGTATTGCGCGTAACTATGACGTAGTTTTTACCTCAATTCCATTTATCAATATGTTTGATGAAGTTAAAAAGCGTGGCGGTGAGGTCATCGGCATAAAAAATGTTATTTCGGCTAAAGAAGTTGAAGACAAAGTAAATGCTTCTGACATTCCCACAAAGTTTAAAAAGTAATAGGAGAAAATAATGGATTTACCAAAATTACAAGTGGCTTTAGACAGTGATAATACTGCGCAAGCCATAGAAGTTTTACGTAAAGTAGAAGACGTAATTGATGTTGTTGAAGCGGGGACCATTCTGGTTTATAAAGATGGCTTAAGTGCGGTTAGGAACCTGCGTGCAATGGCTCCAGATAAAATCTTGCTGGCTGATATTAAATGTGCTGATGCTGGTACAAAGTGTGGTCAATCATGCAAAGATGCTGGTGCAGATTGGATGACATGCATTAACGCAGCTACTGTTCCTACTATGAGCAATGCACAAAAGGAAATTGAAGTTCAAGTAGAACTTTATGAAGGCTGGGATAATAAAGAAAGAATGCAGGAATGGCTTGATCACGGTATTCATCAGGTAGTTTACCATCAAAGTCGTGACGCCAAGTTTGCTGGCCAAAAATGGTCGGAGCAGGATGTTGAAAATGTCAAAAATCTGATCAATATGGGCTTTAAGGTTTCCGTTACAGGTGGCGTTCATCCCGAAATTTTAAAGCTGTTTAAGGGAGTTCCAGTTTATACCTTTATTGCTGGTCGTGCAATCAGAGAAGCAGATGACCCACACGCTGTTGCCAAACAGTTTAAAGACGAAATCAACAGAATTTGGGGTTAATTAAATACTAAAAAAGGGGATAAGTGAACGAACGTTCATTTTCCCTTTTTTAATAAATATGAGGAGAGAATAATGACAGTTAATGCTTTAGGAATCTATGAAAAAGCTTTGCCCCAGAACTTGTCGTGGCGGGAAACTTTTGAATTAACACATGACTTGGGCTTTAATTTTTTAGAATTTTCAGTTGACGAAAGCGATGAACGTTTAGCACGCTTAGATTGGACACGAGAAAAGAGAAATGAAATCCGTAATCTAATGTGGGAGACAAATACCAGGATAAATAACTTAATGCTATCAGGTCACCGACGCTTCCCCCTAGGTTCAGCTGATCCGGCAATGCGCGAGAAATCCTTGATAATGATGCAAAAAGCAATTGATCTTTGTGTCGATTTGGGCATTCACAATATTCAAATGGCCGGCTACGATGTTTATTATGAAAAAAAGACTATGACTTCCAGAGAATATTACGTTGAAAATCTGATTAAATGCGTCCATATGGCAGCCAAGAAAAATATTATGCTGTCAATTGAAACGATGGATGATCCTTTTATTAATAGCCTGCCTAAGATTGCCCATTATCATGATTTAGCTAAAAGCCCGTGGCTGCAGGCATATCCTGACTTAGGCAATTTGAGTGCATGGCCTGAAAACGATGTGCCGGCCCAACTTGAAAAATACATTGATACTATCTGTGCCATTCATTTAAAAGACAGTAAAAAAGTTACCCCAACTTTTAAGGGTCAGTTTAAGAATGTGCCTTTTGGTCAGGGCTGCGTTGATTTTACTGGTTTGCTCCGTACTTTAGTCAGATTAGATTATAACGGCAGTTTTACTATTGAAATGTGGTCTGGAGATAATGGTGATGACAATGCACTTGATGAAGTAAAAAGTGCCAAGGCATTTTTTGATGATATTTTTAAACGGGTAGGCATTACTCAAGAAAAGGTAAATTAAAGGAGAATAAGATGCTGGAAAAATTGAAAGAAGAAGTCTATGAGGCTAACATGTCACTACCCAAGTTAAATTTGGTGACTTTTACTTGGGGCAATGTTTCAGGAATAGATAGAGAGCAAGGCTTATTTGTAATTAAGCCCTCTGGGGTCCCTTATGAGAAGCTGAAGCCAGAAGATCTAGTGGTTATCAATCTAAAAGGCGAGGTAGTTGAGGGAGACAAAAATCCGTCATCAGACACACCAACCCATACTTATTTGTATAATCATTTTCCTAAAATTGGTGGGATTGTGCACACCCATTCACCTTGGGCAGTTTCATTTGCGGCTGCCAAAATGGATATTCCGGCACTGAACACAACTCATGCAGATACCTTTTATACTGCTGTGCCCGCTGCTGATGCCTTGACTAAGGCAGAAATAGAGGAAGATTATGAAGGCAATACCGGGAAGACAATTGTGCGTACTTTTAAAGAACGTAATCTTGATTACGAAGCTACACCAGCAGCTTTAGTCAGTCAGCATGGCCCGTTTGCTTGGGGTGCAACTCCTGCAAAAGCTGTTTATAATGCCAAGGTGTTGGAAGTAGTGGCAGAAGAAGACTTTCACACTTTAGAGTTAACCCATCAGAATTCCGAATTACCGCAGTATTTGCTGGATAAACATTACTACCGTAAACATGGTCCGAATGCTTATTACGGTCAACGGTAAAATAAAAACTGATTTATTAAAAAAACTGATAAGTCTTTGTTTGACGATGCAGGCTGAATTTTTATTCAAGTGGCATAATTTTAACAAGGTTTATCAGTTTTTAATTTGGAATTGTTAAGCTGCTAATATTTAGTTTCTTTAATGTCGTCTTCTGGCCGGTGTTCTTGTATCCGAATTACCTGCCAGGCAAAATCACTTTCAGGCACATCCTTTAAGTTGATGCTCAATTCATTATCAGCAAAAGTGAAATCGAGCTCAGTCCTGTGCTCAATCATTTCGATGCGATTAGGCTTATTAGCTAAACCTTGGACTTTAATTGCTTCTGGCAGAGGTGCTTTGACAAAAAGATACTTTTGGTAGTGCACGTGTCTGTTTTGTAATACAAAAGCATTATTTTGAGCAGCCTTGAGGGTGCATGGCTCGCCTTCATTAAAAGCGTGACCAAAAAGATGCATCCAGTTGTTGATTTGCTTAAGCATAGTTTCGGTTTCAGAGGACAGCTTGCCATTATCGGTAACTGGAATATTAATTATCGTCTTTTGCCCATCTTTACGATTTGCTACCAACTTTGCAACTGCATCTGCTGGGACTAAATCACAACTTTCTTTAATAGTTTCTGCATCGACCAAAGCAATAGTGTATTTTGCACAAGCTTTTTTAAAAGCGGTTTGCTGGGCGTCAACGCTGACAGCACGGGCACCTATATTACGTGCAGTTTGAACTAAAAAATCCGCGTCTACATCTTTTGCGCTTTTTAGTTTAAAATTTAATACGATGGCAAAATCAGGATTCATTGATTTCTCTCCTTCAGTAGATATTATTAATAAGTTTAACCCAAAAGGTGGTAAAGATGAAAATTATTATTTCACCAGCAATGAAAATGACAGTTGATAATGATTCTTTTTCTGCAAGGACGCACCCACAATTTTTAGCTCAAGCTCAAGAATTAGCCGCTTTTTTAAAGAAATGCAGTTTTAATGAATTACAAAAAATCTGGCAATCTAGTGAGCGTACAACTAAAGAAGGTCAAGGGCAGATTAAAACTCTAAACTTGAGTCAAAAAGATGGTTTAACTCCTGCCATTATTTCCTATTCTGGCATTCAATATCAATATATGGCTCCCGACCTGTTCACTAAGCCCGCTTTATCTTACTTGCAAGAAAATGTCCGGATATTATCAGGTTTGTACGGTGTTTTGCGGCCTTTTGATGGAGTGTGGCCTTACAGACTGGAAATGAAAAATAAAGTAGAGGGTTTTAAGCAGCCAAATTTATACCGATTTTGGGGCACGACAATTGCAGACAATCTTTTTCATGAAGATCAGGTGTTGATTAATTTGGCTTCTAAAGAATACTCGCGCAATGTCACCCCATACGTTAAGAATGGCAGGCAGATGATTTCTGTTGACTTTCAAGAAAAGAAAAACGGTCAGTGGAAAACAGTTGGGGTTCATGCCAAGATGGCTCGCGGAGAGATGGTGCGCTATATTGCTGAAAACCAATTAGCTGCACCGGAGCAGCTGCAGGACTTTCATGATTTTGGTTTTAGGTTTGAGTCAGAAGTTAGTACTAATGACACTTATGTTTTCAGGACAGAGTTCGATTTCAAACGGCGCTAAAAAATTAGTAACAAAATTTAAGATATAGAAATGTGAGGCTATTATGGAAATTGTTTTTGTTCGTCACGGGCAGACAGATTTAAATAAAACTGGTCGTATTCAAGGTTCCGTTTTTGATCATGATTTAGATGAATCTGGACGCGCAAGTGCTGAAAGAGCTGCTGCCAATTTCGATCCTTCAGGATTTGATGTGGTTTTTTCAAGCCCTTTAAAGAGGTCTTTGACAACCGCTGAAATTTTTACTAAGGGAAAAAAAGAGATAAAAATTGATCAGAGGTTAACGGAAATTAATTTTGGCGAATGGGATGGTCATTTTCTTTCAGAGCTGGGGCAAAAATATCCTGATGCCATAGATCCTTGGGGGAAAGCTGCGGCTGAATATATAAAGTATGCCCCGAGTGGCGAATCTTTTGCGGCACTGGACCAAAGGTGCGGCAGTTTTCTAGATGATATGAAAAAGAATTATTTGACTAAAAAAGTGCTCGTATTTTGTCATGGTACTTTAATCAGAATGATGTTTGCCCACTATTTTACGCATGGTGATATGAATTATTTTGATACTATGGATAATTGCGCTTTAGCAAAAGTTTCCTATCGTAATGGTATTCCTCGGGCAAATTATTATAACCGTATATTAACCTTCGCATAACGTACTAAGTCTCATTCAAGAGGCTTTTTTTGTGAAAGCAATTATGCGAGCTTTATAATTGACGACTAAAGATTAATGAACTATTATTTTTATAAAGTGACACGATGTCACTTGAAGAAAAAAGGGATGATTAGGGCAATGGCTAAGTCAACTTTTATTAACTTGCCTGCTGGCAAAAAGAAGAAAATTGAAAGTGCGTTATTAAAAGAATTCAGCAACTATCCTTTGGCCAAAGCGCAAGTAGCACGGATAGTGAGAGAAACGGGCATCGCACGCGGAGCTTTTTACAAATATTTTGCTGATTTAGAAGATGCATATCATTATATGTACAAGTTGGCTCTAAAAAGTATTCATTTACCAATAAAAATAAAGTCGCAGTTTGATTCACAACAATATTATGATAATGTTGTTCATTTTATTGAAGAAATGAAGACAAGTACATATGCGGGATTAATAAAGATGCATATTTTGTATAACGAAAGTTCCCTTGGTCATCCTGTTTCACCCAAAATTTTGGCTGAATTAAATCCGCAGAACTGGAGTGCAATGGTGCTGAGTCATGCCACCATTCGCTTGGTATTAGCAAATCCAGTTCAAAAATCAGCACTTATGACTCGCTTTAAGGCGAGCTTGGAACTGTTAAACAAAGGAAAGAACTAATGTTTTTAGCAATTAAAGAAATAAAAAGAGAGAAACTACGTTATGGCTTAATAATTTTAATGATTTTTTTGATTAGTTATCTCATATTTGTCTTATCTGCGCTGGCAACTGGCTTGGCCAGTGAAAATACGCAAGCACTTGAATCTTGGGATGCTCAAAAAGTAGTCTTAAACAAGAATGCTAACGTAAGCATGAGTCAGTCATTTTTAACCAAAAGCGATTTAAAAAAGGCCTCATTATCTAAAGATGAAGCATTGCTAGGTCAAATTCCAGTGGTAGTTAAGAAAGCCGGACGCCTCCAGATTTCGGCACAATTTATTGGGGTTAAAAAGAAACAATTTATCTATCATGATCAGGAACTTATTGCGGGTAGAAGAGCGAAAAAGAATTATGAGGTGGCTGTTGACCAAGCCTTTAAAACTAAGGGTTACAAAATAGGTGACAAACTGGCACTAAACGGCTCAAGTAGAAAGTACAAAATTGTTGGCTTTGTTAAGAATGCGAAAATTAATATTGCTCCAATTATTTACGGGACATTGGGGTCTTGGAAAAAACTGCGGCAAGGGATGCCAACTTTAGAGGCTTCAGCTATAATTTCCCGTAATCATGACTACAAATATAATTATAAAGATAGCAAAACCTATCCCATTGACCAATTTATTAAAAAGCTTCCAGGATATACAGCACAAAATATGACTTTTGAATTGATGATCGGTTTTTTATACATTATTTCATTAATTATAATCGCAGTTTTCCTGTACATTTTAACAATGCAAAAAATGCATAATTATGCGGTCATGCGTGCTCAGGGAATTTCTAGCAGCACTTTAGTAAAAGCGACCGTTAGCCAGGCAATTATATTAGTTTTGACTGGATTAATTATTGCTTTGGCAGCAATGTTTGTGACAGTCAAAGTTTTACCTGCCGCGGTTCCTATCAGCTTCACGCCAGAAATTATACTGACAGGTACAGTAGGTTTGCTGTTAACGGCAATTATTGGCAGTTTAATTCCAATCAGATCAATTTTAAAGGTAGATCCAGCGCAGGCAATAGGTGAATAATATGGCAATTATCGAATTAAAAAATGTTAAAAAAGTTTATGGCACTGGAGCTGCACAAGTCGTTGCTCTAAAAAATATCAATTTTAAAGCCAATCTAGGTGAAGTAGTCTTAATCATGGGGCCTTCAGGGGCAGGTAAAAGCACCTTTTTAACAATAGCTGGTTCTTTGCAAAAACCAACTACAGGAGAAGTCATTGTCAATGGTCAGAATATTGCGCGTATTTCCGCAAGAGCAAGTGATCATTTACGACTAACGCAGCTGGGTTTTGTGTTGCAGGCTTATAATTTAGTACCATTTTTAAAGATTAGAGAGCAGTTTGAACTGGTTAATAAGGTAAAGAAAGCAGGCAATATTAATCAAGAAAAATTGCAGGAATTATTAAAACAGCTTGGTATCAATTCTTTACTTAATAAATATCCGAGTGAATTATCAGGCGGTCAGCAGCAACGGGCAGCAATTGCTCGTGCTCTTTACGCTAATCCTCAAATTTTGTTGGCAGATGAGCCCACTGCTTCACTTGACAGTGAAAATGTGGCAGAAGTAGGACAATTGTTTAAAAATCTTGCCAAAAAATATAACAAGGCAGTTTTATTGGTAACGCATGATCCAAGATTAAAGCAATACGCAGACCACATTTATGAGATGATGGATGGCAAAATTAAGCAAGCGTTTTAGTTATTAAATTTTGCAAATAAAAATAACAATATAAAAAATAACTGTAAAAATTATTTTAATTAAAAGCGAAAAATCAACTAATCTTTTTTTGTTAATAGTAATTTTATTATTTGTAATAATTTTAGTTTAGTATGAACGATGTTATTAATTAAAAATATTTTCGAAAAGTTTAAATTTAACAGAAAAATCCTTAATTCTTTTGTGTTAGAAAAAAGTACTTTGCTCTTGACAAAGTACTTTTAAATTTACTATTCTTATTAGTGAAAAGAAAATGTTATTTTTTGGATTAAAATAACTAATGTAATTAAAAGCGGAATTATAAAATTTGTTTTTTAACTGCTTGAGTAAATTACTAGAAAATAATGATTTCTTTGCTAAAATAACAAAAAAGTATTTTTGAGTATATGTTTTAGTTTGGTATAATTTTTATTTTATTTATTAGCGGTACAAGTATGATATATTACTGAGTAAAGCTATTCATGTAGAGGTATAATAATGAATGATATCCCTGAAGATAAGTCAATTGAGTTGTCAACCGATTATCAAAACCATAGTATTAATATGACTTTTTCAGACAATCTAACAGATGATTCTGAACGAGGCTATATTCTTTCCGCTGCTTTCTTTTCCTATTGCGCTGCGCAAGGTTTGAGCAAAGAAGAAGTAAGCGACATGGTTTCGACTTATTATGATGAATTTTTAAATAATGAGGAATAATTGACTCATTTCAAATATTTGGCTAAATGAAGTCTCAATAGTAGTAATACTGTCTCTAGGAAAACTGGTTTATAAAATAGTACGTTTTAAAGTTAATCAAGGAAAAACCAAATGGCTAGAAAAAAAGAAATAGGAAGAAATAAGATTTTAAGTATTGCCTACAAAATGGTTGTTAAAGACGGCATTGAGAGTTTGACTGCTCGCAATATTGCCAAGGCTGGTCATTTTTCCACTCAGCCTTTATATCTTGAGTTTAATAGTATGGAAGATTTGCGCAAAGAGGTTTTGCGTAAAATTGCGGACAACTTAAAGAATAATATTTTGCAAAAAAGTTATACTGGTAAGCCATTAATTGATATGGATTTATCGTATATTGATTTTGCTAAAGAAGAAGAAAATCTTTTCAGGGCGATGTTTGTTGACGGTAAATTTGGTAGTAAAATTATCGCCGATACATTGATTGATTTTGGTATTGAAAAATTTAAGGAGCAGTATCCGGATAGTAATTATTCCACTGATAAAATTAGAAGTGTTGTCATTGCTAACTGGATTACCACCAGTGGTATTGCTTCATTAATAGTTAATAAAATTGCAACATTTACACAAACACAAATTATAAATGTTTTAACGGCACAGATTAATGATGCAATCTTAAATGACTGGCTAAGCAAGACAAGTAAAATTTCTTTATTTGATACTAACGAAGACAAGGACAAAGATAAGAAATAGACTTTAATGCTCTATTGGCAAGGAAATTATTGGTTGTGAGCAGTTATTAAATTATTAAAACTATCTGAAACAAGGAACATGTTAAAAAGATACGAATATGCTATAATAAATCTTGAAGTTAGTTTTCCTGAAAGGTGGTTTTTATGAAAATCCTTGCATTATGTGGCTCAAATGCCAATAATTCATTTAATGAGGCATTGCTTAAATTTATTTCTAAGCATTTTGCCGACAAGTATGATTTTAAGTTTGCAACTGTTAAAGGGTTGCCAATGTTTAAAGAGGGTGAAGATGCTCCAGAAGCAATTCAAACCTTAACTAAAGAAATTGAGGACGCCGATTTGGTTTTAATCGGTTCTCCTGAGCAACAACACTCTGTTACTAGTGCTTTAAGTAGTGCACTTGAGTGGTTATCTTGTGTAACTCACCCATTTAAGGGCAAGCCAGTTGCTATTGTTTCGACTTCACCAATGCCACAAGGTGGATCTCGTTCACAAAGTCGTTTGAAGAGTTTGTTGACTGCACCAGGCTTTGGCGCTAAGGTCTTTAACGGTGATGAATTCATGATGGGTGTTGCACCAACACAGTTTGATGATAATGGTGACTTGAAAGATGAGTCGACCGTTAAATTCTTAGGTCAATTTTTCGGTGAAGTTGATAGTTGGTACGCACAAGTAACTAAGTAGGAGGGTCGAGAATGAAAATATTAGCAATTGTTGGTACAAATGCACCTTTTTCCTATAATCGCTTTTTAGCACAATTTATTGCCAAGCATTATAGTGACAAAGCAGATATTGAAGTAAAAGAAGTCGATAAATTGACACCTTTCTGCAGAACAGAAATGGCTGATGACACTATTAAGGCCTGGATTGAAGACGTTAAGAATGCTGATGGTATAATAATCACTACTCCTGAATATGACCATACTATTCCTGCTGCTTTAAAGAGCAGTCTTGAATGGCTTGGTTCACATGCAGGCCCTAATGTTATGAAGATGAAGCCAGTTGCTGTTGCTGGTGCATCGTATGGTGCACAAGGTACTGGTCGTGCTCAAGAAGATATGCGTGAAATTTTGCTTTCACCTGATATGAGTGCAAATGTTTTACCAGGCAATGAAGTTTTAATTGGTCAAGCTCCAGATAAGTTTAACAAAGAAACTGGAGAATTGACTGATGAAGCTACTATCAAGCAATTAGATGGCATGATGGATAACTTCTTTAAGTTTGTTGAGCAAGCACATAAATAAACTTTTGCCAGTTTAACTGGTAGAGAGTAAAATAACCGGATAGGAGCATCCTATCCGGTTATTTTTGTTTTGAAAGGAAGTTGGCATGACAAGACCTGTCGTTTTACCTGTAAAATCTGTTCGTAATCCCCGCGACTTAGGCGGCTATATTGGCTTAGGCGGCCATAAAATCAAAAGTTGGCGATTATTGCGCACTGGGAATATAAGTGAAATATCATTAAAAGATGAAAAATTTTTGCTTGCGAATGGTTTGACTAAAATTATCGACTTACGTTCACCAGCTGAGTGTAAGGCTAACCCTGACCGAGATATACCAGGGGTTGTTCATTATGAATTTCCATTGTCAGTTGATGACAATACTGGTGGCAATGGCCTTGATAGGAGTATAGAATTTGAGCAATATCGCCATGATCAATATGCGGGTTTTTATACTATGTGCCAAAGATATCATGATCATGTCAGCAATAAATTTTCTCAGAATAGCATTCACCAAATTGTCAGTTTAATTGCGGAAACGACTCACGGCTCAGTTTTATACCATTGTTCAGAAGGTAAAGACAGGACGGGATTGGTAACTGTAATATTGCTTCACATTTTGGGAGTAGACCTAGAGACTATTCGGCAGGATTATCTTTATTCCAACTTAATGCTCAACGATTACCGCAAGGTTCGTGATGAGCGACTTAAAAGAGCAGGAGAAAATGATAAGTTCCGTGCCAACATGCGTATTTTGGGTTCGGTAGCCAATGCGTATATTGATACGAGCTTGATTACAATCAATGAAAACTATGGCAACATTGATTCTTATATTGATAAACAATTAAGAATCGATGAGCAGATGAAAGAAAAAATAAGAGAAAACTATTTGGAGAAGTAGGGATAAAATCAATGATTAAAAATTTAGCTTTAGAACAACAAGTGGGACAACATCATGCTTTAGGCACATCAATAACTTTACAAATCTTTGGAGCACGCGATAAAAGTGTTATTAATGACTCTTTTACTTTGATTGATCATTATGAAGATTTATTAACAGTTAACCGTGATGAATCTGAAGTTATGGATGTAAACCATGCGGCTGGTAAACATCCAGTGCAAGTTTCCAGTGGTACCTATGATTTGATCAAATTGGCGGTAGAAAAAAGTCGGGAAAATTTTGGCTTTAATGCTTTAATTGGTCCAGTCGTTAAATTATGGGCAATTGGCTTTAAAGGGGCCCATGTTCCAACTGATGATCAGATTAAAGAAAGGATGAAGCTGATTGATCCTTATAGTGTTGACTTAAATGACGCAGACCAAACCGTCTATCTGAAAAAGCCGGGTATGGAACTGGATTTAGGAGGTATTGCTAAAGGCTGGATTGCTGATCGCATTAAAGATTTCTGGATGGCCTATGGTGTTCATGCTGGAATTATTAATCTTGGCGGCAACATTCTACTTGTTGGTGATTCTCCTAAAAGGACTAGTGGTCAGTGGTCAGTAGGTGTGCAAGATCCAAAAGAGCCTCGTGGCAATAATATTGCTTCGGTGATGGTACCGGAATGTTCTGCAGTTACCAGCGGAACTTATGAACGGTACTTAGTAGTTGACGGGCATAAATATCACCATTTAATTGATCCGCGGACTGGCTATCCGGTTGAAACAGATTTAGCCGGAGTGACTACCTTTACCAAGTATTCAGTTGAAGCAGAAATCGAATGCAAGAGACTGTTTTTTGCAGGGAAGCCGCTTGCCGGTTGGCATGATGACCCTGATCGCATTGGAGCGGTCTTTGTTTATAATGATGAACACGTTGAGTATGATAATTTTCAAAAGTAGTAAATAAAAAAGTGCCGTGAAAGGCACTTTTTTTATTACAGTTTAAATTTGTAAATAAGTATATTATTTGAACGAGAGAGCTTTATGGCAAAATTCTGCTTGAATAGCACTCTCTGGTATCCAGGCAATTGCACCATGATCATAATTCATGTTCTTGCCACCAGTACCCGCTTTATCAAACTTGGAGTAATAAAGTGGATCATAAACCAAGAACTTGCCTTTCTTGTAGCCGGTGATAACTTTGCAGTGATTGCGCTTGTAATCGCCAGCTTTTTGATATGAAGAAAAGCCATAATATAACACTGGCTTGCCAGCCTGAATATACATTTTAAGATCATCAACAGTTAGCTTTTTACTGGAAATATTAATAATCTTTTTGCCCTTTTTAAAAGTCCGGGCGTATTTAGCTAGGGCACCTGGGCTAATTACGTAGCCAAAACCGACGCCAGTGTAAACATTCCCCTTTTGTCCGCCTTTAACTGGCTGCATTGGTAAATTATTTTGAATTTTTGTAAGCAAGCTAGTGGTAATTTTCTGTCCCTGAGAACCTAACATCATAGCCATTGAGGCTCCTGCACAGCCCCACGGGGTTTTAACAGGAACATATTGACTGACATACGGCGTCTTCTCAATTGTTTTAGCTTGATTAGGAGTAGCTACGGCTTTTTTATTAATGTAGCCAATTGATTTCTTGCCCTTTTTGTTAAGCCAATAGTATGTTTTGCCGTTGTGGGTGAATTTTTTATTGACATTAAAAGTTTGGTGAAAATAATTCTTGGCTGCTTTCTTCTTGGTAAAATTATCAAGATAAATACCATAATTCTTTTTAACAATTGCTACTTTGAAAGTTTTGACTTTTTTGGCAGTGATATTAGCAGGCTTTTTATTCTGAGTCGCAGCATCCGGGACATTGGTTTCGGTCTTATCTGTTTCTTTGTCTGTCTTTTGGTCTTCTTGCGACTTTTGGGTCTCAGACTCTTTATTTACTTGATTATTATCCTGCTTTAATTGTTTATTTTGAGATTCCGTTTCTGCGCTAACTGTTTTGGTCAGATTGTTACTGAAAATAGGTGTTGCAAGAATAATTGCTGCAGAAAGAGTTACAATTTTCTTTAGGGTTAATTTACTTTTCAATTTATCCTCCCAGTTTTTCTTATTCAAAATGCCTTCATAACCAGTATACTACGACAAATGGCAAATATATGCCAAAAATTAGCTGGATTTTTATTATTTGTAGAGGTATATATAACATAATTACTCAAAGTATTTTAGTCAAAGATCAAAGTAAACTTTTGCTAATTGCTTAAACAAAAACGGCGCCTAAACTAACAAATTTAAACGCCAATGGTTATTTATTCATTTTAAGCAGCAGTTCTGCTAATACTAAAGATACTGTTAAATAACCCGTTGGATAAGCCAGGTGTGTTATAAATGATAAAGCGAATAAATGATGAGTCTAAAGTTTGCTGGATAAACCACGGATTTTGCAAAGCATTAAGCATTGACAATATAATATAAACGAAAAAATAACTAGCAAAAAAAGAGACGACAGCACCTAAAACACTATCTAGTAAATTGCCAAAGTTAGTCGCATGGGGATTTTTATTTGGTACCCAGCCTTTAAAAACCTTAACAATCATTTTGCCAAAAAAGACAATGATAAAAAATGCCAAAAAACGAAAGAGCATTAAGTTAGTTCCGGGAGTTAAAGTGGTCTGAATATTTTGCCCAGTTATTTGACTGTATAGCCAATTGCCGACAGGATTTTGAAAAAGTATTGCTGCAATGAAGACAATGGCAGCAAATACCAAATTGATGATTAGTCTGGTAAAGCCTGTTTGAAATCCTTTATAAGTTTTTAGTGCCAAATAAGCCAGAACAATTAGAGTAACAATCATATTAATCTCCTTTGACGATATTATAGCTTAATTTATACGTTTAGACTTTGACGACAGTCGAAAAATATTTCATAATTAAAGGGATGCATTGACTTTACATTAAGCCAATTTTAGCGTTAAATTTAGAGGGTGTGAAACAAGGTTTCACGGGTGAAAAATGAATCCTGAACAATTTGTCCAAGAATTATCAAAATGTAATTTTAAATTAAATGAAAATCAAATCAACCAATTTAACCAATACTTTAACAGTCTAATTGAAGCCAACAAGCACGTTAACCTCACGCGAATAACTGCAGAAGATGATGTTTATCTCAAACACTTTTATGACAGCATCACGCCGCTTTTGACCTTTAGTACGGTTTTTAAGTCAAGCAGCTCTTTATGCGATGTTGGTGCAGGTGCTGGTTTTCCTTCAATCCCGCTTAAAATTATGATGCCGGAATTGCAGGTAACGATTGTAGATTCTCTGGGTAAAAGGTTGAATTTTTTGCAAGGTTTAATCACCCAGCTAAATTTAAAAAATGTTGCTTTAGTTCATGGGCGCGCTGAAGACGTGGGCCAGAACAAACAATATCGTGAGCAGTTTGATATTGTAACTGCCAGAGCTGTTGCCAATATGGCTGTTTTGAGTGAATATTGCTTGCCACTTGTCAAAAAAGGCGGCAATTTTATCGCTCTCAAGGGACCAAAAGCTGAAGATGAATTAAAATCGAGTCAGAAAGCTTTAACAACTTTAGGCGGTAAGGCAATTGCCCTAAAAGAATTGCAACTGCCTCAAAGTACGGAAGACCGTACGCTAATTTTGGTAAAAAAAGTGCAGCCTACACCCAAAAAATATCCGCGGCAGGCGGGCACGCCGCACCGCAAACCAATTCATTAAACAGGGGGACTCAAAATGTCATTATTTTCTTCTTTGCGTCATCATGAAGAAATACCTAAAAATAAGCAAGTTCAGGATATTGAACTAAGTAAAATAAAACCTAATTCATATCAACCACGACATGAGTTTTCTGAAGAATCAATTCGTGAATTAGCAACGACTCTAGATAAAGATGGCTTGTTGCAACCTATTATTGTGCGTGAAAAGGGCGATGATTATGAAATTGTTGCCGGCGAACGCAGGTTGCGGGCTGCAAAGCATCTAGCTTGGGAAAAAATTCCGGCTATCGTAAACAATATGGATGATAGTCAAGCTGCTTCATTAGCTTTAATAGAAAACTTACAAAGAGAAGATTTAAATCCAATAGATGAAGCACAAGCTTATAATAATCTCATGAAGTTAAATAACTTAACTCAAACAACTTTGGCCCAAAATATTGGCAAGTCGCAATCTTATGTAGCGAATAAGTTGCGCCTTTTAAAGCTGACACCTAAGGTGCAGAGTTATTTGGCCAGTGGCGAAATTTCTCCTCGTCATGGTCGCTGTTTAGTCGGACTTAGTGAAAAAGACCAGGGTCGTGTCTTAGATGAAATCTTGGCTCACAACCTTAATGTGAGCGAGACCGAGAAAATCGTTAAAAATGTTGAGCAATATTTTGCCGGCAAAAAAATTGAGGACAAAGAAAAAGAGCAGGCTGAAAAGACCAGACGAGCAGCCAATCGAATTCCCAAAGACCTAAAGGTACAAATTAATACAATCAAAAAGGCGATAAAGCTAGCACAGCAGTCTGGCATTAAGGTTAAGTTTAAAGAAAATAACGATCCTGATGATTATATGATTACGATTGAATTAAAAAGAAAGTAGGAAGGCATGGAAAATATGGTGAGTGTAATTTCGGTTGCTAACCAAAAAGGTGGCGTTGGTAAGACGACCACAACTATTAATCTGGCGGCTTCGATTGCAGAACGCGGGTATCAAGTCTTAATTGTAGATATTGATCCGCAGGGTAATGCCACTTCTGGCTTGGGAATTGAAAAGTCCGCAATTGATCAAGATATTTATAGCGTTTTGATTAATGATGTTCCGCTTAAAGATACGATTTTCCATACTTCGACTAATCGCTTGGATTTGGTTCCGGCAACTATTAATTTGTCAGGTGCGGAAACAGAATTGATTAGTATGATGGCACGAGAAACGCGGTTGAAATCTGCTTTAGACTCAATTAGTGACAATTATGACTTTATTTTTATTGATTGTCCGCCTTCTCTAGGCCAATTGTCTATTAATGCTTTTACAGCATCTGATTCAATTTTGATTCCCGTTCAAAGTGAATATTATGCTATGGAAGGTCTTAGCCAGCTGCTTAACACGATCCGCTTGGTGCAAAAGCACTTTAACAAAGATTTAGGGGTGGAAGGCGTCTTACTGACAATGCTTGATGCCCGGACTAATCTGGGTGCTGAAGTTGTTAAAGAAGTACGTTCCTATTTTTCTGATAAAGTATATAAAACTATTATCCCCAGAATTACCAAACTAGCTGAAGCACCTAGTTATGGGCAAGCAATTACGGAATATGCGCCTAATTCACGGGGTGCTGAAGTTTATGATGATTTAGCCAAGGAGGTGTTGAAGAATCATGGCAAGAAACTCAAGAAGTAAAGATAATAAAAAGCATGGCGGCCTAGGGCGTGGAATTGAAGCTTTGTTTGAAGACGAGCCGCAGATTGAAGACAATAATGAGGAAGAAATTCAAGATTTAAACTTGAGCGATATCAGACCTAATCCATATCAGCCTCGGAAAAATTTTGATGACAAGTCACTTAAGGAACTGGCTGATTCAATTAAAGAAAATGGGGTTTTTCAACCAATTATTGTCCGCCAGTCAGTTAAAGGCTATGAAATTATCGCCGGTGAGCGTCGTTTTCGCGCTTCTAAATTAGCTAAGAAAACTACTATACCGGCAATTGTCCGTGACTTTAGTGAAAGTCAAATGATGGAAGTTGCGGTTCTGGAAAACTTGCAGCGTGAAGATTTAACACCGCTTGAAGAAGCCCAGGCTTACGAAATGTTGCAAAAAAACTTGGGTCTGACTCAAGAAGAAGTTTCTAAAAGAATGGGCAAGTCCCGTCCTTATATTGCGAATTACTTGCGTCTATTAACCTTGCCTAATAAGACCAAACATTTATTGCAGCACGGTGATCTTTCTATGGGTCAAGCCAGAACGCTCTTGGGTTTAAAAAATAAAGATAAGATTGATGAAGTGGCAAAACAAGTGGTTAAGGAAGGGATGCCGGTGCGCAAAGTTGAGGCACTGGTAGCCAGTCTTAATGCTAAAAAGCCCCGCAAAAAGACAGTGCAGAAGTCACCGTTTATTCGTGCTACTGAACATCAGCTGGCTAATAAGTTAGGCTCAACTGTCAATATTTCTGAAAGCAAAAAGGGCAGTGGTCATTTATCTATTGGCTTTTCTTCAACTGCCGAATTAAACAGAATACTTGATGTGCTAGGAGTCGACCTTGATGAATAAAGAGATTTCTTATAGTTTGGCAGATACGGTGTTGATGAAGAAACCTCATGCTTGTAAGACTAATGACTGGGAAGTCTTGCGCATAGGAGCTGATATCAGGCTAAAGTGTATGGGCTGCGGCCACATCGTCATGATGCCGCGGTCAAAGTTCACCCATAATCTGAAAAAAGTTTTAACTAAGGCAAACGATCCGGTCAACACCAAAAATGAGCTTTATGTGCCTAAAAAAGAGATAGCACGACCAGATGTTAATCAAGAAAATAACTGATTTTGTTAAAGAAAGAGGATAAAAATGTCACTAACTGCTGGGATTGTTGGCTTACCTAATGTTGGTAAATCAACTTTATTTAACGCAATTACTAAAGCGGGGGCGGAAATGGCCAACTACCCATTTGCCACGATTGAACCCAATGTTGGTATGGTGGAAGTTCCAGACAAGAGACTTGCACGCATTCAGGAACTAATTCCCGCTAAAAAAATAGTTCACACCACTTTTGAGTTTACCGATATTGCCGGTTTAGTTAAAGGAGCTTCCAAAGGAGAAGGTCTGGGTAATAAATTCTTGGAAAATATTCGTCAAACTGATGCGATTATTCATGTTGTCCGTGCTTTTGAAGATGACAATATTACCTCAGTTACCGGTAAAGTAGATCCGGAAGAAGATATCAATACGATTAACCTGGAATTGGCAATTGCAGATTTAGATGCTGTTAATCGCCGCATCAGTAAAGTGAAAAAGATTGCCCAGCAAAATGACAAGGAAGCTAAAGCTGAATTTAACGTTTTGCAAAAGATTAAGCCAGTTTTAGAAGAGGGTAAACCCGTTCGCTCAATCAAGTTTAATGAAGATGAACAAAAAATTGTTAAGGGCCTATTTTTGTTAACTGACAAACCGGTTATTTATGTAGCTAATATTGCCGAAAATTCGATGGCTGATCCCGAACAAGATCAATATTATCAGATAGTTAAAAAGCATGCTGACAGTGAAAACGCTGAATGCTTAGGTATTTCCGCAGCTACTGAAGAAGAAATTGCCGGCTTAGATGACGATGAAAAAGCAGAGTTTTTAGAAGCTGAAGGTGTAACGGAATCAGGTCTTGACCGTTTGATCCGGGCAGCTTACCATATTTTAGGATTAAGAACATTCTTTACAGCTGGTGGTCCTGAGACTCGTGCCTGGACTTTTCATAAGGGGATGAAAGCACCACAAGTTGCCGGTGTTATCCACTCTGATTTTGAACGCGGATTTATTCGCGCCGAAGTAGTTTCATACACGGATTTAGACAAATATGAAACCATGCAGAAAGTTAAAGAAGCTGGTAGGTTGCGTCTTGAAGGGAAAGATTATGAAGTTCAAGATGGCGACATTATTGAATTTAGATTTAACGTTTAGGAAATAATAATGGCAGAAAAGAAAACTGAAGCACAAGCTAAAATAGATACTAACAAGCAGGAAAAACTAAAGGAAAAAGTAATCAATCAAAATATAGATGATGAGGTAAAACAAATGCAGCCTGCCGAGTTGCGTAAACAACTTAGCAATAAAAATTCTGACTATGTTTTTCGCTTGCAAAAAGAACTTGAAACACAAGGCAAGATGAGTCATGAAGAGGCTCAAAAAAGAGTAGATGCGCTCTTGAATGATTTAATAATTGCACAGCGTCATGGTCAACCTGCCAGTACATATTACGGCATGTCACCTAAATTAAAAGCTGCTGACATGTTAAAGCCCAAAAAGAAGAAAGCTTCAGATATTCCGTTTTGGCAATATGCCACGGATAATGCTTTATTTTATGTTGCCCTTTTCTTTGGTCTTTTTGGCTTAATTGGTTTATTCCAAAAGAACAACAAATATAATTCAGAGATGGGTGCCTTAACTTTGTTGATTGTTGGTGCTGCACTGGGCGTTTTTATGACGAAGTATAATGAATGGGTCTTACCTAATGGTGGTAAAAATCGTAAAATTCCCTGGTCAAAATTAATTTGGGGTTTCATTTTAATGATGGCATTGCTCTTTATCTGTTTTGGCGTACTCTCTTTGCGAGCATTACAAATTATTAATCCGGTTTTACCTGGAATATATAATTTGATAATTGCTGCGGTGGTTTACGGTATTCGCTGGCTTTTCCGTCGTCATTATCAAATCATTGGCTCTGCATTTTCACCAGCTGATAGGAGTAAATAGGTGCTTTTTGTCAAGAAAAGAGCTATACTTAGATAACTATATATTTTAAAGGATAAATAGATTTACTATGAATCTATTTATCCTTTTTAAACTGATACACATAAGAATTAAATAACGTTTAACAAATTAGAAAGAGGTATTTGATGATTAACACGTTGCGTAAGTCAATCAGGCAGTATAAAAAACTGTCTTTGCTGTCGCCACTTTTTGTCACTGGTGAAGTTATCATTGAAATGTTAATACCATATTTGGTTGGTATTTTAATTGATAATGGCATTATGAAAGGGAACATGCCCTACATTACTAAAAGCGGTATTGTTTTGTTGGTGTTTACGGTTCTTTCACTTGTTTTAGGTTCTGGTGCCAGTTATGCCTCTGCTCATGCTGCAGCTGGGTTTGCAGCTAATTTGCGTAAAGACATGTTTTATCATGTGCAAGACTATTCTTTTGAAAATATTGACAATTTTTCTAGTGCCAGTTTGGTTACGAGAATGACGACTGACGTTAATAACGTTCAGATGTCTTATCAAATATTAATTAGAATTGCAGTCAGAGCGCCAATGATGTTATTGGTTTCAATAATCATGTCTGTTATTGTCAGCCCCCAATTATCACTGGTATTTGTAGTAATTGCCCCAGTTTTTGTCATTCTGCTTGGTATCATTATTAAAAGTGCCAGCAAGTATTTCCCTAAGATTTTTAGGGGCTATGACCGCATGAACCAAGTAGTGCGGGAAAACATTCGCGGCATCCGAGAAGTTAAAACTTATGTCCAAGAAGAAGCACAAACAGTTAAATTTAAAAAATCTGCCGGCTTTATCTACAGACTATTTGCAACTGCACAAAAAATCATGTCGCTGAACTCACTTGTGGTTATGGCAGTGTTAAATATTTCTAACTTGGCTATTTGCTGGTTTGGAGCCAAAGAAATTGTTGGTGGCAGTTTACAAACCGGTCAGCTTATCTCAATGTTTTCATATTCAAACTCTGTCTTAGGCAGTTTGAATATGTTGGCAATGATCTTTACACAACTGGTTGTTTCTGCTGCTAGTGGTCACAGAATTGCAGACGTTATTAATGAAAAACCATCAATTGAAAATCCACGCAAACCTTTAAAGCATGTAAATAATGGTGAAGTAATTTTTGATCACGTTAATTTTAAATATGATCCAGATGATAAGAACCTGGCTTTAAACAATATCAATTTAACCATTAAACCAGGTGAGACAATTGGTATTATTGGAAAAACCGGTTCATCTAAATCAACCTTAGTATCCATGATTCCACGGCTTTATGATACGGATTCAGGAGCCGTTCGGGTATCAGGACACAATGTAAAATCATATGATTTAAAAACACTGCGTGACAATGTAGCGATGGTTTTGCAAAATAATGTTCTGTTTTCAGGGACCATTAAGGAGAACCTGAAATGGGGTGACGAAAATGCCACTGATGAAGAAATTGTTGCTGCTGCAAAAATTGCACATGCAGATGATTTTATTCGTGAAATGCCTGACCAGTATGAAACTATGGTTGAACAAGGCGGGGCTAATGTTTCCGGCGGGCAAAAGCAAAGAATTACAATTGCACGGGCATTGCTCAAGAGGCCTAAGATTTTAATTTTGGATGATTCTACTTCAGCGGTTGATACACAGACTGAGCGTCAAATCCGCGAAGCACTGGTAGAAAATATGCCGGATACCACTAAAATAATTATTTCGCAGAGAATAGTGTCGATTAAGGATGCGGACAGAATAATTGTCATGGATGATGGTAAAATTCAGGATATTGGTACACATGAAGAACTGATGCAGCGCAATGACTTGTATAGTTCAATTGCCAAGTTTCAAGAAGAACAAAAGAAGTAGGTGATTAATTTGAATAAAGCAGTGGAAAAGCAAAATAACCAAATCTCTGGTAAACGTTCTACAATACTGTGGCGTCTGCTTAAATTAGTTGCCAGCACCAGTCCTTGGATGCTTATTAGTTCTACAATTGCCATAATTCTCACGGCTGCTGCAAATGTTTTAGGGTCCTTGTTTATCGAACGTTTGATAAATACTTACATTATTCCGTTAACCAAAGAGGCAAGACCAGACTTTGGTCCACTTTTGCACGCAATTGCAGTAATGTTTGGCTGTTATGCTATTGGATTCATTTCTAACTATCTTTTTGCAATGTTAATGGCAGTTTTAGCACAAAAAGTCCAATTCAGAGTGCGGATGGAAATGTTTGAGCATATGGAAAAATTGCCCATTTCTTATTTCGATGAAAATGATTATGGCGACATCATGAGCTGTTATACCAACGACATTGATACGTTGCAACAAATGATTTCTCAATCGATTCCGCAGTTTATGAACTCAGCTTTAAACCTTATTTTCGTTTTGGGTGCGATGGTGATTTTAAGCTGGCAGCTAACTATTTTTACTTTAGTAGTCTTTGCCCTTTCTATTATTGTTGTACGCTTTTTAACGATACGTTCAGCTCATTACTTTAAGCTGCAGCAAAAAGAATTGGGACAAGTTAACGGTTATAATGAAGAAATGCTTAATGGCCTTAAGGTAATTAAAGTCTTTAGCCATGAGCCAGAAGTTGAACAAGACTTTAATGCTTATAACGATTCATTGCAGGTAGCATCTGGCAAGGCTCATACTTATGCCACAATTTTATTTCCAATTATGGGTAACTTGGGCAACTTGCTTTATGTTTTAATTGCAGTTTTAGGTGGTGCGGTGGCCATCAACCATATTGCACCTCTTTCATTAGGTGTTATTGGAGCCTTTCTGCAATTATCAAAACAGTTTGCAATGCCGATAGCTCAGATTTCGCAACAGTTAAATTCTATCGTAATGGCTTTAGCCGGTGCGGAAAGAATTTTTAAATTAGAAGATCAAACAGTTGAAGTTGATGATGGTGATGTAACCATCACTAAAGACGAAGATGTAAAGGGTGCTTGGCACTGGAATGTACCGCAAAAAGATGGGTCAGTAAAGAAAGTTACTGTCAATGGTCATATTGTTTTTGATCATGTCAACTTTGGTTATTCGCCAAATAAACAAATTTTGTATGATATTTCGATTGATGCCAAACCGGGTATGAAAGTAGCGCTGGTTGGTGAAACCGGAGCGGGTAAAACCACTATTTCTAATATGATTAATCGCTTCTACGAAATTAACTCAGGTACTATAACTTATGACGGTATTCCGATTAATAGAATTAAAAAAGATGATTTAAGGCGGTCGTTATCAATAGTATTGCAGGACACACACATGTTTACCGGTACAGTTATGGATAATATCCGTTTTGGTAATGCTGAAGCAAGTGATGATGATGTGTACCAGGCAGCGCACTTATCGCATGCCGATGAATTCATTCATCATTTAGATGAAGGCTACAAAACTATTATCGATGGTAATGGCGGAGACCTGTCTCAGGGTCAAATGCAGCTTCTCAGTATTGCGCGGGCGATGATCGCTGATGAACCAGTCATGATTTTAGATGAGGCAACTTCCAGCATTGATACGCAAACTGAAAAGCTAGTGCAGGCTGGTATGGATAATCTGCTTGCAGGACGTACAAGTTTTGTTATTGCCCACCGTCTTTCAACAATTGTTAACTCGGACTTGATTTTAGTACTTGATCATGGCCATATTATTGAAGCCGGTAACCATGAGCAGCTTCTAAAGCAAAAGGGTTACTACTACGAGTTATATACTGGTAAAAAAGAAATACAGTAATTTTAATAAAATTTTCTCAGCATTACGGTGCTGGGAATTTTTTTTGCTAAAAAAGACCTGCAAGCAATAATTGCTTACAGAACGCAAGTTTGTGTTATGGTAATGTTTAAGAAATTAGCTAGGTCTAAAGCTATTAACATAGTGCTTTATATAATTTAGGACAATTTAAAAAATTGGCATAGACAAAAGGAATTAGGCAAATGAATCAAATCATCCAAATTTTAAGTGAACGCCGAGGCGATTTAGGGATTGCATTGCTGCAGCACATACAGATATCATTAATTTCACTGCTAATTGCTATGGTAATTGCAATGCCACTAGCTTTTTGGACAGTAAAACATGCCAAAGTAGCAGAAT
This sequence comes from Lactobacillus kimbladii, assembly GCF_000970755.1. Classification (GTDB taxonomy): domain Bacteria; phylum Bacillota; class Bacilli; order Lactobacillales; family Lactobacillaceae; genus Lactobacillus; species Lactobacillus kimbladii. The sequence continues at coordinate 220,607 of NZ_KQ034007.1, forward strand.
TTTTATTGCAAATTGCCAGCATATTACAAACTATTCCTTCTTTGGCACTTCTTGGTCTGCTAATACCTCTTGTCGGCATAGGAACAGTGCCTGCGGTAATTGCCTTGATAGTGTATGCTTTATTGCCTATCTTTCAGAATACCTATTTGGGATTAACAGAAATTGATCCAGCTCTGGAAGAAGCTGCAGATGCGTTCGGCATGTCGCGCATGCAAAAGCTGCTCAAAGTTGAATTACCCTTAGCTATGCCCACAATTATTTCTGGTATTAGGACAGCGCTAGTTTTAATTATCGGAACTGCTACCATGGCAGCATTAATTGGCGCAGGCGGACTAGGTAGTTTTATACTGCTAGGAATTGACCGTAATAATACGGCTTTAATAATTATTGGCGCAGTTTGTTCAGGTGCCTTGGCTATTATCTTAAGTGCCTTGATCAAGTGGTTAGAACATGCTTCAGTTAAAACCGCTTTAGGAGTTTTAGCTGTCAGTGTTCTGTTTCTGGCGGGCAGTGGTGTTTATGAAACTGTTGTTAATCAAAAAGAAACGATAACTGTTGCTGGTAAGCTAGGCTCTGAACCCGAAATTTTGATTAATATGTACAAAGAACTAATTGAGCAGGGTGATTCGCACGTTCAAGTGACCTTGAAACCTAATTTTGGTAAGACTACTTTTCTCTTTAGTGCATTAAAAAACGGTAAGATCAATATTTATCCGGAGTTTACGGGTACTATTTTAGAAACTTTTGCTAAAACTCCGGTAAAAACGACGGGTTTATCTGAAAAAGAAACTTATGATAAAGCTAAAGAATTAGTGAACAAGCAGGATAAACTTACTTTGCTTAGACCAATGGCCTACGATAATACTTATGCCTTAGCTGTTAAAGCCTCTTTTAAGCAGAAAAATCATTTAAAGAAAATCAGTGATTTAGCTAATATTCCTAATAAGCTCAAGGGTGGTATGACTTTAGAATTTATTGACCGCGGTGACGGTTTTAAGGGTATAAAAAAATTATATGGGATTGATTTTCCAGTTAAATCAATGGAGCCGGCGTTACGTTATCAAGCAATAGACCAAAATAAAGTTAACATCGTTGATGCCTATTCAACAGACAGTGAATTGCGGCAGTACCACTTAAGTATTTTAAAAGATAACAAACATAACTTTCCTATTTATCAGGGTGCTCCTTTAATGAGTAATGACTTTGCACGTCGGCATCCCCAAGTAGTACGCAGTTTAAATAAATTAGCTGGCAAGATTACTGAAAAGCAGATGCAGGAAATGAATTATGAGGTCAATGTCAAAAATATGGATCCGGGCCAAGTGGCGCATCATTATTTAGTAAAACAGCATTTACTTAAGGAGAAATAATATGGCTTCAGCAATTAAATTTGAACATGTGAAAAAAACTTTTGCCGATAAAATAGTGGTAAACGACCTTAATCTTGATATTCAACAAGGTGAACTTTTTGTCCTAGTGGGTAATTCTGGTAGTGGTAAGACAACATCAATTAAAATGATTAATCGCCTGGAAGATCCTAATGCTGGCCAAATCTTAGTTAATGAACGCCCAACTACTGCTTATGATGTGCAAAAGTTACGCTGGAAAATTGGTTATGTTTTGCAACAAATCGCTCTTTTTCCGAATATGACCGTTGCCCAAAATATTACTCTTATTCCGGAAATTCAAGGGGTAAATGGTAATCTGGAAAAACTGGCAGCACAACTGTTGCAAAAAGTGGGTCTCAATCCGCAAGAATACGCTCAGCGTTATCCCCATGAACTGTCTGGTGGTGAACAACAAAGAATTGGTATTTTAAGGGCTATTGCATCAAAGCCTCCTATCGTGTTAATGGATGAACCTTTTAGTGCGCTTGATCCACTTTCTCGAGCAAATTTACAAGAACTAGTTGTTGACTTGCATGAGCAACTGCATAATACTATTTTGTTTGTGACACATGATATGAACGAGGCACTGCATTTAGCTGACAGAATTGGTATTATGAAGGATGGCCAATTACTGCAGGTTGATCAGCCCGAAGAAATTTTACGGCATCCGGCTAATAACTTTGTCCGAGACTTTTTCAGAGGTAGCATAGGCAGCAACTTATATGAAACAACTTTGAAGCAAGCAGCTTTATTGACCAAATTTAAACAGGCTGAATCTGGCTCACTGGCGACAATGCCACTAATTAATGTCGAGGAAACAATTGCTAAATTGTTAACTCTTTTAAGTGGGCAAAATGAAGTGCTAGTGCAAAATTCCAGTGGGGACTTTTTAGGCCTAGTTGATCGTCAATGGCTGGTTACATATTTAAATAATATTAATAGTTTAAAGTAGAGACTAAGCTGGAAAAATCCGGCTTTTTTAATAAAACAATAAAGTTATGCTTGAATATTAGTAGTTTGTTACAAAATTGTCTAAAATATTAGACATAGATTCTGCTACACTATATTTAGTAGAATATAAAAATAAAACGAATATAATCAATAAGTAAAAAGAAGGGAAATTAGCCCTATGAAAATTTTAGTTGTTGACGACGATAAAGAAATCGTCGAATTGTTAAGTATTTATCTTAAAAATGAAGGGTATACCCCAGTTGTTGCCTACAGTGGCAAAGAAGCAATTACGAAATTAACTACCACGCCTGATATTGCATTAATGATTTTGGACGTCATGATGCCTAACATGAGTGGAATTGATGTTATTAAGGAAGTTCGTAAGGATTCAGACATTCCTATTATTATTGTGTCTGCCAAAACTGGTGATATGGATAAAATTCAGGGATTAATCACTGGAGCCGATGATTATGTTTCTAAGCCGTTTAATCCCCTAGAGGTAATGGCGCGGGTTCGTTCACTTTTACGTCGCAGTCAAAAGCAGGTCAAAGATGATGAACCTGACATTCTTGAGGTTGGACCGCTGATTATTAACCGTGATTCACATGAAGTGAAAACGATTGATGGCAAAGATATTCAGCTGACTGCATTGGAATTTGGTATTCTGTATCTTCTCGCCAGTCACCCTAACCGCGTGTTCTCTGCTGATGAAATTTTTGAACGGGTTTGGCAACAAGAATCGATAGTTTCTGCCAAAACCGTCATGGTGCATGTTTCCCACTTGCGCGACAAGATTCAAACAGCCACAGGCGGAGAAGATGTTATTCAAACAGTTTGGGGTGTAGGCTATAAAGTTGAGGCTTAGCTAGATGAAAAAAGAAAGAGTCAAGCTGACAGCTGCTGAAAAAAGCGAGTTGTTTGCTGAAGGCGTTATAACGGTGATCTTGCTGTTATTGTTAAACCTATCGGTGATTATTTTAATCAACTTGACAATTTTACAAAATAAAAACCTGGTTAACGGTATTTATTTTTTAAAAAGGACCATTACTTTTGCTGGTGGACGCCATTTATGGTCTTGGCAAAATACCTTTATCATTTTTATGGGTGTTGGTGATTTGATCGTGCTCTATTGGCGCTTAATTCGGCGTTATCATCAAATGCAGTTAAGGCACGTTATTTCTGAATTGCATTATATTGCCAAAGGACATTTTGATCACACAATTTCTTTTAAAGTTAAAACAGACTTGCAGAAAGTAATTGATTCGATTAACTCATTAGTGGATAGTACAGTCAACGCCATTAATGAAGAAAAGGCGATTGAAAAGTCTAAAGATGAACTAATCAGTAATGTTTCTCACGATATCAGAACGCCTTTAACTTCTATTATCGGTTATTTAGGTTTGCTTAAATCGGGGGTGTCGGATCCAGCAGATCAGCAAAAATATCTTAATATCGCATATATGAAGGCAGAACAAATGAAGTCATTGGCTCATGATCTGCTTGAGTATACAACGTTAAAATCAACCAGTACCAAACTAAACTTGTCCTCTTTACATATTTTTTCTATGTTAGAGCAGGTGGCAGCAGGTTTTGAATTTGAGGGTCAAGAAAAAGGGATAGTATTTAACATAGAAGCAAGACCCAAAGATTTAACAATTCAAGCTGATGCAGAAAAGCTGGTACGCGTATACAATAATCTCATCACTAACGCACTTAAATATGGTACAGGGGCAACACAAATTAATTTAATTGCCAATTTGGTTAACAACAATGAAGTAGAATTGCGGGTAGAAAATAATGGTACCCAAATTCCTGAAGAGTCGCTAAAAAAAATATTTGAACGGTTTTACAGAGTAGAAGGTTCTCGCAATACTAAAACAGGTGGCACAGGATTAGGTCTGTCAATTACCAAAAGCATTGTTGATCTTCATCACGGCAAGATTCGTTGTGAATCTGATAAAGATTGGACCCGTTTCATTATTTGTCTGCCTTTAAACCTAAAGAGTGAAAAAACTCCAGCATAGCTGTGGTATAATTTTGACTGAGATAATAAATAGAGGAGTATAGCATGAGTATTTCTTTAAATACCTGTATTTTAATTTTAAAAGAGCACCATCTGCTTAAATCGAGTGCTGTTCAGGACACCGTCCCATCCAAAATGGAATATGTATCATATGATTCACGTGACGTTCATACCAATACACTATTCTTTTGTAAAGGTGCTGGTTTTCGTCCTACATTTTTGTCAATGGCGAAAGCAAACGGTGCCAACTGTTATGTAGCAGAGCAACCATACCCAGAAGGCAAGGGAATGCATGCACTGATTGTGCGCAATGTTTCTAAGGCAATGGCTTTATTGTCTGCAGCATTTTTTCGCTTTCCTCAAGATGATTTATATTTAATCGCAGTTACTGGTACTAAAGGTAAAACTACGACCGCTTATTTCCTAAAAGGAATGCTAGATCAAGTCAATGGCGGTAAAACTGCACTGATTTCTTCTGTCAACACAGTTGTAGGCCAGAAAAAAGATGATACTTTTAAATCTAGTTTGACCACGCCAGAATCCCTTGACTTGTTCCGCGATATGCGAACAGCTGTAGATAACGGCATGACGCACATGGTGATGGAAGTTTCCAGTCAAGCATATAAGAAAAACAGGGTCTTTGGTTTAACTTATGACTTGGGCTTTTTCCTCAACATTACGCCTGATCATATTGGTCCTAATGAGCATCCTAATTTTGCTGATTATCTGCATTGCAAACTGCAATTATTAGTTAATGCACGCAAGTGTATTATTAACGCTCAGACTGACCACTTTGACGAAGTTTATGCTGCTGCTACGACTACTACCGATCCAGACAGTATCTACTTATTTGCTGCTGAAAAATTTACTAACCCTAACTTAAAACAGACCATTGATTTTCGTTTTGCAACTGAAGAACTTGATATGGCTCAGACTAAATTCCAGGTATTATGTGTTAGTGACAAAGCAAAGAAGCTTAAAATAGCCGGTGATTATCAGTTAAAGATGCTGGGTGACTTTAATGAATCAAACGGTACAGCTGCAGTAATTGGAGCTGGGCTTGCTGGCATGGATCATGACGATGCTGCTAAAGGTATTAGCCAAGTAACTGTTCCGGGACGGATGCAGACAGAGGTTACCAAAGAACATGGTGTAGTTGTAGTAGATTATGCGCATAATGAAGCTTCGATGATGGCACTGATGGGTTTTATGCAGCGCGAATTTAATAATCCTAAAATTATTGTGGTTGTAGGAGCGCCGGGCGATAAAGGAATTTCCCGTCGTCCTGGTTTTAGCCACAGTTTAAATGCCTATGCTGATAAAGCCTTTCTGACTACTGATGATCCGGGGTTTGAAGATCCAAAAGAAATTGCACAGGAGATAGATGCCGGCATTGATCATTCTAAAGTTGATGTGACAATAGAATTAGACCGTAAAAAGGCCATATATGATGCTATCAGTATGTCAAATAAAGGAGATATTGTTCTAATCTGTGGCAAAGGTGAGGACGGCTTTCAAAAAGTGCGCGGCGTAGATACACCTTATCCTTCTGATATTACAGTTGCACAACAAGCTATTGACGAACTTGAAGGACAAAAAGAACACTTTAGAAGTTAGAAAAGCAGGAATTAATGAAACATTTTTTTAGTATTATTGGTGGTATGGGTACTATTGCAACGGAGAGCTTTGTTCGCATGCTTAATCACCGCGTTAAAATTACTAAAGATCAGGACTATTTAAATTATATTTTGGTTAACGATGCCCAAGTTCCTGATCGCACGGCTTATATCAAAGACCATAGCAAACCTAATTTTTTCACTGCCTTGCGAGAAGATGTGCTCCAACAAGCCCAGCTAAAACCGGACTTTTTTCTAATGCCGTGTAATACAGCTCATTATTGTTATGATGATCTGGTGAAGCTCACAGACGTTCCTTTTTTACATATGATGCGCATTGCCGTGCATAAATTTATAACAGATTATCCCCAAGAGAAAAAGATTGGTTTAATCGCTACCGAAGGGTCAATTTATGATCATTTGTATGAAGATGAGATTAAAGAAGTAGGTCGCGAAGTTGAACTTGGTGGGCCTGAGATTCAACCAATGGTTACTGAGCTGATTTATTCCAACATTAAGGAAAAAGGCGTAGTTGATGGCGAACTTTATCACCGCATATTACGCACTATGCATGATCAGTATGGCTGTAATGTAATTTTACTTGGCTGTACTGAATTGTCGCTGGCTCAGGAGAAAGCGCCAGAGCATCCCTATAATGTTATCGACCCACAAGTGATCTTGGCTGATGTAGCAATTGAATTAGAACTAAAAATTCGTGCAGGAATGGATCCTAAAACAGCCATAGAGAAGTATCTGTATTAAATAAAACGTAAGGTTTAACAGATTAAAATAGACTAGTAACCAATTTGATTATTAGTCTATTTATTTTGCCAAAAAAAGTTGACAATGTTATCACTAAGTAGTAGTGTATTATAAAAGTGATACAGTTAAAAATAGGAGGGCTAAGATGCTATATCTTTTGTATATATTTATTAGCATACTGATAATTGTAACTACTAATTTAGCAGTGACAGCAATTTTGAGTATCAGAGACGCTTATCGCAATCATCTTAAAGATCATTCGTCATTTGGCACTGCCTTTAAAAAATATTTTGGTAAAAACAATAATATTCCTCTCCATTTGTCTGATTGGAAGTTTTAAGGAATAATTTTATTTAAGTTTGATCTTATCGTATATATAATTTATATAAAACAAAAAATTGCTATTGCCGATAGGGCATAACTATATTATACTAAAAACAGTTGAATACGGTTTCTTCGGGGCAGGGTGTAATTCCTTACCGACGGTGACAATTAATAATTGAAGTCCGTGACCCGCGTTTTGCGGTGGAACTAGTGCAAGTCTAGTACCGACAGTTAGAGTCTGGATGGGAGAAGAACAAACAAGATTAGACAGAAAACTCGCGTCGTTATTAAACTTCGCTGAAATCTTATTTGATGAATAAAAAATAAGCCTCGTTGATTGAATCAACGAGGTTTTTTAATGCTTAGGAAGTGAAATAGTGCAGAATAAAGATTATATGCAAATGGCAGTCCAAGAGGCTTTAAAAGCTCAGGGAATGACTTGGACCAACCCATTAGTTGGTGCAGTTTTGGTTAAAGATGATCAGGTTTTAGCAACTGGCTACCACCATCAATTTGGTAAAGAACATGCGGAAGTAAATACACTGTCGCACTTAGCCGATCCTAAACAAGCGCAAGGAGCAACTCTGTATGTTACCTTGGAGCCTTGCAGTCATTATGGTAAACAACCACCTTGTTGCAAAAAAGTAGCCGAAGCCGGAATCAAAAAAGTGGTTATCGGTCAGGTCGATCCTCATCAAATTGTAGCAGGCAAAGGCATTAAATATCTTAAAAATCATGGGGTGCAGACTGAGGTTATTGGTGGCACTGAAAATTTAAATGTTGCGTATAACTTTTTTTATCAGCAAGAAAGGCCCTTTGTAACGCTTAAATATGCAATGTCCATTGATGGCAAAATTAATGCTGCAGGCAAAAGAAGAACAATGTTGACTGGGGATGCGGCTCAAGTAGATGTACAAAAATTGCGGTTGCAAAATCAAGCTATTTTAATTGGCGCAAATACTTTACGCATCGATAATCCGCTTTTAACGGTCAGAATAAAAAACTTACCACATCCTCCTATTAGGATTGTGTTAACTAAGGATGCCAATCAGCTGGATTTTACTAGTCAATTATTTAAAGCTCGGGGTCAAATTTGGCTACTGAGTGAAACTAAATTAACACAAAAAGTTGGAGAAAATGTATGCTGTTATACTGCTAGCAAGTGGACACCAGCAAAAGTAGTACAGCTGCTGGCTGAACACGAAATTCAATCGCTGTTAGTTGAGGGCGGCAGCAATATACAAGCTCAGTTTGTAGCAGCAGATTTAGTAGATGAAATAGTGGCATATGTTGCACCTATCGTTTTGGGTGGTACAGCACTGCCTGCTGTGTTCGGCCAGGCTTTAACAGGAATAAGTCACTACCAATTACTGGATGTTAAAAGTTTAAACCAAGACGTAAGAATTCGCGTGAGGAGAAAAGAATGTTTACAGGAATAATTCAAACAACGGGAACGATTACCCGTTTGGAAATTAGTGAGCAACATGCAAGACTAGGTATTTGTGCTCCAAAATTGTTGCAAAAAGATTTGCCTTTAGGAGCAAGTATTGCCGTTAACGGCATCTGTTTAACCATTACTGACTGGCGCGAGGATGACTTTGCAGTAGACGTGATGCCGGAAACAATGAAAAGAACTAATCTAGGCAAGTTGCAAAAAGGTAGTTTGGTTAATTTGGAGCCGTCACTGGCGTTAAACGGCAAACTTGATGGTCATATTGTTGCAGGACACATTGATACTACAGCTGAACTGGTAAAAAGGGATGAAAACGAAAATTCTATTGAATTGGAATTTCAAGTACCACATAAGTATGATTCCTTTATTGTTGAAAAAGGATCAATCGCTATTGATGGTATCAGTTTAACGGTCACTATGGCAGAAAATGATCATTTCGGGGTAAGTTTAATACCTTATACCATACAAAATACTACTTTGGCTCATTACCAAGTAGGCGATAAAGCAAATATTGAAGTGGATATGATTGGCCGCTATGCAGTCAAGCAAATTCAGGCCTGGAAAAAAGAATTTTGATGGAGGAAAAAATGACAGAAAAATTGAATGAAAAAATGCATAAAGTATTGCAGCACATGCTAAATGGTGGTTTGGTAATTGTGGCTGATTCACCGCAACGTGAGTCTGAAGGGGATATGATTGGCTTAGCAGAAAAAGTTACGCCACAAGCTGTTAACATGATGATCACTAAAGCTCGTGGATTATTATGCGTGCCGATGAGCAAAGCTTATGCCGACCGCTTGCAGTTAAAACCAATTGAAACGGGTTCGAACGATACTTTTGGCACGGCTTTTACTCTTAGTGTGGACTCGACTGAAACTACAACAGGAATTTCAGCTTTTGATCGGGCAAAGACTATTAAAAAATTGGCTGATCCTAATAGTCAATGGGCGGATTTTTACCATCCCGGTCATGTTTTTCCACTAGTAGCTAAAGAAGGTGGCGTATTGGAACGTACTGGTCACACTGAAGCAGCCCTGGACTTGGCCAGATTGGCTGGAGTTGCTCCTGTTGGCTTTATTTGTGAGTGTATTAAAAAAGACGGAACGATGGCTCGGCGAAAGGATCTAAAAGCTTTAGCGGAAGGACTTGGCATTCCTTATTTGACCATTGAAGAGTTAATTGCATACCGTAAAAATCAGGAAAATAAAGATTTGGGGATTGAATCATTTACAAAGGTTGATTTTCCTACCAAGTACGGTCACTTCCAGCTTGAAGGTTTCAGAGATACAAAGCACCCTGAAAAGCAGCCTACTTTATTAATTAGTAAAGGTGAAATTAAAAATGGCGAGCCACTTTTACTGCGGCTTCATAGTGAATGTCTAACTGGGGATGTTTTTGGTTCTAAACGCTGTGATTGCGGCGCTCAACTAGCTGAAGCATTAACTAAAATTGAAGAAAATGGTTCAGGAGCGGTTTTATACCTGCGTCAAGAAGGTCGGGGAATTGGCCTGGAAAACAAATTGCGCGCTTATAAACTGCAAGATGAAGGCATGAATACGGTAGAAGCAAATCAGCATCTTGGTCTGCCAGTTGATGCTCGTAGCTACAATGTCGCTGCCGAAATCTTACGACAAAAGGGTGTTAGCGAAGTTAATTTGATGACCAATAACCCTGATAAAGTGAATCAATTAGAAAATTATGGTATTAAAGTTGTCAAAAGAATACCTGTTGAAGTAGGCATGACTGCAGAAAATAAGAATTACTTGGCAACTAAAAAGCATGAAATGAATCATATATTGAATGAGGTGGATTAACATGAAAGAAATTATTGGGAATATTGCTAAAGGACAAGATAAAAAAATTGGTATTGTTGTTGCTCAGTTTAATGGTGTGGTAACCGATCGCCTGCTTTCAGGAGCGTTAGGACAACTTAAGAAATCTGGTGTGAAAGATGAAAACATTGTGGTTGTACGGGTACCCGGAGCCTTCGAAATTGCCCGTACAGTCAACTGCTTGGCACAAAGTGGCAAAGTTGATGGTATCATTGCATTAGGAGCAGTTATTCGGGGTGAAACAGCTCACTTTACCTATGTTTGTGAAGGCACCACGTCGCAGTTAGCAGCAGCGTCAGCTAACGGAAATGTGCCAGTGATGTTCGGCGTGTTAATGACTGATACAGTTGCACAAGCAACTGACCGTGCTGGCGGCAAGTCAGGCAATAAAGGAGCTGAGTGTGCCACAGATGTCTTAGAAGTCTTAAATATAGAAGAACAGATTAAACAATTATAATTTAATTAAGTGCATCATTGCTATTGGGCGCCACTAATAACGAAAAAACAAGTCATCTTTGAAAATAAGGATGGCTTGTTTTTTACATTGCTTGTTACCTAGTTATAAAAATTTATTTCTGTAATTTTATTTAATTGACAATAAGGCTGCTAAAACTACTGATATTAATACGCTGATTTTTATTAAAAATATGCTTGATTTGTTATTAAATAATATATATACTTAGTTAATAATAACAAATGTAATATTAAAATACTGTGAATCTACAAATCAGTCTTTTGGAGGTAAAGATGAATAAAATATCAGAGCACAATAAAAAAGCTGAAGTACTTCTTTTTAGCAGTTTAACTGCAGCTGCACTTGGCTTGGTCAGTATAAACACCAATTCTGTTAGGGCGGACAGCCTGTCTGCCAGTCAGCTAATAACTCAAAATAATACAATTAAAAGGGGAGAGAAAAAAGAAAATTCAAATCTACAAGAAACTAATTCGGCAAATCAAACAGAAATAAAGCAAAATGATGGTCAGAATACAGATGAATCGCATGATGATAAACAAAAACCGACAGACACAAAAGGCCAGGAACCATCATCTGATAACTCCAACAATGATTCTAATACCAAATCAATTATTCAAAAAAAATGGAATGATCTTGATGTGGAGTTTGATACTACTAGTAAGGAGCTAACTGTACATGGAAGTTCCGCAGATCATCCGGTTACTTTAACAAATCCAAAGCCTTTAAAAGGAATTGTTGATGATGAAATTAAAAAGATAACTTTTAAAGGTAAAGTTCAAATTGCCGGTTCTGCAAAAGCACTGTTTAATGGCCTTAGTGAACTAACAGATATTGCCGGAATGGCTAATTTTGATACAGCTAATACTACTGATATGTCGAATATGTTTTCTGACTGCAGTAGTTTGAAGGTACTGGATATCAGCAACTTTGATATGAGTAAAGTCTCCAATAATGATTCTATGTTAGCAGGGTTGAAAAACTTGCTGGTTTTGAAATTGGGCCCCAATGTTAAAAATCTCAAAGGAACTGGACTTGATACAGAAGGCACTTGGTTAAGCGTTGGCAAAGGTACAATTGATCAGCCTGAAGCAACAGATAAATGGTCATCCACAGAACTGATAAATAATTGGAATGGTAAAAAGGAAGCCTATGCTCGCGAAATTGCAATTTTGGTTTCTTATCAAGATGAAGAAGGCAAAGATCTTTTGCCTGCTGAATCCATAACGGGTACATACGGAAAATCATATGAAGCTAAGGCAAAGGATATTCCAGGATATTTTTTATTTAAAACGCCGGAAAATGCTTCAGGCATTTTCGGAGACAATACGCAAGCAATCAATTTTGTCTACCGTAAATACCAGCTAGACAATCAGCCGGTTAAAGGTGCCACTGTTACGGTTCACTATCAAGATGAAAAGGGTAATGAATTAACTCCACCGGTAGTAATTAGTGGTAATTTGGGTGATGGTTACGTAACTGAAACTAAAGAAATTACGGGTTACACTTTAGATGACAGAACTGATAATGCGACAGGCTTTTTTGCCAGTCAACCCCAAGACGTGATTTATATTTATACAAAAGATAAATCGGATGTAACCAAACCTGAAGAAAATCCAACTAACACCAATCATAAAAAGAAAGGCCACCAAGAGGTCGCTAAACAAAAGAAAAGAAAGAATAAAACAGGTAAAAAGCAGCATAAAAGAATAAGTTTAACTGCAAAAGACAATTATGGACATAAAACAACAACTTTCAAGCCAAAAGGTGTAAAAGAAAAAGCTAAAACTTTGGCACAGACAGGTTTAGATAAAATGTCTCAGTTAGGCACTCTTCTTTTAGGCGCTTTAGCAATAATTTTGAGTCTTTTTGGTGTAAAGCTAGAACACCAAAAGAAAGAATAAAAGCCTGTTAATTTAAAAAGTTAACTTAAATCAACCATTTTTATTGTAAAGACAGGTTGATTTTTTTTGCTGCATTTTTAATTAATCTCTTCTAAGCGGTATCGTTGCACGTCGATGCCAAGAAAGCTGAAAACAAGTAATAACGCAATTCCAGTGGTAAGCAAAGTAAGAGCTGGCTGGTGGCAAGCATTGGCGATCGCAGATACTCCGACAGTAAAAAAGATATTCAATAGAGCACTCCCCAACTGCAAGAAACTTGTTTGCGAAGACTGCACCTCTTTACCGGTTCTTTTAATTCTGGTTTTATTGCACCAATTAGCGATTGGTAAAGTTTCGCCATATATCAGTACAGTAATAACGCTCAGAGTAACGATTGTTTGATTTAAAAAGAAAACTCCTAAAGCCAGCGTGGTAATAAATACTAAAGTACTGAGCAGCCAAAATGTATTATCAAAGCGAATAAGAATAGCACCTAAGAAAAGACCACTGACTACGGCAACTAGTAGCCAGTAAACTTGACTGTAATTAGGATCAATTGCCTTCCAGAAATAGATCAGCAACCCGTTAAATACTGATTGGAGAGCACTGGTAAAGATGGCAATAATAATTGAGGCGCGTAAGCCTTTGCTAGCAGTTATGTTGTGCCAAACTGTCACGAGGTGATTTAAGGTTTTAAAACTATTTTGGTTTTTAGTAAAGTGATTTTGGCGTAAAGCAATAGAGAGAAATATATTTATAAAAAAACCGCAGCTTGCTACCAAGAGAAAAGACAAATAGTTGCGGGTAGTAAAAATTAAAACTGCCATCGCTGCCACACTGGCAATATTACCAATAAGTCCGGCAATGGAATTATGGTTAATAGTTGGCTCCAGTGCATTATCAGTCAGAAGTGACTTTAAATTCCCAGTGAAAGATAATCCTTCTACTAAGCTAAACATTGTTATACAAAGGTCAACCAGAATGTATAAGGGCACAAAGTATTTTTGCGGGAAAGTAAAAGGGATTAATAAAAATAAACTCAGTAAAATATACATCCAGATAAGCATGCGTCTCTTGTCAGTGTTATCAAGCTTGGAACCGATAAATAAAACACTCAAAATAAGTGCTAATGAACTGATACTTGAGATCAAGCCGTTAATAAGGATATTATCCGAATATTCACGGATAATTAGTGAACCGCCAATTCCAACCAAGATGCTGCTAAAATTCGTCAAAAAATTGATTAGTGGTAATAATATTTGGTTACGGCTGAGAAAGTTATTATTGTCCAATTTTGCCACGCTTTCGTTTAGTGTAATGAGAAGCGTAACATATAGGAACTTAGCTGACAGCAAAAGTAACATAAAAGGCCGTTTCTTTTACTTGAAACAGCCTTTTTCAATATGCAAAATCTTAGATCTTAATTAAGTTCCTTAACGATTATTTTTATAAATTACGCTACAAATCCATAAAATACGTAGTGTTGTCCAAATTTTTAGAGTATTATATAAATATTAAGAAAAAGTGATAGTAATAGTTGTGATAAGGATAATGTATGGTTACAATTATTGGATTGCGTGGCGTACCCATAATTTTTAAAGTTTGTGATTTGCCCTAAATATTAATTGAAACAGTCAAAAAGGAACATTTTCAAATTGCTGGTGGTGATATTATTTGTGTAGCTTCTAAGATTTGCTCGCTAGCAGAAGGCGATGTTGTAGATCTAAAACAAGTTGTGCCGACATCTTTGGCACGAAAAATTCAGCAGCGAATTTCCAGAAAAGATGAGCGTTTAATTCAAGTAATTATCTACCAAGCCAGCGATCCTACTGGTAGCAAGCTGGAAATAAGTGGAAATCATATTGGTGCATGGCTGCCAAATGGATTGTTTTTAACTAGTTGCGGTGTTGACAAGGGTAAAAATAATACGGCGATAACTTTGCCCAAGAATTGTGATTTAACAGCTAAACGCATCAGCAATGCTTTTTGCCAAGAGTTAGTGGTAAAAACGAGTATGATTATTACTGACAGTGACGGTAGGGCAGATAAAAAAGGTGCTAATCAGGTAGCAGTTGGCTTATATGGTTTAAATGGTCTGAGAACAAATAACAAAACTGGTACTAGCGAAACACTTTGTGATTTGCTGGCAGCTGCTGCGGGTTTAGTAATGGGACAACGTGGTATTAATATACCATTAGCCTGCATTCACGGTCTTGAATATGAAAAAGCTACTGATTTTAGCATTGCAGATACCGTAAATTAAAATTTAACCTGTACGAATCATTTTTAGAATGGAGCAAGTTTTTTGAAAAGATACAGAAATAACACGAACCTGAATGAAACAACACGTAGTGTATTTGAATTAATGGGTGAATTTGGTGTAAATCCAGATTTTTTAGAAAGACAACTTCGTGATGGCTTTGCAATTGGGGTATTTAAATACGAAGGTGGAAAAGCGGAAGTTAAAACTACTCCAGTTCTTTATACTAAAGATGATAAAATTGCTGGCGGTTATTTACCATTAACTAATAGTATCAAACATTGTATATATGGCTTTTTAGAAGATGGCACGTTTGTCAGATTAAATACTTTTTCAAGTTCAAATCATAGGCTTCATATTTCGGGATTAAGTGCAATAAAATATGTTTCTTATGAAACTGATTTTTCCAGATTACCTTTTAATAAAGAACAAAAGCCAGATGAGTTGTGGATAACAATAAGTTCTTTGAGTGAAATTGCCAGTTATATTATTCCCCAAAATTTAGAAAGTACAGAAATTTTAAGAAAGCAAGACGTTAGAATATGCGAGTTAACTGATTTTGATATCTTTTTAAAACCTCTTTATTTTAAAAATAATTCACGAATGTCTTTAAGTATTAAAACAAATATTGCGTTGAAAATAAAACCTCATAAACTTTATAGTGAAAAAACTATTTTAAATTTTGTAAATAAGTTCGAAAGATTTATTTCAATTATTAATGATAGCCGAATGGACATAACTTCAATTAGATTTTTTAAAGATAATAAATGTATTAAGTTACGTCTTCCATATTCTGAAGTAATGAAAGAGAATAGTTCTAAAGACTTTTCAAGTTTTATTTACAAACCAGGACTTGCTTTCAAGTTTTATACAAATGAACTTGGAAATGTATTCAAGGCAGTAAATAAAGATGATATAAATTTTAATAACTTGATTAATAATTATATTTATAATATAAATCGTGAGCTTAATATCAACAGCTCGTTGCTTGACTATGTAAATTCAATCGAATTTTATATGGCAGGAAAAAAGTTTAAAAATGGTAAAAGAATAAAGTCTTTAAATAAAAAAATTAGTTTTTTCATAGAAAGTTTGCCAGAAAAACTGTACCACTTATTTTTTGAAGAAGCTAAGAGTAAAGAAAATCCGACTGAGTCTATGTTCATAAATTCGGTTGTAGATACTAGGGATTATTTAACCCATGGCGAAAAGACTAAAAGCGAATTTTTAATCACTGATTTTCAAAAGCAAGTTGACTATGTTGAATTTCTCAGAAATATTATACGAGTAAAAATTTTGTATGAGTACAATATACCTGAAGATATTATTTATCAAGAATATAGCAACAAATGGGGAAATAGATATTTTTGCAGCTTAATCAAGAGATACTTATAAAGATAGCTTGAATTAAGAATAGGAGAAAGAGTAAATGAAAATTATTTGTTATGGTGTAATTAAAATGGAAGAAAAAATTATTGAAAACTGGGCTCAAAAAAACCAAGTTGAAATAAAAATCGTCCACGATGACTTGTCTGCAGATAATGCTGGTTTAGCTCAAGGTTTTGACGGAGTGAGTTCTGAAGGCAATCTTCCAGTCGGAGCCAGTGTCTACGAAAAATTTAAGCGATATGGCATTAAGCA
Source organism: Lactobacillus kimbladii (assembly GCF_000970755.1). GTDB lineage: Bacteria > Bacillota > Bacilli > Lactobacillales > Lactobacillaceae > Lactobacillus > Lactobacillus kimbladii. The sequence goes on from NZ_KQ034007.1 coordinate 237,212, forward strand.
ATTATCCGTACGGCAGGTTGGAGTTGATAATCAAGATTTAGCAGCCGCAAAAAAGAATGGTATTAAAATTACAAACGTTGCAGCTTATTCACCAAGGGCTATTGCCGAACTCGGTGTAACCGATGCAATGTACTTACTGCGTAAAATTGGGATTTATCAAGACAGAATGGATCATGGTGATTTTACTTATGATAAAAGTACAATTAGTACTGAAATTTTTAATTGCACTGTCGGTATAGTTGGCGCCGGTCACATTGGTGGCGCCAGTGCACACTTATACAGCGCACTAGGGGCTAAAGTTTTGGCTTATGACCCTGTTTATGACGCGTCTCTAGAACCGTACCTCACTTATACTGACTTTGACACGATTCTTGCTAAATCCGATATTATTTCTTTACATACACCATTACTAGCAAGCACCGAAAACATGATTGACAAAACTGCTTTTGATAAAATGAAGAAAAAGCCCATTCTGATTAACGTAGCTCGTGGGGGCTTAGTTGACACACAAGCTTTAATTGCGGCCCTTAAAAATGGGCAAATTTCTGCTGCAGCCTTGGATACTTTAGCCGATGAAACAGATTTTTATGATAAAAAGAATATGCTGAACTCATTGCCGGAAGATTATAAAGAACTAAAAGCAATGCCGCAGGTATTAATCACGCCACACATTGCCTTTTTCACTAAACTAGCCGTTAAAAACAGTATTGAGATTGCTTTAAATGATGCTAAAACAATTATTTCAGGTGGAGAAGTGAATAGCGTAGTTAACTTGTAGGGAAGAAAATAAAAGTTGTTTAGTTTTAAATATCATTTAAGTATACAAGGATAGATTTTTAGAGACATTCACTTTTAAAAATTATTTGCAGAGTAACTAACTTATAAATAAAAGTAAAAATCTAACAGACATTTCTAAACTGAAGGAATGTCTGTTTTTTACTTCCACTCTTTCTGAAGCTGCCATTTTTGTAAGCGCTATTAAAGTTGTCCGTTATTATGGACATAAGTTGGAATTTCCAAGGTGCAAAAGTTAATAAGATAATAATTGAATCTCTAAAAATCAAGAATTGGGGGTGACTATGGAAAATTCAGATAGGATTCATGAATTAATCGGTTTTCTTTTAAATAGCAATGGATACGTAACCGCTAAAGAAATAGCACAAATTCTATTTGTTTCTGAAAAAACTGTTTACAGATTAATTGCTTGTATAAATAAGAGTACAGGTTCTTCTGTGATTATGTCTCAAAGGGGAAGAGGCTTTAAGCTTAACTATAAATTTTATATTCAACCATCTGGGCACCAGAAATTAGGTGAAGATTCACTGGTAAATATTTCTCCGGTTGAAAGGAGAAACAGAATTATGAAAAAACTTTTGCTAAATTCTCCGCAACCGTTAGAGGAAAGTGAGGTATTTGCTCAGTATTACGTAAGTTCGAATGTCCGTCATAATGACAAGCAAATAATTAAAAAAAATCTTAGCAGGTATCAAATTAAATTGATTTCTAAGAATAATTTTCTAAAAGTTTGCGGGCCAGAAGAAAATATCAGAATTGCTTTAAAAAAACTGATTAATGACCAGGAAATAATAGACCTAAAGCAATTACCATTAAACTCTGACTTTAGTGAAAAATATGATGTCCGCTTTGTTGTGAAAGAGATTGACAAAATTAATTACCTGTTACAAATGACACTGCCTTATCCATATAATGTTAATTTATTTTCACACTTGTATATTTTGATTTGTCGCTTAAGAAAAAATGGTACAAAGTATTTGGTCAAAGAAAAGCAAAAACTAAGTCCAAGTCAACATCAATCAGAAATATATCGTATTAGTAAACAGGTAATTAAAGATATTAGTAACTATTTGAGTATTAAAGTACCAGATGTTGAAGTAGATTATATATTTCAATATTTAACTTCCTCAAGGTTTGTAAGTAGCGATTTGAATATTGCTACATCTAGTCTAGTCATAAAAATAACTAAAGAACTAATTGCAAAAGTTTCAAAAGACTATAACTATGATTTTACTTTTATTCAGGAAAGATTAGAAAAACATGTTCAACCACTTGTTAACAGATTAAAAAATCATATTCATGTTAATAATAATTTGTTAGAACAAATTAAAATGGAGTATCACGATTTATATCATATTATTTTTACAGATGCTAAAAAAATATTTTTTAAGTATAACTTGAAAGGCATCGATGACAATGAAGTAGGGTATATCACTCTTTATTTTGCTCAGGCTCTTGAGGAAAAATCTTACAAATTAAAAGTGGTGATTATGTGTGCTACTGGAATAGGAACTTCTGAACTGCTAAAAATTAAGGTAAAAAAAGCTTTTCCTAATATAGATATAGTTGGGATTACATCTAATAATGATGATAAATTTAATTATCAAGACGTTGATTTATTAATATCCACTGTACAAGTTTCTGAAAAAATTAAAATTCCGCGTATAGTTGTTAGTGCCTTGTTTACTAAAAAAGATCAAAAAATTGTTCAAGAGAAAATTGATGAGATTGTAAGGAAAAAACGTTTTGAATATTAAAGAAAAATATTTATCAGTACAGTTAAAAGACAGTGAAGACCTGTACCATTTCATTACCCGCTTTGTAAACAATATAGAGTCCGGTCTAAGCAAAAAAGAAATATTAAAGGATATTAGAAATAGAGACGAAATGGGAGAAGGACTTATTTCTTCAAATGGACTGATTATTCATATAATCGATACCAAAATAAGTCAAAACAGAATTCTATACTTGTCTCTTGAGGAAAAAATTGAATATTTTTCAAAACAGGAAAAGCGTATGTTTTATATAAATACGGTCATTGTTTTGATAATTAATCCTAATTTTTCACTTACTGGTTCAAATCATTTGAAAAAATTTTTAAACGATAAACATTTAATTTGAGTTTTTAAAACACTTTTAATAAAGATTTTTAGGGATTCCAGATCAAAAGTATTGGAGGAATAACAATGCCACTAGTTAATGGCTTTAAATTATTAGAAATTATCAAAGAGCGTCATGTTTGTGCCGGTGCTTATAATACCACGGATTTAATCACAACAATGGGCATATTGGATGCAGTTGAGCAAAGTAAAATTCCAGCTTTTATTCAGATAGCACCAACTAATATTCCTTTATCAGGTTATGGCTATATCTTTGACATGGTTAAAAGATACGCTGATAAGATGGAGACTCCTGTTACCTTGCATTTAGATCATGGTAAGAATTTTCAAAATGTGGTTGATGCGTGCAGGGCAGGATTTGGTTCGGTAATGACGGATAATGCCCAATATGAATATGACGAAAATGTTGCCCATACGAGGCAGGCAGTCGAATTTGCTCAAGGTTACGGTGTACCTGTTGAAGCTGAATTAGGGGCAATAGCAGGTAAAGAGGATGACTACGTAAATCCGGATCATAAGTATACTGACCCAGACCAGGTAGTTGATTTTGTTGAAAGAACAGGTGTCAATCTATTGGCTGTTGCTGTTGGCAATGTCCATGGTTTGAACTTAGATCCTAACATCAAGTTCGACCTGCTAAAAGAAATTCAGAGCGTTTGTAAAGTGCCTTTAGTGTTGCATGGCGCTTCTGGCATACCAGACGAACAAATTAATCAAATGGTTAACTATGGTGTTGTCAAAATTAATGTTGCCAGTGATTTGCGAAAAGCATACATACAATCAATGGGCAAAGACTACGAAAAAGACAATGATCGTTTTGACTTGGTAAATGTCACATTAGATGCCAGAAAAGCAGTTAAAGATGTGGTTTATCACAAAATTAACGTGATGAACAAACTATCTCCTGCTCAAGTTTATTAAAGGAATTAAGATATGGCATTGAATGACAATAAAATTAGGTTTGAAAAAGATCAAATAGTTACTTTCAACGAAAAGACAAATTTTGACCATGTGATTAATACTCTGGCAAAAGTTTTAATTGAAAAAGACCTGGTAAAACCTGAATATCCAAAGCAGGTAATATTACGAGAGCAAAATTTTCCGACTGGTTTACCTACTAACCCCTTTGGTGTATCAATACCTCATACCGATGCAAAATGGACAAAACACAACGCGATTGCAATTGGCATATTGAAGTCTCCCATAGAGCAAGTAGTAATGGGAAGTGATGAAGCAAAAATTAGGGTTGAAATTGTTTTTATGCTGGCTCTAGATAAATCGAATAAGCAATTAAATATTTTATCTAAGCTCATGAATATATTTCAGGACCCTGAAAATTTGGTAAAAATCAGGAATAGTTCTAAAGATGAAATATTGAAAATAGTAAATAAAGTTATTTTGGAGGAAAAATAATGGCTAATAAGAAAAAGAATATTCTTTTTGTATGTGCTACAGGTATTGCCACATCTACTGTGGCAACTGAAAAAACATTGGAATACTTGAAAGATAAAGGAGTAGAAGTAACTTATACGCAAACTAACGTTGCCTCTTTACCAGAAGTTGCAGATCCCAAAACCGTTGATTTAATAGTGGCTACCACACAAGTACCATTTGATTTAGATATTCCGGTTGTTCATGCATTATCTCTAATTACAGGTATAGGAGCAGATAAAACATTAGCAGAAATTTATGATTACGTAAAATAGGAGGCAAAAAATGGTTAATTTGGCTTCACAAATTAATAGTATAGTTCAGTACATTTTAAGTATGGGAGCTATTGTAATGCTGCCCATCATCCTATTTATAGTAGGCTTATGCTTTAGAATGAAAATCTCACAAGCATTCAAGGCCGCTTTGACAGTCGGTGTGGGGTTTGTCGGTATTTTTGCAATTTTTGGTATTCTAACCAATAATGTAGGACCGGCTGCACAAGCTATGGTTAAGCATACAGGGATTAACCTTCCTGCTGCTGATCTTGGTTGGCCAGCTCTTTCTGCGATTACTTGGGGTCTGCCAATTGCTCCGTTTGTAATTCCAATGACTATAATTATTAACATAGTAATGCTAATAATAGGAAAAACTAGGACGGTAGACGTAGATATGTGGAACTACTGGCATTTTGCTCTTGTGGGTACACTAGTTTACTATGTAACCAACAATTTTATTTTAGGATTACTAGCTGCTGCAGTTATTACCATAATAGTTTTTAAGATGGCAGACTGGGCAGCGCCAATGGGTGAAAAATATTTTGGCTTAGAGGGTATTTCTTTACCTACAGTGTCTTCGATTACCTTTTGGCCGATAGGACTAATAGGAAATTGGCTAATAGATAAGATTCCTGGAGTGAGAAATATTAAAATTGATCCGAAAACCATTCAAAAGAAGTTTGGTATTTTCGGTGAGCCTATGATGATTGGCTTAATTTTAGGTGTTTTATTAGGATTATTAGCTGGCTATGATGTTAAAGGGCTGTTAAATATCGGTGTTAATTTAGCTGCAGTAATGTTGCTCTTGCCAAGAATGACCAGAGTTTTACTTGAGGGATTAATGCCAATTTCACAAGCAGTGCAAGCATTCTTAACAAAGAGATTTCCGAATAGAAAAGATCTTTTTATTGGCCTGGATATAGCTGTAGCTATCGGTAATTCTTCCATAATTTCAACAGCTTTATTGCTAACTCCTCTTGCCATCCTTTTGGCATTTATTCTTCCTGGAAATCGCACTTTGCCTCTGGCTGACCTCGCTAACTTGGCAGTTTTTGCCTCAATGATTGTTTTAGCCTGCAAGGGTAATATTTTCAGAGCAGTAATTATTGCTATACCGTGTTTAATTGGTGACCTTTATATTGCGAGTGCTATGGCTCCTGTTATTACAAAGATGGCTAGAACTGTAGCATATAAGGGTGCTGCCCACGCTACAGTTACAAGCTTTTTAGATGGTGGTAATCCACTTAGATTTTGGATAGTGAAAATTTTTGAACTTAATCCTATTGCTTTAGGTGGAATAGTGGTAATCGGTCTTTTAGTCTGGTGGATATATCGCACTACAAAGAAAGAAGTAGTTGATATTGATCAATAATTGCCTAACCATTGATGTTGGAACAACCAATACTAAAGTTACATTGTGGCATGACCAAATTCCTGAGTTAAAAGCATTTCCTACACCGAAGAAAGTAAAGGGCAATTTGACCAACTTTGATTTAGAAAAATTGTGGACAGAAATTGTTGCAAAAATAAAAACTTTTAATTTAGTTCAGCTAAATAAAGTGGAGAAGATTGCAATAGCAAGTGTTGGAGAGTCCGGAGTTTTAATAAATGAGCAAAAAGAAGAAGTTAGTCAATGTATTGCTTGGTATGATGAGCGTGCACAATTAATTGTTGATCAGATTTCTCAGGAGGAAAGGGATGAAATTTATCAAATTACGGGATTGCCTTTAAATGCACATTATTCTGCTTGTAAAATTGCCTGGTTACTTAAATATGATGAAACCATTAACGAGCCAAAAGATAAATTTATGTGGTTGTGTATTCCTGATTATTTAGTTTTTAAATTAACTGGGAATTTGGCTACTGAAAATACTATTGCCAGTCGGACACTTTGCTTTGATATTAAAAATAGACAGTGGTCTGAAAGAATAAAAAATATTTTTAAAATAAAAAATATCACTTTTCCCCAAGTCTTTCAGTCAGGTACTAATTTGGGGAAAGTTTGCGGAAAAATTGCAAATTTATTAAATAAAAATTGCCAGGTAGTAATTGGCGGTCATGACCATATGTGTGGAGCAACCGGAATTAATTTGCAGAATTCAGATTTGTTTGACTCAACAGGAACTACTGAGGCTATTATGACTCTCGTCAATCAGCCAGATGTTTCAAAAGAGGCACAGAAAAATGGCCTGGCAAACGGAATTTATACAAACAGCAAACTTTATACCAGATTTACGGCCATGCCATCGGCTGGTTCAACAATTGCCTGGTTTATGAATGCTTTCAAAATTAGCGAAGAAAAGTTTTCTTCAACAATGAATCAAGTTTTAGAAGAATATAACGCTCATTCGCTTTTTGATTCTCAAGTATTATTTTTGCCCCATTTTAACGGTAGTGGGGCACCGAATAAAATTCCAGACAGTAAGGGAATGATATATGGTCTAACAAGGCGGACGACACTAGATGAGTTAACCTTTGGTTTATTTCTCGGATTGTCGTTTGAATTTTATATTGCATATAAGTCGATGTTCAAATCGAAGGATTATACAGCTATAAAAGTTATCGGTCCTGCAGTAAATGACCCACTTTGGTCACAACTCAAAGCTGACATAATGGGGTTAAGAGTAGAGTGTATAGATGCACAACAAGTGGTGTCTGAAGGGGCATATACGATCGCAACACATAATAATTTACATAATGCTGTAATTAAATATTTTCCTACTCAAGAAAAATCAAAAAAACAATATTTAAACAAAATGCTAAAGTTATATCAAGAGATATATAACAATAAAATGAAGCATCGTCTTTAAACAAAATAGCTAAGTTTTTACTTAGCTATTTTGTGGTTTCTCTGATTATTAATTTAGTTGGAATTAGAAACTGACTTCCTTTTTCATTTTGTTTATTGATGGCATGCATCATGCTGGTAACAGCTGTTTGTGCGATTTTTCTGGTGTTTTGCTGGATAGTCGTTAATTTTGGGGTAACTATGTTAGCTGCAGGTACATCGTCGAAACCGACCACTTGAATTTGTTGAGGAACTTGGTAACCAAGATTTTTAAGATATTTGAGTAATTCCATTGCAATACCGTCATCGACAGCAAATAAACTGTCAGTACTTGGATTTTTTTGTAAAAACTTGGCGAATGAAGATTGACTTTGCAATTTCAGTTCGTGGCGTGACTTGGCAAATTTAAGAGAATGATTTTTCAAACTTTCCTTAAAACCGTCAATTCTAGATTTAATTGAGCTACTAACTTTTTTGACTACGACTACAGGAGATTTTGCTCCTTTTTGAAATAAATAATTAGTTGCATCCAGGGCGCCCTGATAGTGATTAGAGGAAATAAAAACTGTATTATGAAAATTTTCTGGTTCGCGATCAATACAAATGTAGGGAATTTCTTTTAGAGAACTTTGAAATTTAAAACCGTGTTGATAAGACCCAGAAATCACGATAATGCCATCAACCTTTTTGTTTTCAAGCATACGTAAGTATGCTTTTTCTTTTTGTTCATTTTTATCAGTATTACAAATAATGGTGGAATAATTTTTGGTAAAAAGCAACTCTTCAATTTTTTGAACCAAATCGGCAAAAAAGGGATTTTTAATGTCTGGAACAAGGATTCCTATAGTGAATGTAATATTCGTACGCAAACTACGGGCATTGTTATCGATTTTATAGCCAGTTTGTTCAATAACATCTAAAACCTTTTGTCTGGTTTTTTCAGAAAACCTGCCATTATTATTGATTACCCGTGAAACTGTTGCAGTTGAAACATTACATAATTTTGCAATGTCTTTAATTGAATATTGCTTCATTACCTACTCCTTCATTTATTGCCTAATTATATCATTAAAATAAAAATTTAAGTTCTTTTTGTGGTTAAACGATTTCTCTTTTTATAACTTATTATTTAGAAAAACGTTTACAAATAAAAAATTAAGTGCAATAATAGCAGTATGTTGTATGAGTAAACGTTTACTCAAAAAGGAGGAGAAAATGTCTTTAATACTAAGCCCGTCAATGATGTGCGCAGATTTTAGTAATTTAAAACTAGAAGTTGAAAAGCTGAATAACGCTGGAGTCGATATGTATCACATGGATGTAATGGATGGTAGATATGTTCCGAATTTTGCATTAGGACCAGAAGATTATCAAACAATCCGTTCCTTGACGAAAAAGCCTATGGATGCTCATTTGATGATTGAAAATCCTCGTGCTTACATTAAATTCTTTAGTGATTTAGGAGCAGACATTATTTATTTTTGCCCAGATGCTGAAAAGCAACCTGCAAGGACGATTGATGATATTCACGCTTTGGGTAAAAAAGCTGGAATTGCAGTAAATACGGGAACGTCTTTCACTACAGTTCAAGAACTTTTACCTAACGCAGACTATGTTTTAGTAATGACTGTTCATCCAGGATTTGCTGGACAGCCATTTCAAGCTTTTGTAATGCCAAAGCTGGATCAGTTTATCGCAGCAAAAGAAAAGTATGAGTTTGTCTTAGGAATTGACGGAGCAGTTTCACGAGAAAAAATTAATCAACTGCATAGAAAAGGCGTTGATAATTTTATTCTCGGAACTTCAGCACTATTTAACAAGTCAGTTTCTTATCAGGAAACAATTGCTCAAATCAGAAAGGAAAATCAGTAAAAATGGTTGCAAAGAAAATAAAAATAGCTTTTGGATCAGATCATGTCGGCTTGGAATTGAAGCCAACAATTATGGAATATGTTAAAAGTTTAGGCTATGAAGTTTATGATTTTGGGACTAAGAGTAATGAACGAACTGATTACCCTATTTATGGTCAAAAAGTTGGTAAAGCCGTAGCTAACGGGGATTATGATCTGGGAATTGTAATTTGTGGCACTGGTGTAGGTATTTCCTTAGCAGCAAATAAGGTAAAAGGTATTCGAGCTTGCGTATGCAGTGACTGTTATTCAGCTAAACTCTCGCGAATGCATAACAATACAAATGTATTAGCTTTCGGCTCTCGCGTAGTTGGTCCAGAGTTAGCCAAGATGATCGTCAAAAATTGGTTAGAAGCCAAATATATTGGCGGTCGTCATGAAAGAAGAGTAGAAGAATTAGCAGCAATTGAAAGTGATGATGAACAAAAGTTTGTTGAATTGGAGCATTCCCAAGAATTTGATGGTAAAGAACAATTTGAAGATCAATCACTGTAAGGTATAGGTGAGAAAAGCAAGTTATGATTGCTCTACAGTTGTCATTGTCATGAATACTAAAGATTATCAAAATGTTGAACTGCTACATGCAGAGGAAAATAATTATGGCTTTTTTGAAAGTCTTGCTATTTTTAATTAATTCTTCTAGCCTTAAGCAATGCCTAATGCACTTATCAAAATGCAAAAGACAATTAAGCCCAAGATGACAATTGTAAAGTTGACGTGCTTCTTTGCTATCAACCAGTAGCAACCTAAAGTTCTGGCTGCTTTTGTGAAAATTGTTAATAAATCAGATGAATACATTTCAGTGATATATTCAGAACCTACTGTAAATCCTAGTTTAGTCATTTCCCAGTGACACCATTGAGCAGGGATGTTGTAGATCAACAGGAAGACGAAGGGTGCTAAAACATTGCCTTGCATTCCAAATGTCATTGCGACTCCGGCAGCAACAACTCTTAAAATATCCCAAAATAGCGTGTCACCAATTCCGGACATTGGTCCCATCAAACTAGCCTTGACGGCACTGATTGAAGAAACATCATAGTCTTTACGCTGGGAAGCTTGTTTTTCCATTGAGGCAACTAAACCCTGGCAAAAAATTCCCACATATTGAGTGATATTATAAAAAACAGTATGTCTTTTAAGAGCTTGCTGCTTTTAACGACTTAAACATTTCAACTACTAATTTAGAAACTGCAATCTATTTAAATTTGCATACACAAAATAAAATTAATGTAATTGGGGGGAGGATGATTGATACGTATTCCAGTAGTATGATTACTGCCAGAAATTTACGTGATTATGTTTTTGATATTGCTTTTATGTCGTGTAGAGGATTTAGTTTGGAGTACGGTATTACTGATAAGGTTGAATCCGAGTCTAGCCTAAAGCATACTTTAATTGAATGCAGTAAAAAATTAGTTTTATTGATTGACAGCAATAAGATGGGTCTGATTTTTCCTTATAGAGATTGTAAATTAAGTCAGATTTCTGCAGTTGTAACAGATAAAAAGCCTGCTAAAAAGTACAGTAAGTTGTTTGAAAAGAATAATGTTGAGGTAGTTTACTAATCTAAAATATCAATTTGTAATACTTGATTCAAAAGATATTAACAAAAAGGCCTGCTGGTGATTTTTAATTCTTAGCAGGCTGTTTTATTTTTACAATAGACTGTCAGATTTTTCTTAAATGGATAATAGGATACCCATTTCAATTTTTAATTGATTTACTATCTATACTTTCCCAACATTTCAATATAAATTGTTGGTTGTTTATCTTTTCTACATCAATATAATTAAAACAACTTAAATTGAAAGAAGAGAAATTCATGACTGGAAAAAAAGCTAATTTAATTTTTGGAACTCTTTTGACTGGAACAATTGTCACATCGTTTCTTCAAACTTCATTAACAACGGCCTTACCACAAATTATGCATGAGTTATCATTGACAGCACTAACTGCCCAGTGGTTAACCAGCGCCTTTAGTTTAGCTATGGCTGTAATGATTCCTATATCAGCATATTTGATTAAAAGCTTTACTACTAAGCAAATATTTTTATCGTCAATGCTATTATTTGCTTTCGGCACATTACTTTGTTGTTGGGGGAACAATTTTCCCATTATACTAATAGGTCGTATATTTCAAGCTTTGGGTAGCGGCATTATTTTACCATTAACTCAAGTAGTAATTATGATTCTTTATCCGGTTAACAAACAGGGAATGGTCATGGGGATATTGGGATTGGCATCAGGAGCAGCACCTGTGATAGCACCAACTTTAACAGGCCTCCTTATTGAAATATGGGGTTGGCGCAGTGTTTTCTTTATTTCAGCAGCTATATCACTTTTTATTATAATTTTAGCAATCTTTAGCGTTGAAAATGTTTCACCAGTTGCAAAAAATCATCTAGATTACTTTTCTCTATTATTAAGTACTGGTGGCTTGAGCAGTATGTTGATAGGACTAAGCAATATTACTACTAGATTATTTACAAGCTTAATCTTGATGGTTATTGGAACAGTATTAATAATTATTTTTTGTAAAAGACAGTTACAAGATGATGAACCATTACTAAATCTAAGAATTTTTAAGAATTCAAAATTTCGTTTGGCTGTATTAATCAGTATGCTTCTTTATGCAATAATGATGGGTAGTTCAACTATTTACCCTATTTTAATTCAAACTGTAATGAAAAAATCAGCTCTTATTTCAGCATTTATAATGTTGCCCGGATCGTTAGCTATGGCTATAATTAATCCTTTTACAGGGATGTTTTATGACAGATTCGGAATAACTAAATTGGCAATTTCAGGAAGCTTGTTATTAGTAATTAGTTGCTTGGGAGTAACATTTATCAATTCTCCAAAAGAAATAATTTTGTTAGGAGTTTTTTATCTTCTCCGTTTATTAGGGGTTGGCTGCTTGATGATGCCAATCGTAACTTGGGGAATGCAAAGTTTGCCTAAAAATGAAGCAGCAAATGGTACAGCTCTTCTAACTTGTTTAAGAACATTAAGCGGTGCTATAGGAACTTCTTTATTTATGGAAGCCATGACTAGCGCAACCCACTTTATTGATACCAAAGTGACGGCAAATTATATAGGAATTCAATTCACATTCGGTATGATGTCATTTTTGGCTTTAGTTCAATTATTTATTAGCATATATAAATTCAAAAAGCTTTAACAAAAAGATTTTTATATGTCATAATTATTTCTATGAATAAAAAAAGAAATCGCACCGTATCACGTAAAAAAATTCAAAATGCTGTCGTAGAACTTTTAAAGAATAGTAATTTAGAAAATTTAAAAGTCACTGAAATTTGTCAAAAGGCACAAATTAACAGGTCAACTTTTTATGATAATTACACAGATATTTATGATATTGCAGACAAATTAAGAAAATATCTTGTTGATGAATACGCATTAACGCAAAATAATTTTAAAAAACCATGTTTTTCAAAATTATTGCAACATGTTAAAGACAACCAAGATTTATATCGTTTATTTTTTAAACTTAATTTACAAAATGGTGTTGCTGAAAAGTTTATAGATAATCATGAAGAAAAAGATCATTATGATGAGGTGTTTTTTCGCAATGGCATAGTAGCTATAATTACCGAGTGGCTAAAAAATAATTGTTCTGAGCCAATAAATAACATTGTCAAAGTAATTGATGCTCATCAAAATTGTTTGAAGAATAAAAAAACAATCTGAAATTCAGATTGTTTTTCTGTTTTATGCCAGTAAAATAGCATCGTCTTCAAGACCTGCACCTACATGTTTTTGGAATAATTCCATTAACTTAGGCACAGTTAAATTTTGCTTATCTTCACCTGCCAGATCAATTGCCACACGACCTTGATGTAACATAATTAAACGATTACCGTAACGAATAGCATCTTCCATGTTATGAGTGACCATAAATGCTGTCAAATGCTGTTCAGAAATCAATTTTTCAGTTAATTGCATGACTGTTATTGAAGTTTGTGGATCAAGAGCCGCAGTATGTTCATCCAGTAAAATCAAGTCTGGTCTTTGCAAAGTTGCCATTAAAAGGGTAATGGCTTGTCTTTGACCACCAGAAAGTAAACCAATTTCAGTTTCTAGACGGTTTTCCAAATTCAAATTAAGTTGCGCCAGCTGCTTTTTGAAAAATTTTCTATCCTGTTTTTTAACGCCGGGACGAAAACCGCGTCGTTGGCCTCGTTTCATCGCTAAAGCCAAATTTTCTTCAACTGTTAATCTGACCGCTGTTCCCATTTTAGGATCTTGAAATACGCGACTAATATTTTTTGCTCGTTTAGTAACAGGTAATTTAGTGATATCAGTATCGTTTAAAATTATTTGACCTTCTTGAATGGGCAATGTTCCAGCAATACTGTTAAGTAAGGTAGATTTACCCGCTCCGTTACTACCAATAATGGTCACAAAATCTCCGGCTTCTAAATTGAGGTCGATTCCTCGCAGTACACGGTTTTCGTTTACAGTCCCACGTTCAAACGTTTGATGTAAATTTTTAATCTTTAGTACTTCTGGCATTTTGTTTTCCTCCTTTAAGGTTATGTGGTAAATGGAAATTAGGTAAAGTTAAGCAAACAACTAATACTAAAGCTGAGGCTAATTTAGCATCAGATGGTTCGACATTCATTTGGAATACTAAGGCTAAAATTAAGCGGTAAATGATCGCTCCTACAACTAATGTAAGTAAACGACCGCCAATTGGCAGATTCCTGATAAGTACTTCTGCGATAATGATAGAAGCTAATCCAATAACCAGAGTACCAACACCAGAGTTAAGGTCGGCAAAGCCGTTATTTTGTGCTAAAAGTCCACCTGACAAGGCAATACAGCCGTTAGAAATCATGTAGCCTAAAATTTTCATTCCTTGAGTTTTGATACCATTAGCGGCACTCATTTGCGGATTATCACCAGTTGCTCTCATAGCTAGGCCAATTTCAGTTTTGAAGCAAACGACTAATAACATAATTACTAACAGTGCAATTATCAGTCCCATGACAATTACCGCATTGTTACGACTTAATCCCCAATTTTGCGCAATTGTAAAAACTGTTTCTTTGCCTAGCAATGAAACATTAGCAGCGTTTTGCATTACTCTGGAAGTAATGGAGTACAAGCCAGTCATTGTAATAATTCCTGCTAGTAAGGAAGGAATACGCAATTTGGTGTTCAAAATACCAGTAACTAAGCCAGCAATCAAACCGCCAACAAATGCGGCAATAGTTGCTAAAACAGGATTAATTCCCTTAATAATGCACATCGTTGCAACGGCTCCGCCTAACGGAAAGCTGCCTTCAGCTGTCATGTCGGCTAGATCTAATATCCGAAAAGTTAAGTAAACACCGATTGCCATTAATGACCAAAGTAATCCTTGAGAAGTAGATGAAAGTAATAACTCCCAAAATGTATTCAACATAACTATTGATTCACGCTGCCTTTCTTTAATTTACTTAGGTGCTTTAATTGAAGCAGGATCAATTCCAAGTGCCTTTGCCATTTTCTTGTTAACCACCAATTTCAAATCAGTTGCCCTTTCAACAGGCATATCTTTAGGTTTAGCTTTACCGTCTAAAATTTTAGCAGCCATTTTACCGGTTTGTTTACCAAGCGCCTCATAATCTATTCCAATTGAAGCCAAGCCACCAGTTTTAACCTGGTCAGTTGAACCGGCTACCAGTGGGATTTTCTTTTCCTTAACAACTTTACCAATAATTGAAGAAGCAGAAGCAAATGTGTTGTCTGTTGGTACGTAAATTCCTTGTACTTTTCCGGCTAAAGTTTCAGTTACTTGTTGAACATCATTCGTAGTGTTGGCCGTCTTAATTAAGACTTTGACTCCAGCTTTTTTAAGAGCCTTGACAGCTAAATCCGCTTGAATTTTAGAATTGGCCTCACCGGCATTGTACATGATGCCAATTGTTTTAGCTTTAGGCACTATTGATAATAACAATTTTATTTGTTTATCAATTGAAACCATGTCAGTGGTTCCTGTGACATTTCTGCCAGGTTTTGCATCTGAATTTACTAATTTAGCAGCTTTTAGATCAGTCACTGCAGTTACTACAATAGGAATATCTTGGGTTGCATTAGCTACGCTTTGCGCTGCCGGTGTAGCAATTCCCAAGATTAAATCTGATTTTTCATTGACTAATTTTTCACTCATACTCTTCAGATTGTCTTGGCTGTTTTGCGCATTTTGGTAATCAATTTTTAGATTCTTGCCTTCAACGTAGCCATTCTCTTTCAAGCCTTCTTTAAAACCTTTGTTAGCCTCATCTAATGAGGGATGCTGTACTACCTGCAGTATACCCACATGCTTGACAGTTGCTGTACTTCCTGATTTCTTGTTGCTGCAGCCACTAAGCAGCAACAGACTAGTTAAAGCCATTCCCATAATAATTTTCTTGATTCGCATTTTCGTTCCTCCGTAATACTGCTGACCGTAAAAAAATATCCACTTATTTCTAAGTGGATATACAAGAATTATTAGTAATAATCATTTGTGATTAGCCACTTAGAAAGCTATGTGGCTAACCGCAATTAAAGGACTTTAGCCATCATAGATAAATTCAAAACTTGAGTCTGGTTTGAATTCATCTAGATGAACCCAAACCTTATCTAAAATAGCTAAAGTAATAACGGTTATTCAGTTGTGAGACTCGTATTAAATTATATTTCATAAAACTTTACCTCCAACCTTAATGAGAAGATTATAAAAAATAAAGAAGAAAAAGTCAAGAAATAATAAATTTAGCTTGTAAAAATAATAATAATTATGATCACTTAAAGCAAAAATTAAATAAAATTCCTCGTTCTAGTTATTATTGTTAAATAAAAAGGTCACCCTTTTGAAATAAGCAACAAAGCTTTTCACTTTTGCTTTTTATTTCACTGTTCAGTGGCCTTTTTATATCAACTTAAAATTATTTGGGTGCTTTAATTGATTTAGGATCAATTCCCAGTGCTTTAGCCATACTCTTGTTAACAACTAATTTCATATCATGTGCTCTTTCAACCGGCATGTTAGCTGGCTTAGCTTTGCCAGATAAGATTTTAGCAGCCATTTTGCCAGTTTGTTCTCCTAATAATTCGTAATCAATTCCGATTGAGGCCAAACCACCTGTTCTAACTTGATCGACGGAACTTGCTACCAGGGGAACTTTCTTTTCTTTGACTACTTTTCCAACTACAGAAGCAGCTGAATCGAAAGTATTGTCAGTAGGAACAAAAATACCATCAACTTTAGATGCAAGTGTTTCAGTTACTTGCTGGACATCATTAGTAGTATTTGCGGTTTTAATCAAAACTTTCACTCCTGCTTTTTTCAGTGCCGCTGTAGCTAAATCGGCCTGTATTTTCGAGTTTGATTCACCGGCATTGTACATAATACCAACCGTTTTTGCTTTAGGAACAATTGATAGCAGCAACTTAATTTGCCTTTTAATAGAAACCATGTCTGTTGTTCCTGTAATGTTTCTGCCAGGCTTAGCATCTGAATCAACTAACTTGGCTGCTTTTAAGTCAGTTACAGCAGTAACAACAGTTGGTATTTTTTGGGTCGCATTGGCAACGCTCTGTGCTGCCGGCGTGGCAATGCCCAAAATCAAATCAGATTTTTCATTAACCAGTTTTTCACTCATACTTTTTAAATTGTCCTGATTATTTTGCGCATTCTGGTAATCAATCTTAAGATTTTTACCTTCGACAAAGCCGCTTTCTTTTAGTCCCTTTTTAAAACCTTTGTATGCCTTGTCTAAAGAAGGGTGTTGTACTACCTGTAAAACCCCAACATGTTTGACATCTGGCGCTTTGCCAGCTTTTTTGCTGCTGCAGCCTCCTAATGCCATTAATCCGACAATACTAATTCCTGTGATCAATTTCTTAAAACGCATTTTTCTGCCTCCATAAAAAATACCCACTTACTTCTAAGTGGGTGCACAAAAATTTTTATTGCCAAAAACGATTGGATGTGG
Organism: Lactobacillus kimbladii; assembly: GCF_000970755.1. Taxonomy (GTDB): domain Bacteria; phylum Bacillota; class Bacilli; order Lactobacillales; family Lactobacillaceae; genus Lactobacillus; species Lactobacillus kimbladii. Next base: position 254,522 of record NZ_KQ034007.1, read on the forward strand.
TCAGCCACTTAGAAAGCTATGTGGCTAACCAAACTAAAAGAGTCTTAGCCATCATAGATAAATTCAAACTTGTGTTTAGTTTGAATTCACCTAGATGAACCCAAACTCTTATCTATAGTAGCTAAGATAATAACGATTATTTAGTTGACTTTCTTTTTGACTAAACTCAATCATTATCCTTACCTCCAATTTCAATAACCGAATTATAAAAAAATAAGAAATTAAAGTCAAGGCTTAATTTAATTTTATTGTTAGTGCTATTAAGTGGGCTAGGAAAAAAGTGTGTTAATCAGCAATTCGTTCAATTTTAATAGTTTTAATAATTTCGAGTACTTTGCTAAGCTCAACAAAGCCAGTTTTGGTCTCCATTGCATTAGCAGTCCCTGATGCAATCGCCCACTTGATGGCTTCTTTAAAATCATAGTTTTTGCCTAAGGCATATAAAAGACCACCGACAAGTGAGTCTCCTGAGCCTTCTGTGTTAACTACTTTTACTGGTTTTAATTTAATATTATAAAAATCATGTTCATGCTTAAAAAGTGCCCCTTTTTCTCCTAAAGAAACAATTATATTTGGAATTTTTATCAGTTTACTTGTTAATATCTCTTTTCTAAGTATACTGTAGTCTTTAGTAACAGGAAAAGCTAATAATTCAGCAACTTCTGTTTCATTGGGCTTTATGAAATCTGGTAAGTTATCGCTGTTTAAAACTTCAGCTAGAGCTTTCCCAGAAGTATCCAGCACAATTTTAATATCTGGATCAAATTCACGAATTTTGGCAATTATTTGGGGATAAAAATTATGAGTCTCACTCGGAGGCAGACTACCATTTAGAGAAATTGCGGCAACTTTATTTTTAGTAATTAATTGTTTGATAGTTTCTAGCAACTGGTTGAAATATTGTACGGGAATATGATCCCCATACTCATTTATTTCAGTTTTTTCACCGTTATTTTGAATTATAGTGTAACAATTTCTTGTGTTACCGTTCGTTTCAATAAAGTTACATTTATACTGGTCATTTTTAGCTTGTTCTAAAATATATTTGCCATTTGAACCGGCTAAAAATCCTGTAGCTACAGTTTTGGCTCCAAGGTTGGCAGAGACTCTTGCAGCATTAATGCCTTTGCCTCCAACCATTTTTTTGATCAGTTGAACTCTATTTAATTGTCCTACTTCCAATTGTTTTAATTCGTATAAACGATCTACTGAGGGATTAACTGTAACTGTAATTTCCATTTTTATTCCTAATCTATAAGTTAATGTATGATTTTAATATATTTTGAATATTTTTTAACATCATCAGGAGAAACCTTGGGGTCCGTCACCAAAAGATCAAATTTATCGAGGTCACGGAACGTGATGATATCAGAATGATTCAGTTTGGTATGATCTGCCACTATGAAAGACTTTTTTGCGTGAGCAATTGCTATGTTTTGAATATTTCCTTCAGGTATTGTGCTGGTAGTTACACTATTATCACTGATCCCGTTAGTTGAGCATAATGCATAATCAAAATTTAAGCCTTCAAAGATGTTTTCAGCTTTTTCGCCTAAAAATTCTTCTGTGTTCCTATGTAGTTCTCCACCTGTCAAAAATAAGCGGCATTTACTTTTATTAATTTCGTTAAATGCAGGTAAACTATTGGTTACAAAAGTAAGATTTTTCGAAAGTAATAAAGGAACAGACATCAATAAAGTAGTTCCAGCCCCTAAAAAAATTGTTGAATTATTAGTTACTTGTTTTGCTAATAATTTAGCAATTTCTTTTTTTTCGGAAATATTTTTTTGTAATTTTTCATTTGTTGTTGACTCGGTCTGATAGTTACTTTGAGCACCGCCATAAATTCTCGTGATTTTTCCTTGCTCTTCCAGACGCTTTAAGTCACGTCTTACGGTCATTGAAGAAACATCTAAATTTTTAGCAATGTCAACTGTCGTCATAAAACCGGTTTTACGTAACAGAATGTTTATCTCTGTTAACCTTTTTTCTTGTAAACTCAAATAATCACTTCTTTTTACCGATTTTATCATGACTTTAGTAGTATATCAAACATTTTATAACATATTAAGTTCAACTTTGTTAATCTTTGTTAAATTAAGGTTGACATTGTTCAAACTTAGTATTATATTGAAAACGTATTCAAAGTGAAAGGAGGTATTGTAGTGTTTTATCAAAAATTAATTGATTTAAATATTTCAGTTGAAACAGAAGAACAACTTTTTGATTTAGTTGGTTCTCGTGCAATTAAACTTGATTTTGCCAGGATTGGATATATATCAAATTTGGAAAAGAGGGAGCTTTCATATCCAACTGGACTTAAATTTCCACAGGTTTCACTAGCCTTGCCACATGTTGATCCACAATATGTTGAAAACCCATTTATTTATATTGGTCGTACCACCAAGCCATTAAAACTTAAACAAATGGGAGATAATGCAGACATGGAAGCTAAAGATTTCTTATTCTTAGGCCTTAAAAACGGGTCAAAACAACCTGAACTTTTAGCTCAAATAATATCTGCATTCCAAGATAAGGATTTTGTCAAACATTACATGGAAACAGAAAACACTAAAGATATGCTTCAAATTGTCAAAAATAAGTTTAAAGAGGTAATAAAATGAAAACTATTTTGGTTTGTTGTGGAACGGGTGTTGCTACCAGTCCCCAAGTAGCGAATAAAATTAATGATTATTTAGCAGAAAATGGTTTGGATCAATTGGCGAAAGCAACACCTGAGCCAATTGGTGAGGCCAAGACAACAATTGAAAATGACAGCAGTGTCATTATTTATGTTGGTATAGCGCAAGCTGACGCTGAACTGCAGGAAGTACTTGACGCTAATAACGTTGTAGGAATGGTGGGCTTGCCCTGGTTAACTGGAATGGGTCAGGAAGAAGCCAATCAAAAAGTGGCGGATATTATTAAGCAGGCAGAATAATCTATAAATAGAGGTGAGTTAAATGGATTGGAATGGTATAATTCAAGGAATTTTGGGAGTTGGTGCTCAGGTTTTAATTCCAATTTTAATTATAATTTTGGGATTAATTTTTGGAATGAAGCCATCTAAAGCAATACTTTCAGGTCTTTATTTAGGTACCGGATTTATTGGAATGTCAATGGCCATTAATCAATTGACTGAAACTGTTAGTCCAGCAGCCAAAGCATTAGCTAAATATACTGGCATTAATCTGCCAGCAGTCGACTTTGGCTGGACTGGTGCTGCTGCTATTACATGGAGCTGGACATTAGCTTTTCTGTTTTTTGCAGTAGAAATCGTAGTCAATCTGGTCATGCTTTTGGCTAAAATGACAGATACAATGAATGCCGATATGTGGAATGTATGGGGTATTGCCTTAACTGGCTATATGGTTTACCAAATTTCTGGCAGTTTAATCTGGGGCTTCATCTGTGGTGCTATCCAAGTTGTAATTTGTTTGAAATTAGGTGATATGTGGAGTAAAGAAATTGCCAATATGCTTGGTTATGAGGGTGTTACTGTAACCCACATTGAAGCGTTTACGGCGATTATAATGTCTCCTATTAATAAATTAATGGATTATATTCCGATTTTTAATCGTGAATGGGATGCTTCTTCATTAAAACGTAAAATTGGTGTATTCAGTGAACCAGTGACAATGGGCGCAATTATTGGATTAGTTCTTGCGTTAGCTGGTCGTTACAGTATAGGTGATGCACTTAATCTTTCCGTAACTGTTGGTGCTGTCATGGCTATTTTTCCAGTTATGGCAAAGTTTTTTATGGATGCTTTAACTCCATTTGGTTCTACTATGAGTGACTTTATGAAAAAACACGTTAAAGGTAGAACGTTCTCAATCGGACTAGATTGGCCTATTTTGGGACAAAGTACCGAGTTATGGGTAACTATGGTGTTAATGATCCCAGTATCAATTGTTTATGCAGCGATTTTGCCGGGTAATACTATTCTCCCAATTGCAGGTGTCATCAATTACTGTATTGGTGTAGGTGGATTGCTTCTTACTGGTGGTAATCTTTTGAGAATGCTTGTTTTAGGTGTTATCTATGAACCTGTTTTTCTTTACGGTGCATCATATTTTGCTAATATCTTTACAAAATTAGCAAAATCAAGCACTTCTATTAAAGTACCTGCAGGATCACAAGTATCATGGAGTTCAATTGAAGCTCCCGAATTGAGATTTGTGATGGCATGGGCAGGAAAGGGTAATATTTGGGCAATTATTGGTTTAGTTGCATTACTTGCTCTTTTCTGGTTACTATATCGCTCATTTAAGAAAAATCCAATTCCAGCCCTGAAATACAGTAAATTAAAGTAGGACTGAATAATGGATAAATTAATGAACAAAAAAGTCTTTTGGACTTGTTTAAGTTTTTTGACATTTGGTTTATTCAGTTATGCAATTATTTCTAAAACTTATTGGATAAATGTCTTCGTTATTATTTTAGGATTACTAATTAATAAGAAGGGAAGTGATACCCTTTTTACTAAAAAAAGTATGTCCACTAAAAATAAAATGAGGAGGAAAAATAATTTATGAAATATCCTGCAGGAAGAATTCCATTTGAATACGAACGAAATGATTTAGCAAAAGTTGTCCGTGAAGTAATGGAACGTAGAGACACTAACATTGTTGGTGGCAATATCAGTATTAAGGTTCAAGATGAAACTGGAAAATTCTTTTATGTGATGACACCAACAATGATGTCAGAAGCTTATATGGGTTACTTGAATGCAGATCAAATTCTTGTCATTGAACCTCATACACGTAAAGTGATTTCTGGCACCGGTAAGGTTACCAGAGAAATTAATATGCATGAAGCAATATATGATGCTAATCCTGAAATTAAGTGTGTTTTTCACTCACATGCCGATCAATGTATGTTCTGGGGTACTAGTGGCTTAAATATGCCAAATGTAACCGAAGCAACTCAGAAGTTAAAAGAGATTCGCACTTTAAATTGGCATCCAATGTGTACTGAAGAACTGGCAGAATATGTTTCCGCTGAAATAAAGAAATTAGGTGCTAAAGCTTTAAGAAATGGATTCATTTTAAATTCTCACGGTACTTTATTTACCTCCGGTGGTAAGGACATGGATCCATTGACTGCTCTGCATAAATCTTTAGCAGATGTTGATATTACCGAATATAATGCTAAAGTTGCTTATAAGCAGACTGTTTTCCAACAAATAGGTGTGCTAGACGGTTATTACTCAGAAGGAACCAAAATTGGGACTTGGGAAGATGTTAAAGCTGGTAAAGCCCTCTATAATAAAAAAACAACGCAAAATAAAAAGGGTGACTAAATAAATAGTACCCTTCTTACAAAGTTTGACCACTTTGACAATATAATACTTTTGCGTTGAATGCAACTATTATTCAAGATTTTTGTGTAAGCCTGATCATTTTGATCAGGTTTTTTGGTTAATAAGATGTCATTTCAGAAAGGGAAAAATGGAAACAACAAAAGGGTAAACATTAATTGGGTCATGTTAGGTATATTTGTATTGTCACTCTTTTTAGGATTGATAGGTGTAGTATAATTAAATAGACAATCATTCTTAAATAAGAGGAGGAAAAGCCGATGACACGATTGCAAAAAATGGTATTAAAGCCGAAAGAGCAGTTAGTGACACGGCTTTTTTTGTCACCAAAATTAAAGCAGAACTTAACCGTTCTTTCTTACAGCACTCATGATTTAATAAACGCCATGAAAGAAATGAGTGCCAGCAATCCCTTTGTGACTTTGAAAGAGCCTAAGGGCGAGATGCAGAATTTGGAGTGGCTGCGCTCGCCTGAAGGAGAAAATTTAATAGACCATTTATTAATGCAAGTGGATTTAAGTGACTGGCACACTTGGGAAAAAGGCGCAGTCAAGGCTTTGATTTACCATCTTGATGAAGATGGCTATTTGAGAATTGATTTGGCTAAAATTGCGGAACAAACTGAGTTTACGCTTGAAAAATTACTACGGGCAAAAAGCCTGCTTCAAAGTCTTGATCCATGTGGAATCGGAGCTGCGAATCTGGCAGAATGTTTAGCACTTCAGGCAACACAAAAAGACAATTTTAATCCTGTAGCCCTTGAAATTTTGCTTAATAATCAGTTGGAAATGCTAGCTGACCCTAAAAAATGGCCTCACTCCAAGTTTTCAGTATCCGAATTAAATGATGCCCTTGCCAGCATCCAAACATTGGATCCTACACCAGCTAGCGATTATGTAGTCGACAGTAATGTTCAATATTTGTTACCCGATTTGATTTACAAGGTAACAGATGGACGCATAACGGTAGAAAATTTTCAAACGCAAATACCAGAGATGGTTTTTGATGAAAAAGCTTATCATGAGCTTAAAGAACAGTCAGATGAAAATAAGTACTTTTCTGAGCAAAAGCAGCGTTTCCTTGAGATGAAAAGTGCAATTGCAGAGCGTCAGAAAACTATCATGCGACTGGGCGAATATGTGGGCCAGTTTCAACATGCGTTTTTAACTACAATGCAAAAGCAGGAACTAAAGCCGCTCGGATTAAAAGAAACTGCACGAGCATTGAGCCTAGCACCGAGTACAATTAGCAGAGCCATTAAAGATAAATACGTCCAGTGTCAGAATAAAGTTTTCAGTTTAAAGATACTTTTCCCACGTAAAGTAACGACTGATTTATCTCAAGCGCGCATAGAATACGACTTGCAACAGATCATAAAAAAAGAAGATGCCCGTGCTCCTTTAAGTGATCAGCAACTGGTAGAAATTTTTGCCAAACATGATGTGACTTTAAGTCGGCGAGTGATTGCTAAATATCGTAAAAAGCTCAATATACCGAATAGTTATAGTAGAAAAGCCAAGTCAATTGATTAATATTGGCAAAAAAAATCCTAACGTAAAATTGCGTTAGGATTTTTGTGTTATCAGCTAATTTTAAGGCAAATCATTACCGGCAGCTAAATAAATGTCATACCATTCTTGAGCTGTAAGGGAAATGTCTGCACCCTTGGCGCTGTCAATGATATGAGCTGGCGTCATAGTCCCAATAATAACCTGTGTATTTGCCGGGTGCCGCAAAATCCAGGCAGCCGCAACTGCATTTTTAGAAACGTCTTTTTGATCAGCTACTTTTTGTAAAGCTTCGTTGACTTCTGGAAACTTAGGGTTACCAATGAAGTTGCCTTCAATTTGACCATACTGGAAAGGTGACCATGCCTGAACAGTCATGTTGTGTAAACGTGAGTAGTCTAAAACGCCCCGGTCGTGGTCAATGCTGCGCTTATCGGTCATATTGGTGTGAATATTGAAATCAATTGGACCAGTGTGCATAACGCTTAGTTGTAATTGATTAATTAACAATCTTTGACTGACTCCCGCTTGTAATAAGTCAACTTGCATCGGATTAAAATTTGAAACTCCAAAGTGCCGCACTTTGCCGTCTCTTTGCAATTCATCAAAGGCAGCGCCAACTTCAGCTGGATCCATTAAAGCATCTGGTCTGTGGAGCAGCAAACTGTCTAGATAGTCAATTTTCATTCGGGAAAGAATACCATCAACGGCATTAATCAAATATTTTTTAGAAAAGTCGTACCTGGTTGTCTTGAAGTCCAATTTAGGATTTTCATAAATCCCCGTCTTAGATTGAATGTAAAAATCGTCGCGTTTTAAGGATGATTTTTGCAATGCTTCTCCGAAAATTTCTTCAGATTTACCATGACCATAAACATCAGCTGAATCAATATAGTTAATACCAGTTTCATGGGCAGTTTCTAATACCTTAACAGCTTCATCAACTGTCAATTTATTCATGCGCATAATTCCGAGTGCAATAGCTGAACCAGAAAAGTTGGTGTTGCCAATTTTAATTTGTCTCATAATGTACCTCCTTTCTTTAGTATACGCTTTCTTGGAAGAGAAATTTAAAAAATGAGTGAGTTTTAATTTATATTTAGCAATAATAGCAAAAAGCCTAATATTTTTTTAAAAATAATTTTATTTTTATCATTATTTTGTATATAATAGAAATTACATAATTTTGAAAAACAAGTAGGAGGGAAAAATTATGAGTAATAAAATAGGAGTTATCGGTGACGGTCACGTTGGCAGTACGGTAGCGCAGCAGTTAATATTAACGGGTTTAGTAGATGACCTCGTTATGATTGATGTTAATGAAGCAAAGGTTAGAGCAGATCAGCTTGATTTTCAAGACGCGATGGCAAATTTGAAGCATCACACTACTATTACGATCAATGATTATTCCGCCCTCAAGGATGCAGACATTGTCATTAGTGCTTTTGGAAATATTGAGTTGGAAGCAGGCGGCGAGCGCTTTGCAGAATTGAATTATAACCGTGAGCGGATTGGAGACATTGCGGAGTCAATCAAGAAGAGTGGCTTCAATGGTATTTTGGTTGCCATTACCAATCCAGTAGACGCAATTACTAATATGTATCAAGAGCTAACTGGTTTACCGCGCAAGCATGTCATTGGCACCGGTACTCTATTAGATACAGCCCGTATGAAGCGTGCTGTTGGTGAACGAATGAATGTAGATCCTCGTTCTGTTGAAGGCTTTAACTTGGGTGAACACGGTAATTCACAATTTACTGCTTGGTCAACCGTTAAAGTTTTGGAAAAACCAATTACTGAAGTAGCTGAAGCAAAACACCTTAAGCTTGAAGACTTAAACGATGAAATTAAGTTTGGTGGTCAAACAGTTTATAAGGGTAAGCAATATACTAACTACGGTATTTCAGCTGCTGTGACTCGTTTGGTAGAAACTATTGAAAGTGATGCTCACACTGAAATGCCAGTTTCAAATTACCAGGAAAAATATGGTACTTACTTATCTTACCCAGCTATTGTTGGTCGTGATGGTATTGTCCAAACTGTTGAATTGACACTGACTGATGAAGAAGAAAAGAAATTAAAGGCGTCTGCAGAAACAATTAAAGAAAAAGCAAACAAATAGTTCTAGTTTATTTAGTAAAAATGATGGTCACTAAGATCATCATTTTTTTATTATATAAAAAAGATAGTGAATTATTTTCTTATAAGGGGTATTCTTATAGTAATGATAAAAAATAAAGGAGAAAATAGATGAAAAGAGTTACTGAAGATTATATTTTAGGTCTCGATATCGGGACCAACTCTTGCGGCTGGGCCGTGACTGATAAGAAAAATAATTTATTAAAGCTCAGAGGAAAAACAGCAATTGGCTCACATTTATTTGAGGAAGGTCATACTGCTGCTGATCGGCGCGGCTTTAGAACTACTAGAAGACGTCTTAAGCGTAGAAAGTGGCGCTTAAGACTTTTGGAAGAGATTTTTGCGGAACCAATGGCTAAGGTAGATCCGGGATTCTTTGTGCGCCTGCATCAATCATGGGTTTCGCCATTAGATAAAAGCAGGAAAAAGTATCATGCGATTGTGTTTCCAACAGCTAAGGAAGATAAGGCATTTTATCAAAAATATCCTACGATCTATCATTTGCGTGACGCATTGATGACCCAAGACCGTCAATTTGATTTGCGGGAAATATTTTTAGCCATCCACCACATTGTTAAGTTTCGGGGGAATTTTTTACAAGATACACCTGTTAAAGACTTTGAAGCTTCCAAAATTGAAGTAGGTCCTATTTTATCGAAAATCAACGGCGCTTTTGCGGAAAAGATAGTTGAAGATCAAGACCCTATTGAACTAAATGTCGCAAACGCTGCTGAGATTGAGGCTGTTATACGCGGTAAAGATGCGGATAAAACCCTTTATAAGATGGACAAGGTCAAGAAAATTGCCAAGTTATTAACAGATTCAACAGCAAAAGAAGAGAAAAATGTGGCCAAGCAAATTGCTAATGCCGTTATGGGTTACAAAACGCAATTTGAAACTATCTTAGGTAAAGAAATAGATAAAAGCGACAAGGCGCAATGGGAATTCAAACTGACTGATGGGGATGCAGATGATAAGCTTGAGGCTTTACTGCCAGACCTTGATGAAAATGATCAGACTATTATTGCTGAAATTAAAAAGCTGTTTAGTGCGATTACCTTAAGTACTATTGTTGATGAAAACAAGAGTTTATCACAGTCAATGGTGGCCAAGTACAACAAGCATCATCAAGATTATAAGTTGTTAAAAGCGTATATCGACACTTTGCAGGATCGCAGTATAGCTAAAAAGTTGCTGTTAGCCTATGATTTATACGTTAATAATAGACATGGTCGTTTGCTGGAAGCCAAAACAGAATTTAAGCAGGATGGCACTTTAACTAAAGAAGATTTTTACAAAACTGTGAAGGATAATCTGGATGATTCTGAGCTGGCGCGCAAGATCGCGCAAAAAATAGCAGCAGACAACTTCATGCCTAAACAGCGGACAAATAGTAATGGCGTAATTCCGTTTCAGCTGCATCAAATTGAACTGGATAAGATTATAGCTAATCAAAGTAAGTATTATCCCTTCTTAGCTGCAGAAAACCCGGTAGAAGATCACCGTAAACAAGCACCGTACAAGTTAGATGAATTGGTCAGATTCAGAGTTCCTTATTACGTGGGCCCGATGATTACCCCTGATGAACAGGAAAAGACTTCCGGTAAAAGTTTTGCCTGGATGGTCAGAAAAGAAGATGGCCAAATCACCCCGTGGAATTTTGAGCAAAAAGTAGACCGGCAAGAATCCGCCAACAAGTTTATTAAGCGCATGACTATTAAGGATACTTATCTTTTAGGTGAAGATGTTTTGCCTGCTAATAGTTTGCTTTATCAAAGATTTGAAGTTTTAAATGAGCTTAATAATATCAGAATCAATGGTAGCAGAATCAGTATTGACCTTAAGCAACAAATTTTCAATGATCTTTTTGAAGAAAAGAAAACTGTCACAGAAAAATCCTTGACAAGTTATTTGAAGCAAAATCTACATTTGCCAACTGTGGAAATTAAGGGGTTGGCAGATCCAACTAAATTTAATTCAAGTCTGGCGAGTTATTATCACCTCAAAAGCTTGCACGTGTTTGATAAGGAATTAGCAGATCCCCAATATCAAAAAGACTTTGAAAAAATAATTGAGTATTCGTCTATTTTTGAAGATAAAAAGATATACCAAGATAAGTTGCATGCTGAATTTAAGTGGCTAACACCTGAACAATTTAAGGCAATTTCGACTTGGCGTTTGCAAGGTTGGGGCAGATTATCATGTAGGCTCCTAGTTGAATTACATGATACAAATGGCCAAAACATTATGGAGCAACTTTGGGATAGCCAAAAGAACTTTATGCAAATTGTGACTGAACCAGACTTTAAAGATGCAATTGCTAAGGAAAACCAAAATGTTACTCAAGTAAATGGTGTTGAGGAGATTCTGGCTGATGCTTATACCTCTCCTGCTAACAAAAAAGCTATTAGGCAGGTTGTCAAAGTAGTAGCTGACGTTGTAAAAGCAGCTGGTGGTAAGAAACCCGCACAATTTGCGATTGAATTTACACGTGATCCTGATAAAAATCCACAATTGTCCCATATTCGTGGTACTAAATTGCTTAAGGCATACCAAGAAACTGCTGGCGAATTAGTAGATCAGAAACTGACTGATAGTTTAAAGGAAGCGATGACCAGCCGTAAATTGCTTAAAGATAAGTACTTCTTGTACTTTATGCAGACAGGTCGTGATGCATACACTGGTAAGAAAATCAATATTGATGAAGTAACAACAAATTATCAGATCGATCATATTTTGCCACAGTCATTTATTAAAGATGATTCTTTTGATAACAGAGTACTAACTGCTACTCCGCTAAATGCAGAAAAATCAGATGATGTGCCTTATAAGCGCTTTGCCAATAATTACGTTTCAGACTTGAAGATGACGGTAGGTGAAATGTGGAAACACTGGCAAAAGGCTGGCATTATTAATAAACATAAATTAGGTAATTTGCTGCTTGATCCAGATAGATTAAATAAATTTCAAAAATCTGGTTTTATTAACAGACAATTGGTAGAAACAAGTCAAATAGTTAAATTAGTCTCAGTTATTTTGCAAAATAAATATCCAGATGCAGAAATTATTACTGTTAAAGCTGGAGATAATTCGGCTTTGCGTCAACGGCTAAACTTGTATAAGAGTCGTGATGTCAATGACTATCATCACGCCATTGATGCCTACCTTTCGATTATTTGTGGCAACTTTTTGTACCAGGTTTATCCTAAGTATCGGCCATACTTTGTTTATGGCAAGTATAAAAAGTTCAGTCAAGACCCAGACTTGCAGAAAGATTTGATTAAACACTTCAAGGGCTTTACGTTTATGTGGCCATTATTGCAAAAGGATAATTCTGAGCGTAAAGCTCCGGAAGAAATTAAAGAAAATAATAGTGAGCGAATAGTCTTTTATAAGCACCCTGATATTTTTGATAAATTACGTAAAGCATACAATTATAAATACATGCTAGTTTCAAGAGAAACCACAACCGAAAGCAGCAGTATGTTCAAAATGACTATTTTCCCTCGGGGAGAGCGTGATCGTAAAAAAACTAGAAAGCTGATTCCTAAAGGTAATGGACTCGATCCGAAAATTTACGGTGGTTACAGCGGCAATACTGATGCATATATGGTAATTGTCAAGATTGATAAGGCAAAAGAATCTATTTATAAAGTTATTGGCGTTCCGATGCGCGCTCTTACAAGATTAAACCAGGCTAAAAAACAAGGAAATTATCAGGAAGAACTCCACCAAGTGCTTGAGCCCCAGATCATGCTTGATAAAAATGGTAAGCCTAAGCGTGGTGTTAAAGGATTCAGAGTAATTAAAGATCATGTACCTTTTAAGCAAGTTGTCTTAGACGGTGACAAAAAATTTATGTTATATTCTGCTCAATACAAGACTAATGCCAAGCAATTGGCCCTTTCTCAGGAAACTATGCGAATAGTGACCGACAATTTGAAAAAGGGTGAGGATCAAGATAAATTATTGGTAAAAGCATATGATGAGATTTTGCAAAAAGTTGATTGTTATTTATCATTATTTGATACAAGCAATTTTAGAAATGGTTTGCATTTAGGTAGAAACAAGTTTATTGATTTAGAAGTTAATGATAAAAAAATCACTTTAAGTAATATTCTGAATGGCTTACATGATAATATGGTATTAGGTAATTTGAAAAACATTGGAATTGGGACACCTCTAGGACAAATGCAAGAAAAGTCTGGTATTACATTATCACCAGAAGCAGTATTAATCTTCCAGTCACCAACTGGTCTTTTTGAAAAACGGGTTAAGATAGCTGATTTGTAAACTAAAATAGGGAAGCGAAATAATCCGATTCCCTATTTTTGTGCATAAAAAAACCTCCGCTATAGAGCTGAGGCAGGACGGTAATAACCGCGTTGAAACTTCGTATCTAAAAGATACATTGTTTGATTTTAAATCTGGTTGTTAGATCAATAATGATTAGATCGTTGGTAGCTAACCAACAACTATAGTATAACATTTATTTTTAAAAATACAAGGAGGAAATATGGGATGGAGATCAGTAATCATCACGCAGCATGCTAAATTGACTTATTCAATGCAAATGATGATTGTACAAACTCGTGATGGCATAAACCAAATACCAATTGAGGATATTAATTTATTGCTCGTTTCAACGACACAGGCAGTGATTACCAGCGCCCTCATTAGTAAATTGGCGCAAAATCAAACCAAAATTATATTTGTTGATGAAAAAGGTAATCCTATCGTTGAAACAGCTGTTTATTATCCGGGAACAAGGAATATGGCTAAATTAACGCAACAATTTAATTGGGATGAACATTTAAAAGAGGTGTTGTGGACAAAGATAGTTAGTCAAAAGATCAAAAATCAGATTGCGGTTTTAGCTAATTATCATTTGAATAAGGACGAGGTTCAGAGTGAACTGGACCAGTTAGAAATTAATGATGAAAGCAACCGAGAGGCAATTGCAGCCCGTAAATATTTTATGCTTTTATTTGATAAGAATTTTGTTAGGCGTGATACCAGTGCCATTAATGCAGCATTGGATTATGGTTATGCTATTTTGCTTTCAAGCTTTAATAGAGAAATTGCGATGAATGGCTATCTGACATATTTTGGCATTCATCACTGTTCCCAGGAAAACCAGTTTAATTTGGCCTCGGACTTAATGGAACCCTTTCGACCATTTGTAGATTATTGGGTTAAGGCCCACGAAAAGATTAAGGAATTAACGCCTGATATTAAGTATGGGCTAGTTGAACTTTTAAGTTTAGAAATTAAGTTTAATGGTAAAAAGACGCTTTTGACCAATGCTATTACGGTTTATGTACGAGAATGTATAAAGTTTCTTAGTGGAGAAAGTAAAAAATTACCAGAAATGGAGATGAGTTTGACTAATGAGGTACCGAATAATGCGCTTAATGATAATGTTTGATTTACCAACAGAGACAGCTGAAGAACGAAAAGAATATCGCCAATTTCATAAAAAGTTGATTAATGAGGGCTTTTTAATGGTGCAATTTTCAGTATATGTGCGAGTCTGTGTTACCAGACAAACCGCTAAGTTTTTGGAAAATCGTATTAGAAAATTCTTGCCTCGCGGAGGCCTAGTACAGTCATTAATGGTTACTGAAAAGCAATATAATGACATGCATTTTTTAGTCGGTAAGCCAATTGACGATGTGCGTAATACATCAGATAGGACGGTAATTTTATGATTTTAACTTATGCGACTCATAAAAAATGGGTATTTAAGGATCCTGGAATAAAAGTAATTGGTTTACAAAGTTCAATTGCTTACCGTGATATAATTCAAGGCTTTCAAGGAAAAAACAAGCTGTTAATTTGTTCAGAGGATGATTATAGTCCCCTTGATGTAAGTAAAACTTTTGATTTTATTGGTGATCCAATGCTTAGTGGGGATATTACTAAAAAGTATATGCCCCATATTGTAAGTAGTTATCTGAAAAATTTAGACGAGGAAAATCGCAATAAAGTGATTAAGTCTTTTTATAATTTAGAGTCAACCTTGCAGGATTCACTTTTACTTGAAGACTTGCCTTTAGCAATTAATTTTGATGAAGACTTAAAAAAATTACTTAAATTTACAGAAATTCATTTAGATAAATCAATGTTGCTCAGTCCATATGGTATAATAGAAACAGTTTTAAAAATTCACCAAACGTGTAATTTAAAATCAGTTCCTGTTATTTGTAATGTAGCTCATTACTTAGAAGAGCAGGAATGGCAAGAGTTAGCTAGTCTTGTCACAGAAATGAATTTAATTTTGGTTGTAATTGAATTCACAACAAGAGAAAATTTGGCAATATCTAAAGACATACCTTTTTACTATATTGATAAGGATCTAATCGATTGGTACTAGCAAAAATTAAAATCAGATTATAAAACATCGGTTTTAGATGATTGTTAGATCAATGATGATTAGAACAACAATCTAAAAAATATCGTGGAAGAATTAGTTTTAGATGATTGTTAGATCAATGATGATTAGAACATCAGTTGATTTTCAATGGTAAAAACTTAGGTTTTAGATGATTGTTAGATCAATGATGATTAGAACATGAGTTAGGCGAAGACTTATACGAGAGCCGTTTTAGATGATTGTTAGATCAATGATGATTAGAACCCAAGAGAGCAACAATCAGCACAGGACCTTGTTTTAGATGATTGTTAGATCAATGATGATTAGAACATGCAACTTCTATGCAAGGTAGTGCCAGTGGTTTTAGATGATTGTTAGATCAATGATGATTAGAACTTAGCTAATTAATGAAAGCGTGAAAACATGGTTTTAGATGATTGTTAGATCAATGATGATTAGAACTTTCCCTCGTATTTAGCATGAGCCTTTACAGTTTTAGATGATTGTTAGATCAATGATGATTAGAACTGGCGCCTTCCATGTGAGATAAGGTTTCTGGTTTTAGATGATTGTTAGATCAATGATGATTAGAACTAACGTCAAAGTTTCCGGTACAGACTTACAGTTTTAGATGATTGTTAGATCAATGATGATTAGAACCAATTTCTCTCTTTATAAGTTATTCTGTATGTTTTAGATGATTGTTAGATCAATGATGATTAGAACACAACATTAATTATAATATATTTTACTTAAGTTTTAGATGATTGTTAGATCAATGATGATTAGAACGAAAACAAATCAGATATACCATATTTACCGGTTTTAGATGATTGTTAGATCAATGATGATTAGAACCTTTGTAAGACAAACTGAGCTTGATTAGGGGTTTTAGATGATTGTTAGATCAATGATGATTAGAACTCAAAAACCCACAGACTGGCACAATGTTTAGTTTTAGATGATTGTTAGATCAATGATGATTAGAACTATTTCTGACATGCAAGCGTCAATAACTAGGTTTTAGATGATTGTTAGATCAATGATGATTAGAACATGGGATATGGTTTCTATCGTGTAAGAGCAGTTTTAGATGATTGTTAGATCAATGATGATTAGAACCTACTCAACAACGACAAGCCGTTATTTTAAGTTTTAGATGATTGTTAGATCAATGATGATTAGAACATGGGTTAATGATGTTGATATTGATTTAGCGTTTTAGATGATTGTTAGATCAATGATGATTAGAACGCTGAGTTAAAGCCTTTTGATAATTGTCCTGTTTTAGATGATTGTTAGATCAATGATGATTAGAACAGAGCATGTGTTATTGATCACTCACGTTTAGTTTTAGATGATTGTTAGATCAATGATGATTAGAACTATAATGCAATCCATTCTTTTAATTTTAAGGTTTTAGATGATTGTTAGATCAATGATGATTAGAACTGTTAGATTATAATAAAAATGATGAACTAGGTTTTAGATGATTGTTAGATCAATGATGATTAGAACTTTTGCATTGCAACAGTTGTACGGCCAATGGTTTTAGATGATTGTTAGATCAATGATGATTAGAACATTTAACTACTTTTGAGGTACCAACTAGTGGTTTTAGATGATTGTTAGATCAATGATGATTAGAACTCATTACTTTCATTAAATGTTGGTGGGGACGTTTTAGATGATTGTTAGATCAATGATGATTAGAACTTCTTCCACGTTTTCATAATAACTGAAGCCGTTTTAGATGATTGTTAGATCAATGATGATTAGAACACACTCTTCTTTCTATAATCAAATATTATTGTTTTAGATGATTGTTAGATCAATGATGATTAGAACTCTTTTGTAAGCATTGCGGTAAAAAGATTAGTTTTAGATGATTGTTAGATCAATGATGATTAGAACACGACAAAGCGCAAAGTTGGGATGCAACCTGTTTTAGATGATTGTTAGATCAATGATGATTAGAACATTTGTGAGCCTACCATTGCTCCTAGTGGTGTTTTAGATGATTGTTAGATCAATGATGATTAGAACAAATCCTTATCTCCTTGTCGTTGAAGGTCTGTTTTAGATGATTGTTAGATCAATGATGATTAGAACTAAAAATACATTATTAATAGACCTAGATCCGTTTTAGATGATTGTTAGATCAATGATGATTAGAACTAGTCAGTATAATACTCATAACAGCCACGAGTTTTAGATGATTGTTAGATCAATGATGATTAGAACTACGTTAACCGTTATTTTAACAGACAATGAGTTTTAGATGATTGTTAGATCAATGATGATTAGAACGGGCACATTCAATTTTACATACCAACATGGGTTTTAGATGATTGTTAGATCAATGATGATTAGAACTTACCGCAAAAACTATACAAAACTATGTAAAGTTTTAGATGATTGTTAGATCAATGATGATTAGAACACGGTCATGTTGATATTGACTTGCGTCTGGGTTTTAGATGATTGTTAGATCAATGATGATTAGAACTTATAACAGAATGATATTGTCTGAAGCTGTGTTTTAGATGATTGTTAGATCAATGATGATTAGAACGTATACTGCAACTGATGAGAAAACAAAAGAGTTTTAGATGATTGTTAGATCAATGATGATTAGAACATGGTAGGACTCATTGCGTCACTATTAACTGTTTTAGATGATTGTTAGATCAATGATGATTAGAACTGTATCTACATTGTACTATAATATAGATAGGTTTTAGATGATTGTTAGATCAATGATGATTAGAACACCAGCTTTTGCCTTAGCTTTGAACTCTTTGTTTTAGATGATTGTTAGATCAATGATGATTAGAACTTTCTTCTTCAATTTTAGCGTTCATCTCTTGTTTTAGATGATTGTTAGATCAATGATGATTAGAACCAAACGGTGGAGGCGTTCGCCTCGCGTGTAGTTTTAGATGATTGTTAGATCAATGATGATTAGAACTTAGATGATGATGTATATCGTGAATTACGTGTTTTAGATGATTGTTAGATCAATGATGATTAGAACAATGATGACTTCGTGGCAGGGCAAACGTGGGTTTTAGATGATTGTTAGATCAATGATGATTAGAACTCTTTTGACGTTCTAATATATGGTATAGATGTTTTAGATGATTGTTAGATCAATGATGATTAGAACAAGCAACGTGCAGATAAGGCTGATAGTTTGGTTTTAGATGATTGTTAGATCAATGATGATTAGAACTTCTTCCGCTTTATCAGAATATTGTATTCTGTTTTAGATGATTGTTAGATCAATGATGATTAGAACTTTACTCAATACGATTGTCGCTAATACATTGTTTTAGATGATTGTTAGATCAATGATGATTAGAACGAGTCATATCGCCATCATGGACTGGCTTACGTTTTAGATGGTTGTTAGATCAATGATGATTAGAACCCTTTGGTGTTAAAATCGTGAGATAGTCCAGTTTTAGATGATTGTTAGATCAATGATGATTAGAACAACGGCAATTTTGCAAACGGCAAATATTATGTTTTAGATGATTGTTAGATCAATGATGATTAGAACATTGTTCCATATGATGAACTCGCCGGCGCCGTTTTAGATGATTGTTAGATCAATGATGATTAGAACTAGCAAAATAAGAAGAGTATGCATATCATTGTTTTAGATGATTGTTAGATCAATGATGATTAGAACCTCTGATTGTGTTTTGTCATCAGGTGACCAGTTTTAGATGATTGTTAGATCAATGATGATTAGAACCAATTGGCGTAAAAGTTGAGATCACTTTAAGTTTTAGATGATTGTTAGATCAATGATGATTAGAACGTATCACCTAGTTATCAAGACCTACTTATTGTTTTAGATGATTGTTAGATCAATGATGATTAGAACCAACGCAAAGGACATTACCGCCCAAACTATGTTTTAGATGATTGTTAGATCAATGATGATTAGAACATTTTTATAAAAATATTAGTAACTGAATATGTTTTAGATGATTGTTAGATCAATGATGATTAGAACCATCACCTTGCAATTTGGCTAATTGATCTTGTTTTAGATGATTGTTAGATCAATGATGATTAGAACCATGGCATCACGATTTAGTCTTATTTTGCAGGTTTTAGATGATTGTTAGATCAATGATGATTAGAACCAAAAAGACGATCAAAAAGAACGATCCTTCGTTTTAGATGATTGTTAGATCAATGATGATTAGAACTCAAATGAACGGCAAGCAATATTTTATAGGGTTTTAGATGATTGTTAGATCAATGATGATTAGAACAAAGAGGTAGCAAAAACCTATCCCAATTTCGTTTTAGATGATTGTTAGATCAATGATGATTAGAAC
>NZ_KQ034007.1:274925-308927 GCF_000970755.1 Lactobacillus kimbladii
TTTTAGATGATTGTTAGATCAATGATGATTAGAACAGCTTTACTTTTGATAGTGATGTTCTCAGTGTTTTAGATGATTGTTAGATCAATGATGATTAGAACTTCTGAAACTAGCATAGCCACATAGAGTTAGTTTTAGATGATTGTTAGATCAATGATGATTAGAACACTCTTATCTTTTAACTAAGTATATTATAGGTTTTAGATGATTGTTAGATCAATGATGATTAGAACAATCGCTTCTTTGAAATTGAGCATCCCTTTGTTTTAGATGATTGTTAGATCAATGATGATTAGAACGGCTGTTACTGCACGTTTGGAATTGATTAAGTTTTAGATGATTGTTAGATCAATGATGATTAGAACATACACTACCAGTAGTGTATAATATAAGTAGTTTTAGATGATTGTTAGATCAATGATGATTAGAACATAAAACTAGATGTAGCTTCGATTAGAGGAGTTTTAGATGATTGTTAGATCAATGATGATTAGAACTAGTATCAAGTTTATCAGCCCTGTCGTTAAGTTTTAGATGATTGTTAGATCAATGATGATTAGAACACTACACAGAGAATACTAATAAGGTCAAATGTTTTAGATGATTGTTAGATCAATGATGATTAGAACAATAAACCTTGTTTGTGTCGGGGTCATTCCGTTTTAGATGATTGTTAGATCAATGATGATTAGAACTCACGACACGCTCGCTCGAATTGCCCCTCTGTTTTAGATGATTGTTAGATCAATGATGATTAGAACCTCCATACTCATTAGCTCTGACAATTGTTAGTTTTAGATGATTGTTAGATCAATGATGATTAGAACATGCCTAACAAGTACGACAGTGCGCATTATGTTTTAGATGATTGTTAGATCAATGATGATTAGAACTAGAAAAAATAAAGAGCCCACACATTCTGTGTTTTAGATGATTGTTAGATCAATGATGATTAGAACCACGAATCAATCAGGTTATAACGTTTTATCGTTTTAGATGATTGTTAGATCAATGATGATTAGAACTATTTCAAGAGATACGGTTTCAGAACTTTAGTTTTAGATGATTGTTAGATCAATGATGATTAGAACAACCCAAATAGTTCCATCCCTCATAACACCGTTTTAGATGATTGTTAGATCAATGATGATTAGAACTCGCCTTAAAGAAGTTGGGCAGGAATTGGAGTTTTAGATGATTGTTAGATCAATGATGATTAGAACCAGCTCGACAAAATTGCTGTCCATATTGCAGTTTTAGATGATTGTTAGATCAATGATGATTAGAACGCCACATGATGATTATGTAGACGCAATGACGTTTTAGATGATTGTTAGATCAATGATGATTAGAACACATTCTCGAATCCTTCAATTAAGCCATCCGTTTTAGATGATTGTTAGATCAATGATGATTAGAACTTTTTCGATATTAAGCTTTTGCCACAGCTCGTTTTAGATGATTGTTAGATCAATGATGATTAGAACAGAAAGCACCCTTTCTGATCAATTAAGCGAGTTTTAGATGATTGTTAGATCAATGATGATTAGAACCGCTCATGCTGGTCTAATATTAGAGAAGCTGTTTTAGATGATTGTTAGATCAATGATGATTAGAACTTAAAGACAATACTTGCTCTTGGGTCATTCGTTTTAGATGATTGTTAGATCAATGATGATTAGAACGCACCGCTGCAAACTCGCGGACGCATGCAGGTTTTAGATGATTGTTAGATCAATGATGATTAGAACTGGAAGGTATTGCAATTCAACGTGTAAGTAGTTTTAGACAATTGTTGGATCAACGATGATTAGAGCATAATTAATTGGGTTAAGGAAAGCAAAATTTTAAATGAAAAAGTCAGTCAAATTAAGGGAATGAGGCAACTCTAGGGCGGTTGTTATCCATAGAAAAATGCTGAAAGAATATACGCAGTTCAGCTATTTACAGAGTTGCAATAGACTCTAATGAGGATAAGCAAACTATAACGATAAAAAAGGTTGAAGGCTGAATATAATATTTTGACTAAAGCAATTACAGAATATAATCCGCTGCCTATAACAAAGAAAAAATGAAAGGCCTGATCCGGAGAGAATATTGGGTTCAAGCCCTAAAGAAATGATATTGACTTTTGGTACTTAGTACTTTAATATTTTAAGAAATTGACACTAATTAAAGAAAGGTTGCTATTTGTTCACATGCAAAATATACTAAAAAGTAAAAACAACAAACTGTATATTTTGTCAGTGATCACCGATAACTTGGGCAGCTCTTTAATGTCATTTGCGTTGCCGTTGATGGTACTTGATATCACTAAAAATGGTATTCACTTATCAATAATTTCTATTATTGAAACATTGCCTATTTTGGTTTTAGGTCTTCCGGCGGGAGCTCTAACGGATAAATTAGATGTTAAAAAGATTCTCATTTTTAGTGATTTGATTAGATTAATCAGCTACTTGATTCTTTCCGCATCATTTGCATTCCAGTTAACAGTGAATTGCATGATTTTAATTATTTATGCGGTATCACTTGTCGTCAGCGTGACAAACACAATTAATACGGTGTCAGAAATTACTTTTGTTTCTTCTTTGGTAGAAAAGAAGGACTTTTCAGAATTAAACAGTCTGGTTTATGGCATACAATATGCAGCTAATTTTGCATTGCCTATTATAGGCGGAATATTATATCAATATATTTCGCATAGTCTTTTAATTGTTATTTGTGCAATTTTCTACCTAATTAGCCTTTTACTGGAAAAAAGTATCAGCCTGAAAACTAAATCTACTGCTTTTACCGGCTTTACAGCTCTTAAATCTGCACTTAAAACGGTAAAAACAGATATAAAGGAAGGTCTGGAATATACCCTTAATATTCGTTCTGTTTTGTATCCGTTAATATTAGCTGCACTAGTTAATATTGTATCAGCTAATTTTGATAATGATAGCCTCATAATATTACGTACGCAATTAAAACTTTCCTCTCAAAATATTGGAATAATTTCAGCGATTGCAGCTGTCAGTGCCTTAATTGGTACTTTGGTGGTCAATTGGTTGAATAGGCGCATTAAGTTTAATCTATTGTTTGTATTGCTAATTTTTGCTGGTGCTCTTTTTCGTGCCCTTTTTGCGCTGGACCAAAATGTACCAACAATGATTCTGGCTATTGCGTTTGTTTCTATAATTGAATCAATTATTAATATTAGTATCATCACGAATAGGCAACAGCAAGTTGAACAAAAATACCTTGGACGAGTAACGAGTATCTATAAAACAGTGCTGATTGGAGTAAACTCTTTAGGCTATCTTTTAGGCGGTCTTGTTGCTAAAAAAATAGGTTCAAGATCAGGCATTGGAGTTTCAGCTATTGAACTTTTGCTAGTTACAGCAATTAGTATTTTTTACTGGCACCTGAAATAAAGCACGATAACGAGCCTTAGCATCAAAAATTTGGGCAAAATAGTAAAAAGCAAGAATTTATAGGCAGGTTGGGAAACTATAAATTATTTTTTGTTTATATATGCAGGTCATTTGTTTAAAGTCGCAGATAGATTAATAATGATTATAGTCTGTGACTTAATAAATTAATGAGGAGATATATAAATGACTACAGTGCATAATAATAGTCGTGAAGTTAAACCAGATTGGTCTTCAGTGATTGTGGAAGAAGAGCAAATGCCCTGGTCCCAAAATGGTGCCAAGACCATCTGCGCAAGGTATAAGGATCCAGTTCTTAGAGGCTATTCTGCTGTAATTGTAAAAGATTCAATCAACAGGGAGTTTTCTGAGAATGAAAACTTAATTACACCAAACAGGGTCACAACTATGATTGTCAGGTTTCCCAGATTTATTCTTCCCGAGTGGAATACTCATCGGGTTTTCAGCAGAAACAGTGCCTCTTCAAGAGCCAGAAGCATAAAGACTACCGTCAAGCCAGTAATGGAGCAACCTGTGATTCCACTCTGGACTATTAATCACAAGGGCATGACAGGGCCATTTGCTGATTCAGAAAGGGCAAAAAGATTGGCTACACTCCCGAGATGAAGCAGTTCTGGGTATGTTGCGACAGCTAATGAATGAAGAAGAAGTCCCCTACGATGCTGAAGCTAGTGACTGGGAAAAATTTGCTGACAAGTATGATGAAGCATATAAAAATGATGCAGTTCCAGCTTCATGGAATGATGCTCATAAACAAGACTGCAACAGATTGATTGAACCATGGATGTGGCATGAAACTCTGGTAACATCAACTTACTGGCAAAATTTTCTGGATTTGCGAATTGCTGCTGGCGTCCAGCCGGAAATGGAAACTATTGCAATTTTGATAAAAGCGGTTCTTGAAGCAAGTCCCAAGTATGGAACGCTGAAAAAAAGAGTAATGCATGTCCCGTTTGTTGATGTTGAAGAGAATGATCTGTTATCGTGGGAAAGGCTTGAACCAGTGCTTCTGCAATCGGCTTCAGAATGTGCCCGAATTTCCTATCATGACCGTTCTAAAATGAAAAACAGAAACGGCTCAAATTTGGGCAAAAGGCTGCTTACTGAAAAGCATATGAGTCCGTTTGAACACATAGCATGGTCAGCTAAAAGCAGTGATTGGGAAAAAATTTCCGCATTAAAAGAAAAGATGACAGATTTACTTGAAAAACATCCTGATTGCCCTCCCGACAAGATAGCTGGTTCGCTGACTTCAAATCTTAGTGAGAACTGGCTGCAATTTAGAAGAGTCATTGAGAATAGAGAACAGTAAGACAATTAACTGTGTCTAATTACATAAAATTTGCAGAAAGCAAAAGACTAATAGATTGGGTTATCAATACTCAAATTTATTAGTCTTTTTGAATGTAAATATTTAAAAATAGAAGTTAATTCCTTTTTCTGCCTTGTTAAGTATGAGAAGTTTTTGACCAGGACTGATTGCCAACTAAAATTCGTCCCAAAGCTTTATATGGAACTATGGCTAACGACCATCTGTAAAAATCAATCAAAAACAATATTTTCAGCAAATAAGAAGTTTTTAGCGGTTCATCAAATCTAGCTTCGCGATATTGCTTTAGTATTAACATTGTATTTGTCAAATATTCTATTACCAGCAAACTTGCAATAATTGAAATGCTAATCCAGGCATTCGTTTTGACATAAAGCAGTAAAACTATCAATGAAATTGCAGAAGCAGGTGTTGTGACCATTGAAAGTACTGGAATAAGCAGGAAGAGCAGTACAAAAGTTTTAACCATTGACGGAATGAATTTAGATTTAATAATTCTTTTACCATATTTGCCTAGGCATTGAAAACCGCCTTGGCACCAGCGAGTACGTTGCTTGATCAGTTTCTTATATTTAGTAACCCCTTCTTGTCCAATGCTGACGGTATTTAAGAAGGTACCATGATAACTTTTTAATAAGCCTTTTAATGAAAATTCGCAATCTTCCAATAATGATGATGACCAACCTACATTATTGGTCATTTTTAAGGTCATGAATTGTCCATTACCTGAAGCTAAAGAAGAACCCCAATAAGTTCTTGCCATTTGTAAAAGAGAATTATAAATAGTGAATTCAAAATTTTGCATTGCTGCAATATTATGATCCAGATTATAGATATTTACTCTTGTTTGAAGCAAGTCGCAATTTGAATGGTCAAAAGCATAGACCACTTGCCGTAAGTAATTTGCATCTAAGTGGCTATCAGCATCTATGACGCCAATAATAGTTTTATCCTCAGAATAGTTCATTTTGGCAATACGTTCGGCTGCTTCTTCTAATGCCGGGCCTTTTCCTTGCTGAGCATTAGGCTTTACTCGGTGTACAACTATGACATTAGGATGATAAGCGTATTTTTCTAGTAAAGTAGTGGTGCCATCACTAGAGTCATCATCGATAAAGACCAGCTTGAGTTTGATAAAACTCTCACATTGTTTTTGTAATTCCATTAAATAAGGAATGTTTTTTCGTAAGGATTGAAATTCATTCATTGCTGGGATTAACAAGAACATAGTATCGAAATCTCGACAGCGTTCGCCGTAATTATCTTGCTTTACATTATTGCTAAATGTCAGATAAAGAGTCCAAACTAAATCAAAAATGTATGAACAGCCACCCAAAATTAATATTATGGCTATTAATAACTTCATTTATTATCACCTAGTTATTTTTTCCTAATCTAAATATACTTTAGTTTTATAATAACACTAATTGGTCTAGACAAAAAATATATTCTTTGTAAATTTAAAATTTAATATATAGGGATATATCTTTATAAGTATTGCTTTAATCACGGGAAAACTTAAACATGTAAAATGTATGCAAAATTATTTTTTGCATTTATTATTATTGCTTTATAAGTTAAGTAAAATATTTTATTGCTAATTTTTAAAAAAGTATATTCTTGAAAAGTGTTATTTTATACAGGAAAATAATATAGTGAAAAATTCACTATTTATGCGAAAAGTAATTAGTAGATAAGCTTTTTTTAAGTGAACAAAAAAACAAGCAGTTGCCTACTTGCTTTTTGTTAGCTATACTTGTATAAAAATAGTTGGACTTGTTATTCTCCTTTAAATGTCCCTGCTTCAACTTGACTAATGAAATCAGCTAAATGTTTGTAATAAACGTCTGGATTATCAACCATATGGTGATGACCACCATCAGGAGTTGTAACTAAGCGGGAATCAGGAATCTCTTTTTGCATAATTTTAGCCGTAGCGATTGGCATCGTTTCATTTTCGCCAAAAGTTAGCAAAGTTGGTACTTTAATATTTTTGAGTTGGTCTCTAAAATGCCAGTCTTTTAGTTTGCCAGTGATGACAAATTCATTATCGCCTTGAAAGGCCTGGTAAACGGCAGTACCGCCAATATCTTTTAGATGGTATAGCTTAGAAGGTTGTTTACGATTAACGAAGTTAATGTTGAGAATATTAACGTCTTCTTGATAGCGGTCATTGTCGTAATCGTTATTGTTTTCACATTCATGCATAAAGTCAATTTCAGTTTGGGGCAAAACCTCTTGGCGGCGGCGATTCACGGCTTTAACATAATCATCAATATCATCGACCATTGAAGAAATAATTGCGCCTTTTAAATGTTGACCGTATTTGACGGCGTATTCTTGGACTAGAAGGCCACCCCAGCTTTGACCAATTAGGTAAAAATTGTCTAAACCCAGTTTTTGCCGTACCTCATCAACTTCATCTAGGAAATACTCATAGGTCAAATACTTTTTAGCAATAGCAGGATCAGAATAATCCGGCTGATCGGAATAAAGGGAGCCTAGTTGATCATACATTGTTACCTGAACGTCTAAGCCCTGCTTTTTTAGTTGATCAGCGGTATCTTCCCAGTATTCATGATTACCACCGGGGCCACCATGTAAAGCTAACAGATGAATGTCCCCTTGACCCTGAGTGTTTGTCCACAAATGATAGCCGTTATCCAATGTAATAATTTTTGTACCTGTTTTCATATTTTACTCCTTTGCACGTTATCAGTTAGTTTCTATTTTAGCTCATTATAATAGAAAGAAAAACCGATCCCAAAAACGAGAGATAATTTAAAATAAGGCTTAAGTTAAGGGCTTGCACGTTACAATTAGCTTGTTATTTAAGATAAAGATTAAGGAGAATGAAAATGGCTGAACCCAAATGGTTAAAAGATATGGCTGCTAGCGAGTATTTAAAAGAAGACTTTGATGCAAAAGGCGAAAGTCAGATGCAGCAACTGGTACTTTTCAAAACTAGAAATAAATTGAATATTAATAAGCAGTAGTTAGACAGGTTCTAACTACTTTTTTGTTATACTGTTAATAGGTGAGCTTATAAACACAGTCTAAGTAAGCTCATGGGAGGAAATAAATGTTTTAGCTAAATTTGGTAATAATTAAGGTAGTTAATTTATAATTTTAAAAAAAGTATTGACTACAGGAAATTAGCATAAATTGTTTTTTATAGAGGTAATTATGTCATGACTTTTTACACACTTAAATATATTGAGCAAAATCAGAATACAAGTAAAACCATTCTCTATGTGCTGATTGCAGTTGCGGCTTTAACGATGATTGCTTTTACAGTTCTCTATCTCAGGCATAGATTCGATACTCGTTACCGAGACCTAGGCATTATTGCACTTTTGTTTTTACTTTTATTTATGGGAACGCAATATGAAAAATACGTGCAAACCAATGTGGTGAAATCTCAATCCGAGCAGATTGCGCCATTTATTAAATCAGTTGCTAAAGATCATAAAGTGCCGGTTTCAGATGTGATGGTCAGCTCTACCACTTTGCAAAACGGTTTAATTGTCAGAGTTGATTCCAAAGACATTGACTATCAACTGGAACTAAATGACGATAACAATTCATATTCTTTAAAACAGGCTCACGTAATTAATCACGAAGTCAATGTGAAGAATTAGGAGGAAAGCAATAATGAATTATACACAGCTTTTTATTAAATTTGCCTTAGGTGTGTTAACTTTAATTTTTCAAATAAATGTGTTTGGCAAGAGCAATATTGCCCCCACAACGGCTCTGGATCAACTGCAAAACTATGTTTTGGGTGGTATTATAGGAGGCGTTATTTATAATGCCAATATTTCCGTATTACAGTTTCTGCTGGTTTTGATTGTCTGGACTTTAGTTGTCTTTATCTTGAAGTTTGCTAGAGAGCACAGCAACTTTATTCGCGGACTAATTGATGGCAAACCAATTCAGATAATTAAAGACGGTCAGGTTTTATCCCGCAATTGCTTGTCTGCCGGGCTTTCAGCCAATGAGTTAATGTTTAAATTGCGCAGTCAAGGCATTTATTCAGTTGATAAAGTGAAGAATTGCATCTTTGAAAAGAACGGTCAGCTGACGGTTATTAAAAAGGATGAAAAAAATGTTCGTTTTCCTTTAATTAATGATGGTCAAATCAACCAAGATGTGCTTGAATCTATTAATAAGGATGAAGATTGGCTAAAAGAACAAGTAAAGCAAGCTGGTTATGATGATCCCAGTGACATTTTCTTAGGTGAAATTGAAGATGGCCAGCTTTCATTTACAGGTTATAATCAAAAATAGAAAAGGTAATCAAATGGAAAATTTGAATAAGGCACGACAGTTAGTGCAAAATGCTGACACTGTGATAGTGGTTGCCGGTAACGGCTTAGCTAAAACCGAAGGACTTGACCTTTTGGGCCAGGAAGATTTTGAACAGAGTTTTCCCGGAGTTGTCCAAAAGTATGATGTCCATTCAGTCGGCTTTGCGCTTGATCAGCACATTTCTTCTTGGTCAGAAAAGTGGCAGTTATGGTCAAACCTTATTCAAAAATATTCTGTTGATTATTATCCTAGTAAAACATTGCAAAAACTGAAGCAGTTAATTAATAACAAGCAGTATTTTATTGCTAGCTCAGCATTTGGTCACTTTTTTGAAACTGCCGGCTTTAATGAAAAACGCATTTTTAATGTGTTTGGCGATTGGACTAAGGCGCAGTGTTCCAGCGGCATCAATCATGGTCTTAAGGATTGTCAGTCTGTCGTTCAAAAGATCGCTGCGAAAAAGCCTGATACTAATATAGAAGAATTGGTACCAAAATGTGATATATGTGGTCAGCCGCTGGAAATACATCTGCCGCTTAATGAGCATTTTTATCCAGATACTGATGCTAATACTCGTTTCCGCTGGTTTTTAACCGGTAATGAAGATAAAAATACTGTTTTTTTGGAATTAGGAGTTGACGAAACGAGCCCGCAATTACGGGAGCCAATTGAACATTTGGTAGCAGAATTTCCGCAATGGTCTTATGTGGCGGCTGACTTCAAACAGGAAAATTTATTACCGGAAATTCAGGAACGCAGCGCCGGTACAAATGCGGATGCAGCAAGTTTAATCAATAATTTAGTGACGGAGTAGCTGATTTCAATGAGTATTTATGTAAAAAATGGCGTACTGCATGTTTCTGGCGTTCAAGATAAGATCCGGCGCAAGGGTCAGGAATGGCCTGACTTCATTTCTGACTACACTATGCTTGATATTGAAACTACGGGCTTAAACCCCTATCGGGATCATGTAACTGAACTTGGTGCTGTTAAAGTGCGAGCTAATAAAGTAGTAGATGAGTTTAGTCAACTGGTTGTTTATCCCCGGTCAAATCATGTACCGAGTTTCATCACTAAGTTAAATGGTATTACAGAAGATCTGCTTCTTGAAAAAGGAAAACCTGTAAAAGAGGCAATGACAGCTTTTCGCACATTTATTGGTGACGATATTGTCATTGGTTATAACGTCAATTTCGATCTAAATTTTTTGTATGATTTAGCACGAAAATTTCATTTGCCGGAGCTCAGTAACAATTATGTCGATGTGTTGCGTTTAGCTCGGGTATATTATCCGCAGCAGCACAATCGCTTGCTTGATTGCATTCAGCGTGCAGGCATTGCACAAGTCGAACAGCACCATGGCTTGGCAGATTCTCTTGATACTAAAAAAGTTTATGATGATTTTCGTCAGCATTTTACGCCTGAACTATTGCAAGAAGCACAAGGCAAACTGAAAAACATTGATTTGCTGCAGGAAGAGCTGGAAGTCTGGGAATTAGGATTTCGTAATCCGGTTAATAATAAAAAGATTGCTTTTGCACCTGAGGTGGAAATAAGCGGCACTGAAGCCGCTCAAATGGTTAATAATATGAATGGCATAGCTCAAACCGGTGTTAAAGCTGATACAGATTATTTAATTATGAGTGATGATGGTTTTTTTAGTAAAAATAATCCGGAAACATTAAAGGCAAGAGAATTTAATCATGCAGGCAGCAAGATTAAGCGCTTGTCTGAAAGCTATTTTTTGAATATGCTGGATGAATGGGCCAGAAGTTAAAACTAGAGGCAAGGGATCATCAACCTTGCTTTTTTATTGTTCCTGTTGCAAACAACAGTTCGATTAGCTATACTTAATTATTATTAAAAAGGAGCAATGTGAATGGCACGCAGGAGGAGCAGACGAAAAACTAAAACAACTAATGGAGATTTTTGGGCAATAGTCATTATTATCTTGTTCTTGTTGTGGTTTGTTTCTACTAAAGGTGGCTCAGACCCAAGCGGACACCAGACAATGAACAGGATCACGCGCAGTGACCGCCAGAAAAGCAATAAAATTGATAAGGCCAAGCCTGCTGCTAAAGTATACGGTGGCTTGTCGCATGAAGACTACCAAAAACTGGCTAATTTAAACTTTAAAAGTGGAAGTTCTTCTTATATTACTGTTAATAATGACCATTCCACGTTAATTAAAAATGCCTGGCGCGTTAATCGGGTTATTTATTCTGATCTGGACAGTTTAAATCGCACATCTCATTCGAATACAGCCTTTTTACAAAAGCGCAATGTTGCTAATGATAGTTTGAGGGTTCGCCAATTCGTTGAACCGACTGGTTGGCATTATAACCGGCGCAACGGCACACAAATTTATAATCGTGGACACCTCATAGCATATTCAGTTTCCGCAGGCATTGATCTTGCAGGTGATTTTAATCCCCGCAATTTATCGGGCGACCAAAATAATCCTAAAAATCTGTTCACACAGTCTGCTTTTTCCAATCAAAGAATTCAAACAATGTTTGAGAGTCGCATTCGTGTGGCACTGAGACAGAATAAAAAAGTGATTTACCAAGCTACGCCTATTTTTCGGGGCACGGAATTAATGGCCCGAGGAATTAATTTACAAGCGGTGTCGACTGACGGTGAACTTGATTTTAATGTCTATTTGTTTAATGTTCAACCGGGATATTCATTTAACTATAATAATGGCCGAGCCAAAGTAGATCATGAGATTTTTGTGAAAGATAACTATTAGCTTTTGGCTAATGGCAAAAATAATAGATAAAAAATAGTCAAATGTTCGGATAAAATATTAATTAATATATACAGAGATTAAAATAAGAGATAGTAGGATTTATTATCGTTTTTGCTCTAAAGCAAAATTATAAAACAAGAACAATAAAACTATTTTTAAGTTCATAATTAGTAATTTACCTAATAAATACGAATAATTAGTTAAAAAGCTTGCTTATGATAAGATAATTACGAATTTTAATGAAGCGAATTAGGTTGTGTTCTCAAACTTTTTATCATAAAATTAAGAGAGTAAAAAAGAAATAGTGATTATAGTGGTGCGAGGTAATGGATAACAATAAATTTGTCGAAGTGAAAAACCTGCGGAAAGTTTATGACAATGGTCATGAAGCAATTAAAAACGTTAGTTTTTCGGTTAAAAAGGGAGATTTAGTTTGCTTGCTAGGGCCATCTGGTTGTGGCAAGACAACAATTTTAAATATATTGGCCGGCTTACTTAATCCCACAGAGGGCGATATTATCTTTAACGGTAAGTCGGTGGTAAAAGTTGCACCTAAGGATCGTCATATCGGTTACGTTTTTCAAAATTATGCATTATATCCTCATATGACAGTTTTGCAAAACGTCATGTTTCCGCTAATTGTGGGTGCTAACAAAAAGCCTAAAACAGAAGCCAAAAAGATTGCCACTAAATACATGGAGTTGACACAGATTACAGAGCTGGCTGATCAAAAGCCGGGTAATTTATCTGGTGGTCAGCAACAACGTGTTGCAATTGCCCGTGCTTTGGTGCAAGAACCACAAATTTTACTGATGGATGAACCTTTAAGTAATTTGGATGCCAGACTGCGTCTTAAAATTCGCGAAGAAATTCGTTCATTAGTTAAGTCTGTTGGAATAACCACTTTATTTGTTACTCATGATCAAGAAGAGGCCTTGTCTATTGGTGATAAAATCATCCTCTTTAATGATGGTATTATTCAACAAGATGATTTAGGGCAAAACTTTTACTTAGAACCAAATAATTATTTTGTGGCCAACTTCGTTGGTAATCCAGTAATTGATAATTTTAAAGTAACAAAAACTGCAAATGAATTAAAGTCAAGCCAATTTACGATAGATCTTGCCGATTTGGAGCAGTCCCGTTTTAAACGGGAAATACCAGACGGTGAGTATATCTTGTCTGTTCGACCCGAAAATATTGTTCCTGATCCTGATGGTCTGTTTGGGACTACGGTAGATGATATTGAACTAATTGGACGTGAACGTATTTTAAAATTTACATTTGATAATGAGCAAGTGCGTTCGCTAATTAATCTCGAAACTCCAATTAAACGAGGCGATCAAATTAAACTTAAAATGCGATTTAATCGGGTATTTCTGTTTACCCCTGAAGGAGAGCGAGTTTACTAATGAAGACAAATCAAAAAAAGGCTTGGCTTTTTTTAGCGCCAACTATCATCTTTGTCACCTTGTTTAGTATTTACCCTATTTTGCGTGCATTTAGCATGAGTTTTCAGGGAGGTTCCTTAATTGACTTACACTGGAATGGTTTTAGCAATTATCAGTATATTTTTAATGACCCAGAATTTTGGCTGGCCATTAAGAATACGGTGTTATATGCTGTTATTTCTGTACCAGTCGGTCTAGCAATTTCAATCATGCTGGCATGGATTATTTTTGACAAGGTTAAGCATAAGTCCTTTTTTGAAACCACGTTTTTTATGCCTTATGTCACCTCGACAATTGCCATTGGAATTGTATTTCGTTATATCTTTAACGGTGATTACGGTATGTTAAACTTCGTGCTCAGGTGTCTGCATTTACCGGCACCTGATTGGATTGACGATCCAGCAATGTCTTTAACTACCATTATTATCTTTGGCATTTGGTCATCGTTAGCATTTAATATCGTCATCTTAATGGGTGCGCTGCGTAATATTGATCCTAATTTTTATACTATAGCGGATATGTTTGGCGCCAGCGGTCGCGATAAATTTTGGCGAATCACGATTCCGCAATTGGTACCAACTATTGCCTTTTTGCTAACAATGAATGTGATCGGGGCTTTTAAAATTTATACCTCGGTTTATGCACTTTTCAACGGGCAAGCCGGAGTGGGCAATTCAGGAACAACCGCAGTGTTCTACATTTACAATAAGTTCCAAATCGTCGGCACTCCCGGAGTTGCCATGGCTGCAACCGTAATTTTGTTCCTGATTATTTTATTTGCGACATTCTTGCAACGGAAAATGATGAAAAAGATAGGAGAAAATTAAATGAAACGAATTCGTTTAGGAGTCTTATTCAGCTACATTATCTTATTTATCTTTGCCGTTATTACCGTTTTTCCTTTCATTTATATGATTTTGGGCGGCTTAATGAGTTTCCAGGAAACCACCTCGATCCCGCCGACACTAATTCCCCATCATTTTGAGTGGTCTAACTACGCCAAAGTATTCGCTCGTGCTCCATTTGCTCGCTACTTTTTCAACACAGTTTTAACAGCTAGCGTCACCACGTTTGTCAGTCTGTTTAACTCACTACTTGGTGCTTTTGCCATGGTCAACTTGCGTTTTAAGGGTAAAGGCTTAATCCAAATGGTGCTTTTGTCATTATTGATGGTACCAGGTGAAGCAATTATTTTTACCAACTACAACACAATTGCTCATATGGGTTTACTTAACACTTATGTAGGATTAGTTTTGCCATTCTTGACTTCCATTTTCTACATGTATTACTTGCAGAGCTACTTTGGTTCAATTTCGGATACGATTTATAAAGCGGCCATGATTGACGGTGCCAGCGATTGGGATTACATTTGGAAAATCTTAGTGCCAATGTCAAAAGGCGGCTTGTTTACAGTTGGCCTTTTAAGTTTCATCTCTGGCTGGAATTCATTTCTCTGGCCGTTGCTGGTTACAAATGAAGATACCATGCGCCTGCTGAATAATGGTTTGTCTGCCTTTGCATCCGATGCCGGTAGTGAAACGCAATTGCAACTGGCTGCTGCGACCCTAACTGTCTTGCCGATTTTAATTTTGTACTTAATCTTTAGAAAACAGATTATCAAGGGGGTAGTGCGCAATGACCTTAAAGGCTAAAACCACCATCACCTTTTACAACGGCTTAAATACCATTGGCGGACCCATGATTGAGGTGGCATATCACAAATCGCACGTTTTGTTTGATTTGGGTGAAGTTTATCGACCTGAGCTCAATTTGCCTGATGAAAAGTATCAAACTTTAGTCGAAAACCAGCTAATTGGGGATGTACCAAACTTTTATGATCCCGAATTAACTGGCCAGCCAATTGATCATGAGCGGTGGGAGCATGCTGCAGCCTATATGTCTCATCTTCACCTTGATCACAGTAAGGCCATGAATTTCCTGGCCCCAGAAATACCTTTGTATGCAGGGCCAATAACAGCTAAGCTGCTGCCTGCTTTAAATGAAAAAGGAGACTTTTTGCTACCTGCTGCCGGACATGAAGCGAACTATACCCGCCCAATTATTGCAGCCGAGTATCAAAAACCAATAAAAGTAGGCGATATTACGATGACAGTGTGGCCCAGTGACCACGATGCTTATGGTGCAACTGGTCTGATAGTTAAAACACCAGATTTGGCAGTTGCCTATACCGGTGATATTCGTCTGCACGGTTATCATCCTGACTGGGTTAAAAAATTCCTGGCAGCAGCTAAAGACTGTGATGTTTTAATTACTGAAGCAACCGGCTTTTCTTGGCCGGAAGAAAAGCATGAGGAAAATAGCGCAGAATTTACCGGTCCAAAAAATGAAAATGAATTGACTGCTAAATTTGTGCAACTGCAAGAGCAAAATCCTAAGCGACAAATCACTTTTAACACATATCCGACCAATGTTGAGCGGCTATTGCGTGTTATTTCTGATTCGCCACGCCGTGTTGTTTTGCATGCTGCAAGAGCTCACTTGCTAAAAGAAAGCATTAATCAGGATTTTCCTTATTATTACTTGCCAGGGGAGCAAAAATTCGCTGATCTAAAGCCAGAACTGGCAGTTTCTTATGAAGAGCTGTTAAATGATGATCACGATTTCCTTTGGCAGGCAGTTGCTGATTTCGACCACTTGCAAAAAGGTGGTTTGTATCTTCACTCTAATGCAGAGCCATTAGGAGATTTTGACCCAGCATACAAGCCTTTTATGCAAAGGCTTGCTGAGCAAAATATTGAAGTTCAGGCGTTGCGTTGTTCTGGTCACGCTGACGAGCAAGAACTAAAACAAATTATTGCTTGGGTTCAACCACCAACACTAATTCCCGTGCACACATTGCATCCGGAGCTGGTGGAAAACCCTTATGGAAACAGGATTTTACCAAAGCGCAATCAAACAATTGCGTTTTGATTAATCAAAAAATGTTGTTTAGTTTTTATATTTGGGAGGTTTAACCAAATGAAGTTTAGTAAAAAGTTGGCCGCTGCCTTTGCAGTTGGCTTAACTCTTGTTGGTACTGCAGCTTGTTCAAATGGCGGAAGCAATTCTAATTCTTCCTCATCTTCAAGTTCAGAAAAAATTGCTAAAGTCAAAAAGACAACTAATATTGTCTTTTGGCATGGTATGACAGGTGTGCAACAATCTACTTTAAAGAAGTTGACACAGGAATTTGAAAGTAAAAATCCTAAGATCAAGGTTAAGTTGGAAAATCAGGGAGCTTATAACGACTTACAAGCTAAAATCAATTCCACTTTGCAGTCGCCTAATAACTTACCGACCATTACTCAAGCATATCCTGACTGGCTCTTTAATGCAGCGAAGAAAGATATGCTGGTTGACTTAGCACCTTATATTAATAATAAAGATGTTGGTTGGGGCAGCAGCAAGGCTTCTAATATCAAGTCTGCACTTCTCGATGGCGCTAAGATTAATGGTAAACAATACGGCATTCCTTTTAACAAATCAATTGAAGTTTTGACTTATAATGCAGATTTATTAAAGAAATACGGTATTAAAAAAGCACCTGCAACAATGGATGAACTGAAGAAAGATTCACAAATCATTTATAAAAAGAGTAATCATAAAGTTGTAGGTGCCGGTTTTGACTCATTATCAAACTACTACACTTTAGGCATGAAGAATGAAGGCGTTGACTTCTCAAGTAAAATTGACTTTGCCGGCGACACTTCAAAAAAGGTTATTAATTTTTACGCAGATGGAATCAAAGATGGTTACTTCAGAGTAGCTGGTTCAGAACACTATCTGTCTGGTCCATTTGCTAACCAAAAGGTAGCAATGTACATTGGTACTTCTGCTGGTGAAGGCTTTGTTAAACAAGGTGTAGGCAATAAGTTTACTTATGATGTTGCTCCTCGTCCTGGTAAATACACCATGTCACAAGGTACTGACATTTACATGTTTAAGCATGCTTCAGCTGATCAAAAATCCGCTGCATTTACTTACATCAAGTTCTTAACTTCAAAAGCTAGTCAACTTACATGGGCAAATGCCACCGGTTATGTTCCAGTCAATCAAGCAGCTGCTGATTCAGCTGAGTACAAGGATACCAAGAAGCTGAAATTGCCGGCCAAACTTGAAGATGCAATGGCAAACTTATACAGTGTGCCAATTATCAAAAATGCTGGTGCTGCATACGGCAATTTGAATCCAGTTATGCAAAATATTTTAGCTGCTGCTCAAAAGAAGCAAAATATTGATGACGCTATTAAAGCGGGCAAAGCAAAATTTGATGCTGCTTGGAAGCAATAAAAACTAAATAGCAATTTTTATTAAAGAGCTTGTCAATAATTGGCAAGTTCTTTTTTATGCCCAAAATGGAACAAAATAAAAGTCATCTGGAAAATGTTCGGAATATAGCTAACTATAATTGCAAATAAAGTAAAATATACAAATAAAGCCGAATTTTTGTGTCTAAATTTATTGTAATCTTGCATTATTTGCTATACAATAAATGAGTATTAATGCTCAAACTATCACTATTGAGCACTTAAAAAATTTTGGAGGAAAAAAGATATCATGAATTTCGGTAAAAAGCTGGCAGCTGTTGCGGCAGCCGGCTTGGCATTAATTGGAACTGCAGCTTGTTCAAAAAGTGGCAGTTCATCATCCTCAAGTTCTAAAATACCAAAAGTAACTCAAAAAACTACAGTTGTTTTTTGGCATGGGATGCAGGGTTCTCAGGAAAAAACACTGAAAAGTTTAGCTCAGGATTTTGAAAATAAAAATCCTAAAATAAAAATCAAGCTTGAACAACAAGGTGATTATGATAACTTGCAGTCAAAAATAACTTCGACTCTGCAATCACCTAAAAATTTACCAACAATCACTCAGGCTTACCCGGGTTGGCTTGAAAGTGCTGCTAAAAATAAGATGTTGGTTGACCTTAAACCATACATTAATGATAAAAATGTAGGTTGGGGCAGTGTTGCAGCATCTGGCATTAAAGAAGATATGCTAAATGGTGCGCAGATTAAAGGCACCCAATACGGTATTCCGTTTAACAAGTCAATTGAAGTTTTAATTTATAACCCCAAGATGTTTAAGGAATATGGCATTACCAAAGTTCCTGCAACAATGGCTGAGGTTAAGAAGGCTGCACAGACTATTTACCAAAAGAGTAACCATCAAGTAGTTGGTGCAGGCTTTGATGATCTTGATAACTACTACGTTTTGGGTATGAAGAACCAGGGTGAAAATTTCTCCAGTAAAATTGACTTTACTGGTGCTAAATCCAGAAAGTTGCTCAATTACTTTATCAACGGGGAAAAAGCGGGTTACTTTAGAATGCCAGGTTCTGATAAATACTTGTACATTCCGTTTACTAACAAAAAATTGGCAATGTTTGTTACATCTTCATCAACTGAAACATGGATCAAACAGGCAGCTAAGAAAGGCTTCAATTATGAAGTTGCAGCTCGGCCAAGCAAATATACAATGTCACAAGGTACCGACATTTATATGTTCAGCCACGCCAGTGCGATGCAGAAAGCTGCTGCTTTCAAATTTATGAAATATCTTTCTTCTAAAGATAGTCAAATTAAGTGGGCTAAAGAAACCGGCTATATCCCGGTTAGTGACAGTGCTACAAAGTCTGATGAATATAAGTCGAATAAAGACTTTAAACTGCCAGCAAAATTAGAAGACATACTTAATGCCAACTCACTTTACAGTGTTCCTGTCATCAAGGACTCTAGTGCTACATTTAGTCAATTAACCCCAATTATGCAATCAATCTTATCGGCTGCACAAAAGAATCGGAATGTTGAAAAAGCAATTACTACTGGTAAAAATAAATTTGATGCAGCTTGGAAACAATAGAAAAGTGATAAAAAATTTAAAAAACAGGCTTAGGCCTGTTTTTTTATTTGTCGTTTTTCTCTTCAATGTTAAGATAATAATGGCATAACAAAGCTGGTGGCAGCACTAGCTAAATATAGTGGCCAGGGGTGAAAACGTGATCAAAGAACAAAAGTTTCCGGTGGAAAC
Organism: Lactobacillus kimbladii; assembly: GCF_000970755.1. GTDB lineage: Bacteria > Bacillota > Bacilli > Lactobacillales > Lactobacillaceae > Lactobacillus > Lactobacillus kimbladii. The sequence goes on from NZ_KQ034007.1 coordinate 294,234, forward strand.
TAATTATAAATGGTATGATATCAGCAATTTGAGTGAAGAAGACAGTAATAAGCTGCAAATAGACTTTCATTTTACTCCTGACATGATTACTTATATTTCAGACCGACATGAACGACCCCACTATGATTATGATACGCATACACATATTAACTTGCTAGTTTATGATGTGCCTATTTGGCCTACTAAAACTATCAAACATTTTACGGCTCACCCAGTAACTTTTTTAATATCGGGGGAAAACATCTTTACTTTTCATACTCAATCGACCAGTTATGTATTTGATGAGTTTAATGACACGGCTACAAGACGAGAACTATCCCTGGCGCAAGATGTTACTGAATTATTAATGAAATTTTTACTGTATTCTTCACAGTATTTTCAACGAGCTGTTACTCAGCTTGATGCAGAACGCAATAGTTTAGACCAAAAGCTTTCCGGTGACATTAATAACAAGGACTTAGTTGAACTGTCAAATATTGAAAAAAGTCTAGTATATTTGTCTAGCTCAATACAAACTAACCTAATGATGCTGCACAGTTTAAAAATGTCTCAGTTGAACTTTACCAAGCCGGGGCGTGAACGTCTTGATGATGTCTTAATTGAGTCAAATCAATCTGCAGAAATGGTAAAAATTTCACAGCAGGTTACGCAAACATTGTCAGCAACTTCAAATAATATGATGAACAACAACTTGAACGATACGATGAAGTTTTTAACTGTCTGGTCTTTGGTTTTAACTATTCCTACTATTCTAACCGGTTTTTACGGTATGAACGTCAGTCTTCCGGTTGGCCACAGCTCGTCTGACTGGATTGCTATCATAGTGGTGACAGTCTTTTTAATGGTATGGTTGATTGTGCTAATGAAACGACATCACTTCTTTTAAACTGAGGCAAACAAATGAAAAATAAAATTTTGATAGGCTCATTAATAACAGCACTTATTGCTTTTATGCTCTATTCTGTCAATCTTAAAAAAGTAGAGAACAGCAGCCTGAAAATTGTCGGTCAAGGACAAGAACAGATTGTCAAAAATAAAAAGGGAAAAAATTCTGTCCGTGAACCAAAAGTTGCGACCGTGGAATATCCCAATCACATTAAAATTGCTTCTGGCAGTGAGCAAAAATGGGCGGAAAAAATTGTACAGGTGATGGGGAAGGATCAGAGCTATCAAGTTTGTGTTCAAGACCTGAATAACAATAAATATGCGCGTGTTTCTAATACCAGTCAACGACACGGAGTAAATACTATTAGTCGTTTATTTCTACTTATTGCTTTAACTTACCAAGAACAACATGGGAAGTCTGTTTCCAGAAAAGCAATCAAGATCAAAAAAGCAGATCACGTTAAAGGTGAAAAGGTGCTTCAAAAAGGAATTGCGTATAATGCAGCTTATTTGAAGCAGCTGATGATGCAAGGTGACAAGACTGCCGCCAATGCTCTGCTACGCACAGTTAAGCCCGCTACCGTTAACTCTATTATTAAGAAAATCGGTGTCCATGATACTACAATTAAAGGTAAGTTTTCAGCCAAACCAGCAGCTTTAACCACAGCAAATGATTTGAACAAAATTATGGTGAGTCTCTACCATGATCAAATTTTAAGCAGACAATATTCTAATCAAGTTTTAGGAGCACTAAGTTCTGTCAAGACCAAACCCAAAATTGTTCGTAATACTAAAGGCCTGATATATGGCATTGGTGATGGTAAAGCCAATGTTGCACTTATCCAGTCTAATGGTAATGCTTATTGCGTCAGCGTCTGGAGTAATAATGACCATGATTTTGTTAAACTAGGTAAGGCAGTCAACAGCTTTTTTAAATAACATTTTTGACGTATACTTTAACAAATCTTAAATTTTAAGCCCTAATAAAAAGTCACTTTGAGGGCTTTTTTATTAATTTAAAATAATTTACAGCATGTAGATTGTATTCTTCATATTGTAGTGCTATATTATTCAGTATGCTGTCAAAAGGAGGGGTGAAATTGGTTAAAAGAAGAAGCCTTGATTTAGATAAGGTGATTGCGAAGGCGACGGAGCTGATTGGACGAAAGGGACTTTCCGCGACCACTCTGCCGAACCTAGCCAAAGAGTTAGGCGTTCGTTCACAGTCACTTTACCATTATGTTTCAGGTCGAAAGCAACTGCTGTCGCTTGTCGGTGCAAGCAGAATTAAAATTTTAGGTAAAAAATTAGTTGATAATTTGATCGGAATTTCAGGTGAAGAGGCTTTACTTAAGTTTGCGGATATCGTGCGTGATTTTATTTTGGACGATCCTGCATTAATTAGTATTCTCTATCACTTGAATGAATACCAAAAAGACGATGCTATTACTCAAGAAATTTTAAAGATAATAGCTTTGGCTGACAAACTAAATTTGAGAAGTGACAGCACGGTTTCGCTCCATTCCTTAATTGGGGCAGTACTAGGATACGTTTTTTTAGATGTGTCTGATTCTTTTACAGAAGAAACTAGTGAAGAGGCTGACCAAGGCTATCATGAATTAATTATTCAATTGGTTCAGCCTAAGAAATTATTGCCAAAAAAGAGAAAGGAAAATAAGAGTGCATAAACTAGTAAAAAATCATATTTTCTCGTTAATTGCATGGATTTTAATATTAATCATTTCAGTTGTGGCTTTGCCGGACGTTACAGGGTTAACCCGTGAGCACTCAAATATTTCCTTACCGTCGGATGTTCAAAGTGAAGTCGCAAAGTCAATTCAAAATGATTGGGGTCCTAAGCAAAAAGATACCTATCAGATTGCGGTGGTCTTTAACAAGCAAAAGGGCAAATTGACATCTGATGATAAAAATGCCATTAATGAAACCATTGACAGACTTAAAGACAAGCAAGATCAGTATGGGATCAAGATGGTCTTGGGTCCAGATGATAATATTGCTACTAAGAAAAAGCTGCAATCAAAAGATAATACTACTTGGATAATGCAGTTGAATGTGGCTAAAAAGCACGGACCGGTTAATGATGTTGAGGCTGAGTTGAATAAAGCAGTCAAAACGGCCGGCATCAGAACTTACGTTACTGGTGCTGATGTTTTGCAAAATGCCTTCTCGAATGCTATTCAAGAGGGAATTAAGAAAACAGAAGTAATTACCGTTATCTTCATATTTATTGTGTTAGTGATTGTCTTCAGGTCGCCAATAGTGCCCCTAATTTCATTACTAACGGTTGGTGTTTCCTTTATCACATCATTTGCGATTGTGACTAATCTGGTTGAATACCAGAACTTTCCGTTTTCTAACTTTACACAAGTCTTTATGATTATTGTGCTGTTCGGAATTGGTACGGACTATAACATCCTTTTGTATGACAAATTCAAAGAAGACCTCGGTAAAGGTATGGATCGCTATGAGGCGATGAATAGTGCCTTAAAAGTTGCTGGTAAAACCATCCTTTATTCCGGTTCTTCCATCTTAATTGGATTTTCAGCGTTAAGTCTGGCTAACTTTTCCATTTATCAATCAGCAGTTGGTGTGGCAGTCGGCGTTGCTGTTTTGTTAATAGTGCTGTTGACACTCAATCCATTCTTCATGGCTGTTTTGGGTGAAAAAATGTTCTGGCCGGTGAAAAAGTTTACCGGTGAGCACGAAGATAAATTGTGGCATGGTATTTCCCAAGCGACACTTGCTCACCCAATTATTTACTTAATTGTACTGGCTGTGGTTGTGCTTCCTTTTGGTCTGATGTATACCGGTCACTTGAATTATGATGATACTGATGAGATTGATAATAGTGCTTCAGCTAAAGCAGGGATGCTCGTTGTTGAAGATCATTTTTCAAAGGGGATGGCCGAGCCATCGACTCTTTATATTAAGAGTAACCATAAACTTGATAATGAAGCAGATTTGCGGTTAATTGATCAATTAACCAGACAGCTCCAGGCATCTGGAGATGTGGCTTTTGTCACTTCTGTAACTCAGCCATATGGTGAAAGCATTGATCAGCTCTACGTTAAGAATCAGCTTAACACTGTTAACCAAGGTGTTGACCAGGCACGCGCCGGTTTGGGCAAATTGAGCAAGGCAAGCAAGAAAGTTACTGCTGGCGCAAGCAAGTTGGCTGACGGAACCAGCCAATTGCAAAATGGTACTAGTCAACTCCAAGATGGCGCCAGCAAATTACAGGCTGGTACTGGTAAACTGCAAAATGGTGCCAGCCGTTTGCAAAATGGGACAGGTCAACTGCAAGGCGGTGCCAGTCGTCTGCAAAGTGGAACTGAGCAAATGAGCAGTGGCCTAAACCAATTAAATTCCCAACTTGCAAGTGGTAGTGCTGGTATTGCGAATGCACAGAAAAATACCAAAGCTGTTTTAGAAAAGAGCTATAAAGCTAACTTATCAAAGAGCATTAATAGTATACCCGGCTTAACTCAGCAGCAGAAGATGGCTGCGATGCAAGCTGCTGGTGCTGCTTTAGAAAAATCTTGGGCTGAAGCTTCTGCTTCAATGCCAGATGTATCTGGACAAATGGGTCAGCTGCAATCTGGTGTCGGCAGATTAACTACTGCTTCGGGTCAATTGACTAATGGTGCTGCTACCTTAAATGGCGGCATTGGCCAACTCAATTCCAGTGCAGGTCAATTAAACTCTGGTATTGGTCAAGTTAATTCCAGTACTGGTCAATTAAGTTCAGGTATTGGCCAAGTTAATTCCAGTGTTGGTCAACTTAATTCAGGTGCTGGCAAGTTAGCTTCAAGCACGCCAAAGATTACTAATGGTGTAGATGAAGTAAATAGTGGCTTAGGACAAGGTGCTGCTTACCTTAATGGTTTAGCAAGTTCTTCAGCCGCAGATACTTTCTATATCCCACAAGAATTTATCAAAAACGATACTTTCCAAACTTCGATTAAGAATTATTTGAGTCCTGACAAGAAGTCAGCAATGCTCATGATTGTCTTTAAGTCAAATCCAAGTAGTCTTAAAGCAACCAAGAAGGCGCAGGATCTGAGTTTGATGGCTAAGAAGTCATTAGCAGGAACTAGGCTTAAAAAGGCTACAGTAGCAATGGGTGGCGAAAGTTCTAACATCGCTGACATTAAGGACATTGCCAACAGAGACTTTATTAGAACTGCTGCTATCATGTTAATTGGAATTGGCATTGCCCTGATTTTTGTTACTCGTTCACTTTTACAGCCTGTCTACATTTTAGGTACACTACTGATTGCTTACTTCTGCTCATTATCAATTACAGAGTGGGTAGTTAAGGCTACTTTAGGTAAAAGCATGCTAACTTGGAACACGCCGTTCTTTGGTTTTATCATGTTAATTGCCTTAGGTGTTGATTACAGTATCTTCTTAATGACACGCTATCGTGAACTTGAAAACGGCAGCCCAAGTCAAAGAATGCTTAAAGCATGTGGCATTATTGGAACTGTGGTAGTTTCAGCAGCCATTATCTTAGGTGGTACATTTGCCGCATTAATTCCATCAGGAATTCCAACTTTGATTGAAGTTGCTTTGGCAGTGATTATTGGTTTGATAATTTTAGTATTTATTATGCCGATTACCTTGTCAGCTGCAGTCAAGTTGACTTATGAAGGTGTTCATTGGCGCAAGAATAAACGTGCTAAGAAATAATTGAACTTTATTAAAAGGTTGAAATTCTCATTTAGAGAGTTTCAGCTTTTTTGTTAGTGAAATATGTTTTCTGACAGGTTTACAAAAGTTAATTTATTATAGTATAATATTTTTAATTAAATTTTAAGTAGAAGGTAAGGAATACTGGCATGTCAAGACAAGTAAATAATCAATAAGCTCTAGTTGTAGTTTTAAATCAATCACCACTTTTTAATTTTTAACTCAACGTAGAGCGATCTTATTTATCAAGTAGAGTAATTTTAGCAGCTTATAATTGCTGCTTACTTTACTAATTACGCGTATACATTGAGGTATTATAGTGGAATTAATTAAAATAGATTATTTACAAATTGACGTGGCAGTTGCTAAACTGTTGACTGTCTCAAAGTTGAGCATCAATTCAAGACAAAAAATTGGTTTGATTGGTAATAATGGTTCCGGTAAAACCACTTTAATGAAAATTCTGGCTCAAGAAAAATTTCCGGATTTATTTACTATTAAAGGTGCAGTTATTAACAATTGTAATTTTGCCTATGTGCCGCAACTGCTTGATGCTGGTGATAAGAGTGGCGGGCAAAGAGAGAAATTAGCTCTCAGTAGGGCCGTTGCCAAATTGAAAAATATGCCTAACGGTTTGTTGCTTTTGGACGAACCCACTTCTAATTTGGATATTACCCAGCAACAATGGTTAATAAAGTTAATAAGTAAAAGCAAAATTGCCTGTTTAATTATCAGTCATGACCAGAATTTTTTAAATAGCGTCTGTGATTCAGTTTGGTATGTTCAAAATAAAGAAGTGCACAATTTCTCAGGGACTTATGAAGAGTTTTGCAGCTTTAGCGAAGATCAGCAAAAACGTGCAGAAACGACTTATGAGCAAAAGGAAAAGCACCTTGAGCAGTTAAAGAAAAGTTATAATCAGCATTTTAATAAGGCCAGAACTTTTTCTCGTAATAAAAAGGGACTTTCTTCATCTGACTGGCGGTCAAAGTCCATGGGAAAACAAAAAACAGCAAATAATGTTATCAGAGCCAGTAAGAATCTTGCTAGTCGCATCAATAAGGAAAAAGGAGAGCTAAAAAAGCCGCCAGTTCATCATGCGATTACTTTGAAAAATGCGATAACTGATTTGTCGATTTCTCCTAAAAGCAAGGCATTACGGATAGAACAACAGCCAATTAATGCATATGGTCAAAAGCTATTTAACATTACGCAGGAAGTAAATCTTGCTTATGGCTCAAAAGTAGTTTTAACTGGGCAAAACGGGATTGGTAAGACTGTTTTTCTGAAAAAAATCAAAAATAAACAATTAACCGGCTTTTATAATCCTAAATTGAAAATAGGTTATTTTAACCAAAACATAGTTGCGAGCCAAACAGATAAAACCTTGTTAGATTCTCTTTTTGCTACTAGTATATTTGATGATAGTTCGACTATGCAGGTCTTAGGCGATTTGCATTTGCGCCAATACGGTGAGCACAAAATAAGTGATCTTAGCGGTGGTCAGCTTGTGTGTTTCAATTTAGCTAAGATACTAACAGGTCAATATAATTTATTGCTACTGGATGAACCGACTAACTTTTTAGATATTGCATCGGTTAATGCACTGGCCGAATTTGTCACCGTTTATCCCTTTGCCATGATTCTCGTGTCACACGATCAGGCATTTATCAAGCAGCTTAAAATTACAAAATGGCACATTAAGAATAGTCGGTTAATCACATCTACGGCCCAAAAGAAGCAGTCCAAAAAAGGCAACAATAATGAATTAGAGTTACTTAAATTTAAGCTCGATCAATTAATGCTTGATTCGAATGCTTCAATTTCTGAAATAAAGCAAGTTAAGGCACGAATTCAAGAATTACAGTAAAAGACTGTATTAAAATAGTGATAAAGAATTTTCTTTATCGCTATTTTTGTTTTATGATTAAGCTATTAATAATTATTGCTTAAAGGAAGTTTCTTATGACTACTTGTCCAAACTGTGGTCGTCCCATCACTGATGAGGATGTTACCTGTCCAAATTGCCATTTTGATTTACAAAAATATCGTGAGACTTTTTTCACGGACCGACACCAAAAGGCTAATTTTGAAGATGAAAAAACTGGTCAAAAAATTGCCAGTCGTAAAGTATATCGGCAAGAATTTTATCCGGAAAAACAAAATTCGGTTATTGAACGAATGCTGCAATGGATTCATGTTAATAGCATGATTGCTTTTCTGTTAGGAATAGTTTTACTGATTCTTATGAGTTTTTCCCGCAGCTTTGGTTGGATTTGTTTTTTTGCACTGCTGGTCTGGCTATACTTTGTTTGTAGTCGTGAGGAAAAAATTGACCGCTATACTGTGGATGAACGTTTAACACAAAAAATAAATCAGATTGGGTCCAACATGTTTAATGATGTGGCTGAATCAAAAGAAAAAGTAAAAGCAAAAAGCAGATTGACTCAGAAAAATTCTGCTGCAAAAACAACTGTCAACAAGAAAAAACATTTTTCCTACGTGCAACTTTTAGTAGTACTGATGGCAGTAATAAACCTAATAGTTTTATTTACTGGTTCTGGTGCATCTGTGTTAGACGTGACTTATGGCCAAAAAATGTCGATTACCGGTGTCATTTTTAGGCTTGCCGGCAGACTTTTTTCTTCAAATGCGACATTGCTTTCAGGCGTTTTGCTTTGTATAATTTGGCTCATAATTGTTTTAATTCCGTTATTTATTATTTATCATACTATGAGAGATACTAAAAAGAGCAGGGTCATTGCGTTTTTACTTTCTTTAATTGAAACTATTTTTCTAATTTACGTTATTTATAGGATGTCCAATACTTCACTGTCTAATCGGGGCATTTTACACAGCATTACCAGCCAACTGCTTTTGTATGCCGTATCAGTAGGGGCTTCAACTTATTTCTTAATTCTAGCCAATGTGATGACGACAGGACTTACAGGCTATAATTTATTTCGTCACCGTCAAAAGTAATAATTAAAAAAAAAGCTGATAAATCAGCGCTCTTATTGGGCGATACAGTTTATCAGCTTTTTTAATTTATATCTTAATGATGAGTTATTTGGTTGGCATTGATATTACTAAGTGTTGGTTGACGAAAGCCATCAAACCTAAATCACTGAGTTCACGGCCATAGCCAGATTTCTTAACGCCACCAAATGGTAATTCACCGGAGCTAATCCATGTGCCATTGATGACAGACATACCAGTTTCAATTTGTGCAGCTACATTTTGAGCACGCTTAATGTTGGAACTGATAACAGAAGAACCCAAACCGTAACTAGAATCGTTTGCTAAAGCAATAGCGGCGTCTTCATCTTCGACTTCATAAACAGTAGCAACCGGACCAAAGAATTCTTGGTCAAATGCCGGGTTGTCACGATCAACATTGGTTAAAATAGTCGGACGGAAGAATGCACCATCTGAATCAATTTCAGGATACTGGTACAAAATTTTTGCTCCTCCTGCAAGAGCGCCATCTAATTGTTTAGTCAGTTTATCCTTTGCGCCCTGTGAGTTCAGTGGTGGCAAGGTAGTACTTGGATCAAGCGGATCTCCTGCTTTCAAACTAGAAAAGACCTTCTTTAATTCATGGATTGTTTCTTCATAGCGGGATTTAACAACAATAATGCGTTTGGAAGAAGTACATACCTGGCCGTCATTATAAGTTCTGGCTGAACTAAGAGCCTGTTTCAAAACTTCAGGATCAGCGTCATCAAGAATGATGAAGGCATCATTACCGCCAAGCTCCATAGTCGATTTCTTCAGGTTTTTACCAGCATTTTCGGCAACTGAAGAACCACCACGTTCTGAACCAGTCAACGCTACGCCCTGAATTCTTGGGTCTGCAATCATTTGATCAAGTTGGTCATAGCTCGGATACATATTAATCAGGCTGCCTTCAGGGGCACCTGCTTGTTTAATAATTTTAGCAATCAATGCTGCAGAACCAGGAACATTGTGGGCATGCTTCAATATAATAGGATTACCAACAATAAAGTTTGGTGCAAATACCCTGATTACTTGATAAAGAGGGAAATTCCACGGCTCACACGCCATTATTACGCCAGTTGCTTGTTTAAGGTAATATGCATCACCCAATTTGGTGTCAATTGGCTCAGGTTTCAACAACTCGGGACCTTTTTCGGCAAAGTAATCACAAATAGATACACAAAGATCAACTTCACCTTCAGATTCACCAATCATTTTACCCATTTCACGGGTCATGATCTCTGCCATTTCTTTTTTATGCTCGCGCAAACCGTCTGCTACTTTGTGTAATGTTGCTGTTCGGGTCTCAGGGCCTTCATGGCGCCACTTGTGGTAAAGTGCATCGGTCAAGTTTAGAGCATCCTCAATTTGTTCAGCTGTAGGATTATCATAGCTGGCAAAAGTTTCATTAGTATATGGATTAATAGATTGATATTTAGCCATAATATTATCTCCTTAAATTTTAATCAGGATAGATTTTTCTCAAAATCAATATAAACCGTTTTCATAAATCATTATAGCACATATAGAATATTTTACTAATAATTAGTAAGTAAAAGTTAAGATTTATTTTACTGCATTTAAAAGGTATGCTAATGATTCCTCTAAATATTGATTAGCATAAGTCATTGCGTGGTGCTTACCTGCTATTAATTTTAGGTCAACAGCATGGTTATTTTGTGCCAAAAAGATAATAAAATTAAGTAAATATTTAATAGGAGACAATTCATCTGCAGAATTGATCATTAATAATTGCTGTAAATTGCTGTAATCATATGAATCAGCATCAATCTCTTTTAATACCTTTTCATCTTCAGAACCGGCATATGCTAAGGTAAAATATTTATAAAAAGCGTTGTTAATATCACGTTGGTTGCTCAAACCTAGTTCTTTATGGCCATCAACTGCTGGCGTGACGTTTTGGTGATCTTTCATCCAAGCAGAATAACTGACGGGAGCAGACCAAGTTACAGTAGGAAAGCCATATTTACCCGCAATATTTAGCGCCATGGTGCCACCACTACTGGCACCGATTTGAGTAATATTAACTTTTTTATTAATTACAAAATCGCTTTGCATCAGCCATTTGACGAAGTTAATGCTATCTTGGTGTGCTGCTGGAAAAAGGTATTGTGGAGCAAGAGAGTAATTAGGGGCAAAAACAGTGAAACCGTGGTCAGAAATTTTTTGACATAAGTCTTTAAAACTGTTTTTATCTCCCCGAAACCAGCCGCCACCATGCCAAAACAGCAGTATTTTGTCACTAAAACTAACGTTGTCTGGCTTATAAATATCTACCTTAAGTTTTCTTTGTTCATCATAAGTGACATCATTGATAATTGTGGTCATCCGATTTTCCTCCCCAAAATTATATTTTTAAACCTATTATACTGTAATTAACAGTCAGTTTTTGTTTTAAACCTAAATTGCTTTCACTTCAGGAAAATAATTAAAATATTTTAATTATTATTATTTAATGACTTAAAAAGTAATCACTATGCTTATTTTTTGGTAAAATTAGGCTTAACATTGGAGGTAAGCTATGCATCTGTCTGCTAAAGCTAGTCGAAGACTGATTAATATCTTGACCGTTGTCAGCGGGATTATCATTATTATTTTATGTATATACTGGTACAAATTAGGAATATTTACCAGTCAGGCTAAAATGAAAGCTTATTTGGCTAACAAGAGAATAATTGGGCCGATTATTTTTGTTTTAATCCAGATAATTCAGGTTGTTATTCCTATTATTCCTGGTGGTGTTTCACTTTTAGGAGGAGTTATTTTCTTTGGGCCCATAGCCGGTTTTATTTACAATTATGTGGGAATCTGTATTGGTTCAATTATTAACTTCTTTTTAGCGCGTTTTTACGGCAGACCTTTTATTCTTCATATTGTTTCTGAAAAAACTCTTGATAAATATATGAAATGGACTAAAAACCAGCGTAAATTCAACTGGTTTTTTGCAATCTGTATTGTTGCCCCGATGGCGCCAGATGATGTTTTGTGTCTTTTAGCCGGTTTGACTGATATGAAATTCTGGACTTATTTTTGGATTATTATCTTAGGCAAGCCTTGGACCATTGCGGCATACAGTCTGGCACTGGGCTTGGGCATGGATTGGCTACTAAAGCTGACAGGTCATTAATGGGTAGGCGAATTTATTTTCGGCCCCTCAAATTAGCTGATGCACCAACTCTGCTTAAATGGGGGCAAGATCAATATTATCAGAACTTAGCAGGCTTTGGGCATTATCAAAATCTGGTGGAAGCTGAAGTTGCCGCCGGAAAGTATGCTGCTAGAAAGTATAGTTATGGCATTTGTCTTAGAAATTCTCAGCAATTAATTGGCTTAGTTGAACTATATAATAGAGGTACTAACGAAGAAGAATTACTGCATACCAAAGAAATTGGCTTTTTGCTTGATAAAGATTTTTCGGGTCAAGGTTATATGACTGAAGCGTTAAATATACTTTTAGATTATGCGTTCAAAAAGCTCAATCAATCTGAAATTTGGGCTGGCACTTTTAAAAATAATTTTCGTTCACAGAATTTACTTACTCGTTTAGGCTTTAAATATATTTATTCGGTCGATATGAGCCAGCTAAGTGAGTTATTTCAATATCGGGAAGATTATTTTTTGTTAAAAAAGGCAGACTGGCTCAATAAAGAAAAGTGATTTAAAGTAGGCAAAATTTTTTACAAAAATAATTATAAAAACATTAAATATTGTTTGCTAAAAAAAGGATAATAGCTTAAAATAATATCCAAACACGGAATCCTCAGACTGATTCAGAGAGTTCGCATTTTGGTGCAAGCGAATAGACGTCGTTTCCAGATTCCATTAATGTGGGTAATTAATAATTACACGGCACGCGGCATCGTTATCGCCGACTTAATGAAGTGCAGCTAAATATTAGCTGAAACTGGGTGGTACCGCGAAGCCATGTATGAGCCAATTCGTCCCAATCTTGTGGGATGAGTTGGCTTTTTTTGTGGAGGTAAAAAGATGCTGGATATAAAGGTGATTCGCGAGAATCTTGATTGGGCCAAGGATAAGCTTGGCAGACGTGGCATTAAGCCCGAAGAGCTTGATGAATTGGTTAAAATTGATGCCGATCGGCGTGAAGAATTGAACCGCAGTGAGCAGCTGAAAGCTGAACGCAATACAGTTTCAAAGAAAATTGCGGAAATTAAGAGAAATAAGGAAGACGCTTCTGCTGCTGTGCAAAAAATGCGTGCAGTTGGACAGGAAATTAAGGAACTTGATGATAAGGTTGCTGAATTGACTGAAAAGCAAGAATATATTTTGCTAAGACTGCCTAATTTCCCAGACGATTCTGATCCAATTGGACCTGATGAAAGTTATAATGAAGAAGTTCGTAAGTGGCATGAACCAACAAAATTAGCATTTAAGCCTAAGGCTCACTGGGATATTGGTACTGATCTCGATATTTTGGATTGGGACAGAGGAGCTAAAGTTTCTGGCGCCCGTTTTGTCTATTATAAAGGTGCTGGTGCTTTACTTGAGCGAGCTGTTTTTAACTTCTTCTTAGATGAAAATACTAAAGAAGGCTACACTGAAATAATTCCGCCATATTTAGTTAACGATGAATCAATGCAGGGTACGGGTCAATTTCCTAAATTCCGTGAAGATGTTTATACCATTGTTGATAACGACAATCCTGACAAGCCACGGGACTTAACTTTGATTCCTACTGCTGAAGTGCCTCTTGTTAACTATTTCCGTGATGAAATTATTCACGGTGATAAGCTGCCAATCAATGTAACTGCATTGTCTCCAGCATTTAGAAGTGAAGCTGGTTCAGCTGGTCGTGATACTCGCGGTCTGATTAGAATGCATGAGTTTAGAAAAGTTGAAATGGTTAAAATTTGCAAACAGGAAGATTCTTGGGATGAATTAGATAAATTGACTCATAATGCTGAGCACTTGTTGCAAAAACTTGATTTGCCATACCACGTTGTAGCTTTGTCTACTGGGGATGCTAGTTTTACCAGTGCTAAGACTTATGATTTGGAAGTTTGGATGCCGGCCCAAGACAAATACCGTGAAATTTCTAGTTGCTCTAACTGTACTGACTTTCAAGCTCGTCGCGCTCAAATTCGTTACCGTGATGAAGATGGCAAGCTGCACTTGGCACATACTCTTAACGGCTCAGGTTTGGCAGTAGGCAGAACTGTGGCTGCAATTTTAGAAAACTATCAAAATGAAGATGGCACAGTTACCGTACCAGAAGTTTTGGTTCCTTATATGAATGGAATGACGAAGATTACTAAGGAAGAAACTCTGATTTAATAAGTAGTAATTCGTTATGATTTCGCAGGTTGAATAAACTTGCGAAATTTTTTGTAAAAATTTTGGGCAGTGTAAGTAGTAAATTTGACCGAATTACGAATAATTGGTTAATTGGTCTAGTCTAAAAAATAAAGAAGTGGGTCTAACAAGTATTAGTCAAAACTAATTTGAAAGCTATTTTACTTAAATAACGAACAAATGGATTAATTTGACGAATGAATACAAAAAGAGTAATGTATTACTTGTGTCTGAGCGAGTTACGACAAATAACAAGCTCAACATAAATCGAGCAAAAGCAGTTGACAAAATCGCGCTGCTTTAGTAAGATAATAAACGCTGTCGGGCAAGACGGCAAACAGGTCCCCAGAAAAAAGTGCTTGACAAAAGCGCGTGAATCTGGGAAAATAAAAAAGCTGTTTTAAAGAAGCAGCAGGTAGTACCTTGAAAACTGAACAATGTTTTCGCAAAAATGTGCGGGTTTATCAAGAACCCAAAACAAAAGAGCGAAGTCAATTTCGCAAGCAAATAAATCCGAGATGCGAATCTTGGAACGAATGAGCAAACATTCAAACAAACATTAAAAAATGAGAGTTTGATCCTGGCTCAGGACGAACGCTGGCGGCGTGCCTAATACATGCAAGTCGAGCGAGCAATCTTAACGGAATACTTCGGTAGGAAGTCAAGAGCGCGAGCGGCGGATGGGTGAGTAACACGTGGGCAACCTGCCCTATAGCTTGGGATACCACTTGGAAACAGGTGCTAATACCAAATAAGCAGCAC
>NZ_KQ034007.1:313318-416643 GCF_000970755.1 Lactobacillus kimbladii
CTATTCATTAACCATAAAAGGCTAGTTTTAATATATTAGAAAAATGTTAGGCAATAGTTAGAGAAAGTGACACAGAGCCTGTTTCACGGTACAATATTAGCGGATACATTTTATCTAAAGGAGGAAATCTCATGGTAGGAATTGTTTTAGCCAGCCATGGTGGATTTGCCGATGGAATTGCGCAGTCTGCGCAAATGCTGTTTGGCGAACAAGACAATTTTGCTCATGTCATTTTAAAGCCTGATGAAGGGCCAGATGATATAAGGGGCAAAATGGAAACAGCAATAACTTCATTTGAAAATCAGGATGAAGTACTGTTAATAGTTGATTTGTGGGGAGGTACGCCGTTTAATCAAGCTAATACTCTGCTTGAAAAGCATCCTAATTGGGCAGTTGTCACTGGTATGAATTTACCAATGGTTGTTGAAGCTCTAACTCAGAGGATGACAAACCCTGACATTACCGCTCATCAAATTGCAACAGCTGTTGTTGAGCCAGCAAAAGATGGTATTAAAACCAAGCCGGCAGAATTAATGCCAAAGGAAACTGCAGGTACAAAACCGCAGGCACAAACAGCATCTTCAGCTAAAAAGAAGACTATCCCGGAAGGCACTGTTGTTGGTGATGGTCACATTAAATTTGTTTTAGCTCGGATCGATTCACGATTATTACACGGCCAAGTGGCTACTGGTTGGATACCAACTATGCATCCAGACCGGGTTATCGTAGTTTCAGACAATGTAGCTAAAGACGAAATGCGTAAAAGCATGATTCGTGAAGCTGCACCTGCAGGTGTTAAAGCGCACACTGTACCGTTGAACAAGTTAGTTGAGATAGCTAAGGATCCCCGTTTTGGTAACACGCACGCCTTACTACTTTTTGAAAATCCAGAAGATGTTTTAAAAGTGATAAAAGCAGGTGTAGACATTAAAACAGTTAATGTTGGTTCAATGTCCTATAAAGTTGGAGATGTCAATGCTAACAATGTATTGTCTATGAATCAAGAAGATGTTGATACTTTCCACGAACTTGAAAAAATGGGAGTTAAGTACGATGTGCGGAAAGTTCCAACTGATAAAGAAGGCAATATGGAAGCTATTTTAAATAAAGCTCAAAGTTTGCTTGACGAGCAAAACAAGTAAGAGAATAGGAGTAAAAAATGAACGCTATTCAAATGATTTTAGTTGTCATAGTTGCCTTTCTTGCAGGTATGGAAGGCATCTTAGACCAATGGGAATTTCATCAACCATTGGTTGCTTGTACATTAATTGGCCTAGTAACCGGGAATCTGGTTTTAGGTGTTATCCTAGGTGGTTATTTACAAATGATAGCCTTGGGTTGGGCTAATATCGGTGCTGCTGTTGCGCCTGATGCCGCCTTGGCTTCAGTAGCTTCCGCTATTATTTTGGTTCAAAGTGGTCAAGGAACAAAGGGCATTGGTATGGCTACTGGTATTGCCATGCCTCTGGCCGTTGCCGGACTATTTTTGACTATGATCGTTCGGACAATTTCTACTGGTATTGTCCACATTATGGATGCCGATGCTAAAAAAGGCGATTGGCGTAAAATTAATATGTGGCAATGGCTTGATGTTTGTCTGCAGGGATTGAGAATCGCTATTCCGGCTGCACTGCTGTTAGCTATTCCTGCTTCACAAGTTAGATACTGGCTGGGCTTAATGCCAGCATGGCTTAGTGATGGTATGTCAATAGGTGGTGCCATGGTTGTTGCCGTTGGTTACGCAATGGTAATCAACATGATGGCTAGTCGTGAAGTTTGGCCGTTCTTTGCCATCGGTTTTGCTTTGGCAGCTATTAAAGATCTAACTTTGATTGCTTTGGGTGCAATCGGTTTAGCGATGGCGCTCATGTACTTAGCTTTAGAGTCAAAAGGTGGCAATAACGGCAGTTCAAGTTCTGATAATGAGGGTACCGGCGATCCACTCGGCGATATCATAGATGACTATTAGAGTGATATTTAAGAGGAGGATTTTATAATGGCTGATAAAAAAATAAAATTAACTAAAGCCGACCGCTTCAAAGTTATGTGGCACTCACAATTTTTGCAAGCTTCATGGAACTACGAAAGAATGCAGAACGGTGGGTACGCATATTCACTTATTCCTGCTTTGAGAAAACTTTATCCTAAAAAAGAAGATATGGCAGCTGCTTTGCAGAGACACCTGGTCTTCTTCAACGTTCACCCTTACTTAGTATCGCCAATTCTAGGTGTTACTTTAGCCTTAGAAGAGGATAAAGCTAATGGAGCCAAAGTTGAAGATGAAGCTATTCAAGGTGTTAAGGTTGGAATGATGGGACCTTTAGCCGGTGTCGGTGACCCTGTATTCTGGTACACTGTACGGCCAATTGTTGGTGCTCTAGGTGCCTCAATGGCTATTCAAGGCAACATTTTAGGACCAATTTTGTTCTTCGTTATTTGGAACGTAATTAGATTGGCCTTCATGTGGTACACACAGGAATTTGGCTACAAGGCTGGTTCTGCGATTACTAATGATATGTCTGGTGGTCTATTGCAAAAGGTAACCCGTGGAGCTTCGATGATGGGTATGTTTGTTTTAGGCTCCCTGATTGAACGCTGGGTTAACATTAAGTTCACTCCGATTGTTTCAAAGACGCCTGTCCAAAAGGGTGGCTATATTGATTGGGGCTCACTTCCAGCCGGTGCTAAAGGTATTCAACAAGCTTTAATTGATCAGGCAAATGGCTTGTCTTTAACCAAGTTTAAAGTTACTACTTTGCAAAACAACTTGGATAGTTTAATCCCTGGTTTAGCTGGACTACTTTTGACTTTCCTTTGCATGTGGCTGCTAAAGAAGAAAGTTTCACCAATCGTAATTATTATTGCCATCTTCATTGTTGGTGTCGTTTTGCATGTTCTGCATGTGCTTTAATCTAAAATGGTTGAATCAAGTAACACCAAAGTTGATTTAACGACAAATGCGACTTGGTTTCGCTCGTTATCTACATACGGTAAAGTAATGGTCGGAGATAAGGCATTTGAATTCTATAATGACCGCAACATCTCTGATTATGTTCAGATTCCGTGGCCAGAAGTTACTTATGTGGTGGCGGATGTTTATTTCCATGGACGTTATATACCTCGTTTTGAAATTCGCACTCGTGCAAACGGAAAATTTATTTTTACAACACGTAATAATAAAAAAACTTTGCGCGCTATTCGTAAGTATGTCCCTGCCAATAGAATGCGGCAGGCACTGGGATTGTGGCAAAAAATCAAAAGAAGAATAATGCATAAATAAAAAAGTTCCTAGACAAAATCAATTGTCTAGGAATTTTTTTACTTAATTCTTGCTTTTAATATTTATTTTTTCCACAACACCCAATTCACCAACAATTTCTGTTTCAAAGCTTGCATTGCTATGCCTTCTTTTCTTCGTGCCAAATTTTAGATAGGGTTGACAAGACTATAAAGATTAACAGTGCTGAAATCATTGATACTCTGTTTTCAGGTAAGATTAACAACAATATGATCATTAAAATAAAAAAGATCAGTGTTATGTAGTCCCAAAAAGGAAAACCTGGCATTTTAAAATCTGTTAATTCTTGTGCTGGCGTTTTTTTGCGGTAGGCAATGTGGGTTAAAAGCATTAGACACCAAATAATTAAAAACATACTGGTAGAGGTTGAAGAAATAAAATTAAATGCCTCATTGCCGATGACAATGATAACAAATGGTGCTAAGGCCATTAGGCAGGCTGATAAGGTCAAAGCATTCTGGGGCAATTGCCTTCTCAGATGACCAAATGTCTGGTTAAATTTGCCCTTACCGTTAAAAGTAACAGAAAATAGCAATCTGCCTGCACTGTATAAAATACTGTTAGTCGAGGAAACAGCAGCAGAAATAACCACAAAATTGATAATTGAGCCGGCATTGCGGATGCCAGTTGCCGCTAGGGTCTGCACAAACGGACTAGAATTAGTAGCCACTTTATTCCAGGGAATCACTACTAAAATAGCAATAATGGCCAGCACATAGAATAAAATGATACGCATTGGGACCTCATTAATAGCCTTTCTAATTGTTACTTTGGGGTTTTGCGCTTCGGCAGCAGTTAATCCGACTAATTCAACGCCAACAAAGCTAAAGATAACCATTTGAAAACCGGAAAAGAACCCGGTGCCGCCTTTAGCAAAAAAGCCACCATGTGTGGAAAGGTTAGCAAGAGTAACGGGTCCAAAAGAGGTCTTGCCACCAGTTATTAACAAGTAGGCCACTAAAATCACGAAGGCAATAACGGTCACAATTTTAATTATGGCAAAACTAAACTCCAGATTGCCAAAAAGACGGGCAGAAAGCAAATTGATAAATAGCAAAACAGCTATGGTTACTAAACCAGGTACCCACGTAGGCAAATGGGGAAACCAGTATTGAAAATATATTCCCAAGGCTGTCATTTCTGCCATACCCAAGGTAACCCAACTAATCCAGTAAAGATAGCCTGAGATGAATCCGGTGTTTTTACCCAAGTACTTTTCGATAAAGTCAATATAGGTATGCTTAGATAAGTCTGAAATTATGAGCTCACCTAAAGCTCGCATAAGTAGAAATAAGAAAATACCGACAATGGCATAAATTAAAATGACGCTAGGACCGGCTCGTCTAATGCTATTACCTACACCTAGAAATAAACCTGTACCAATTGTCCCACCCAGGGCAATCAATTGAATATGCGCGTTTGTCAAGGTTCGTTCGTAACCAGAACCGTTATTTTCTTCTTCTTCGCTCATTAAATCACTCCAAATACTTAAAAATTAGTTACATTATTAAATTATAGCATTATACAAAAGCGTATGTTTTTAACAAAATAAAATTTGGTCAAATTGTAAGTTTTGTTATGTTAAAAAGGGCTTTATTTAAAGACAAATTGTAGTATCATATATTTTATTAAAAATAAATTAAGGAGGAAGATTTAATGTTTACCATTGGCCAATTTACTGTTAATAACTTGGATATTAGTTTGGTATTACCGGAAGTCAGTCATGCGGAAGCTTTATACGAAATTATTGTCCATGACCGTGATCAGCTGGCACATTTTTTACCTTGGGCAGGTAAGATTACGAGTGTCAAAGATGAAGTTGATTTTATTAAGGCAATGCGAGTTGACACCGCTAATTATAAGAAACTGGTACTAGTTGTTCTTGTCAATGGCAAACCAGCGGGAATGGTTGACCTGCACAATATTAAGTTAAAAAATGAAAGCGGCGAAATTGGCTATTGGCTGGGGCAAAAATATCAGGGTAACGGAATCATGACTCAGGCCGTTAAAAAGTTAGTAGACGTATCATTCAACCAGTTTGGATTACACAGTATTAAATTACTGGCAGATCATAATAATAAACCTAGTAGAGCCATTGCAGAGAGGCTGCAATTTGAATATGTGGCCAGGCTTAAAGATGAAGTCAAGTATCACGGCAAGTTCTGTGATATGGAGTTATATATTACATTTAACCCTAAAAACTAATCAAAAAAATTGCTGGTAAAATTTACCAGCAATTTTGTTATTTGTCTGCATATCCTTGAGGATGTGTTTGGTGCCATTTCCATGCACTTGCCATTACATCTTCAGCGTTCTCGTGTTGTGGCTGCCAGCCTAAAATAGTTCTGGCTTTAGCTGAATCGGCAACTAAACTGTCAGGGTCTCCTGCACGTCGTGGTCCCATAGTATATGGAATTTCAATATTGGT
The DNA here is from genome assembly GCF_000970755.1 of Lactobacillus kimbladii. Classification (GTDB taxonomy): domain Bacteria; phylum Bacillota; class Bacilli; order Lactobacillales; family Lactobacillaceae; genus Lactobacillus; species Lactobacillus kimbladii. The sequence continues at coordinate 319,045 of NZ_KQ034007.1, forward strand.
AACTTTACGAGCCGCCTGTAAGATCTCTAAGTTGGAATAACCGTGAGCAGTTCCGAGGTTGAAAACATCGGATTTGTTGGTTTTAACTAAGTATTTTAGTGCCAGTACATGCGCATCGATGAGATCTTCGATTTGAACGTAATCTCTGACATTAGTGCCATCTTTAGTGTCGTAGTCATTACCAAAAATAGTAAATTTACCATCGCCACTGACAGCACTTTTTAAAATATTAGGAATTAAATGCGTTTCCGGAGAGTGATCTTCTCCAATTGACCCATCACTTGCAGCACCAGCAACGTTGAAATAGCGCAGTGCAATTGATTTGATACCATCAGCTTTATCTGCCCAATGCATGATTTTTTCCATCATTACTTTGGTTTCGCCATAAGGGCTAATCGGATTAAGCGGTGAATCTTCAGTAATTGGCAATTTCTTAGGGATGCCGTATGTGGCAGCGCTAGAAGAAAAGACGAGGTATTTTACATCGGCATCTTTCATGGCCTCCAGGAGTGCGATCATACCTGAAACGTTATTATCATAGTATTTCAGTGGCTTTTGCACGGATTCAGGCACTAAAGAATAAGCGGCAAAGTGCATAACTGCCTCAATTTTTTCTTGACGCAATATTTGACTGACTAAAAACTTGTTTTCAATATCTCCTTGGTAAAACTTGGCTTTAGGGTTGACTGCCTTTCTGTGTCCAGTGTACAAAGCGTCAAGGACAACAACATCATTATTTTGTTCAATTAATTTCTTTACAGCTACTGAGCCAATATACCCGGCACCGCCGATAACTAAAACGCGCATAAATTCCTCCAATTATTATATGGTAATGATCTTCTGTCTAAATTTTAGCACAGTCTGTTAATTTAAAAGACAATTATTGACAGTAAAATCATTTTGCAATAAAGTTACTTTTAGTAAGATAGCAAGAAAGAAGTATCAAAATGATTCATAATTCCACAATTAACCAGCAAATTAATCATCGCTCTATCAGAAAATTTAAAGATCAAACACTAAGTGCAGAACAATTAAATACTTTGTACACCGTTTTTCAACATACAGCGACCAGCATGTTTATGCAAAATGCAACAATGCTTCATATTACTGATGAAGGTAAAAGGGCAAAAATCAGAGAATTGTGCGGACAAAAATATGTTGGTGCTGAAGGTGATTTGTTTGTCTTTGTAGTGGATTTATACCGCAACCAACAAATTCGCCGCCAGTTAGGTAAAGATGACGGACGTGTTCATACCACTGACATTTTCTTTCAGGGGATGGATGACACATTACTTGCTTGGCAAAATGTGGCTAATGCTGTTGAAAGTATGAATTTAGGCTATGTGCCTCTTGGCACCATTAATGATCACCCGTTAAAAATGCTAGACGTATTAGACTTGCCTAAGCTGACATTTCCAGCGTTAGGGATGCAAGTGGGTATTCCTGATCAAGAGCCGCAATTGAAACCGCGCTTGCCACTAGCATTTACAACTTTTGAAAATGAGTATCCGCGTGATTTTAAAGTGGTAGACTTGAAAGACTATGACCAAGTCGTTACCACTTACTATGACTTGAGGGATGCTAATAGACGTATTGATTCTTTTACCAAGCAAATAACTGGTGACAAGTTAAACGATAAGAGAATTGATCGTGACGAGTTGCCAGAATTGTTGCACAAGCAAGAGCTTTGCCTAGATTGGAAATAAAATAAAAGTCGCGCATTCGATTGCACGACTTTTTTTGTTTTGGTATAATTTAAACGTTGTGAAAGTTGCTGATTTAGCTCAGTTGGTAGAGCGTTTCCCTCGTAAAGAAAAGGTCGCCAGTTCGATTCTGGCAATCAGCATAACAAAGGCAAATATAGCATTAAAGCCCGTTGTATCAATCTTGATATGACGGGCTTTTGCTTGTTATGAAGTGTTTTAAATAGTTGTAAATTAATGTGAAATGTTGTGGTCAGTCACACTGCTAGTCACACAATGTGAAATAAGTTGAAAATTTGTCGTTATTAATTTTTCAGGAATGAACATAACTCTTGATGTAGCAGGCTTAATTGCTTGCTTTTTTGTGTGACTGAGTGTGACTAAGGAGATATATTACTTTTTCTTTAATAATTTATCTGTTTTAGCTCGATCGCAATTTTATGTTTCTCACAAAATTAGCAGCAATTAAAGTTGTTGTAGTAATAACTAAGTAAAAAATTATTAAATCGCTAAGAATAAGGATCGCTGCTTTCCAAATATTTTTTATTTATTATGGATTCCACTAGCCTTATTTTTTGACTAAGTTATAGAGTTATACCCATGTTATGTTTATTTAATAGATTTTGATGAGCATCGTGTTCAACAATATTAAGTTAGTTATGCAACAAGTTGCTAATGAGGCTGAATTAAGTTCTAAGATAAATAGTTGGAAGAGATTTACGGAATCTCTCTAAAGATTCTTAATGTATAAACAAAATAAAAAGAGAGAGCATCATAATAAATGAATTAGTTTGATATAAAATAAAATTATAGTTTTAGCTATCTCTTAGTTCCTATGAGTAATATGAGTGTATAAAATAAATTTTGTATTTTGACCATATCAGTGAATTCTAGATCACTATTCAATGTGATAGTTTTTATACTGTCTTGATTTTTATCAATTTATTTGTGAAATTTTTTAAACAATAGCACAGTAGTTGCTAACATATTTGTACTTTTTATGATTATAAAAGCAGGCAAGTATTCCGTACTCATAGAATAGGTATATGTCACCAAAATGTTTCATTCAAATCTAAGATATATCTTTATTTTTTTGAAAATAGTTTTAGATGTTACCAGTATTTAAATTAAGCTTTATAAAATTTGTTTTCTGAAATATTAGCAATTGAGCTTCGTATGTGTTATCAGTTGTTAATAATTTCATTACAAATAATTATAAAAATGGTAAATTATATTTTATAAAAATATGAAAGTTATCATTTACTTTTTAATTAATTTAATTTATACTCTGTTAAGTATTTACTAAGGAGAAATAGATGAAAAAGAAAACAAATATAGAAAAAGCAAACATAATAAACTTATTGATAAGTGGACAAACAAATAGTTTTGGTACACAAATTTTTGATTACGCTAATCAACTTGTAATTTCAGGATTAAGTAATAACACAAATCTTTATATGGGATTGTATCAAGGGGGGGAAGCAATAGCTGGTCTGCTATTCAATTTAGTGGGTGGCGTTTTTGCAGATAAAAAAAACAGAAAGAAATTATTAATTTATACAGATATCCTTTCAGGAATTGTAACATTGATAGTCTACTTAAACTATTCATCTAAAAAAGCTTGGAATTTAATAGTTGTAAACATAATTCTTGCAATTCTTTATTCTTTTAACAGTCCTGCATATAAAGCAATTATTAAAGATCTATTATCCAAAAAAAACATTTATAAATATAATTCGTATTCTAAATCAGTTTCTGAAGTAATAAATGTCTTGTCTCCTATACTAGGAATGATAATTATTAATGGATTTGGCTTTAAAATTGGAATGCTTATAAATTCGCTTAGTTTTTTTGTGTCAGCTTTAATTGAATGTAGATTAACACTTATAGTAAATGATAGAGCTATTGATTTAAAAAAACGAGATAACTTAATAGGTTCTTTTATAGAAGGAAGCCAATATATATGGAACAATAAAAAGTTACTGATTATCATAATTTCCAGTAGCTTAATAAATTTTTTCTTGGCAGGTTATAACTTTACATTGCCTTTTATTAATAAAATAAGTAACAGCAAAAATTTATACGCTTATGTATTGGTTGCCTCTTCAGTAGGTAATATCTTGGGTGCTTTATTGAATGGTATATCTAAAAAAAGTCTGACACCTGAAAGATATAGTAATTTCCTATTAGGTATGTCGTTAGCAACTTTACTTGTATCTATTTTCAAATTTAGTAATATATTAATTTTACTACTGATTTCATTAGCTATGCTTTGCCTTACATTTTTTAATATTCAAATGATTTCAGGTATTCAATCTGAAATACCTGATGAATTTATGGGTAGGGTTTTTGGTGCTGTTTTTACAATATCCACACTTTTTGCACCAATAGGTACATATACTTTTTCAATTTTAAATATTTTAGATTGGTCGGCTTTTATTATAATCGGTTTTGGAGAGTTTATTGTTTTTGTGCTGATGAAGTTTGGTCTTATATTTTTTAACTCACATCATTTAGATTAAGTGAAAGGATAAATAATGTTATTTTCAAATACAGTAAATGATAATTATAAAATTATTAATCACAGAAATGTGGACAAAATGATAGATGTGGAATTTTTACAAGATCTGTACAGTCAAGTTGATTTAGAAATTAATCCAGTACGGTTTAGAAATATTATTTCAATTTACAGAGATGGAATTTTTCAAGCTTATGCACCGGAAAAAGAGTGGAACTTTCTCCAGGAATATGTAGGTAATAAATTTCTTGAAAAAGATAGATCTTTTTTAATCGGATTGAATCATTACATAGAATTTCCCAAAACAGAACTAAAAAAACTTCTAAAATCGATAGCTCAACGGGACTTGAACTCTGATAGTCCTAAAATATTATGTCATACATTAATTAAATTACATTTTTGTGCTTTAAATGAAATTTATGGTATAAATTTGGTTCAAATTGAAGAAGGTCTACATTATGCCATTAAAAAATTTCTTCAAAGTGAACAAAACTTTGGTACTGATGCATTTAATTGGCTGTTGGGAGACTCACACTCTATTTTAACAGATGCAATTGAATTGAAAGTTTCTCTCTCTGAAAAGAAAAGAAAAGGGTTGATTACTAATAAAGAAGCCGAACAAATTTATACAAATCAATATGGTGGCTTAGAAACAGCATATGGTAATTTTAAGGAAAAAAATAGTAATAATGAAAAAGAAAAGCAATTTGTGAAAGATACTAATAAAGATCTTTTAAGTACGTTTACAAGAATTTTAATTGGTGGTAGCGTTGGCGAAATATTTAGCATTTTTTTTTCATTATTAGCAGTTAAATTAAAGGCTTTTGGAAAGGTATTAAAAGGAATCGTAGGAATCTTTGCACATGCTCCAATTATTGCTTTAATTCCTTTAGTAATCTTAATTACTCCTGATACAGAATCGAGTATTTTATTGATAATATCTATATCTAGCTTTCTTGGAACGTTTGATTATAATATATCAATTATCCGAAAAATATCTTCTTGGAATAAATATTATATTGCATTATTTTATAAAAGAAATATAATAAGCGATTTTGTAGTTTCGATACCTTATTTTTTACATTATCTCCCGACTTCAATATCGTATAGCTTTTCATCTAGTTGGACTACTGTTGTAACTGCTGAGGTTCTGTCAGGAACAACTGGTGTTGGATTCAGATTGTGGCAATCCTTTTCAATTTTAGACTTTCCCCAAATGATTGTTTATTTGATAATAATAATAGGTTGCGGTGAAATAGGAAGAGCTTTCATAGACAGTATTGGATATTTAGTAAAGAAATTAAAAAATGTATAAATATAAGAAAAAAGAGATAATAATAAACGACTTAAAAAAATATGTGGGTAATGAAGTTTTATTTGAATGCGAGCAATTTCGTATTAAGTATAGGGACAGAATGGGTATTGTAGGAAACTCTGGAATTGGCAAAACGACGTTCTTAAATATGCTAGCTGGTTTAGATAAAAAATTCGATGGAATAATAGAAAACAATTTTAATAGAACGTTTTTTGTTCCACAATTTGATGAATTCCCAAATTGGCTTGGGGTTAATTATATAATTAGAAGAGCTAAACATTTATCTAAAATCAGTGATATACAAGGAAATTTCATAATTGATCAATTAGGTTTAAACAGTTTATTCCAGCAGAAATATGGCACTCTTTCGGGAGGACAAAGAAAAGTAGTTTTAGTAGGTGTCGCATTACTAAGTTTACCAGATCTTTTAATATTAGATGAAGCTTTTAATGGAATAGATGACAATAAGAGAAGAGAACTGTTTACTTTTCTTAATAAATGGATAGAAAATAATAAAATTACACTTATATTTGTTAGTCATAATAAAAACGATTTGGCATTGCTAACAAATAAAGTTATAAAAATTAAAAATAAGAGGATAACTTTCTAATATGAAAATAAAAATCGGTCAATATGATATACCTGAGATAAAATTTTGTGATCTAAATAAAGAAAATGAAATTAAAGATGAAATGTTCCTTGGTGGACGACTAGGAATAATTAAGTTAGGAAATCAAAAACACAGAGGAATTATTGCAATAGACAAGCTGCATCCCCATACTTTATTTGATATTATGTTAGCCTTTTCAAGCTTAGATGGGATTGATGAAATTATTAATAATAAAAAAGAATTTAAAACTATTTTGCAGACAGGGATTGATATTCAAAAAAAAATAGAGAATTTTAAGTTAGAAAAGAAATTTAAAATATATCCTGAAACCACAAAACTAATTTATAATATTTCATCAAATATTTCTAATAAATCAGCAATGTCGCTACCAGCTTTTCACCTACATATTAACACTTTTTCTAGCTATGAACTGAATAAATTGAAAATTAAAGAGATTAATCTAAGTGAATTTGATAAAAAACTAGAGGAGGCGTGTGTTTATTTCAAATATTTGTTTAATAAACGATCTATAGGAATCAAAAAAAGCAAAAAATATGGCTTAGGGGTTGGTATTAATGTAATTACAGAATGGAAGCAGTTTTGTGAAATTGATTTAGAAAAATTAGTTTTTATTCTTCAAGAAATTCATTTTGCAATGCTTGATGTAGCAAATAAGTATTACAATTGCTTCTGCAATTATGGTGTAAGCATTTATAAGCAAAAAAAGATAATTATTTTAATTCAACCTAAGTATGGGACCTCTATTGGAGCAGCTGGAGCAATGCAATGGAAAGGAAAAGTAGATTTTTCTATTCCTCAGAGAAGCTCAGGTGTATTTGATAAAGAGACTTTACAGCGAAGAAAAAGATTTCAAGACTATGTACTTTCGAATTTTTAAGGAGAAAAAATGATAATATTAATTCATGAATTTGGCTATCAAAGTGTTAAGACGTTTGTAGAAACTATACGAAAAAATGAGAATCTTAAGGTTATAATTCATACATATAAGAAAAAAACTTTTCCAAGTTATATCGACACAATTGAACTTGATGATTTTTCTATAGAAAATATTGTTGAAGCGGTTGAAAATATTTCGAAAAATATAAGTAATGAGAATGTTGGATGTGTGACCTTTGACGAAAATTTAGTAGAATTATGTGGCATACTAAATGACAGAAATTCTAGATCAAATAAAAAATGTTTGTCTGCAGTTACTTCATATTTGTTGACAGACAAACTATTAATGAGGTCATTTCTTGGAAATATTGTACCAGAACCTAATTTTTCAGAATATACAGGAAAAGAAAATGCAAAGAAGTTTTTAAAAACAAACCCGAATGGTATAGTGTTAAAGCCGAGAGCCTTATATTCAAGCCGTGGGCAATACTATGTCAATAAAGAGTCAGATCTTAATCATATTCCAATCTCGTTAAATAATTATTTGATGGAGGAAAAAGTAAATTATACCAGCATGTATACAAGCGACGGCTTGTATACTAATGGCAATATTTTTGTTACTATTCATCAGTATGGTGAAAAAATCTCTGATTCTGAAAAAAATACTGCTCCTTTAAAAGTTAAAACAGCTGATTTGTATGAGAAAGATCCAAAATTAATAAAAAAAATAGAAAAGATGGCAAAAAACATTTTAATCAATGTTTCAACTAATGCAGAGGTTATTCCTTTTCACTTTGAATGGTTTGTTGATACTAAAAAACGAACAATTAAATTTTGTGAGGGAGCAGCAAGATTTGGAGGAGCATATATTCCTGAACTGATTATGGCAGAATATAATGTAGATGTTAAACAAATGTATGCTAAATTGTTGACTAGTTCAACAGACGCTATAATATTGGGTAATTTAAAACTACGTAATAGACTGACTTCAATTTCGTTTTCACCACGTTTTTCTTCACTAAATCAAAAAAAATTAATAAATAATATGTTAGATTTTCCTAATTGGATACTATTTAAAAAATCCTATCTCGATAATCGGAAAGTAATCATAACAGAAGAAAATTGGATGACTATTCAGGCTTATACTGTTGTTTTTAATTATTCTTCTCAATTAGATCTTGAAAAGAAAGAAAAAATATTGTTGAATTTGTTAAAGCCAAATAAGATATAACGATTTAAATAAAAAGGCGATGTTTTAATTTTAGTAATGTCGTTAAGTTAAGAAATACTTTTTCTTATAGAGTTACAATTTTGATCAATTGTAACTCTTTTTAATTGAAGCTTGTTAAATTCAAATAGTTATTTAGCTTTTAGGCAGTTTAGCGTACAGCCTAAAAAAGTATACATTTCTATAATTACATTGTTATTAATACACTATTATAGTATTTTGATCTGAACCCTAAAATTAGGACAAATTAATTTCAGGGTTCAGATCATTTTTTATTGGGGTAGTGCATTTTATTTTATGTGTGTTGGGTTTGTGTATTAAAAAAAGAATTTTGGAATTTATTTATCAGAATTATAATTTCTTCATCTGTCTCTTTAATTGAGGAATTTAAGAGTGTTTTTCCTACAATGATATGTGCAGATGTGATTGAAGTAATTGGTGGAATAGCGTAGCCAGAATTGTTTATTATTTCCATATTTTCAACCCCAATTTTAGCTATTTTACTTATTAAGGATTTAATTAGTCCGATAACAGAATTAATGATTGCTTTAGTTTCTTTTCTAGGCATCGTGTTTAACTGATTTATTTCTTTACTTAAACTTTTGTATAAGTTCTTGTATCTTAAGAATTTAAAGTTTTTGTCCAGTGAATTGGATTGGTTTTCGTCAAAGATATTTCTTAATAGAAGAGATTCAATTTTTTTGATTGCTAATATTAAGAAATTATATATTGACTCATTGTCTATGTAACTTTTGTTTAGTAACTCTATTGGTACTTTTGTGTTAAAAGCATAGAATTTTGGAAAAATTGCTTCCCCACTATTGATTGTGTTAAATAATTCAGGTGTTAGTAATCCAGCTCTACCTATAGAAGTGTCATAATTGATTTTTAGCCACGTCACAACTGAAGTTAATTGAATGTTACTTAATATCCTGTCTGTTTCAAACATTATAAAATTTCTTGCTATTTCATAAGTACATATTGGATCAATTAGCGTAGCTATCTGTTCATAACCGCGTCTAATTAAATCTTCTTTTAAAGTCTCTTGGTTAAGAGATTTAAACTCTGGAAATTTACGTTTTTTTGGTGTATCGCGAATTTTTGTCAAAACATCGCAGATATATGAAAAGACTTTATCCATAAATGGAATAATTTCTGCTCCATTAGCGAAAATTGTTTCAATATAATCTTTGTTTAATAAATTTGCGATAGCTTGTCGCTGAACACCATTTATAGGACGTTTAGGATTTTTGGAGGTTAAATTAGTCCAATCTGAAAAAGTTGAAGGAATCAATATCTTTGCTTTTCCCAATTTTTGAAATCTATCTACTTTGTATTGAATCTTATCATTTTCGTTTTCAATTAGACTGTTGATTTTTTTAATAACTTGAATATCACTAATATGTTTTTCTTTTTTATAACTATTGATTAATTCGGCTAATGTACTTGGAATTCTTGGTAGTTTAGGCATTTTTTACTCCGTTTTTTTCTGAATTTTTTCGGGAACCTTTTTCTTGATTAAAAGGCATATACTCAATTGTGAAGATTAAATCTGATTGCAATCAAAGACATCTTCAGTATTTGATATGGGTGTAAATAAAATTTTACACCTAATTATGTAAGCGCATGTAAAAAAGCGATTAGATTGGAGATAAGTATGACAATCAAAATAAATTTAACAGCAAAACAAGTATTAACTGGTATCACCGCAATTATTACAGGTATAAGCGAACGTAAAGCCAGTGAAAAGTATGATAATGCCAAAGATGTTGCTGAATATCCTTATCTAGTAAGAATGGCAATCACGGTTGATAAAAATAATGTTAATAATGGCCAAATGCTAAACTTTAAGCTTAAAAAAGTTGGTGATTTGAAAGCTGGTAAAATGATCGATTTTGATAAGAGTTCTATTAAGAATGATCAAGTCAATCTGTGGGCTAATCAACGGGGCTATGTTCAGGTTTCCATTAAAGGAGATGAGATCATTGCAGGGTAAGCATACAACTATCTGTAATTACATTGAAAATGTGCTTGATAGTGTCTTATCTGATGAAGCAAGTACAATTAAGCAATCTTATCTGGTCTTAGAAGTAATTAAGGAGCCGTATGGTTTCTTGTTTATTCCGCGCTACCCAACAAATTTGGTATTAAATACTGATACTTATTATCGTATTTACGATATTATTTCGGCAGCTGTTTTCCCTGAATATACCTGTGTTAGACCTACTTCCATGCAATTAGTAGAAGTGGACGGTGAACAATTAGCAACAGCTAGGGGTTTTTATTTTCCAGGTTACAAGGGTAAGAAACAACGTTTCGTCGGCACAATTACTAAAATTGTGGCTGACTATGATTTAAATAAGGAAATACCGTTGATGCGGGGATTAACTGTTGGCAGGAATGCCACCACTTGGATTATTAGCGGTAATACAGGTAGCGGTAAAAGCTATGCCTTACGTTATTTAGAAGAAATAATTAGTCGTTTAACTAATCAAAATGGTGATGAACCAGCACAAGTTATTATGATTGATCCCAAAAAGTCTGATGGTGCGAGATATGCTAAAAAACACTCTGAAATTAAATTATTAATTCCAGAAGATAGCGATCGACCAGAAGATTTTCTAACTAGGGTGAATGCGGAATTGGCTGCTGTGGTTAATGAAATGCAGTTAAGGCAAAGTAAGCTTTATGAAGTTTCAAATAAGATTAGCACTGACGCTAACGAAATCAATGTGCCACCAATTTTTGTTGTTTTGGAAGAAATGGCCAGCTTAACTTTGGGTTTAGCGTCAACTTCAAGACAAGTTAAAGATTTATACCGCGAATTAGAATTAATTGCCTTACTTGGCAGAGAAAGCTTAATTAATTTAATTATTACTAGTCAAATTGCTAGAAATGATATTGTGCCTATTCCAATTCGCTCACAGATGAACGTTAGAATTTTGCTAGGACGAATAGATAAGGCAACCGTTCAGTATTTGTTCCCGTCAATGATTGATGGCTTGTCTATCCCTATTGGCGGCTTAGGAACGGGAATAATTGAGATTAATGATGGTAAACATTACGGGATTGAACCACTTGCCATGCCGACAATAACCAAAGGAGAAGAATCATGAAGGGAATAGACTTAATTAATAAGTTATTTGATAAATTAATTGCTTTGCTTGGCAAGATCAGCGTAATTTTGCTGATTATTCTAGTAATTCTGTTAATCGTACATTATTTTCTGAAATTTTATGGTAAATCAATTTCTAAAACCATTGCTTTAGAACAAACATTGAAGCTCATGGAACCAGAAAAACCAGATAAAATAATTTCTGCTGTTAACAAAGTGGTTTGTTGGGCTAGTGTTAAATACCTTGATAATAAGGGGCGTGTGCAGATAATAGTTCCAACTAAACGCTGGTTTCAATTATCATCACAATTAGAAGTTAAAAAGCGAATTAGGGAAATGCTTAGTTCAGAAGATTTTAGATTATTTTTAATGGATAATTTAGACAATTATCGTTTTGTAAGTAGACCAGACTATTATCATGATCAGTTTGTTTTAACCGGTACAAGAATTTAATAGAAGCAAGGTGCCAGCTTTGTCCTCAAGACAAAAAGAATGGCACCTTGCATAATTTATAAATATTCTACTGTGTAAGTGTGCTAAGCACTGATGTGACAACATTTGCTGGGCTTGTTATGGCAAATGTTAAAAGTGTGCAAACTGTGCAGAAGGGAATTATATGGCAGAGATTAGAGCTAGACAGTTTATGTATATGCAAGATTTTGCCCATTTAAAGATAGATTTTACTGAACTAACCAATATTTTAACTAAGGCTAATATTCAAGAGTGGGCTTATATCATTCATGACCAAGATTTGGATCAAGGTAATAGGCTAATTAGGAAACATCTACATGTGGTCTTAAAATATGCTAATCCGCAAATACTTTCTCATGTTGTAAGGCTTTTTAATGATAAACCGCAATATTTAGAAGTTTGGCAAGGAAGAATCAGTAATGCTTATAGCTATCTAATTCATGCAACATTGGAAGCTAAAGATAAGTATCAATACGATCCTAATAGTGTGGTGGCTTCATTTGATTTTCCCGCAAGGATTACTGAAATACAAAGCAGTGTTAACCAAAGCAGGTTAAATTCTAAAGTAGTGGCTAATTTCTTAACGCAATATGCTAATGAAGAAATTGATTATCAAGAATTAGCGGATATTATTGGTTTAGCTGAAGTTGCTAAAAGAAAAAGCGTGATTGACAATATTACTAAATTAATTGCGGATAAAAAGCATGAGGAATGGTTACATGAATATCATGATCGCAAAGCAGAAACAATTTGGTTATGGGGCGAAGCTGGAGTTGGTAAAACACGTTATGCAAATAAGCTAGTTCGTGGTGAAAAAGTTGCTATCTTAGGCAGCAGTCGGGATTACTTTCAAGATTATCATGGTGAACATTATGTAATTCTGAATGATTTGCGTCCCAATGATTTTAGATATGCCGACTTATTAAGGCTACTAGATCCTTATGAGCATGATAAAGTAGCACCAAGACGCTACCATGATGTGAAATTAAATGTTGAAATGTTGATTATTACTACTCCTTATAGTCCGTTTGAATTTTATCAACATGTGAAAATTGCTGATGAAAAAACAGATACCTTTGAACAGCTTAAAAGGCGGGTTCATGCAATTCATATTACACCAAAATTTATTGCGGAAGTTTTTCAAGATAATGAATCTGAATTTGAAGAGTTATTTGGTGGTAGATAAAACAATGAAAGAAGATGTAAAAATGTTTGGCAATGAGTTATTAAATGCCCGACAAATAGCAAAAAAGTTAGAAATTTCTAATACTTATTTTTTCAAATTAACTAAATTAGGTATGCCGTTTCACCGCATAACGCCAGGGGGTAGGAAATTTTATAACTATGATGAAGTAGTAAATTGGATCAGAAAGCGGTGATTATTGTGGTAAAATTTAAAGTAATCAAGGGTATGTTCTTCCTAAAAGTAAAAGGAGAATAAACATGCCAATTAGTAAAATTAATAAAGGAAAGAAAGCTGGTAAGTATCGAGTAAGAATACAACCAAGAGATGAGCATACTGGGAAAGTTATTCCTGTTCCTAGTCAAGTTGCCGACAATTATCGGGCAGCTAAGGCTTTATATGAAAAAATGTGGGTAGATTTCCGTTCTAATCCGCACGGCAATTACCAAGAACTGAGTCAACCGCTAGTGCAATCATATAAAAGTTTTATCGAAAGCGAGCATAAGTTAGGTAGATGGCAATCGGCAACTACTTATAAAGCATGGACTTATACAATTAGGCTATTAAAAGACTATTTTGGTGATAAAAAAGTAAAAGATATTACTGAAACTGATATTCGACAGTTTGCCCGTAATTATGTGCAAAAACATCATGCCAGTGTAGCACCACATACAACAATTGACCGCCAATTACAAAATATTAGATGTTACTTTAGTTCACTGGACAAGATAGTAAAAAATCCTGTTCCTATAAAAGCCTTGTATAAATTCTTTCGTAATGATGAAATGACTGTACCAGATGAAAAATATGTTTTTTCTGATAAAGAAATTATTGCCATTATCACTGATATTAAGGAGCGGTTGAAGTCAATAAAACCTAATTATTGGTGTAGTCGCTTGGCAATCTGGATTGCTTTAGAGACAGGAATGCGACCGCAAGAAATTCAAGCTTTGAAATGGGCTAATTTGACTAAAGATCATGGTAAAGTAGTGTTTGAAATTAACGATTCTTGGAATAGCAAGGCAAAGAAGCTAAATGGTCATTTGAAAACTAGACCTAAAGGGGCTAAAAGATTAACTTTGCCAATATCTGAAAACTTATATCAAATATTAATGATTTTTAAAGAAAAGCAAACAGATGTATTGCAAGAATATGGTTTAGATAATGAACAGGATTATATTTTATTAGCATTAACTACTTATAATTTATGTTCGTTAGGGATGCCAATAGATCAACGTGGCTTAAATGACATGATGCGTAAAATCTGTAAAAAGATAGGCGTTAATAATCGTGGCTTGCGTGTTAGTATGTATACTTGTCGTCATACTATAGCAACTAAATTAGCTAATATTCCAAGTATGAGTTACCCTTGGGCAGCTTATCGGTTAGGACATTCACTAAAAACGTTTATGAAAGTTTATGTTCATGTTGACCAAGATAAGAACGAAGATATGTTAAATGTCGTTAGCTCACAGTTAGTCACACAAAATTAGATACAATAGTTGTAAATGCTAGATTAGCAAGGCTTAAAAGGTTAATGCTACACTGGCAATCAGCATTCAGAAGAATAAAATTGGTAAAACAACCTTGATATATCAGCGTTTTCTGTTGGTAAATTAAGGTTATTTTTTGTTTATTAAAGATAATTATGCACACGATACGGAACACGTTTTGAAGTGAAATTGCAAAGTATTTCCGTGTTATGCCAAAAGAATGTTTAGAGATCACTTACTTTAAAAAATTAATTGAGTAAAAAAGGAAGTCGTAGTTATTAGCTTTGACTTTTTTGATTTTTATGAGAATTATTTCTGGAATTGTCTCAACTGCTGCTAATATAGCAACTTTAGTATCTTACCAAACTTTGTTAATAGCGAATGTAACCAATAGAGCTGCATTAATTTTCACTGACTCTAACATACTTTTAACTTTTGATAAAAAACAAAAACCGTTGGCAAGAGTTCATTACATCCCAATGTTGGTTACAGGTTTAGAACTTAGTCCAAAAGCGTAGGACTAATCCTTTATTTTAATTCAAAATCTTAAAAAAAATTAGCATTGCTACTAACGTATGTACTATAATTTGCTTATAGGTTTTTGTAACTTGATAGGTAGCTGGCATTTATGAAGCAAAAACAAACTTTTTCAGATAAAGTTTTTCAATTTGATCAGGAATTAGGTAATGTAAAAATTGATTTACCGGCTCCTTATAAATTAATTAATCCTTATAGTGGCAGAAATAAAAAACAAATTTTACAAATGATCCAAATTTTCTATCACAAATATTTCAATGACACTAACAGGCGACGCTTAATATTGGGCAGTTGTCCAGCGAGAAAAAGATCGGCAATAACTGGAATTCCCTTTGAAGATGCTTTAAATCTCCAAAAAGAAACAGGAATTTCAATAGCAAATTTTCATGTTAATAATGCAGCTTCTAATTTTTTAAATGAAGTCATAGATAAATACGGTGGAAGGCTCAAGTTTTATCATGATTTTTATCTCAATTTTGTTTGTCCCTTGGGTATTTGCAAGACCAATTCCAAAGGTAACCAGATAAATTGCAATTATTATGAAAACAAGCGAGTTGAAGGAATACTAACTTCTTTTATAATTTCTGCGCTTAAAGCGCAAATTAACTTTGGAATTGATACTTCTATTTGTTACTGCATAGGCAGTAGTCAAAATTATCAAGAACTGAGCAAAATTAATAAAAAGTGGCGCTTTTTTCAAAAAATAGTTCCACTTGAGCATCCGCGTTTTATTACACAATATCATCCTGAAGAAAAAGAGAAATATTTGCATAAATACTTGGATGCTTTGATGTATAAATAATAAGCGTTAGTTTGAAAAATAAGTGAGGTCAGCAATTTATGTCTGATGTA
Source organism: Lactobacillus kimbladii (assembly GCF_000970755.1). Classification (GTDB taxonomy): domain Bacteria; phylum Bacillota; class Bacilli; order Lactobacillales; family Lactobacillaceae; genus Lactobacillus; species Lactobacillus kimbladii. The sequence goes on from NZ_KQ034007.1 coordinate 334,967, forward strand.
ATTCTTAAAAAAGCAAGAAAAATTTATCAAATGTACCAAAATGGCGATTTAGGTGATACTGCTTTACCTGAAGATAGCAACCCCAACTTAGATCCAAGTTCCAATGAAAATGCGCTTTATTTCACGCTGCCAATGGCCTTAAACTATCAGAGAAATTCCTATACTTTGTGGGAAAGTGCCTTGAAGACATATGAAGATCCAGAAACTAATTTTGTTTTTATACCGGCAAAAGTGATTAATGCTGAGTATGAAGCAGTGCAAAAAGGTTTGACTAAGTATCGGCTTGCTTTGCAAAAGAACAAGCAGACAGACATTTGGCTTAAATTATGTCAGACATTTACAGAGCTTTCTGATGGTAGTGTTATTAAATTCGCTAACAGCTTGGATAATGATGTTAATAAAATAAGGCATTTTATGCAAAAAGATGCCAAGAAAAAATTTCCGTATTTGTCTGGTAATAAGCTTTGTAACTATTGGCTCTATGTTCTCAGTAAATACACTGCAATTCCCTTAAAAAACTCTAATAATATTTATATTGCTGCAGACAGGCATGTAATCAGAGCAAGTTACAAATTAGGCTTAATTACTAAAGAACAAATGGAAAGTTCTAAAGTGCAGACCTTTGTGATTAGTGCTTGGGCAAAAGAACTGCAGGGAACAGAATTTGTGCCAACCGACTTGCAAAATCCATTGTGGTTATGGAGCCGGAATGATTTTAAAGATTTGGATTCTTGCAGTTGAGAGTAAAACTAGGTACGAAATAATTGTCTTTATGTCTTTTCTTATTGAAAATAAATGTATAAAAGATCTAAAATTAGTTATGGTTAAAGAAATAGTTTTTTTATGAAGGAAAGAAAAAATGAAAGTTAATCATAATATCAAAAAATTCACCAGTAAGTTGCTAGTTAGTTCTGCAATTGCAGGCATTTTGGGCGGAGTTGCTATTAATGTGATTCCTGAGAAAGCAGATCTTGTTCAAAATGTTCAAGCCAAAAAGAAAAAACACGCAAAAGCAAAGAAAAAGGTCAAGAAGGCGGTAACTAGCCATAAAACTGCCAATGTTAATAAAAAGGTTGATATTAGTAATTATTCATATGGTAATGATTGTATTTTGAAGTTCGATCCTAGTACTAAAACCTTGCATATTAAAGAAGGTGTAAATAGTAATAAATTAGGTAGCACTCCGATTTATGATGCCGTTTATAATGCTAAGAAACATGTTTCTAAGAAAAATATGTTTAAGCCTTCTGATATTGAACATATAAGTATTGATAGCAATATTGCTTTATCAAGCAATTCCGAATATTTATTTGCCAGATTATATAAGTTACAGGACATTGCTGGTCTTGATAAGGTAGATACTGGTAAAGCTGAAGATGTTAGCTATATGTTTTTTAACGACAGAAAACTGACTCGGCTTGACCTAAGTAGTTGGGATGAAAGTTCTTTTGATTATTATGCTGACAGGTTAGGTATGTTTTCAGGTGATACATCTTTAATTGAAATCAATCTGACTGGCTGGGGAGTAAAGCTGACAGATCATACATTTGATGGCCTTGATACTACCAAAGTCAAAATTATTGGTTTTGATGAAGATGATGAAGATGACGACTAGGCCTCAGATAAAGTTGATATAATAATATAAAATCACTTTAAACAAAAAACCTTTCAAAACAATTCTTAATGAATTTGTATTTGAAAGGTTTTATTTTGCAACTAACTTTATATAGATTAAAGAGTCTTACGCATAGTAGTCAATGATTGCTTTCAATATTTTCGCAGCGTCAGGGTTGCCCGTGGCTTCTTCATAATATTTGCTAAAACGTCCGTCACAGACATACATTTGGGCGAGATTCTTGTGCGCCTCTGCCGAATATTGGCTTTTAGGCCAAATTATCAGTAAATATTCTTTATGTAATTCGAAAATGTGCTTGGCAGCAGCTTGTTTGACACCAGCAGTATTATCAAAGTCTTTTAATTCAGTTAAAATTTCAGCGGACAATTTTTTGAAATGTGCTAATCCATTTTCAGATAAAGAGCTAAATTTTTGATTGCTAAGATCTATTTGAGGATCACCATATTTCTCCCTGATTTCAGCGCCATATTGTCTTTCGTTTTTGTTAATTATTTCTTTTTTTAATGTGGCAAATTTTTCCGTGTCAGTCATTTGTGTTTCTCCCTTCATTGTTGCAAGTGTCTTGTCTAAATTCCTAATCAAATCATCTAGATATTGCTCTTGCGCAACTACTTTGCTCCGCTGACTTCGTAAAACTTGATATTGAGTTTCCGTTGAAGTCTGCATTACCTGTTTTATTTGTTCCAGTGGCAAGTCAAATAGCTTTAAAAATAGAATTTTCTGCAATTGATCAACTTCGCTTTCCTCATAATAGCGATAATTATTTTCGGGATTCCTGCGCGCTTTTAAAAGTCCCTGTTTATCGTAATAGCGTAAAGTTCGTGTTGAAATGCCAGCTAGTTTTGCTAGTTCATTGATAGAATACGACATGTTTAAAATCTCCTCACTTGCAAAATTTAGTATATTGGTTGACGCAGCGTCAAGGTCAAGCACGGAAAATGATTTTTGATTATGATGTTTAATTTACGACGTTTAATTTTTCACCTTTTAGAAATGCCTGCAGATTTTCAACGACAATACCCAGCAAACGATTGCGAGTTTCGCGCGGTGCCCAAGCAATATGAGGGGTAATGTAACAGTTCTTAGCAGAAAGAAGTGGACTGTCAGCAGGAATAGGCTCTTTTTGGGCAACGTCAATCCCCGCTGCAGCAATCTTACCTTCATTTAAAGCATCGGCGACGTCTTCTTCATTAATTAAACCGCCGCGAGCAGTATTAATTAAAATGACGCCGTCCTTCATTTGACTAATTGCTTCTTGGTTTATCATTTCAGTAGTTGCCGGTGTTTGCGGCACGTGTAAACTGATGATATCTGCTTTTTGATAAAGTTGATCAAGTTCAACCTGCTTAACGTAATCAGGTAAATCTGATTTAGGACGATGGTTCCAAAAAATTATATTCATAAAAAAAGCATGACCGATTTCTGCCACTTTTTTAGCTATATGACCGAAGCCAATAAGTCCTAATGTTTTACCCTTCAATTCCATTAACGGTTTTGCCCAAAAAGTAAAATCAGGATTGCTGCTCCAGCGACCTTCATGGACTAACTGATTATGTAGGCCAACTTGACTGGTAATTTCAAGTAGCAATGCAAAAGTAAATTGCGCAACGGCATCAGTACCATAAGTAGGGATGTTAGTAACAGGGATGCCAGCTTCGCGAGCTGCAGTCGTGTCAACAATGTTATAACCAGTAGCAGTCACGCCAATATATTTAATGTTGGGAGCGGCCTCAAGCACATGTTTGTCAAGTGGCGTTTTGTTAGTTAAAACAATTTCAGCATCCCCAATCCGCTTTAAAATTTCCTCATCGTCGTCCACTGGGGTACGATCATAAAATTTGCATTCACCTAGTTTTTTAAGAGGTGACCAATCTAGGTCTCCTGGATTTAGGGCATAACTATCCAAATTAACGATTTTCATAATTCAACCTCACATATAATATATCTATATCTTATAGTTTACTACATATTGCCGGCGTAACTATATATTATAAGATTGTAGTAAGATGGTGATTAAAAGAGCATTTGACAGTGTTCATAAATAATTTTAAAATTACCCTGTATTATGCATTTTAGTAATATCTTACAATTACTAGCAATGAGCAAATTAAATAGTGGTAGTATGTTATTTCTTCATAGATTTTATGCTATGCAATAATCCATAAATAGTGGTATAAAATTAAAGTAGTAAATAAATATCTAAAATAGTGGAATTAAGAAGGAGTTATCAATGAAAAAATGTCCACAATGTGGCGCCATAATGGGAAAAGACGTCAATTTTTGTACGTCTTGCGGTTATGATTTGCGTAATGTTAGTATACAAAAAGTAGAAGAGGCGCCTACTAATCCAGTTGAAAATACTGCCCAAGTAGAGCCAAAACAGACCGAACCTCAGCCTCCAGCTGCCAGTGAGCCAGTTAATTACGGAGATCAATTTCAAAATTACTTGCAATGGTGTGTTGATTCCTGGCGCAATCCAGGTACTAGTAGTCCTAATGTGGCAAGTTGGTACGGTTGGTTGACCATTTTGATTGAAGATGCCTTTGTGGTGTTGGGTCTATATTATTGTGCCAATACTATTGTTAGTACTTTGATTAACTGGGCTAACCGCATGGGAGCCAACATTAATGGCTGGGAAAATTTTCATGTTCCCTTTAACATTATGCTGGAAATATTTGTGGTGCTGGTGATATTTGAAGCAATAGTCATTGGCGGCTTTTATGCTGGTTATCGGTATGTCTATGACAGACAGCTGGGCTTTTTTGAGTTTATTAATCGTGGTGCCCATGCGTTCAACTTCAATCTGCTTATTTCTGCCGCATTCTTTTTACTAATGCTTTTAGGACTAAATAGTATTAAATTCGTAATTGCCGTATTTATCATAATGCTAGCTTTATTCTTTGCCAGCCAGCATATTATATTATTTGGCGATCAGGGAGCAGTGCATGATAAAATTTTTGGCTTCTTAATTGCTTTTGCCATTATCTTTGTGTGTCTGATGATTTTAGATTCAATTATTTATAGTTCCATGGTCCATTCAATCATCAATCAAATTATGTCAATGCAAAATGGTTCAATGTAGATAGAGTGAAGGAAATGAATGATAAAAAATTTTGTCCTAATTGTGGTAAAGAGGTAAAACCGAATGTGGAATTTTGCCCTAACTGTGGTCAAAAATTACCTCAGACCCTGCATAGTAGAAAAGAATATCGCAGTCAGCAGAAAAATACTGCAACACAACCAGTTGTCAATCAGCCACAAGCCACGGCGAGCTCAGTCCATCATCCCATGAAAAAAAGAAATAAGGTCTTGCTAATCTGCTTGGGAGTTTTGATTGTCGCATTTGCGGCATTTTATGCTTGGGGTTCTAATCACTATCAAAGAAATAATCAGATTAATCAAATTGCAGCCAGTTTGAAAAATCCTCATTCTGATTTAGCCCAATTCGTAGTTTCTGAAAATCCTAATGCTCGTGTGACAACGGCAGCTTTAAAGCCGACTCAGGAATATTATGCGGAACACTACGTTGAAGCAGATAAAATGGCAGATGCTTTTAAATACGGTAATGAATATGAAAACGTCAGCTTGGTCCAAAGCGGTCGTTATTTGCTTTTATTCCCCAAATATTGTTTGCAATTAAAGACTTATACACCGCAGATTAGAACTAATCACGCCAATTCTACTATTTATGTCAACAATAAAAAATTTGGTGGCGTTGACGGCAGCGGTGAGGACTATTATAAAAAAATTGCTCCTTTATTTCCGGGTAAATACCACATTGAAGTAAAATCAGTTGCCTCTGGTCACCAGTTATCTGCCGATAAAAGTACCACTATTTTTTCTAATAAAGAAATTAACATGAACATTAAAACTGTTAATTTCATGATTAAAAGTATCCCTTCTGCCACGATTTACATCAATGATAAAAAAGTAGGCAATCTTGATAAAAGGGGCGCGAAAGTGTTTAAAGATTACCCTGTAACTGATGATATGAAGATCTATGTGGTTACTAAAGTTGATGGTAAATCTATCAAATCAGAGTCTGTTGATTATGACGATATGGGCTTTGAAGATGACGATGATAGCAGCAGTAATGTCATTAAACCCGAATGGCCCGGCTTAATTAGTAAAGATGATGCTGAAGAACTTTTAGAAAAAGACTTTACATCTCCAGAAGAGGATGACTTTGTGGGTGGAGCTGAAAATAAAGGCTATCAGGAACTGCATTCTCAAGATTCTGGTTTTGATAATGATGACGATATTAATGATTATAATATGGAATGTTCTGTAGTTTCGATTACTCCGGCGCCAAATAACTGTAGCAGCGTAACTTACAAGATTACTTACACCTTCGAACATGATGATTTTGAACATAAGCAAGTGATGTTATACACTGGCGGACTTTTCAAACAAACTGGCGACAGCGATGACAACAATCAAAAGATTAAGTCAATTGGTAACGGCAAAATAATTAGTGATAAAAAATACGATAATTAATATTGTTTTTAAAAGTAAATTTTTTGATAGCACCTCCAAATTTGAAAAAATTTGGAGGCTTTTTTATGGCTTAAAACGCAAACTACACAAGTTCCCAGAAGGAATGTGGTCATGTATGATTCATATAGACTTATTAATTATCTGCGATAAAGTTACTGAATCATATTCAATCTGTACAAAATTGCAATGATTCTAAATATAGTGGGTGTTTCAGAAATAATTTAAATATTTGATGACAATTTTAAAGCAAGCGGGGGTATTTAGTTTTAGCTTTTTGACATTCTCAATTTTCAAGACTGCTAAATTAGTTTTTTAACGGGTTTTAGCAGTCTTTTTTATTTTGACCCAAATTTCTTTCCCATTTTAAAAAGAATTGACTCTAAAACATTATTTTTAGAAACCGCTTGCAAAAGAAGTTGATAGTGGTATAGTTAAATTAATAAATGGTATATATAAGAAACCACTTAGGAGATGCTGAAAATGCGAATGCAGGATTATGTGAAATATTCATCTGAAAAATTAGGTGAGAATTTTCAAAAAAGGGATGAGTTAATTAGCGGAGTAGCAAATCTGTTTTTAAAAAAGAAATATTTGAGTATTGCCTTAATTGCTTCGGGTTCTTCTTATAATGCTTTATCAATGATTCAGGATTCGTTGCAAGAGATGACAAAAAAGCCGGTGTATCTTCATACACCGGAATATGTTATGCAATTTGGCATTGCAGCCCAGGAAAGTACATTTATTATTGTTGTGTCACAGAGTGGATCTTCGACCAATATCATTAATTGCTTGCAGTATTTACAAAAAAACGACATATTTGCAGTTTCTTTAACTGGCAATCTTGATAGTCAAATGAGCAAATACTCACAAGAAATTTTTGATTATGGACCTGGTAATGAGTACGTGGATTATGTAACTGTCGGCGTACAAACACTTGTCGAGTTCTTTTTGTTATTGGGCTGTGAAATTAGCATTCTAGATTCACAACAAAAAGAAGACTTTTATAAGCAACTACAGCAAACTATTTCATACCAAAAGGAGTTGATGGCGGAAACAGAAAAATTTATTCAAAATAATTATTTTGCCCTTTCAATGAAAAACCCTACTTTTTTCTGTGGCAATGGACCCAATTATGGAGTTGCAAGGGAAGGTGCATTGAAGTTTCAAGAAACGCTAAAAAGACCTGCAATGTATTACGAACTTGAAGAATTTCTTCATGGGCCGGATATGCAATTAACGCCAAATCATACCGTCTTTTTAATTGATGATATGCCTGTTTCTGGGAAAACTAGATTCCCAGAAGTTTTTGAAGCATTAAAAGAAATAACGCCAAATGTGTTTTTTATTACTAGTTCAAATCATTTGGAAAAAGATCAGAGAATCTTGAAAACCCAAGCTGTGAATAACTGGTTTTTTGAACCCTATTATTCATTGCCAGTAGTGCAATTAGTGGCAGCAAAAATGACTGACGAGCTTCAGGCTTGGGCTACACATCCTTATTTTGACAAGTTTGATCAAAAAATTGCAATTAAAACAGATGATTATGACGAAGAAATCAAAAATATCAAGCAAAAGTGGGATTCAGATCATAAAAGTTAAATTAGCTTAGGAGGCTTAAAAATGATTAAGATGATTCGTGTTGACTATAGGCTGCTACATGGCCAGGTTGCTTTTTCATGGACGCAAGCTTTAGGCGCAGACGCATTACTTCTAGTAAGTGATACTGTTAAAAAAGATCCGCTACGCATGAAAGCGTTGAGATTAGCAAAGCCAGCTGGAACTAAAGTAGTTATTAAAACTTGTGATGAGGCTATTGAGCAAATAAAAAGTGGGATTACAGATAAATATAAGCTGTTCGTCATATGTGAAACTCTACCAATTGCGGCCAAACTTGTTGAAGCTATTGGTGAAAAAGCAATTAATTTGGGCAATATGCCGTTTAAAGATAGTAAAAAGCAAGTGACTAAGAGTATTTTTATTGATCATGAAGATGTAGAAATAATGCAAAAACTGGTAGATCAAGGAGTTGAGCTTTTTATTCAAATGGTACCGACTGAAAACAAGATCGATGCTAAAAAGTTTCTAAAGGAGGTGTAAAAATTGATACTAAAAACTTTTTTAATTTTTCTTGTTGGATTATTGGGATATTCAGAATGGTTGCTTGGAACTAGTTATTTGCAAAGACCAATCATTCTCGGCCCTTTAGTGGGACTAGTTTTAGGTGATTTGCAAAGTGGAATAATTATGGGAGCAACTCTTGAACTTGCAATGATCGGTGCGGTTTCAATTGGTGCTTATGATCCACCTGATTTGGTTTCTGGCTCAATAATTGGTATTTCTTTAGCTATTGAGACCCATGCTGCTCCAGGTGCAGCACTAACATTGGGCATTCCAATCGCTGCCATTATGCAGGCTTTAGGACTTGCAACTGGTCAACCCTTAATGTTGGCTTTCATTCACCGCTGTGATAGTGCTGCAGAAAAGGGTAATACGAAAGCACTTACGCGAAATATGCTAATTGCTGGTTATATTCAAGACTGGCCCGGACTGGTTTTCATACCTTTAGCATTTTACTTTGGTTCTTCAACCGTGGCAAAGTTGCTTAATATAATACCTCAGTTTGTCCAAGATGGAATGAACGTTGCTGCAGGACTATTACCACTCTTGGGTTTTGCAATGCTAGCACAAATGATGATGAACAAAAAAGTGATAGCTTTCTTTTTCTTCGGCTTTTTCTTAGTAGCATACGGCAAAATATCAACTACCGGTGTAGCTATTTTTGCAGTAATAATGGCTGCCATAATGTACGTTTTCTTTGATAGAGATGATAAGAGTCAAAAGGGTAAAGATGCTCAACCAAGTGTAGAACAGGAAGGTGATGGTTTCGATGAGTTTTAATATTAAACCTAAATATGATAAGAAAATAAACAAATCCGATTTAGTTAAATTATTTTGGCGCAGTATTCCTTATGAACATTCTTGGAATTATGAACGAATGGGAAATGTTGGTTTTACTTGGGCAATCATGCCTATTTTGAAAAAATTATATCCCCAAAAAGATAAATTCATTCATGCTTTAAAACGTAACTTGGAATTATACAATATGACGCCATATATTGTGACTTTACCACTTGGAATTTCTGTGGCAATGGAAGAAGCCAATGCTAGCAATGAAGATTTTGATGAGACTTCTATTTCAGCGGTTAAATTAGCCTTGATGGGTCCACTATCCGGTATTGGTGATTCATTTTTCTGGGGTACTCTCAGAGTTTTAGCAACAGGTATTGGAACAACATTAGCTCTTAAAGGCAGTATTTTAGGGCCAATACTATTTTTCTTAGTATTCAATGTTCCACATTACATTATGAGATATTATGGTACATTTTTAGGCTATAGTTTGGGGTCGAATGTAATTAATAATGTCGAAAATTCAGGACTGATGGATAAGATCACCAAATATGCCTCAATGATCGGAATGATGGTTGTAGGTGCCATGACTCAAGAAATGGTCAGTGTTAATTTCATTACCAAGATTGGTGTTGGCAAGAGTGCATCAACAGTGCAGTCTCTACTAGATGGCATTTTCCCTGGAATTGCTACTCTTGCTTTATTTGGTGTAACTTATTGGATGCTCAAGAAGAAGCTTAATCCGTTGCTAATTATGTTTATTATTTTGGTGGTAAGTATAGCGGCAGCATACTTCAAGATCCTAGGAGCTTAGATTTAAAAGGAGAATAATAATGACAATAATGAAAAATTTTGATGTAGAAAAATATTTGCAAAATGGTAAAGATGTATATGCTCAAAGAGAGAATATTGAAAAATTAGCCGATAAATTATCTAAAAAAGAGTATCAAAACATTGTGATGATTGGTATCGGTGGAACGTGGATGGAATGGTATCCAGTTGCAGAATACTTGCATCATTTGTCTGATTTTCCAGTTTACTTGGAAAATGCTGGTGAATTATTGGTTAAAAAGGATATTAACTATCTCACTAATAAGTCTTTGGTTCTTACTTCTTCGGATTCAGGTGATACCAAAGAAATTGTAGCAGCGGTGAAATACTGCAATCAAAAAGGAATTGATGTTTATGGTTTTACCAAAAATCCAGAATCTGCCTTAGGAAAATTGTTAAAAGAATCAATTAATGGTTCACTAGCTGAATGTGAAAATGCCTATTTGATGTACTTTATGTTAACTTTACGTATCTATCAAAATTGGGGTTACTATAAAGATTACGACCGCTGGGCAGATCAAATGAAACAACTTTATCCTAACCTATTAAGATTCAGAGAAGAATTTGAACCAAGAGCTCAGAGTATTGCTCGTAAATATTACAATGCCCCATTAACTATGACTGTGGGCTCAGGGATGCTGTGGGGTGAAACATGCATGTTTTCAATGTGTATTTTAGAAGAAATGCAATGGGTCCGCACACGCCCTGTTACTTCAGCTGACTTTTTCCACGGTGCATTAGAATTAGTTGATGATACTTTACCAGTGTACTTAATCAAAGGCGAAGACGAATATCGTGCGTTAGATGAACGAGTAGAACGCTTTTTGCCAAAGCATACAAAGAGTTTTGAAGTCTTTGATACTAAAGACTTTGTATTTGAAGGAATTGATGATGATTTTAGGCAAATTTGCTCCCCGATGGTTATAACATCGCTTTTAACTGATCGTTTAGCATCATGGTATCAACAATATACTGGTCATGACCTCAATTTCCGTCGCTACTATCGTCAATTTGATTATTAAAGCAAAAGAAAAAATCGTAAAAAGTCATAATCTTTTTACGATTTTTTTGTAAATTTATGTAGCTATACTCAATAGGTTTCTTTCTCACCTAAAATACCACCAAGAGTAAATTGAAGATTCAATTCTTCTGATATAAGATAACTTTCCGTATATTCAACAGCATTACTTTGTTCATCAAAGCCATGATAAACAATGTAGTACAAAGGACTACCCTTCTTAACTTTTAGTATGCGTGCTTCTTTATCTAAAGCAGGAATAACTTGCACTGACTGAGAAACATCAATTGGTCTATGTTGTTTTGATTCCATATAGTCATAAAGACTAATATTCTTAAAATCTATTTTTGCAGCATCCGGAAAAAGCTTGTCTGGTAAATAATTGTATTCTATAGCAAAAGGTTTGTTTTTTATTCTACGAATTCTATGTAATGCAAAGACTTTATCATTTCTACTTTGTTTAAGTTTATCATTAAGAAATAAGTTGCTACTTATAATTTCTTTTCCTATCACATCACTGAATAATTTTATACCTTTTTTAGTTAGAAGTTCAGAGATACCTAAATTTTCATTTTTATCTGTAAATGACAAATTAAAATAAATACTGTTTTTATCTTTGTTATTAGAGGTAACATATGTTCCGCTACCTTGTTTACGAGTTAATAAACCTTTCTTTTTTAAGGCATCAATAGCTTTTTTTACAGTCATACGATTAATGCCATACTTTTCTGCAAGCACGCGTTCACTAGGTATTTTAGCCCCTGGAAGAAATTCTTTATTTAAAATTTTCTTTTCCAGAGCATTTTCAATTTGAATATATAAGGGGGCGTGGAATAAATTGTTCATTTTTAATAATCCTCAACGACTACTTTTACTTTTTATACTAATACGTTATTTTCTGGTATTTTTTTTGAAATAAATAATATAGGTGTCTTATCTAGAAATATTAATGAAGTTCGCTTTAAAATATATGACTTTAGAGGAGCCATGAGTTCCTTACATTCCTTGTCGCTTAGTAGGTCAACTGATACACTTTGATAATCCTTTATTTTCATACCCTTTTTTGTCTTCGATATTAGTTCCCAAAAAGAGCATTTTCCAATTTCTTTTATTGAAAATCCAATTTCAAAGTTATCGGGGAAAAATATATAATCAAGTGACAAAATTTTAGAAATTGAATTTTCTTTTAAAATTCTTTTGTAAACTAAAATGTGTATTAGAGTAGCGAGTGGGACTTCAAGTTTTAAGGATAATTTCTTATCTGCCTCTATAATTTTATTTTTTAAAACGTGATTTGAAATATTAAGATTACTGTTTTTACCAAAGATTTCAAACCAATCATAATCTTTTTTAGGTTGGTTAATTTCGTATTTTGTAGTGTTCAATGAAATTATTCCAATATTTTGAAGATATTTTAGAGCTTGTCTAATTGTATCCCTTGAAACAGAATAAATCTTAGCTAGATCTCTTTCTGAAGGAATTGTTTTCAAATAAATATTCTTTGAAATTTGATATTCAATATCTTTGGCTATTAATTCGCTTTTATTGATAATGTTAACCATTATAAGCTCTTCCTTGTCAATAATTAATTAACTTAATCTTATCTTAACACTTGAGTTATAGCAATTTTTGATGTTAATTTTTTAAAATTTTTGTAACTGAACAGAATATAAAGGAGAAAAAAATGATAAAATTTGTGATTGCAACACATGGATATTTTGCTAAGGGATTAAAAATGTCAACTGAATTTATTATGGGAAAGCAAAAAAACTTATATGCGATATGTGCGTATACCTCAGAATGTAAAGATTTCCCTAGGACTATACAAGAAATTCTTAATAATAGTCAGAAAGATAAAATAATTTTTGGAACTGACATTGCAGGAGGTAGTGTAAATAATGAACTGCAAAAGATTGTTGCATCGGATGATAGACTACATTTGATAGCTGGTATAAATTTGCCTTTTATACTTGAATTTTTAACTTCAACTGAAAGTGATTTATCTAAAAGGATAAATGAAAGTATAACAGCATCAAGAAAAAGTATAATAAATTTCGATGAATTTATTAATAAGCCATCAACAATTAAAGGAGATGGCTTCGACAGTTTCTAAAATCCCGTTACAAAAATAAACAACTTAAATAAGGTGGACAAAATTTTAGCTTTTAATTTATTTGGAAAGCGCTTTCTTGTTTTAAATGAATAAAAGAACAATTTTTGATAATGAAACTACTGTAATAACTCTCAATATTGTGCTATTATTTTCATAGACTAAGAAAGAGAGGCAGATTTCTCCATATGCATGTATTAACTCAAAATTATGAGCGATTTGTTATGGGGAAAGTGCGGCTTTCTTATCTGAACAATCTGTTGTTGCTGTTTTTTAATATGATCATTAATGGACTTAGCATATCACGCAACGTGAAATGCTAAGTCTTTTTTGATTGCTATATTTCCAAATCAGGAGGAAATCATGCCAAAATTTAAGAAGTTTTTAGTTGGTGCTATTGCAGTTTTGGGCACTGCTTTACTTGCTGGGTGCTCTAACTCAGCTAAAAAACAAGCTGATAGCGGTACACCAAAGTCTCTCAACGTGCAGTTCGTACCGAGCGTTTCTGCTAATACTCTGGAGACTAAGGCCAAACCATTAGAAAAAATGCTATCAAAGCGTCTGGGAATTCCAGTTCACGTTTCAGTTTCAACAAGTGGTAATGCACTGGTAGAAGCAATGAAATCCAAAAAAATAGATGTCGGTTTTTTACCAGGTGATGACTATGTGCAGGCGCATAAACAGCATGCAGCTGATGTTTTATTACAGTCAGAGCGTTTTGGCTTAACTAGACCAGATGGTAACTGGACTAAAAAGTTAGTTCATACTTTCCATTCCGAAATTCTAGTTAGAAAAGACTCTGGTATCAAGAGCTGGAGGGATCTTAAAGGTAAGAAAATTTCAATTCAAAGCCCAACTTCAACTTCTGGTTATATTTTCCCAGTTGCCGAATTAAAGCAAAAGGGACTGGATGTTCCTCGTAGCTGCAAGCTGGTTACTACAACTGGACATGATCAGGCAGTTCTGAATGTTTTAAATAAAGATACTGATGCAGCTTTTGTTTTTGAGGATGCCCGTAATAATGTTATTAAGGACAACCCTAAGATTAAATCGCAAGTAGTGCCAATTTATTACACAACAGAAATTCCTAATGATACTATTTCTGTCATTCCAAGTTTGTCAAAATCCTTCCGGGAAAAGTTAGCTAATGCATTTATTGCTATTGGTAAATCTAAAGAAGGTAGAAAAGTAATAGAACGCGTTTATTCACATGAAGGATATGTCAAAGCTAAAGATAGTGACTATGACACTGTTCGTAAGTATGAAAAAATTGCTGAGTCAATTAAAAAGTAATTAAGCTTATAAATAATTACTATAAAGTGCATCTTTTGTTGTTTGAACAGGAAAAGATGCATTTTTTGTACTTAAAATATAGAATTAACATGGTTAAGAATAAGTTTTTATAATAATTTGCAATTATTGCTTTAGCAAATAGAAAAAGATTGTTTTAATGATTTTAATTAAAAAGCACCTTTTTAAGTTTATATCAAGTTATCGAACAGTTTCAAACATTGACAAACAAAATGGAACAGCTATAATTAAAATGAACTAAGTTAGTTGCATAATCTAGTTTAAGAAGTAGGTTACTAATGTTAAAGAGTGAAAGACTGAAAACTATTTTACAAGTTGTAAAAACACAGAAATTTGTCACAGTTGACGAATTAGCACAAGCTTTAAAAGTTTCTGATATGACGATCAGACGAGATCTGAATGAGCTCCACAAGGCAAGTAAGATTCTACGTGTCCACGGTGGCGCGCAATTATTGTCTGATCAAACTCGCACTGAAAAAAGTTATGAGCAAAAACGTGAAATCCATAGTAAAGAAAAATATGAAGTAGCAAAAAGAGCGTGTAACTTAATTCATGAAAATGATTCGATTTATGTTGGACCGGGGACGACGTTAGAATTACTGGTAGCTAATCTCAAAGTTAAACATTTGCGCATTGTTACTAATTCATTGCCTGTATTTGAAGCTGCCAAAAATAATATGAATGATTACGATTTAATTATGGTTGGCGGTTCTTATAGAAGAATCAGCGGTGCTTTTGTAGGTGCTTTAGCCAATAACGAATTAAAAACTATGTCATTTTCTGTTGGTTTTGTCGGTGTTAATGGCATTAAAGATTATTCTTTAACAACTGCTAACTTAGAAGAAGGTCAAACCGAAGGTATCGGACTGAATCATTCGCAAATAAAATTTGTGGCTGCTGATTATACTAAATTGGATCATAGTGATTTTCACCAATTTTATGATTTGCGCAATGTGGATGGTTTAATTACTAATCGGGGAATTGAGCCTGAGTTGGAAAAGCATTACAGTCAATTTACGACTATTTATAAGTAGTTTTTTGAGAGGAGATTTGGCTATGAAGGTTGTCATTGGTAGTGACAAGGCAGGTTTTACCTTAAAAGAAAAAGTGAAAGATTACCTGAAGGCACATCAATATGATGTTTTGGATGTTACACCGGAACCCGCTGAGGATTTTGTGGAATCTAGTTTAAAGGTAACTCATGAAGTATTAGACAATGGCATTAAAAAGGCTATTATGTTCGACGAATACGGTGTAGGATCTGCCATGGCGTCAAATAAGGTTAAAGGTATGGTTACCGCAAATGTTAATGAAGAAAGAACTGCACATATGACTGCTATGCACAATGGTGCAAAAGCTATTGCTTTAGGTAGTGGTATTGTGGGTGAAAAACTGGCTTATTCAATCGTGCAACATTATTTGGATACTGAATATGCTGGTGGCCGCCATCAAGTGCGTTTGAATATGCTTGAAGAAATGATTTAAGGAGGCTTACTAATGCTAGATAATGATAGACCACAACCCGAGTTTGTTGATCCTAAAAATGATAAGCATATGGTCATTGCTTTAGGAAATGATCATATCGTTACTTCTGTCAAAATGGCTATTTCTGATCATTTAAAAGAAGAGGGATATCAGGTTATTGATGAAGGTACTCATGATAATACCAGAACCCACTATCCAATTTACGGTAAACGTGTTGCTGAAGATGTTGCCGATGGTCGTGCCGATTTAGGTATTGTCCTTTGTGGTACTGGTATCGGTATCTCAACTGCTGCAGATAAAAATGAGGGAGTTCGTGCAGCTATGGTTGGTGATGTTGCTCAAGCTGAATATGCTCGACGTGAATTGAATGCCAATGTTTTAGGCTTTGGTGGTATCGTTTTAGGACGTGACTTTATTTTTGACATTGTTGATTCCTTCTTAAATGCCAAATATGAGTCTACTCCAGAAAGACAAGAGTTAATTGCCAAAATAGACGGTGTTGCCAAACCAAATCCTGATCAAAAGGATAACGTACACTTCTTTGATGAAGAAAATAAGAAGTGGGCTGAAGGCGTATACCACGACTAAGACGGGAAAATAATATAAAAATAAAGAATTAAAATTTAATCGCACATTGAAGCCATGATTTGAAAGTCATGGCTTTATTTTTTGTAAGTTTAATTAGTAAAAATCAGAATAGAAACAAATTATAAATGCTGTCTGATTAACTGTTTATAGCAAGTTAATCACTTTAATTGGCTAAGAATATAATTAATCTTGATGAATTTTTTGCTTTATTTTTTAAAAAAGCGTTTGCATTTTTCCTTGCCATTAAATATAATAGCAATAGACAAGTGAACAAAAACTAACATAATCAAACAAAAGCGAAAAACTTGTCTATTGTTAAGGAGGGCCTAATTTGTGAAAGAAAATAACTTGTTTTCTGCAAATGCAGTATTTGTAAGTGATGCATCAGATCCAACCACAATTTTTAAGGAAGTTTCGGATAAGTTACTTGCTCTTGATTTGGTCAACGATGGTTTTTTCAATGGAATTAACCAGCGTGAACAACAGTATCCGACCGGAATAGATACTTCACCTATTGCAAAGGAATTACCAAACATTGCTGTACCGCATACTGAAGGAGAGTTTGTTAATACTTGTTTGATAGTTCCTGTTGCTTTAAAAGCATCAGTATCTTTTAAAAACATGATTGCACCTGATCAGAGTTTGCCGGTAAAATTTCTGTTTATGATTTTGAATGATAATCCAGAAGGACAAGCAAACATTTTAGCACAAATTATGGACTTTCTTAGACTTACGTCCGTTTCAAAGTTACAAACATTATTCAATCTTACTGAGACTGATAAAATTTATCAGTTCTTAAGTGAGAATTTTAGTCGACAGTAGGAGGGCTTTTTATGAGCAGAGAAGTAAAATTTATAGCTGCATGTGGTGCTGGGGTAAATTCATCTCATCAAATTAAGGATGCAGTTGAAGAAGAAATGAGAAAGCGTGGTTATAACGTCAAAGTTGATGCCTATATGATTAAGGATGTCAATGAAGATCTTTTATCACATTATGATGGTTATTTGACAATTGCCAAAACTGATCTTTCCTTTAAACCAAAAATTCCATTAATTGATGCAGGAGCAATTTTATACCGTATACCTGCTATGGCTAAACCAGTTTATGACAATGTGGAAAAAGTTGTTAAAGAAATTAATGCTAAATAAGATTTCATGAGGAAATAAAAAATGAATGGGATAATTAGTTTTGCTAACTCACTTTTTAAACCTTTGATTGATATGGGTGCAGCTACAATAATGTTAATTGTTTTGACGTTAATCGCTGTACTGTTTCGAGTCAAGTTCACTAAGGCCTTAGAAGGTGGTTTGAAATTAGCTATTGCTATTACAGCGATAGGTAATGTTATGAATATGCTGACTACAGCATTTCAAAAGCCAATGATGCAATTTGTTAAGCACACTGGCATCCACATGGATATGCAGGATATGGGTTGGGCCCCACTTGCTACTATAACCTGGGGATCACCATATACCTTGTTTTATCTGTTAGTTTTAATTATTTTAAACGTTGTTCTACTGGTATTAAATAAGACTAACACGCTTGATGTAGATATCTTTGATGTTTGGCATCTGGCATTTGATGGTTTGTTCTGTGTTTATGTTGGTGCACCATTGTGGCTATCAACTTTGTTAGTTCTTTTCATTGGTACGATGAAGATTATTAATTCTGACTTAATGAAGCCGACATTTAATGACTTACTAGATGCTCCTGAAGGCAATCCTATGACTACTACTCATATGAACTATATGATGAACCCAATTATCATGGTGTTTAACAAGTTCTTTGACAAGTGCCTGCCGTGGCTTGATAAATTTGACTTTGACTCTACGAAGCTGAACGAAAAAATCGGCTTTTGGGGCAGTAGATTTGCTATCGGTGTTTACCTTGGTGTGTTTGTTTCCTTGCTAGCTGGCAATAATTTTGCTACTGAGCAAGGATGGAAAGATATGTTTACACTATCATTTATTGGTGGTTCATGTATTGAACTGTTCTCTGTAATTGGTTCATGGTTCATCGCTTCCGTTGAGCCTTTGTCTCAAGGTATTGCTGATTTTGCTACCAAGAAGTTTTCTGGTCGTACCTTTAATATCGGACTTGACTGGCCATTCTTAGCTGGTCGTTCTGAAATTTGGGCAGCCGCAAATGTTTTGGCTCCGATTATGATGCTTGAGGCAATGGTTTTACCTGGTAACAGATTAATGCCTTTAGGTGGTATTATCGCTATGGGTGTTACTCCGGCTTTGCTAGTTGTTACTCGTGGTAAAATTATTCGGATGATTATCATTGGAACAGTTGAATTACCTATCTTCCTTTGGGCAGGTACTATGGTTGGTCCATTTGTTACCAACATGGCTCACTCAGTAGGTGCTGCTATTCCTGCACATACATTGGTTTCAGACACTACTATGGAAGGTCCAGTTGAAAAATTCTTGGCATACCTAGTAGGAAATGCTTGGAAACAACAAGGAATGTTTATTGTTTATGCCTTAATCGCTCTGGCAGCTTACTTGCTCTTATTTATCTGGTATGCAAAACAAATGAAGAAGAGAAATGCAGAATATGCTGCAGCAAAAAAGGCTAAATAATCATTGGAATGTATTGGCTTAAGGGTGATCAAATTGAAGAAAACAAAAGTATCAGATAAAGAAAAGGCTAGAAGGAATCGTATCCTTTTTTGGGCAGTTGTTGTAATTGTGGTTAACTTGCTACAGATTTTATTTAAGAATTGGATAACAAGTCTAATTGCCATGGTTGGTACAATCTATGCCTTATATCGAATCGTTGTTTTTGATAATCCTAAAAATCGCCTTAGTCAAAAATACTATGATTGGAAAGGCAATAAGCTAAGTAAATAAATTTATTAAATACCATTGGGAAACTCAATCTCAATGGTATTTTTATGTAAAAATAGTTTTAATTAGCAATATTTTGTAAAAATCAAATTGCAATAAACCGCTTTCTCTGATACACTTAAGTGGTATCTACCAGTTAGCTAAGGAGGGGGAATTCATGGCAAAACCACTTTATCGCCAAGTAATTCTAGACTTGGAAAAACAAATAAAGAATATGAAGCCGAATGCTAAATTGCCAAGTGAAAGACAGTTATTAGTTAAATACGGTGTAAGTCGCAATACAATTCGATTGGCGTTACAAAATCTTGAAGAAAGAGGATTAATATACCGTCTTCATGGTAAAGGCACTTTTGTTTCAAGTACTTTTCTTGATCAACCTAATATTGGTGGGATGTATTCTTTTTCAGAAGAATTAAAACGAACTGGGCAAAAAGCTTCAACTAAAAATTTAAGTTTAGACTTAATTACTCCAGATAAAAATATTGCTGCACAATTGAATTTGGGGCCGAGAGAAAAAGCCTACGAGCTAGTTCGTTTGCGTCTTGCTGATAACCAACCACGCATTTTTAGTAGAACTTATTTACCGGAAAAATTATTTCCCAAACTCAATCTAAACGATTTAAATGCTAAGCCGCTTTATGATGTCATGAAAGAAAAATATGACCAAATCAGCGTAATGGCTTTTGAAGATGTTGAAGCTGTTTGTCTTAATCAAGAAGAAAGCAGAAATCTGGCGGAAAAAGTTGGTGCACCAAGCTTAAAAATTTTTCGGAAGACTATTAATGATAAAAATGTACCAATCGAGTTTACGATTTCTTTGGCTAGAGGCGATAAATTTGTTTATCGTTCACGTCAATATAATGATTTATTTTAAATAATATAAGGAAGGTAAAATTAATGTTTTCAAAAACAGACGCAGAATTAGAAAAAATGGGTGCGAAAATTACTACTCGTGAAATTGAGCAGCAACCTGAATTATGGCAGCAGACTTGGTCCATTTATCAGAATAACAAGTCCAAAATCATTGATTTTCTCAGCCAGATAAATCAAAAATGGGGTAAAGTTAGAGTTATTTTTACCGGTGCTGGTACTAGTGCATATGTTGGCAATACGATTATGCCGTATTTACAAAAACATGGTGATAGAAAAAAATATGACTTTGAAGCAATTGATACGACCAAAATTGTGTCTACTCCTGAAGATTATTTAGCAAAAGATACCCCAACAATTTTAGTTTCATTTGCTCGTAGTGGCAATTCACCAGAATCGGTAGCAACAGTTGAATTAGCTAAAAAGTTAGTTAAAAACTTATATCAAATAGCAATTACCTGTGCACCAGAAGGACATTTGGCGCAGGATCTAGAAGGTGATCCTACCGGCCTTGTTTTATTGATGCCCGAAAAATCTTTAGACCAGGGCTTTGCAATGACTGGTTCATTTTCATGCATGAGTTTAATGGCACTACTTGTGTTTGATACTTTATCTGACGAAAAGAAAGAACATATTGTTAGTCAAATTGCTCAAATGGGTAAGAGCGTCATTGAGCGTGAAGATGAAATTCAATCTTTAGTTGACATTGACTTTAATCGAATTACCTATATAGGTAGCGGCAGTTTAGGTGGCTTGGCTGAAGAAACACGGCTCAAGATTTTGGAATTAACTGCAGGAGAAGTTGCCGCATTATTTGATACTTCAATGGGCTTGCGTCACGGTCCAAAATCATTCCTTGACAAGAAGACGATCGTCTTTGATTTTGTCTCCAACAATACTTATACCAGGCAATACGACTTAGATATTTTAAACGAAATCAGGGATGATCAAATTGTGCCGCTCGTGATGGCTGTTGGTCAGGAAAAAGAGGGGCAGGATTTCTCAGGTGAATCATTCATGTTTTCTAACAAAGAATTGTTACCAGATGCATACTTAGCCCTGCCCGATGTCATGTTTGGTCAAACAATTGCATTGCTCACGTCAATCAAAGTTAACAATAAGCCAGATACACCTTCACCAACGGGTACGGTCAATCGTGTGGTCAAGGGTGTTACCATTCACGAATTCAACTAATATGCTTTTGTTGTGGGTACCAAAGATATCACTATGATTTTAATAATCAACTTTTTAAATATAAAAAATACATATTGACAAAAATTGGTTGGTACCTTATCATAAAGATGTGAAAGCGTTTTTTGTAATGTTTAGATTTCCTTAAAAGATATGGAGGAAGAATTATGAATATTGTGGGAGCAAGAGTTGATGAACGCTTGGTTCATGGACAGGTAGCAAATTTGTGGACTCCTCAGTTGCAAGTAGAACGGATTATTGTTCTGGACGAAAAAGCAGCTGAAGATGATATTCAAAAGAGTGGCCTTAGAATGGCTACTCCAATGTCTACCAGGCTGAGTGTTTTACCAACAGAAGTTGCTGCAGATCATTTAAAGAAAAACCGTTACGGTAAGCAAAGATTGTTTCTGGTAGCAAAAAAACCTGATAAGTTTCTCGATTTGCTTAACATGGGTATCAAGCTTGACACCATCAATGTTGGTAATATGTCTAAACAAGATGACACTACTGAACTGACTAAGCAAGTTAATATCAATGAGCATGAAGCCGATATTTTTAGAGAGATTTCTGGCAAAGGCGTTAACTTAATTGCCCAATTAAATCCTAGTGTTGAGTCACGGGATTTAATGAAATTGATTAATGAAAAGATGAAGTAGGAGGAGAAAAATGGCTTGGTGGCAAATATTACTGCTTACTTTATATGCAGGATTAGAAATTTTAGATGAATTGCAAATTTATTCATCGTTAAACACACCAGTAGGCGCTGGATTGATAGCCGGTCTGATTATGGGCGATTTGCCAACTGGACTATTCATTGGTGCGTCAATGCAGTTGACAGTTTTAGGTATCGGTACTTTTGGTGGTGCTTCAAGAATTGATGCTACTACCGGTACAGTTTTGGCTACAGCATTTTCAACTAGTATTAAAGGTATGAGTCCTCAAACAGCTATTTCTTCAATTGCTGTTCCAGTTGCTGCTATTATGATTGAACTGGATGTTTTGGCAAGATTTGCCAATACTTACTTTTCACACAGAATTGATCACTTGATTGATCAAGACAAAATTAACTATAAGGCTGTCGAAAGAAATGTTTTGTATGGTGCAATTCCGTGGTCACTTTCACGTGCAGTCCCTGTCTTTATCGCATTGGCCTTTGGCCAAGGGCTAGTACAACAAATTGCAAATGCCTTAAATGGAGACTTGTTGTGGCTTGGTAATGGTTTGACTGTTGCTGGTGCTACATTACCAGCAGTTGGTTTTGCTGTTTTGCTTCGGTACTTACCAGTTAAGAGACATGCAGCATATTTGATTCTTGGCTTTACAATTACGACTTTGTTCTCAGTTCTGTTTAGTGGAATGCAAGCTTTGGGTACAGGCCTGTCGGCTGTTAACAAAGGTTTCACCACTATTTTCAATGGCTTGCCAATGCTTGCTATTGCAATGTTAGGATTAGCTCTTGCAATTTTACACTACAAGAATATTCCTATAAATAAAGGTACTGCTCAAACACAAAGTACTGAAAGTCAAAGTAATAATGCAAGTTCAAGCTCTGATGACGATGAAGGAGAGATTACTGATGACGAACTCTAAACCTAAATATAAATTAACCGATCAAGACTTTAATCAAATTAACCGGAGATCTTTGTTTGGTTTCCAGTTAGGCTGGAACTATGAAAGAATGCAGAATAGTGGTTATCTATACACTATTTTGCCGCAATTGAGAAAAATATATGGTGACGATACTCCAGAGTTAAGAGAAATGATGAAGACGCATATGCAGTTCTTTAACACTTCTAACTTCTTTAATACAATTATTACTGGACTTGACCTTGCAGTTGAGGAAAACGAAGGTATTGAAGGAAAAGACACCGTTACCGGTATCAAAGTTGGTTTGATGGGTTCGTTTGCCGCTATCGGTGACTCGATTTTTGCCTCTTTGATTCCAACTATCTTTGGTGCTTTGGCCGCTTCCATGGCTACTCAAGGTAACCCAGTTGGGGTTATCATTTGGGTAATTGCCTGCCTATTGATCTGTGTCTTTCGTTGGAAGCAACTTCATTTTGCTTATGATAAAGGTGTTTCCCTTGTTACTGATATGAGAGATCGCTTAAACGCTTTAACTGATTCCGCTACTGTTTTGGGTGTATTTATGGTTGGTGCTCTTGTCGCCACTATGGTAAACATTAAATTTGCTTGGGCACCTAAAATTGGCAAAGTTACTATGAATGTTCAAAATAATTTGGATATGATCCTGCCTAAGCTTTTACCAGCTGCTGTCGTAGGTTTTGTTTACTGGCTTCTGGGTAAGAAGGGTATGACTTCAACCAAAGCAATCTTTATTGTTTTAGTACTTTGTATTATTTTAGGTGGCCTTGGAGTTATTGCTAAGATATAATTAAATTTGGTAGTAGCTTTAAGCTAAATAATATTGAGTATTAAATGGAAAGATAAAGTATGGCAGAAAAAGAATTAATTTTAATTAGTCATGGTAAAATGGCAGAGGGCGTAAAAGCCAGTGCCGAATTAATTATGGGTAAGCAAGAACATGTGCACACAGTTTGCTTGCTTCCATCTGAAGGCCCAGATGATTTTAAGTCAAAATTTGAAGAGCAGATTTCAGGAATGAATATTGAAGACATCACTGTTTTTGCCGATTTAATGGGTGGAACCCCAGCTAATGTTGTTAGTCGCATGATTATGGGTGGTCAAAAGATTCACTTAATCTCGGGAATGAATTTACCACTTGTAATCGAGTGGCTTAACAGTCAAATGAGCGGTGCAGAATCAGATTTTGTGACTGCTGGTAAAGCAGGAATTGTCGATGTTAACGAAATGTTGTCTAGTATGAAAAAGTAATTTATGTAAATGAATTTTTATAGCCCTTTAGGTTAGTAATCCTAACTTAAAGGGCTTTTTGTGTACAATATTTTTAAAAAGCGAAACTAATCTAAGTATCTTTTTTGGTGTTTTTTAGTAAGCGGTTTCATTATAAGATAAAATTACTTAGTGAGGTGATCAATGTTGCAAGAAAATAATAAAGTTGTAAACCAAAAAATCAAGAAATTGGTAAGTTTCATAGCTACTAGGCAACAGGTACACTATCCTGAGATAATGTCATTTTTACAAGTTTCGAGAAAAGAGGTCGTAAAATATTTAAATATTATAAGTAAAAGATTACAGAATACAGATATGAAGTTAGTTCGTAAACGAAATGTAGGTATATATTTTGAAGGTGATATTAATCAAATTTATAGAGTATTTCAAACAAGTAATGAAATAACTTTGAGTACTAATAATAGACAAAATTTAATTTTACTTTCTCTTCTTTTAGATAATGATGATGGTATAAAGCTGGAGAGTATATGTGAAAAATATTATGTTAGCAGAAGCACATTAGATAGGGATATAAAAGAGTTAAAAAAAGAATTAGATCCCACCTTAAAAATTATCGGTACTAGAAAGGGACTAAAGATTAAAGGTGATGAAAAAGAAAAGAGAAATCAGGCTAGTAAAATAATTAATAAGTATTGGATGGAAACATTTGATAACAATGTAAGAAAAATTAGTATTCCTATGGAACTAAGAGAATTGGTTGAAGAAAGTACGATCAGAATGGTTCAAGAAATTCTACTAAAATTAACTAATTCTACTAATCTAGTTTTCACGGAATTCCAATATCAATCTTTTTTTATACATATTTGCATAATGATTGAGCGAATAAAACAGAAAAAATATTTAAAAGAAGAACCAATTAAGAATGAAATAATATTAAAGGAAACGCAGTTATTATGTAGTTACATTGAAGATGCCTTTCATGTTAAAGTGCCAACAAGTGAAGAAAAATATTTGAACATCCATATTATAGGTGTAAAGAAGAATATTCAGGGACAGATCACAAAAGACTATTTTTGTAAAGACAATGATTTATCAAATTTTTTAAAAGATAATCTTGATAATTGGGATGAACAACTAATTGAAGATTTAACAATTCATCTTGATGATGCAATTTATAGAGCGGAAAATAATCTACAAATTTTTAATCCTTATACAAATCAAATATTTTATTTGTATCCTGTTGCTACAAATGAAGCAATTCAATTGGCTTCAAAGATAGCAAGTAATTATGGCTTAAAGTTTAACAATGATGAAATTGCATATATAGCTATACACATCGAAGCATATGACGAGCGAATAAAACAGAAAAAATATAAAAATCAAAAAATAAAAATTGTAGTGGTTTGTAGCACAGGGTTAGGTACCGCAAGAATAATAGTTCAACATATTAGAAAGTGTATTAAAGATGATGCGGTTATTACAAGAGTAGTTTCAGTAGAAGAATTATTAAGTAATTCAATAAGTGAAGATATTATAGTTAGTACTGTGCCAATACAATTTGTTTCGGTTCGTGTAATCGTAGTTGATCCAATTATTACTTCGGTTGAAATTAAAGAAATTAAACAAGCTGTACACGTAATGAAGGATAGGGAAACTAAAAAAGAGTTTTTAAAACTATTATCTCCTGAAACTATTTTTATTGGAAATCTAAGCTCACAAAAAGATGTAATTAAATATTTAGGTAATAAATTAATTGAATTAGGATATGCTGATCCTGAAATTATTGGTTCTATCAATAGTCGTGAAAAAATGGCATCTACTGCTTTGGCTAAATTAAATATTGCAATACCCCATCCTGAACCTGGTACGGTTAGAAAAACCAATATTGCCATTTACATACCGAAGCATGAGATAAAGTGGGGAAAGAGCAAAGTTAATTTGATATTTTTAATGTCTTACAAAAAGGCGGATATTAATGTTTTACCTTTTGACGATATATATCATGGCTTTAATCTAATGGTTTCATCCGATGAATTAAGAGTTAAATTGTTGTCTTCTAAGACTAAACAGGAAGCTTATAAAAGCATTTATCAATTTTTAAAATAGATAGAGGTTAATTATGAAAATTTATATGATTGGCTTAGGGAAAATGGGCCTGAACTTAGCAATGAATATGAAAAGAAATCATTATCAAATTACTGGGTTTGATATTAGTTCAAAAGCATTAAGTAATGCAAATAATAAAGGAATTAATACTATTTCTGATCTTAAATTAATTGCCACTGATAAAAAAGCAAAAGTAATTTGGGTAATGCTTCCACCAGGAGAAATTACAAATGATACTTTAAAAAAATTAGAAAGTATTTTATTTAAAGACGATATTGTAATTGATGGCGGAAATTCTGATTACCATGATTCAATAAAAAGAGCTGATGAATTTAAGCAAAAAGGAATCCCTTTTTTAGATATTGGTACTTCAGGTGGAACTTATGGTGCATTACACGGAGCAAATTTTATGGTAGGTGGGAGTGAGAGTGCATATAAAAAAATTGCACCTCTATTGAAATCTATTTCAGCTACTAACGGTTTACTTTATTGTGGAAAATCTGGTTCCGGTCACTATCTAAAGATTATACATAATGCAATTTTACATTCAGAATTAGAAGTATTAGGTGAGGGCTTTTCGCTGCTTCATGCCAGCCCGTTTAATTACAATTTAGAAGAAGTTGCCTCTGCTTGGAATAAATCAGCAGTTATTAGAGGTTGGCTAATGAAGTTGATGAGTGAAATTTTTAAAAATGATGCGAAGCTTTCCGATGTAAATACTACTATACACTCAAGTTCAGCTGCTATAGAAGCAATGAAGTCAGCTTTTGATTTAAATGTTCCTGTTCCGATGTTTGGTGTAACTCTTACTATGAGGCAAAGAACGCAAACTACTGATACATATAGTGCCAGAGTAATTAATTCGTTAAGAAAAGAAATTGGTGGCTACAATGAAAAGAAATAATAAAATATTTTATTGGTACAAATTTGATAAAAAAAAGAATTCATACGAATGGAATACATGTGTCAGTTATTTAAGACTGCTTTTTATTTTGATAGGTGTAGTTTTTTGCATAACAAATAACATTTTAGCTGCTATTATTGATTGTATATGTTTGGGGATTTTTTACTTTGCTTATGCTAAGCAAAATCATAAGCTTATAGTAATACTAAATAATGAAAATAACTTGGTAAAAATAACAGGTTACAGGTACTCTCTATACAATCCACTAACTATTTATCTGAGAAAGGTAATTTGAATTGAGTGTAAAAAATAATAGCATTATAGACGTAAGAAATGTAGTTCTGAATGCCACCGTAAAGTCAAAGAAAGAAGCACTTAGATACTTATGCAATCTGCTTGAAGAGAATGGCTATATCACTAATAAAAATATTTTTTTGGAAGATGTATTAAGAAGAGAGACTATAGGCCCAACCGGAATGGAGAATGGTATTGCAATTCCACATGGCGAATCTGAAGTAGCTAAGGTTGCTACTATAGCAGTTTTAAGGACAGAAAATGATTTAGTTTGGGAAAGCTTGGATAAGAAACCAATACATTTAATCTTTTTGATGGTTGTACCGTCAACTAATCGGAATGTTCAACAATTAAAAATGCTTTCTCATCTTTCAGCAGCCCTAACGCACCCAGAGGTTCAAACAAAATTGCTTAATGAAACAAGTAGAAATAGGTTTAAGAAAATTTTAGAAGAAAATGAGGAGAAATAAATATGAATTTTGTAGGTGTTACATCTTGTACTATAGGTATTGCTCATACCTATATGGCTAGAGAAAAATTACTTCAAGCTGCAAAAGAATTAGGAATGAATGGCTTTGTCGAAACTCAAGGAAGTGGAGGAGTAGAAAATAAATTGACAGAAGAAAATATTAGAAATGCAGATGCTGTAATTATTGCAGCAGATGTGGCTATAGCTGATAAAGATCGCTTCAAGGGGAAACCTGTCATAAGTGTAGATACGAATATGGCAATTCAAAAGCCGAAAAGTTTACTTAAAACAGTTGAAAAGAAGTTAAAAGCAGCTGGAAAGCTTAATTAGTAGTGTTTTTAGAGGAAAATAATATGTATAAAAATATATTTAAGTTACAAAATCTTAAAAAGCATTTCCTTAGTGGTCTGTCTTTTATGATACCAGTCATTATTATGTCAGGATTTTGTACTGCAATTGGTCGCATTATCGGCAATACTGAAATTAAAGGCACTTTAGGGTATTATTTATTAACAGCTGGTAACGGTGGCATGTCTATTATGATTGCTGTTTTAGCTGCTGGGATTGGTTATTCTATTGCTGGCAAAGCTGCCATCGCACCAGGACTAATGGGCGGATGGTTGTCTACACAAGTAAATGCTTCCTTTCTTGGAGGAATATTTGCCGGCATTTTAGCTGGGATTGTTGCATTGTGGCTTTTTAATCTGAAACTTCCAAAAAACGTCAAATCTATTGTCCCTCTAGTTGTTATTCCACTAGTGGGTGGCATTTTAGAAGTTTTAATGATTGATTATGTTGTAGGTCCACCACTAGCCGCTTTAACGGATGCTGCTGTGAAATTCTTTATAGGTATGAACACTGGATCAAAGTTTTTATTAGGATTTCTATTAGGTGGCATGACCGGTTTTGATATGGGTGGACCAGTTAATAAAATATCTTTTGCGGTTGTAACAGCTTTTGCTGCTTCCGGTATTTGGGGGCCTGCTGCGGGTAAGAATGTAGCAGCTATGTGTCCTCCTCTTGGAATAGCTCTTTCAGTTTTAATTTTTGCCAGAAAAAAATATGATGAAGCAGATAGACAAAATGCTGTAGCTGCAATTATTATGTCAATGTGCCAAGTTACCGAAGGAGCTTTACCATTTGCTTTTAAAGATCCATTAAGAGTTGTACCTGCCGTAGTTCTCGGCTCCGGTGTAGCTGATGGTTTAATGTTGTCATGGGGAGTAACTGTCCCCTTACTATCTGGGGGTATATTTACGATTCCTGTAGCTAATAAACCATTGTTATATTTAGGTGGTCTCTTAATTGGTGCTCTAATAATTGGCATAGTTCTTTCAATTATTAAACCAAAACTTAAGCAAGACGAAAAAGATGAGACAATTGATGATAATTTGGATATTGATATTGAAATTTAATAACCTACGCGTAATAAATTCATTTGAAATATAAAAAATAAGAGAAAAAGAACTGTAAACACTATTATATTACAGTTCTTTTTTCAGTATCTATAAATGTTGATTTCTAATTTTACATAGATTCTAAAACAGTATTTGGATTGTCTCTAATGGTGCTAGAGCTTCATCAATAAAAGCAATGTCATTTTCAACACGAATCTGAACTTGAGTTTTCTTGACCGTATTATTGACCTTTCTAATAATTGTAGCTTCATTACTCTTTAATGGTTCTCCTAAGTGCCATTTTATTTGTTGATAGTCGTCTAAAGTAAAGTTGGCTAGCCAAACTTTTTGACCATTCTTTTCAACTAACAGTTTAACATTAGGCATATCTACTAAATAGTCTACTGGTTTGATACTATCAAGCATTTGCTGCAACAAGCCTTGTTTATAGGTAGTAAATTGCGATTCCCAACCATAGCGCAAGTCTTGTTCCATCGGGAGGACAACAATATGCTGGTCGATAACAGCCATAACGTTACCCAATTTTTCATCAACTGCGTTATAGGCAAATGACCACACTTTTACAGAACTTTGCGGTTGATAATCAATTTTCAAATAGTTTCCGGTTTGCTGCAACATTGTAATTCGCGGGCTTTCAACACCATCAACTGTCTGTCCATCTGCCTGTTCAAAAACCTGATAATTTGAACGAACGGGGTGCCACTCGGCTTTTTCAATATGCAGTAAATTGCCTAATTTTCGGTCTAATAAAACTTGGACACTTTCACCATCAAGCAACACAAAATTGTTTTTAACTAATTCAGTGACTTGTGCATTTGTTAAGTTGCGTAAAAGTTGGCCAGAAATAGCAACTACTTCATTTTTCAATGAAGTTTTTTTACTAATAGGCAGAATTGTTGTAGCAAAACCAAAGGCTCCCAAAAGACTGGCCCAATTCTTTTCGTGAGGTAACAGTTCCTCGACATTCTTACCAGTTTTAGTTTGCAAATAGTAACTAGAGTCTTGATCAACTAAAACTTTAATGCCCCGCAGATGGTCTATCGGCAGGCGATTTTCTAATAGTTGGTTAACAAACGGTTTAATTTGAGCGAGCATTTCTGCATAGTGCCAACTATCATTGATACCGTTGCCCATCATGTCAAATAAATTAAGTAAAATTCCCTGACTTCCGATTAGGGCAGAAGTAATAATTTGAAATGCGGTAAATGCAGTTGATTTAACTAAGGGTGAGTACATATAGCTTTCTAATTCTGGGTATAGTTCGGCATCTTCTCCTAAAAATGCAGCGGTAATGCGGGTATATTCTTCGAAATACCTGCCATATTGTAATGGAGCAACTTCATTATAAGCAGGTAAATGAGGCCGAGCCACCTTGGGATGTCCTTTTCCAGCCTGGGCCTTAAATAAATTGTCCCAATCACGACCTTCAAGAGCATGCCAATCAGGATAGGAAGTCATTTGTGCCAGATCTGTCTCAGGACTAACCTTGTGAACAGCCTGCTCAATTATATGCTCAGTTTCAATCATCTCTTGACGAGCCTGATCAAGGTAAACTTGTCTTTCTTTAGTAGGTTTCCCCGGTTGCAACATCTTTTTAACAAATTCTGCGCGTGTTTCCTTTTTACCTAATTTCTCATTATAAAGTTGCATGTGATAATCACAAAAACACATTAATTTAAGTGGTGAATGATTGTAATGGCGGAAATCATCTTCTAGCCATAATCTGCGGGGATGGATGCTGGCATATTGTGCATAGGTATTGGCTAAATATTTCCGCCAGGTTGGATCCGCTGGACAAGCCATATCCTTGGCTTTATTACCATCAAGATCAACAAAAGTATTAAAGCCAATTTCAGGATTAACTTGGTAGCCTCGATCTGAATGCATAATGGTCGTCCAGGGATTTAAACTAGTTGTTACGCCTATCTCAGATAACTTTTTTTGTAACGGCTTAATTGCATCTAACCATAATTGAGTCTCAGCTTTAGTTAAGTGGCTATGGTTTAATTCTTCACCATTTATAAAAAAAGCAATATCGTCAATTTTGCCTTTTTTAACAAATTCAATTAGTTTTTCGTCTTTAGTTGGAGTGTTTGCTCTGGGATCAAGCATGTATCTTAAAGTGTAAATAAAAGTCATATTGTAGTTGCTCCTGTGTAAAAATCATTATTCATTTTGTCTTAATTTTAGCATAATATGTTACTGCTTATCCTGAGATTTAGGAAGAAAAGCAAATAAGTGGTTGGACAATAATTTCGTTATTAGCTATTTATCCTTTCGCAAATTTAGCATATAATCAGCTTTATCAAATATTTTAAGAAAGATTAATGTTCTTCTAATATGAAGGAGGAGAGAACAATTAATAAAGCAACTAACTCAAATCAAAAAACAGAAACTAGTAATTTAGAATTGCAACATATCACTGAAGTAACTAGACAAACTGGTTATTTTGAAATTCATTATGCACATGGACTAACTGGCCGTCTCTATATACTAGATTCAAAAACATTCAGGTTATATATTGATCCCAGCCAGAAATTTCAAGAACCAGAACAATCTGAAAAAGGATTGCATGCGCAAATTTTCTTGACAGATATTTATAGTGCTAAAGGGATGAACGATGCCAGTCTCCATGTAACCAAAAACGGCTGGCAAATTGATACGGGTGCAATTGCAATCAATTTAGTTAAAAATGACGCTACAATGAGCGTTACTAAAAACGGTAAGGCGGTATTAAAAGAGGCACGGCCAATTAAACTGACAAATTCAGCAACTGTTCAAACTTTAGTTGATCATAATTGTAACTACTTTGGTGGAGGTACCCAAAACGGTCGTTTCACCCTGGCAGGAGAAAAAATCGAAATTGTTAATACTAATAACTGGGTTGATCAAGGTGTAGCTTCACCTAATCCTTTTTACTGGTCAACTGCTGGTTACGGTGTAATTCGCAATACTTTTAAGCCCGGACACTATGACTTTAATAGCAATTTGAATAACGAGATTACGACTGCTCATGAAGAAAATCGTTTTGATGCCATTTATTTCTTTGCCGACTCAGCATATGAATTAATTAATGCATATCATAAGCTAACTGGCAGGCCTGCCCTGACACCAGTTTTCGGCTTTTATGAAGCTCATCTAAATGCATATAACCGTGATTATTGGGTTGAGGTCAAATCTGATGAAAAAGGAGCTATCAAATATCCTGATGGCAAGTATTATCGTGAATATCAGCCAAAAGATTTACCGGCAGAATTAAAACCAAAGTCAATCAGAGAAACGTTAAATGGCGAACACGGTGGTATTTCTTATCAATTTAGTGCAAGAGCCATGCTAGAACAATATTTGCAAAATGATATGCCTTTAGGCTGGTTTTTGCCTAATGATGGTTATGGAGCTGGATATGGTCAAACTGATACATTGGCAGGCAACCTTAAGAATTTAGCTGAGTTTGTTAAATATGCTAATAGCAAAGGTGTTCAAGTAGGACTTTGGACCCAGCAAAATCTTGCTCCAGTAGATCCTGAAAATCCTAAACCAGATGACCGTGATTTTGAAAAAGAATTGGTAGCCGGCGTCACTGCGCTTAAGACTGATGAGGCATGGGTTGGCCATGGTTATTCGTTCGGCTTAAATGCTACTCAAAGTACTGCCAAGATGATTGCCAAAATTAAAGGTGACCAACTGCGACCATTTATTATTACTGTTGATGGCTGGGCAGGAACTCAAAATACCAGTACGGTTTGGACTGGAGACGAAGTAGGTGGTGAGTGGGAATATATCCGCTTCCAAATACCAACTTATATCGGCGAAGGACTTTCAGGGCAGCCTAATGTGGCGTCAGACATGGACGGCATTTTTGGAGGTCAAAAGCCAATTATTAACACTAGAGATTATCAGTGGAAAGCTTTCACCCCAATTCAATTAAATATGGATGGCTGGGGCAAGAATCCTAAAAACCCATTTGTATTTGGTGGTATTACAAATAAACTTAACCGCGCTTACCTCAAACAAAAATCAATGATGATGCCATATATTTATAGCATCGCAGCGCAAGCAACCTTTACCAGTAAACCTATGGTGCGTGCAATGTTCTTGGAATATCCTGATGTGCCTCAATTTTATACTAATTTGGTCAGATACCAGTATTTGTGGGGAGAGAACTTCTTGGTTGCTCCGATTTACCAAGACACTGCCAGTGATGAAGTGGGTAACGATATCAGAAACGAAATATATTTACCAGATAAAAATCAAGTCTGGATTGATTACTTTACTGGTCAAGAATATCGTGGCGGTCAAGTAATTAATAACTTTGATGCACCATTATGGAAATTGCCTGTATTTGTTAAAGCAGGAGCAATCGTTCCTGTAGCACCAGCGACGAATACACCTAAGGAATACCTTGATCTGAAAAAACAACGCCAATTTATAGTTTATCCAAGTGGAAACAGCAGCTTTACAGTTTATGAGGATGATGGCTTTTCTGCTAAGTACCAGCAGGGCGATTATGCTCAAACCAAAGTAAGCAGTCATTTGCTGGACGATGACCTGACTATCCAAATTGCTAAAACCAGAGGTACATATGCTGGTTTTGATCCGGAAAAAGTAACAGAAATTGATATCAGAACTAAAAAGGCACCAGAAGCGATCAAAGTTTTTGTTGGTAGCGAAGAAATTACTTTGACCGAAGTAAATAGTATAGCTGAATTCCGCAACCAAGAAAATTGCTA
The DNA here is from genome assembly GCF_000970755.1 of Lactobacillus kimbladii. Lineage (GTDB taxonomy): Bacteria > Bacillota > Bacilli > Lactobacillales > Lactobacillaceae > Lactobacillus > Lactobacillus kimbladii. The sequence goes on from NZ_KQ034007.1 coordinate 369,022, forward strand.
TTTCTTTGATCAAAATTACTTGGTTAACCCTTATCTAAAAGAATTTAGCACTGATTTAAAGCAAACATTTTTGAGAATAAAACTAGGTCAGACCAATACTAGCCAAAACGAAATAACTGTTAAAATTGCTGGCATCGATACAAGTGCAACACCGGTTAACAGTTTGCCAGCAGAAGATGATTCTTTGATAGCTCCGACTAATTTGGTACAAGATGATGAAAAAACTACTGCAGATTCCATCACGGTATCATGGCAACCTGTAGCTGATTGCGATAGTTATCAACTTAAAATTGACAATCTCTTATATACCAATATTAAAAAGGCAAGCTTTACCCTCAGCAACCTAAGATCTGAAACAGCTCATACTTTTAAAGTCAGAGCGATTAAGAACTTAAAGGCATCTTCTTGGGGAGCAAGAATTAGTTGCCAAACTAAGAAAGCGGACAAAAATAGCCTTAAATAAGAATGGTAAAGTTTTTCCGATGTAATGATAGTTGTGAAAAAGTTTACTAAAACTCTTGCTTTTCTTTAAAAGGCAACTTTATCAGTATATAATAATAGTTGTGCGATTAAAGAAAATGTTAAAGGAGATATATAATGAAAACAATTTCTGCAGCAGTTGCCAAACATATGGCAAATTTGTCAACAACTGATGGTATAATCAGTGCTTTGGCAATCGATCAACGTGGCTCTTTGAAAAAGATGTTAGCAGAAGCTGCTAATAAACCTGCTGATGAAACAACTATTGTTGATTTTAAAAAAGCAGTTTCCAGTGAGTTAACTCCTTACGCTTCATCAATTTTGACTGACCCGGAATATGGTTTGCCGGCAACTAAAGTTAGAGACAAAAATTGTGGATTATTACTTTCTTATGAAAAAACCGGCTATGATACCACCGAACCTGGCAGAATGCCTGACTTAATTGCTAATCAGTCTGGATTAAGAATTAAAAATGAAGGCGGAGATGCCATTAAGTTTTTGGTTTACTATGATCCTGACGAAGGTCAAGAAATTAATGATAAAAAACAAGCTTTCGTTGAGAGAGTTGGTGCAGAAGCAAAAGCGAACGAATTACCATTCTTTTTGGAAGTTCTGACTTATGATGCCAATATTGCTGATGCTAAGAGCGAAGAATTTGCGAAAGTTAAAGCTGATAAGGTCTTGAAGACAATGAAAGAATTTTCAAAGCCTGAATATGATGTAACTGTACTTAAAGTGGAAATTCCATTTAATATCAAGTTTGTTGAAGGCTATAATGGGGACAACAACGTTGTTTACACTCAAGAAGAAGCTAAGGATCTGCTTAAAAAGCAGTCAGAGATAACTGATTTGCCTTATATTTTCTTATCTGCTGGTGTAACCAGTGAAGAATTTATTGCTGAAATTAAAATGGCTGAAGAAGCGGGTGCTGACTTCAACGGCGTTCTTTGCGGCCGTGCTACTTGGAAACCAGCTATCAAGCCATTTGCTGCTGAAAGTGAAACAGCCGGTAGAAAGTGGCTATCAACTCACGGCAGAGAAAATATTGAAAATTTAAATGAGGCACTTAAAGGTGCCAAGTCTTGGCGTGATAAGTTAGAAGTTGCTGACTAATTTTACCAGCTTTGATAATTAGAAGTTAAAAAAGTGTGTGGGAAAAAAGTGCTCTTTGAAGTTAAATTAAAAAATTTCACAATTTAAAAAGACTGACAAATCAACGTTTTATTGACGTGATTTGTCAGCCTTTTTAGTTAAGTTAGAGTTTTTTCCCAGACTCTTTTTATTTGCTCTTGTAAAAATCAGTTCTAACTGAATAAGCATCACTAAAAATACGCGTCATTATTTGTAATGGCAAGCGTGATCTGACCTCGTACTCGGGAAAATAATTAGTTTTAGATTTGTAACCGATAAAGGATAAAGTGGAAAAGGGCAAAATACTACCAGATGAATTAGTAGTGAAGGTCAAGATAGGCACTTCGTTTTTATTAAGAGCTTTAGCTGCAGTGACTAATTCCTCAGTTTCACCGTTCAAAGTGATAAAAATTGCTAATGAATCTTTCTTGATCTTACAGGCAATCGTCTTAATAATATTTGGGTCCGAATGGAATTCACAGTATTTTCCGGTTAATTGTAATTTAACCATCATTTCGTGAGCAATTGATTCAGATAGTCCGCGAGCAAAGATAAAAATGATTTTAGCTTGTTTAGTGAGCGAAATACTGTCTTCGATTGTGCTGTAACTTAGGTTATGCAGCGTATTGTTCATTTCAATTTCGTTTTTAGTAATCACGCTTTTAATTTTATCGTCAGCATCATTTAACACACTAAAGGTAGAATTTGAATTGCTTTTTAGTTTCAAAGCTTCACGGTAAGAAGTGTAACCACTGTAACCCATTTTTTGCATAGTGCGCACAATTGTCGCAGTCGAGACATTTGCAAATTGACTTAGTTTTACTATCGACATATTAGCAATCTTTTGGGGATTATTTTCTACGATATTCCAGAGATGTAATTCTGCTGAAGAAAGTTCTTTATTTGGCATTTAAGCACTCCTTTTGTAAATATTTTCCTACAAATTATAGTAAACGCTATCAATTTGGAAAAACGTTACACTTTTTAACTTCTATAATAATGCAAAAGGCAAAAAAAGGGGAGAAATCTGTGATTTATACAATAACGCTGAATCCAGCGATTGATTTGGTAATTGTAACCAAAAAGCTGGAGCAAAAGGTAGTTAATAGAACTGAAAAATTTGAATTGCAACCCAATGGTAAAGGGGTCAATGTTTCGTTCATTTTAAAGAAATTAGGTATTGATAGCGTAGCTACTGGTATTGGTGGTGGCTTTACCTTAGATTATGTCATTTCCGGTCTTAAAGAAAAGGGGATTCAAACCAATTTTTTGAAGGTAAAAGATCCTACCAGGGTTAACGTATTTACCGATGTTTTGGATGAAAAAACAGAATACAAACAAGTTAACCCAGGACCAGTAGTCAGCTTGGAAAAACAAAAACTCTTTTTGGATTATCTAAAAAATACACTAACTAAGGATGATATGGTAGTTGTTTCCGGCAGTTTCTCTCGGGGCATCAAACCGGACTTTTTAGTACAACTGGCTCAGCTAGTTCAAAAGCAAGGGGCTAAATTTGTAGTTGACAGCAGTTATATGGAAGTAATTGATACTTTAAAATATCGGCCGTTTTTACTTAAACCAAACGATGCAGAATTAGCCGCTTTCTTCAATTATAAAGGGAAGATGACTGCCGCAAAAACGGTCGAATTGGCTCAGAAATTAATTAAATTGGGTTGCCAAAATGTTTTAGTTTCTCTAGGTGCTGCTGGAGCAGCTTTTATTAATGAACGGCATATCCTGTTTGCTAATGCTCCGAAAATACAAGTAGTTAATTCAGCTTGTGCAGGGGATACAATGCTGGGAACCTTCATTGCCTTTTTGGAAAAGAAAAAACCTATTAGTGAGGCTCTCAAAGTAGCTGTAGCTGCAGGAAGTGATACAGCTAGTCGCACTGGACTAACAGATTTTTCTTTAAATAATTTATTACCACAAATTTCAGTAACGGAAAGGATGAATTGAAGTGGCTAAATATGATTTAGTTGGTGCAACTGGTTGTGCAACTGGTGTTGCCCATACATTTATGGCCGAAGAGGCATTGGAAAAAGCTGCAGAAAAGCTTGGTTATACCATTAAAATTGAAACACATGGTCAAACAGGTATTGAAAATAATTTAACAAGTGCAGAAATTGCGGATGCGCAAGCCGTAATTGTTGCTTCCGATATTGATGTTGGCCTGGATCGGTTTGCAGGCAAACGTCTAGTGGTAGTTCCGGTAGCAAGAGGTGTTAAAGAGCCGGATGCTTTAATTAAAAAAGCTTTGGCGGCACCAATTTATAAAGATGGACAGGCAGCTAAAGATTCCACTCATGAGAGTGTTGGAAAGCAAAAGCTAGGAAATAAAATTTATACTTCTTTGATGAATGGCGTCTCTCATATGTTGCCATTTGTCGTTGCTGGTGGAGTTTTGATGGCCATCTCGTTTTTCTGGGGAATTGATTCTGCTAATCCTAAAAGCAGTGAATACAACCAATTTGCTGCGATGCTAAATACTGTTGGCAGTACTACTATGAACTTGATGGCTCCAGTCTTAGGAGCTTATATTGCTGAAGCTTTGGCGCAACGGACGGGTTTTGTAGTCGGCTTGGCTGCTGGTTTTATCACCTTCAACGGTGGTGGCGGCTTTTTGGGAGCTATCGTTGGTGGCTATTTAGCTGCGATCGTTGTTTTAGGCTTACAGAAGCTGTTTCAACCACTGCCAGATGATAAATTTAGAGGTTTGAAATCAATCTTTCTTTTGCCTGTTCTCGGGGTTTTAATCACAGGATCAATTATGTACCTGTTAAATACTCCAATTAAAGCACTGAACGTTGGTTTAATGTCCTGGCTTAGAGGTTTTGAAAATACTAATCCTGCATTGTTAGGAATAATAGTTGGCATCATGTGTGCAGCGGACTTTGGTGGTCCTATTAATAAGGCTGCCTATGTCACAGGTACGGTATTACTGGCTCAAGGAAACTACTACTTTATGGCTGGTGTTTCTGCTGCTTGTATTGCCCCACCACTTGCAACAGGTTTTGCAGTATTAATGAATCGCAAAGCATATTCAAAGAGTGAAAGAGCTGCTGGCTATGTCAACTTTTTACTAGGATCAACTCATATTACTGAAGGTGCAATTCCATTTGCTGCTAAACATCCCTTATGGAATATCCCGGCATTTATGGTTGGTTCTGCAGTTGCGTCAGTTTTAACTTACATAACGAAAATTAGCGTACCTGCTCCTCACGGTGGCTTTATTGTTTTACCATTAGTTAATAAACCATTCTTATGGGTATTGTGGATTCTAATTGGATCGGTTATTTCGGGGGCATTACTAGCTCTAATTGCTGGTAGATTTGCAAAAAAAGATGCTTTAGCAACTGCAACTGACTCTACAATTGCACCTAGTGTTGACGACACATCTAATCAACAAACAGAAAGCAAAGAAGAAACTTTTGCTCCAAGTGATATTCTTGATTTACAAAATATTAAAGTTGGCGTTGATGTTGCTAGTCGCGATGAAGCACTTAAATATTTAGCAGACTTTGCCGTCAAAAATAACTTGGCTAATGACAGCGAAGCTGTTTACAATAGTTACGTTAAGCGCGAAAAAGAGGGCTCTACGGGTATGACAGATGGTTTTGCAATTCCCCATGCCCAGTCAGTAGCAATTGCGAAGTCTTCAATGATAGTTTTGAAGCTCAAACAGCCGATTGATTGGCAATCATTAGATGGTAAAAAGATTGATACAGTTATTTCCTTTTTGATACCACAAGTTGATAGTAATGCTCATTTGCAGTATCTATCAAATACTGCCAAACTTTTGACTCACGCAGATTTTATTGCTAAGTTAAAAGCAGCCAATACACCTGCAGAAATTCAAAATTTGTTTGAAAATAATTAATAGACTAGTAAATATTAGATTAAATAAAGTGAGTCCCGCAAGTTGTCTAACTTACGGGACTTATTTTGCTGTGTTTTTCAATTTTGAATAATTTTATAATCGATAGGCTTTATATTTATTTGAAGACAATTGATTATAAAAATGCAAAAAAAAAAGCACATTAGTGCTTCCTGGGTTAAAAACTAGTCTTCAACCTTTTTTGCTTCATTTAATGCCTTCATAATTGAAGGATTTTTTGAATGACAATCTTCAAGCATTTGCAAATCTTTTTCATCTAATGTAACTTCAAACTTACTCATTCTGTAATTTCCTTTCTACTAAATATTAAATTAACTATATCACTTTAGGGAAAAATTATGCAAAGCTAGCCAATGTTTTTCATTTGTGTTGCAAAAATAGCTTTTATTTTGTTAAAGTTGCAATATACAAACGCATGTTCTTGCTAGTGCCAATTAACCGTATAACTCTGTTATAATAGGATTTTGTCAAATTAAATAACAGTTAACGTTGTGTTACAACTGTGACATTTTTACTAAATTAGGTAACTAATTCTTAAAGGTTGAGTGATATTCCTGTTATGGTTCTGCAACTTTAACGTTGTAGTATATATAGCATCAAATTGAATAGTAGTTTACTATGTTCAATTTGAGAAACATATTATGGATTTTTATTTAAGGAGAGAATTTTTTTGAAGGTAAAATCTATCTTAGTTAAATCAGCAGCAGTAGCAGCATTATCTGCTTCCGGAGTTGCAGTTATGAGCAGCGTTAAAGCAAATGATGTTCAAGCAGCTACAGTAGACAATGATGCAGCAGTTGTAACTGTTAACTACGTTGATGGCAATTCAATTCGTGTATGGAACAGTTATAAACATCCTGAAGCTACTGGGCAAATTTTACCAAGTAATTCTTCTTGGAAAGTCATTAAAACTGCTTACGATAAAAAGGGCCACAAGTGGTATGACTTAGGCAAGAACCAATGGGTTAAGGCCAAATACGTTAATAAAGGCTATCATCCAGCAAATGAATCCCAAAACACTGCAGCTGCAACTAGCACCCAAACAGAAAACAGTACAGTTTCTAATACCAATAATGTAGAAACTACTAATAATGTAGAAACTACGAATTCTGCAAACAATACTGCAGCTACTAATATTAATTACACAACTGCTTCATCTGATTCAGAAGCTGGAGCAAAAGCGTGGATTGCCAGTCGTGAATCTGGTGGCTCATACAGTGCACAAAATGGCCAGTACATTGGTAAATATCAGCTTTCTGCCGCATATCTTAATGGAGACTACTCAGCTGCTAACCAAGAACGTGTTGCTAACAACTACGTTACTAATCGTTACGGCTCATGGGCAGCAGCTAAACAATTCTGGCAAGCTAATGGTTGGTACTAATTAGTTAGTCAGTTAAAAACAGAATATTAAAAAGTAAGCAGACACTAGTCGAAAAACTAGCGCCTGCTTTTTTAGTTAAAAAATTAATGGTTAACCGCATATGTAAATTTATCGCTGCGAATTATTTCTTGTGTAATATGTAAAGGAAGATTGTGATCGTCATAAACTAAGTCTTTAATTTGCATTAACGGAGTCTTTTCGTCAACATTAAGCAAAAAAGATTCTTCTCTATTTGCAAACGCAATTTTAAAAGTTTTTTTACCTTTACCAGGATTAATATGAAACTTCTTTTGTAATATTTGATACAAGGGCATATTAAGATCTTCAGCTTTAATAGCATTAAATTTTGGAGCAAGCCAAATCCATTCAAGGCAAAATGGGATGTCATCAATATATCTTAAACGCTTAATTTCTATAATTTGCTGCTCATTAGTAGTTTGCAGGAATGTATGCTGTTCATCATTACCTGCAACGCTTTTGATACTAATTAAACGGTTAGAAATTTTTTTACCACTCTTGGCTGCACTGTCTGTTAAACTTGAAAATTTTTGATTTTGAGTTTGAATTTCATTACTTTTGTCAGAAACAAAAGTTCCTTTACCAGGAAGCTTAATTAAATAATTTTCCTCGCTTAAAATTTTAAGAGCTTTGCGAACAGTTGTGCGACTAACACAGTATTCTTTTTGCAACTCCATTTCGGAAGGTATCTTTTTACCTATTTGATATTTATTTTCCGTGATTTTGTTTTTTATAATATTTGCCAAACTAAGATATAGTGGCATATGATTTTTAGACTTTTTCAACATGTTTTTTCTTTCCTGAGTAACTATTAATTGTATTATAACAAAAGCTGATTAATTAGGCACAAGTATCTTTTTTAATAATAAAAAGATACTTGTATTTTAAATACGTGCTTTACTTTATAAATAAAGCGCTTTATAATTTTAAATTGAAGATACATGTATCTATATTTAATACAGGAGAAAAAGATGAAGATACAAGAAGAAGCTAAACAAGTTGTTCAAAAAGCTGTAAAAAAAATGAAATCTGGTGGAGGTATTAAGCAGGTAATTTGGGTTGGTGCTGGAGGTTCTTTTGGTGGCTTTTATGGCGCGAACTATTTTATGCATCAGGAGTCAAAAACAATATTTTCAAATATGTATACCAGTGGAGAATTTATTTATGCTCCGCCAAAAAGCATAGACCAAAATACTTTAGTAGTTTTATGTTCTATGAGAGGAACTAGTGAAACTATTGATTCGGCTAAGGTTGCTAAAAATCATAACGCTACAACAATTGCTCTGTATGTCGATGAATCTGAACTCGTACAGATTTGTGATTTTAAGATAAAATATGAAAGTTTGGCTCTAGATGAAAGCAGACTTGAACGTGTAAATGGCAGTATTGGAATATGCATAGCGATGAATTTGCTGGAACAAGTTGAAGGCTACAAAAATTTTGAAATAGCCATGAAGACTTTTGATTTGCTTGATCATATCTATCGCAAAGCCGTTGAATATACTATACCTTTGGCAAAAGAATGGGCTGAACAAAATAAAGATCAAAAAACAATTTATGTTATTGGTAGCGGTCCAGCATATGGCGCAGCTTATGTTTTCTCAATTTGCAATTTAGAAGAAATGCTCCAATTAAATTCACCAACTATTCATAGTTATGAATACTTTAATGGTCCATTTGAAGTTACGGATAAGAATAAGTCAATTTTTCAACTATTAGCGACGGGTAAAACCAGACCAGAAGATGAACGTGCACTGAAATTTGAACAAAGATTTGGTGGTAAAAAATTGTATGTACTAGACGGTAAAGAAATTGGGCTAGATGATATCGAGCCCGCAGTTTCACCGTATTTTAATCACCCAATTTTTTCATCAATTTTAAATAATGTTTATATGAGAGAACTTTCTTATACTACTCACGAAAGTTATGAAACTCGCAGGTATATGTGGAAAGAGGACTATAAATAAAATGTTGTTAAAAAGGTAATGCACTTTACTTTTTTAATTTAAGGCTCAATAAAAGCGCTTTAAAATTATAATTAATAAAATAAATTTAATTATTTTTAAAGAAATCCTTTACATTATTATCTTAATATATTATTATACTAAATATACATGTTAATACATCTTACTAATGTACTAACTATGGTTGATTTTGGATTAGGGGTGAAGTTTAGTGAAAATAATTTTAGTTAGCCATGGCAAGCTTGCTGAAGGAATGAAAGATACAGTTGAGATGATCACTGGTAAACAGAAAAATCTCGAGGCATATGAAGCCTATAAAAATGGCACGAGTGATGATAGTTTTATCGGTAAAATCAAGAATTCTATAGATAACACTAGTGATGAAAATACTGTAGTCATTACTGACGTTTTGGGAGGTTCAGTTAATAATGAAATGACCCAGCTATTAAAGAATCACCAAAAGTTAACGGTGCTGACAGGTATGAATTTGCCTTTGGTTATAACTTTGGTTACTACTGCGAATTCCGTCCTAACCCAAGAAGATATAGAGGAAGCTATTAACCAAGGACAGAAGGGAGTTTTGTCGATAAATAAGTTGATGACTGAAGATGACGATGAAGGAGATTTATTATGATAAAAGTAATTAGGGTTGATCACCGATTATTGCACGGACAAGTCATTTTTTCATGGACTAAATTTGCAAATATCGAAAGAGTAATTGTAATTGATACAGCTACAGCAAATGATGATTTTAAGAAAATGTCGTTGAAACTGGCTAAACCAGAAGACGTGAGACTAAACGTTTTCAGCGTAGATAAAGCAATTAGTAAAATCGATCAAATTAAGGCTTTAAAAGACAATATTATGTTGCTTTTTGAAAATGTAACTGAACTAAGCAAGTTTATTGATGCGTATGGTCCAGTAGAAGAAATTAACTATGGCTTAGTTCCTTCTAAGCCTGATGCTAAACGTTTTAGCAATGCTATATATTTAACTCCTGATGAAGTTAAACTTACTAAGAAAATGTGCGATCGAGGAATTAAGATCTCCATGCAACAAGTTCCTTCAGCTAACAAGGAGTTTCTAAATAATATGATTTAAAAAAGGGGGTAAAAAATGTTTTGGAAAGCTTTTGTTGTCGGCTTGGTTGGCGTTTTCGCCATGTTCGACTCGAGATTGCTGGGTCGTGAAAACTTCGAGCAGCCATTAATCGTGAGTACACTCGTTGGCTTGGTTTTGGGAGATGTCTCGAAAGGATTATTAGTTGGTGCTACGCTTGAATTAGTTTCAATGGGAATAGTTCAAGTAGGTGCCGCCGTTCCACCAGATATGGTCTTAGGCTCAGTTGTAGCTTCAGCTTTTGCTATTTTGTCACATACCAGTGCACAAGCAGCGTTAACTGTGGCTTTGCCAGTAGCAGTGTTAGGCCAGCTAGTAGCTATAGTGATTAGAATGTTGTTTTCATCCTTTAACCAATTGGTTGAGAATGCAATAGATGCAGGCAAATTCAGAAAAGCACGAAGTTATCACATAGTTTATGGACCAATTATTTATGGTTTGTTATATTTTGTTCCAGTTTTTCTTGCAATCTTTTTAGGTACAAATGTTGTAACCAGTTTCGTCAAAATGATTCCGGATTGGTTAACAAACGGTTTGACTTTAGCAAGTAAGATTTTACCTGCTTACGGATTCGCTCTTCTAATGTCTACTATGATTGATAAGAAAAATGCAGTTTACTTATTCTTAGGTTTCTTCATTGCAGCATATGGCAAAATGACCGTTATCAGTGTAGCTATCTTTGCAGTTATTTTCGCTATTATACTCAACAAGTTTATGCCTAATAACGGAAACAATAACGCTGCTCCTAAGACCAGTAGTAGCGATGATTTAGATGATTTGGAAGAATTATAGGAGGATAAATTATGACCGAACAAAAACATACAGATAAACGTTTACGTCATAAGTTTTGGCAATTCTTCTGGAGGTCATGGGCTATTCAGACATCGTGGAATTATGAAAGCCAAATGAACATGGGTTTCATGTATGGTATGGCGCCAACGATAGATGAGATTTATGGAGAGAAGCCTGATACACCTGAAAAGCTTCAAAAGAAAAAAGAGGCATACCATCGTCATATGGCATTCTTTAACTGTACACCACAATTGACTTCTTTTGTTTTAGGGCTATCTTCAGCAATGGAAGAGGAATATGCAGCCAATCCAGACACATTCGATCCTGATTCAATTAATGGGGTGAAAACTTCATTAATGGGTCCTTTATCAGGTATTGGTGATTCCTTCTTCCAGGGAACGGTTAAAATTATTGCCTTTGGTTTGGGAATCAATATGGCTCAGCAAGGAAACATATTTGGACCGATTTTGGCAATGATTATTTCCATCATCCCTTCAGTTATTGTTACTTATTGGGGCGGCAAATGGGGTTATCTCCAAGGTAAAAAGAATATCCAGCGTCTCATTAGTAACGGTACTATTAACAGAATCATGTCTTTGATGAATGTAATAGGTCTAATGGTCATTGGTGCAATGGTGGCAACTATGATAGGGATAACAACTCCAATAAAATTTGGTAAAACTTTTGTTTTACAAAAAACTTTAGATTCGATTTTTCCACAAATGTTGTCACTAGCCTTCACGTTGGGTATGTTTTACTTAATCAAAAAGAAGGTCAATACTGCTTGGATTATGGTTATCTGTATTTTCGGTGGTATCCTGCTCAGCGTATTAGGTATTTTTAATTAGTTGTTAGTAATTTTTTATAATAATAAGGAGATTATATAAATTATGGATTTTGAAAAAGTTAAGTCTATTGTAAGTGATATTAAGGAAAAACAGCCTGAAATTGATCGTGTAATGTTTGTAGGTTGTGGTGCTTCAATGGCCGACTTATATCCAGGTTATTACTTTGTTTCGCATGAAAGTACCAAACTGCTTTCTTCAATTCACACTGCAAATGAATTTAACTATGATACACCAAAAGGGGTGGGAGAACACACTATTGTAATAACAGCTTCTCTTGGAGGTACAACTCCAGAATCAGTGGCTGCAACTAAAAAAGCTAGAGAATTAGGTACTCACCTGATTACTTTATCAATGGCAGATGATTCACCTATTATTAAGGAAACAGAATATAAAGTTATTCATGGTTTCCACGAAAATTATGCTGCTAAAACAGAAAAAATGTCTTATTGTTTAGCATTTGCTATTGAAATTGTTAAACAGTTTGAAGGTTATCAGTTTTATGATGAAGCTGTTGCAGCATTCCAGGGCATGCCTGATTTGATTGAAAATGCAGTGAAATCTGTTGGTCCTTCAGCAAAAGAATTTGGTGAAAAATACAAGGACGAAAAGAAAATTTTTGTTCTCAGCAGTGGTGCATCACTTGGTGTTGCTTATTCAACTGCATCATTCTTGTTTATGGAAATGCAGTGGATTGCTGCTCCAACAGTTCATTCCGGTGAATATTTCCATGGTCCATTTGAACTTACCGAAAAGGATGCACCATACTTATTGTTCATGAATGACGGCAGTACGCGTCATCTTGATGCACGTGCTTTAACATTCTTACAAAGATTTGACGCACAGGTAACAAATATTGACGCTAAGGACTATGGCCTTAATGAAGTTGCAGGTGAAAATGTAATTGATTACTTTAATCCACTTATTCATACTGGAGTGATGCGTGTTTATGCAGAAGAATTAGCTAAGGCGAGAAAACACCCATTAACTAAGCGTCGTTATATGTGGAAACTTACTTATTAATATAATAAAAAAAGTATTTTTAGAGGGATTCTATGAAAATAGAATCCCTTTATGTTAGTTGCCAGTTTTGTAGTGGCTTCTCTTTTGGAATACTTATTGTTTTGGAATACTTTAATCCAATTTTGTTTTATACTATTCTTTGTCAATATAGATCAAAATTAGCTCAAGCACATAATCATTTATTAGACAATAGATGATACATGGATAAAGTTAATATTAGGGAAGTGATGATATTTGGTAGCAATAGGTTCTTTATATTTTCAGGTAATGGAAAAAATCAGGCAAAAAATTATTACAGGCGAATATCCAACAAATAGTAAATTACCGAACGAATTTGAATTAAGTAAACAGTTTAACGTTAGCCGTGTAACTTTAAGGAAAGCTATTTCAGGATTAGCTGAAGACGGCTTAATTGAGAAGATTCATGGTGTGGGGACATTTGTCCGTAAGCCACATAAAGTAAAAAGAATAATTAGTTCTCCTTCAGCTGAAAGCTTTTCACAAACAGCTGTTAACGAGGGTTTTAAAGCTAGTGCACAAGTAATTAAGGTAAAAAAAGTAGAAACACCTGGCAAGATAAAAACAGTATTAAAAACAAAAACAGCTCTTTATATTGAACGGGTACATTTAGTTGATGATGAGCCTGTGATGCTTGAATGCAATTATTTTCCTTTACCTCGCTTTACTGGACTGGAAAAGGTTGATTTAAGCAAATCTTTATATCAAGTTTTACACAATCAATATCATATAAAAGAACTAAAGTCGCGGGACATGGTTATCAGTATTGCCTTAGCGAGTCTTAGTGAAGCCAGGGTTTTGCAGAAATCTGTTGGTTTTCCTTTATTATTGTTACAAGTAAGTGTTGAAGATGAAAATAAGAACATTGTACATACAGGAAAACAGTACATTATTTCCGAGAGGTATGAATTTCACGTGTAAAATAAAAGCGATCATTTTTTAAAAACTTGTTAACAACGATATTAATCAAAAAATTTCTGGAAAAGCTTTAATTTGAAGAAATTTCTTTCAAAGGCTTGTGTTTGTCACGATTGCCATTAAGCTTGGTAATAGTAAAAATGATTAATCTTTAAATACCATGATGACTGGCATTCGGCCATATTCATCACCTATATTATTTAAAATAAGCTAAAAATATTACAAACTGTTTCTTAATTGAAAAAAGAATTTAATTGGCAATCTCTCATAATAAGTTTAGAATTAAATTTGTACCACAAAGAGCCAATTTAGAATAACTCTCGAGGAAGAATATGAAGAAAAGCAAATTTGCTATTGCCGTAGTTAATATTATTTTTTTAATCACTATTCCAGGAATAACTATAGGTGAAGCTGAACAAGTAACAGCAGCCACTGTCAAGGGCTATGTTAAAGTAAAAAAGAAGAAAAAAGTTCGCCTGTATAAAATTTCTGGAAAACATTCTAATTTTTATGCAGTGTCTAAGTATAAATACCCCTATAGTGCCAAGAAAAAAATTGGCAAGAAAAAAAGGGCGGCCTATAAAATCGGCAATAATTCGCATTGGATTTTAGCTAAAGATGTTAAAGTCGTTAAAAAGAGTACTAAGAGAGTATATACTCAGGCAAAAATGAAATTGCCCAAAGGTTATACTAAAACTGAATTGTTACTAGCTTATCAAGGTAAACCCAGCAAGAATTTTATCAATGCCTCAATGCAAGGGATGAAAACTAATGATTTTAGCCGTCTCAAGGTATCTGAAAGTAAAGCTGATGATGCCACTCAGGTTGATTTAAATCAGCTTACTCCGAAACAAATCGCAGATTTAACTGCTTTTTCTCTTCGTCTTATCAATGAGGCGAGGAGCAATTTAAATTTAGCTCCCTGGGTTGAAAGTAATGGAACTAGAAAATTAGCGGCCGATATTGCCTTGGAATATACTAAAAATAATAAAACAATTAAGGACAGTCATTATGTTCCCGGTATTATTCGCGCTTGTCATGCTAATGGACTTAACCTTGACGATAATTTTGTTGAAGATATGGCCGGCTTTTATAATATTAGCCCCACAATGTCTATGACGGAATTAAAGAAAAGTGTTTATTTTGGTTTAAAACAAATGATTTTTGGCTACGTTGGCAGCGGTGAAGAAGAGAGATCTGACCGAACTTATTATCAAGAATGGGAACATGCTGGGGACTTGTTTAACATCCAAGGCTCGCTTCATGATGGTGATTATAATTATTATGGATTTAGTATTTCGCATAATGATAATATTTGTTCCATGCATTTTATTAGCGTTCCTACGTATGTAGTTAAAAGTAAAAAGTATAATAGCGGTTTTCAGCCATAAAAAAGCAGCCTATTTGAAAGGCTGCTTTTATTGTATAATTACTTTTAAAATACATTTGTGAAAGTACAGAGGAAAATAAAATGTTAATTTATATTCGTTTGGCTGAAAAAGAAGATTTGGACCAAATTATGAAAATCATTGATGAAGCAAAAGAATTGCTGAAAAAAGACGGTAATCCTCAATGGCAAAATGGCTCTCCTAACCGCAAAATGCTTGCAGAAGATATAACTTTAAAGCGCGCATACTGTCTTGTGGCTAATAAAGAAATTGCCGGTGTTGCCGTTTTACTAACTACGCCTGATCCTAATTATGCTGAAATAGATGGTGCTTGGAAAAATAATGATGAACAATATGCCACTATTCATAGGATAGCAATTAGCACAGAATTTCGTGGACAGCACCTGAGTCAATTTATGATGTCAAACTTGATATCGCGTGGGTTGATGCTCGGCATTCATAATTTCCGTATTGATACACATGGGGTCAATAAGCGCATGCAGGGTTTGATTAAAAGTTTAGGCTTTGAGTTTCGGGGAGTTGTTCAGGTTGATCAAACTGAAAATGGCGCTAGAAATGCCTATGAGCTTAATTTATAGCAAGAAAAAAGCTGTTTTCTCTTGACTTGCAGGGCACAATTTCCTATACTATTAAATGTTGAGCAAACAAGTAAAAGCTCAAATGGTATTGGGTTATAGCCAAGTGGTAAGGCACTAGTTTTTGGTACTAGTATGCGCTGGTTCGAATCCAGCTAACCCAATTGTTCTTACGAACACCCAACCCGAAAAGAGACAGTTCTGTAATAGGAGCTGTTTCTTTTTTTGCAGGAAAATTATACCAAAAATATTTTTGTTTTTTTGGTATTTTACTATTTAAAAATTAGGGAAAAGGGTTTATTATATCCTCTATGTTTGGTTGTAATGTTTTCTTTTTTTATGAGGTTTAACCAACACAAAAATATGAATAATGGCAAAAATAAAACAATAGTATTTGGTCATAGAGGATATCCCGTCAAGTTTGCAGAAAATTCAATGGAAGGCTTCCGCAATGCTGTTCAAAATGGGGCAGAGGGGATTGAATTTGACGTTCATTTAACTAAAGACGGCATACCAGTAGTAATGCACGATGAAAAAGTTGACCGGACAACTGATGGCACCGGATATATTAAGGACTTTACTCTTAATAAATTAAGGCGACTGCACTTATCAAATGGTGAGTCGGTTCCGACGCTGCAAGAATTATTTGAACTACTGGAAAATAAAAATATTCAAATAAACTTGGAATTCAAAACTGGAGTGATTCATTACCCTGGTATCGAAAATACTGTATTAAGCCTGGCTCAGCTTTATCATTTCGTTTATCCCATTATCTACTCATCTTTTGATTATGTTACCTTAAAGAACTGCCAGGAAATTGATCCGAACCAGATTTATTGTTACCTGACTGATGAAGAAGTAGTTAATTCAGCTAAATTGGTTAAAGATAACCACTTTGCTGGCATTCACCCAGGCAAGCTATTACCGGGAGAGGAAGCAGTTACAGAGCGTATTTGGACAGTTGATGACCCGCAAATTGCTAAACAATATTTTCAAAAACATGTTGCAGGCATTTTTACTAATAACTATCCCATGATGATTAAGTTGCGTGATCAAATTCAAGGATAAGCTGCCCTAAATAAAAATTATCGAAGTTGAAACACCTTTAACTGATACAGTCTAAAGGTGTTTTTATATATAAAATTAATTAATAATTAGAAAAATATTGTAGAAAAATAATTTTATTAAAGGTATAATCTATATAATTAAAAAGAAAGTTTGGTGAAAAATATGGTAGATTTAATTAAATATGTACGAAAAGGGCTAGCTGAAGCTCCCTCTAATCCGATTTTGAAATTTTCAGATTATGCCAGCAAAATCCCTGATGTCGTTAAGTTTACTTTAGGTGAGCCGGATTTTAATACACCGGATCATATTAAAGAGGCAGCTAAAAGAGGAGTTGATGAAAACCACTCCCACTATGCACCTTCAAACGGGACCATCGGATTGCGTAAGGCAGCCAGTGAATTTTTGAGTAAAAAATATGGTCAAAATTATGATCCAGAAACTGAAGTTTTGGTTACAAATGGTGTAACTGAATCTATTTTTGATTCGGTTTTAGCTACTTTGAATCCTGGCGATGTTATGGTTGTGCCAACTCCATTGTTTCCACTTTATATGACTGACGAGGGCGTCATTAATGAAGGCGTTGAAATTGTTAAGGTAAATACAGCAGACGACGGCTTTAAACTGACACCAGAAAAATTGCAAAAGGTAATTGACAAGTATGGCGACCGGGTACGGATGTTGGTTATGAATTATCCTACCAATCCAACTGGGGTAATGTATAGTCAAGACGAATTGGATGCTTTAGCGGATGTTATTCGTGATAAGCCAATTTTCGCATTGTGTGACGAAATTTATAGTGAATTGAACTATGATCAACCACATGCCTCAATGGAAAAATCATTGCATGACCAAGTTATTTTAATGAACGGCGTTTCCAAGTCATGGGCCATGACCGGTTACCGAATTGGTATTGTTTGTGCTCCTAAAAATATTTTGCAACAAATTGCAAAAGTTCACCAAGCAATAGTTACTACTGAGCCAACACCTATGCAAGATGCGGCCGAAGAAGCCTTTAAAAACGGTATGGATGATGCGCTACCAATGAAAAAAGAGTTTCAAAAACGGCGGGATGCTTTGTATTCCGGCCTAACCAAAATAGGTTTTGAGTGTGCTAAACCCCAAGGCGCATTCTACATTTTTGCTAAAATACCTGATGGTTTTGAACAAGATGATAATAAATTTATTTATGAGTTGGTTGACAAGGCAAGAGTTGCTGTTACAGCAGGTTCTAGTTTTAGTGAAGGCGGAGAAGGTTATATCAGATTTTCTTACGCTGTTTCAATGGATCAAATTGAAGAGGGGCTAAAGCGCCTGGAAAAATTCGTTAAAGAGAATAAGAAGTAATTTTTAAGCAAATTTTGCTTGCAATCACGTACGTTTTTCGGTATTATAATTAACGTGCGTGACGGAGGAGTAGCGAAGTGGCTAAACGCGGCGGTCTGTAAAACCGCTCTCTCTGAGTTCGGCGGTTCGAATCCACCCTCCTCCATTATCACTGGGTTATAGCCAAGTGGTAAGGCACTAGTTTTTGGTACTAGTATGCGCTGGTTCGAATCCAGCTAACCCAATAAAAGACGACTCGTTAGAGTCGTCTTTTTGCGTCAGCTTAAGCTAAGTTGTTGACCTTAATGTACCTGTTTTTAGCGATTATATTATATATCTTATTTTTTATTTTAACTGGATTACCGTAGACCTGAATTGACTTGCCTTTTTTTAAAAGAAGCTTGCGAACTCTTTTACCTTTTTTGTTATAAACGTATGAATTATGTACAATTTTTTTCTTGTTACCTTCAATGTCAGTAGCATTAACAAAAATATTTTGACCGAGTTTATAAAACTTTTGATTATTAATTGTCTTCATACCATAAGTTTCAATAGTCAAACCTGGTTCAATTATAAAACCTTTAATTGGACTACCATTTTGATCGTAAACTTGGATTGAACATAGAACTTTACGAGCTAATTTAACAGTATCGCTATCTTCTGCTTGGTCATTTATTGGATTAAATTTAGTAACTGAGTCTTTTTGAGGATCTTGAATCTTTGAGTTTTCGGTTGGAACTGAATTTGTGAAATCAGCTGTTTTGTTATCATAATTGGGCTTATTAATTTTATTTGCCGGGATATGTATGTTATTAACAGAATTATCTAAGTCAATTGCACCAACAGGCCAGGTAATTGGCTGGCTGACATATGTTTCTGCTGGGCAATTTTTGTCTTCTTTGTCATATAAATTAACCAAATCTGAGACAGAAAGCGTTTTTCCAGCAGGTTTTGCTACGCTGCCAGTACCTATTGCAATAACTTGAGGCATTTTAAAATTGGCAAATGCTGCTGGTTTTAAACGATGTTTACCTAAACTAAGGACAAAGCCATCAGAATTATTTCCTAAACCATCAAGCATGTTAGTCATTTCAAAAATGTTTCCTGTATCCCAGTGACTTAAGTTTAATTGTTTTAAATTGGGGTCTTTAAACATATTACTCATGTTTGTAACGTTGTAGGTTTGCCAGCTGGTAATATCTGGCAATTCCGTAGCCGAGATGCCATTAAACATATAACTCATGTTCTTAACGTTACCGGTTTTCCAATTGGCTAAATTTAAAGTGGTTAAAGCTGTGTCTCCTTCAAACATGTGACTAAAATCAAAAACACTATCTGTTCTAAAATTATTTAAATTAATTCTGGTCAATTTAGTGTCGTTTTTGAACATATTACTCATGTCTCTATTTGAAATAGTGTCCCAAGAAGTCAAGTCAAGTTCTTTTAAGCTACTGTCGTTTTCAAACAAGCTACTTAAATCACTGGCTTCACTAGTATCGACATTATTGAGATCAATAAAACCAACTAAATTTGGTAAGTCAGCGAATTTGCTACTTGAATTCTGTGCTAGTCGAACTTTTAGCTTACTGCCATAATCAGCTGTTGCGATCTGAAATGCGATATATTGAATATCATTTGGGCTGATTCCTTTACCTTGATCATTTTGTTGCGCCTTTACCAGTTGGCTGATTGGTGTAGAAGATAGCGTTCCTCCCGTTATTGTAAGTGTTTTGTTCTCTTCATCAAAGAACCACTTACATTCATTATCCGTGCCATGAATAGTATTACTATTTTGTGAATTTAACTTATTGTTATTTTTTAAGACTGAACTTTCTGTAGTAGCAGAATTTTTTATAAATGTAGACATTGATTCTGCTTGAACAGTAATAGGTTTATTACAGTTTCCTAATGCAGTTACTATTAATGCCGTTGCGAGTAGACTATAAGATAAAAATCTAATACTGTTATTTTTAAAATAAAAACAGCTGTTATTTTTTCGCTTTATAATATTTTTATTTAGCATAACAAAAACCCCTTGCGTAATTTATACATTTACCTTTAGCATAGGGTTATACAGTATTTATTTTTAGCGGTCAACATTTTTAGCTGGCCAATATTTACTTTTTGTTATCTAAAATAGGTAAAAAGTTTACTAGGATGTGCGCCAAATTAATAGTTGATAATTTATAAAGATATAAAAAACGTTATTTATAAAAACGTATATATTTGGTATAAATAAATATTAATAAAATAATTTAATTAATGTAAAAAATGTGTGTGAATATAATTAAGAGTTAAACATTGAAAATCTTTAGCTGAATTAGTTTGTGATTTTTTTACTTTTTAATAATAATTGTTATTTAAAATATGCTTTAGCTTTTTGTATAATTTGTTGTAAATTTCTTTGAATGAAGTAAATTCAGTTGCTCAAATTTGCCTATTTTTGGTTTATTAATAGTACAATAAAGAAGCTAACTTTGATTAAGAAGGGAAATATATGTCAAGACTTGTGCGAGTTGGTGCCGGAGGCAAAGAAATTAGCTGGCATAATGCCTTAAAAGATTTACGTGCGGATGATGTGTTGCTTCTGGAGCCAGGATTTTATGAAATACCTGCGGGAATTTTTTTAGCAGATATTACTATTAAAGGAACTGGTAGTCTTCCTGAAGATACTACAATACTGGGTTATGTGAATGTAGATGCCGGTAGTCAATTTGTTAATTTAGAAAATTTATGTGTTAATACCGTAAATGATGCCAATAGCTTATTTGTGCCTGCTGAAGCTAATACTTTTTTGTCATTGCGTAATTGTATTATCAAAGGTTTCGGTGGTGATACTGCCACTATAGCTGCTAATGGTAAGGTGACACTGGAAATGTTTTCGACAGTAATTATGAATGGTTCAGTTTCTTTATTTGCTGGTTCAAATTTCCGCTTGGAGATGAATGATTCGACTATCAAGAATGTTGTTCAAGATATTGGAGCTTTGGCACTGGAAGGAAAAGGCACTGCTGTTATCAATAATTCTCACATTCATGGCAGTATTGATACCTTTAAAAAAGCAAATGTTGAATTAGATATAAATAACACTGTTGTTTTCTCACTTCTTATTCAGGGGCAGGTCTGGCTAAATATGCTTAACAGTAAGCTCCTATCGCAAGAGGATACCGGAATGTTTATAACCGATGAGACCTGGATTAATGTCATTGGCAGTGAGTTTAAGGGTGGCTTTTACTGCGAGAAAAACCCGCACATAATTATTCAAAACAGCAGAATAAACCGCTTGATTGCTACAGGTGAAGCGAAGATTACACTTAACAATTCTGCTATTGTTAACCATGCTGATTTTCAGAACAAAGTTGAATCTAATTCCAGGCGTGTAACTTTCAATGGTGGTAATGAGTATGAGTATTTTTTAGCTCTAAGTGATCAGGCACAGTTTGAAGGACATGATCTTATCTTCAATTCTAATGGTGCAAATTTGGCCGTAGAAAATCAGGCACACTTACATGCCAGCGTGATTGCCACAAGTGATGATTCGATTACAGTAGAATGTGGACAAAATGCTGAATTCCGCTTATGGGGTATGAAATGGACCACTAAAAAAAATTAAGTTGCTAATTTATAATTTGTAACGTATCATGCAGAGTAGACCAATTTGAATTATAATAGGATGTGTAATGGGGGTGCATTCATGGAAGAACCAATGTACATCAAAATTCACAATCAAATTAAGCGTGAAATAGAAAAGCATAATTACAAAGTTGGTAGTAAAATTCCAGCTGAAAGGCAATTAGCCCAAAAGTTTGGTGTGTCTCGGATGACGTTGCGACAAGCAATTAAAACCTTGGAAGATGAAGGCATTTTAGAACAGCGTGTTGGTAGCGGAACATATGTAGCTAACCAAAAAGTGCAAGAAAAAATGTCGGGAATTATGTCTTTTACCGATATTACACATGCTAATGGCCAAACACCTTCGAGTAAGTTGATTTCTTATCGTTTTGGTAAGCCTTCTTTATCAGAAATGGAGAGGCTGAACTTAGATGATACGCAGGAAGTTTTGCGTATGGAGCGTATACGTTATGCAGATCATGTTCCGATTTGCTATGAAGTCGTATCTATTCCGCATAGCGTGATTTTAAATATGTCCAAAGCCGATATTTCTTCGCATTTATATCAAACCTTAGAAAAAAATGGTTATAAAATAGGACGGGTAACTGAATATATTTCTGCAGCGGTGGCAAACGAAAATGCGGCAAGATTGCTCGATGCTAAGAAAGGTGAAGCATTAATTACTCGCCTGCAAGTAACTGAACTCTCTAATGGCGTACCATTTGAGTATACTAGAGCCAGTTATGTTGCAGATCGTTTTGAATTTACTTTTGCAAAATAAAAACTCTGAGTTAACTTTGTTAGTTCAGAGTTTTTGTTATTTTAAATCATCTTTGATTTTAGTAGTAGAGATTCCCGGTGTACGAGGCAAATAGACTACTTTGCAGTACGGTTTTAAAAAGTCAAATTTACCCTTCCAATCATTGCCCATAACAAAGGTATCAATGTCATATTTTTGAATATCACTAATTTTTTGTTCCCAATCCTTTTCGGGAATAACCTGATCGACGTAACGAATAGCCTCTAGGATATATTTACGCTCAGCGTAAGTATTATACGATTCCTTGTGTTTTTGAAATTGATTGAATTCGTCGGTAGATAATCCAACTATAAGATAATCGCCTAATTCACGAGCGCGTTTTAGCAAGCGTACATGGCCATAATGCAATAAATCAAATGTACCATAAGTAATTATTTTTTTCATAGTTCCAGTACTCCTATTAATTTGACGAGTTAATAGTATCATATTTTTAGAAAAGGTAAAGCGTGTCCTCAATTTGAAATTATTTTGATAAAATAAAGTAAATTGAGGATTAGGAGATATAGTTATGACTAAAGTAAATGTTTTAGGAGTTAGTTTCGATAATAAAAGTTTTAATCAGTTTCAAAATGAATTTGTTGGCAGAATTAATGCTCATCAATCAACCTTTATAGTTACTGCCAACCCTGAAATTGTTATGTCAGCTAATGAAAATCCTGAATTTATGAAGATTTTAACTTATGATGCTGACTATATCACCGCGGATGGCATTGGCATTGTCAAAGCAAGTCGCATATTGGGAGAACCGCTTAAAGAACGGGTAACAGGTTATGATCTGTTTTCTTGGCTAATGAAATTGGCAAATGAACGCAGCTTAAGAGTATATCTTATCGGGGCTCGACCAGAGGTAATTCACGCTATTCAAGGAAAAATCGCCAGGGATTATTCTGATATTCAGTTAGTAGGAGCTGAAGACGGCTATTTTAAGGAAGATTTGGAACTTGTAGCCTATCAGATAGAGCGTACAGAACCTGACCTGGTTTTTGCTGCACTGGGCTCTCCACGTCAGGAACAGCTTTTGTCTGTTTTGCGAAGAAATCTGCTGCCTGCATTAATGATGGGAGTAGGAGGCAGTTTTGATGTCTTTTCAGGAAAGGTCAAACGAGCTCCTCAAATTTGGCAGACTATTCATTTAGAGTGGTTTTATCGTCTTCTTAAAAATCCTTCTCGGTTAAAGCGCATGATGGTTTTACCACATTTTGTTCACGCAGTTTACCAGTCTAAAAAAGGAAAAGAGTAATTATGAAAGTTTTGCATGTTAATGCTGGACTCGAAAATGGCGGAGGTCTGACCCATATTATTAATTTGCTAAAAGAGGCTAAAAATGAACAACAAAACTTTACTTTATTATGTTTAGCCGATGGCCCCGTTGCTCAAGCTGCCCGCACAGCAAAGCTGAATGTACAAGTTTTGGGGATAAAAAGTCGTTATGATTTAGGTGGTTTGAATAAACTAGCTAATTTCATAAATCAAGGAAACTTTAATATAGTTCATACTCACGGACCTAGAGCGAATCTTTTCCTCTCTTTAATTAGGCGAAAAATTACGGCTAAATGGTGCATAACTATTCATTCCGATCCTTACCTTGATTTTGCTGGTCGCGGTTTAAAGGGCAAAATATTTACCAAAGTTAATTTGCATGCAATTAGCCAGGCTGATTGTATTTTTGCTGTCACCAAAAGATTTGCCAATTTATTAATTAAAAAAGTAAAAATTAACCCGGAAAAAGTTCACGTTATATATAATGGTACTTTTTTTCATGAAGATAGTCAGATTCCTGCTAAATATGAACATCCCAATTTTAATATAGTAAATGTTGCCAGAGCCGAAAAAATTAAGGGCCAGGCACTGCTGCTGCAAGCACTCAAAAAACTAAATAATGCCAATGCTCATTTATTTATTGTTGGGGATGGTACGGAGTTAAACTCTCTAAAAAATTTGGCACAACAATTAAAATTGGGTCCACAAGTAACTTTTCAAGGTTTTATGACGCATAAACAATTAAAAAATTTATATCGGCGTATGGATCTAGCGGTTTTAACCTCATATTCTGAGAGTTTTCCCTTAGTTTTATTGGAAGCAAGCGATAATCTTTTGCCACTGCTGTCAACTGCAGTTGGTGATATTGAAGTAATGATACCAGATCAAAAATATGGCTTTGTAGCTAACATTGGTGATGTAGATTCGATTTGTACCCAGTTAAAGCAGGCTATCGCCACCCCTAAAGAACAGCTTAAAGAAATGGCTCAGCGTGAAAAAAGTTATGTTGCAGGACATTTTTCATTAAAACAACAGTTAGAAAGTATTTTGCAGGTATACAACAAGATTGAATAAATTACTAAGTTTGTTAAAAAATCCACAAATGTTTATAATAAGAAAAAAATATTAGTGGATTTAGTTAAGAGGACAGAATGTTTTACCAAGAATTGGATAAAGATGACTCGTTAACTCTGCATACAGATTTGTATGAAATTAACATGATGTATACCTATTTTAAAAAAGGAATTTCAGAACGCAACGCGGTTTTTGAGGTTTACTACCGTAAAGAGCCGTTTGGCAATGGGTATTCTGTTTATGCAGGATTAGAACACGTCATTTTATATTTACAAAACCTGAAATTTAAAGAAAGTGACTTAAAATATTTAAAAGAAGAAATTGGCTATGATGATGATTTTATTGATTATCTGCGCCAATTGAAACTAAAGCTTACTGTAAGGTCGATGCCCGAAGGAGAGATTGCTTTTGCCAATGAACCTTTGCTTCAAGTTGAAGGGCCACTGGCTCAATGTCAATTAGTTGAAACCGCCATTTTAAACATTATTAATTATCAAACGTTGTTAGCAACTAAAGCTGCTCGTGTCAAGCTAGCCGTGCAAGGTGACGGTGTCATGGAATTTGGTACTAGACGTGCACAGGAAGCAGATGCTGCAATTTGGGGTACTCGTGCAGCTTATATCGGTGGTTTCGACTCAACCAGCAATGTTCGTGCCGGTAAGTTGTTTGGGATTCCCGTTTCTGGTACCCATGCTCATTCATTAGTTGAGGCATTTGGCAGTGAATATGAAGCATTTAAAGCTTATGCAGAAACGCATAAAGACTGCGTTTTTCTTGTCGATACGTATGATACCGTCAGAAGTGGTGTACCAAATGCTATCCGTGTTGCCAATGAAATGGGTGATAGGATAAACTTTCAAGGCGTGCGCATAGATTCTGGTGACATGGCTTATATTTCCAAACAAGTTCGCCATGAACTGGATAATGCCGGCTATACCAACGCCAAAATTTTTGCTTCAAATGATTTGGATGAAACGACGATTACCAGTTTGAAAATGCAGGGAGCCAAAATTGATGTTTGGGGCATTGGCACCAAATATATTACGGCTTATGACCAGCCAGCTTTAGGGGCCGTTTATAAATTGGTTTCAATTGAAGATGATCAGCACCATATGCGTGATACATTAAAAATTTCTTCAAATGTGGAAAAAGTCTCAACTCCCGGTAAAAAGCAGGTTTGGCGTATTTCAGCCAATACCGAAAAGAAAAATGAGGGTGACTGGATTGCACGTGCCGGTGTGGATCCGCGAAAATTTGATTCACTTTATATGTTTCATCCGCAATATACTTATATTAACAAAGTAGTAACGGATTATACTGCTGAGCCGCTTTTAAAAGATATTTTTGTGAATGGCCAGTTAAAATATCACAAGCCTAAATTAAGAAATATCAAAAACTTTTGTGCTGCTAATTTAGATGGTCTTTGGGATGAATATAAACGAAGTTTGAACCCACAGGAATACCCTGTCGATCTTTCTCAAGATTTGTATGACAGTAAAATGAATATCATTCAGGATATTCGGACAAATATTAACAAGGGAGATATCAGATGATGAGACCACTGCAAAAAGAAATAATAAAATATGAGCATGTTTTGCCTCAAATTGATCCGCAAAAAGAAGTTAGACGTTCAGTTGATTTTTTAAAAGATTATCTCAAAGCAAATACCTTCTTAAAGTCTTATGTGCTGGGTATTTCTGGTGGGCAAGATTCCACGTTAGCAGGAAAATTATGCCAAATGGCAATTACAGAGATGCGCGCTGAAACGGGCGATAGTTCATATCAATTTATTGCAGTGCGCTTGCCTTATGGCGTTCAGGCCGATGCACAAGATGCACAAGAAGCTGTAACATTTCAAAAGCCTGACCAGGATTTAACAGTCAATATTAAACCAGCTGTTGATGCTTTAGTAGCCAGTTTGAATGAAGCTGGACAGCAGATCACAGATTTCAATAAAGGCAATATAAAAGCGCGCGAGCGTATGGTAGTCCAATATGCTATTGCTGGTGCTCACAATGGTGCGGTAGTTGGTACAGATCATGCGGCTGAAAATTTTAGCGGTTTTTATACTAAATACGGCGATGGTGCAGCGGACCTGACCCCACTTTTCCGTTTAGATAAACGTCAAGGTAAGCAGATGCTTAAATTTTTAAATTGTCCAGAGCACTTGTATCAAAAAGCGCCGACGGCAGATTTGGAAGAAAATAAGCCAGGTTTACCAGACGAGACTGCACTGGGAGTCAGTTACAGGGATGTTGATGATTATTTGGAAGGTCGGACGGTATCTGAAACAGCCGCAGAGAAAATCGAATCGCTATGGCGTAAAAGTGAACATAAGAGACACTTGCCTGTAACCATCTTTGATGATTTTTACCGTAAATAGAGATATTGAATTCTTTATTTATAAATTTTTTCAAGTTAACCAATTATTGACAAAAACTGTGCAAGTAGTACAATTACTGATAACTTAAGATATGTTTTTTAAGATTAGCAGTTCAAAGAGAGAATCGACTGGTGAAAAAGATTTACTGCTGCTTAAAAAGTGCTCCTTAAAGTTCAATAATTAAAATTAATTAAGAGGTAACAAGCACTGTTGCAATTGAGGTGGTACCGCGTTTAAAGGCGTCCTTAAGATAAGCAACGGTGTTTTTATTTTGACAAAAAGGGAGATATATTTGATGAAGAAACTGACAAGTTCAGAGTTTAGACAGATGTTTTTGGATTTCTTCAAGCAGCACGGTCACATGGTATTGCCCAGTCAATCTTTAATCCCGCAGGATGATCCAACATTGCTGTGGATAAACTCTGGTGTGGCAACGATGAAGAAATATTTTGACGGCTCAGTAGTGCCTGAGAATCACCGCATTACCAGTTCACAAAAGTCTATTAGAACCAATGATATTGAAAATGTGGGGAAAACTGCCAGACATCAAACTTTTTTTGAAATGTTGGGTAACTTTTCTGTGGGTGATTACTTCAAAAAAGAAGCAATTACCTGGGCTTGGGAATTTTTAACCAGCCCTGACTGGCTTGACTTAGATCAGGAAAAGCTATACTGCACTGTTTATCCTAAAGATACAGAAGCCCAAAAAATATGGTTACAAGTTGGCATGCCAGAAGATCATATTGTTAAATTAGAAGAAAATTTCTGGGATATTGGTGAAGGTCCTTGTGGTCCTGACTCTGAAATCTTTTATGATCGTGGTCAGGAAAATAACGATGTGGCAGAAGATGATCCGGAAAACTTCCCTGGTGGTGAAAATGCCCGCTATTTGGAAATTTGGAATATCGTCTTTTCACAATACAATCACTTGGCAAATGGCAAGTATGTTGATCAACCACACAAGAATATTGATACCGGTATGGGCTTAGAGCGTGTTTTGTCTATTTTACAGGATGCACCAACTAACTTTGAAACTGATCTCTTTTTGCCAATTATTCACGAAACTGAAAAAATGACTGCAGCTAAAAAGTACGGTTCAAATAAGGCAGATACCACCGCTTTTAAGATTATTGCCGATCACGTACGGACTGTCAGTTTTGCCATTGCGGATGGCGCTCTGCCGTCAAATACTGGCAGAGGCTATGTTTTACGGCGCTTGATTCGGCGCGCTGATTTAAATGGTCAGCGTTTAGGCATTAAGGGTGCCTTTCTTTACAAGTTGGTTCCAGTAGTCGGCAAGATTATGGAGAGTCATTACCCAGAGGTTACAGAGCAAAAGGACTTCATTGCCAAAGTAATCAAGAATGAGGAAGAAAGGTTCCAGTTAACTCTTGAATCGGGCTTAACTCTACTTGATGACTTGATTGCAAGTGCACAAAAGTCGGAAGATAAAACTATTACCGGTAAAGATGCATTCAAGTTGTTTGATACTTATGGTTTCCCCTACGAACTTACCTTTGAAACTGCCCAAGATGCAGGCTTAAAAGTTGATCAAAAGGGCTTTGATGCTGAAATGGCTGCTCAAAAAGATCGTGCTCGTAAAGCTCGCGGTAATTTGCAATCAATGAGCTCTCAAGATGAAACTCTGATGAACTTAAAGGATAAGTCAGAATTTGAATATGGCGTTTATGAAGAAAAACACGCAAAATTAGTTGATATTATAGTTGATGATCAGTTAGTTGATAAAGCAGATGGCGATAATGCCGTTTTGATTTTTGATAAGACTCCATTTTATGGTGAACGTGGTGGTCAGGTAGCCGATCACGGTAATATCTATGATCAGGAAGGAGAACTTGTTGCCCAGGTAACCGATGTGCAACATGCGCCAAATGATCAAAATATGCATTTTGTCGATGTGATTTTACCTCTGACAAAAGGTGAGGAATATACTCTAAAGATCGACAGAGTTCGTCGCGAAGGTCTGCGCCATTCTCATACTGCCACGCACTTATTACATGCAGCTTTGAGAAGCGTACTTGGTGAACATACTCATCAAGCCGGCAGTTTGGTTGAACCCGATTATTTGCGCTTTGACTTTACTGCACTTGAACCAATGACTGACAAAGAAATTAAGTCAGTTGAAAATTTGGTAAACCAAAAAATCTGGGAAGCAATTGATGTCAAAACTACCATTACTGACCCTGATACAGGTAGAAAAATGGGTGCTCTAGCTTTGTTTGACGGTAAATATGGTGATAAAGTTCGTGTTGTCCAAATAGAAGATTTTTCTATTGAATTCTGTGGTGGTACTCATTGTGCCAATACTAACCAGATTGGTATTTTTAAAATTACTTCTGAATCTGCTATTGGTGCAGGAATGAGAAGAATTGAAGCAGTTGT
This sequence comes from Lactobacillus kimbladii, assembly GCF_000970755.1. Taxonomy (GTDB): domain Bacteria; phylum Bacillota; class Bacilli; order Lactobacillales; family Lactobacillaceae; genus Lactobacillus; species Lactobacillus kimbladii. The sequence continues at coordinate 398,536 of NZ_KQ034007.1, forward strand.
TTCTAAAAAAGCTTATGAATATTTAGCTAATAGGTCTGAACTGTTAGATGAGATTCAAGCAGAAGTAAAATCAACTAAACCAGAAGATATTATTGATAAGGTTGATTCGCTTGAAAAAGACCTGCATGACAGTCAAAAGCAGGTTGAAGACTTGAACTTGCAAATTAATCAAAGTAAAGCCAACTCTATTTTTGATAATGTAGAGCAGGTCGGTGATTTATCTGTTATTGCACAAAGAGTTGATGTTAACGGAATGAATGATTTGCGTGAATTCGCTGATACTTGGAAGAGTGACCAAAAGTCAGATGTACTGATTTTAGCTACCGCTAGTGATGGCAAGGCCAATATGATTATCAGTTTAGGTGATAAGGCCTTAGCAAAGGGGCTTAAAGCTGGTGATCTGATTAAGCAAGCCGCTCCAATCTTTGGCGGTGGCGGTGGCGGTCGACCAAATATGGCTCAAGCCGGTGGTAAAAAACCTGAAGGCCTCGAAAAAGCTATCCAGACAGTGATTACAGCGATTGCAAAAAATTAATTAATTGAGTTTATACTATTTTTCAAGTAAAATTGTGCTAGGAGGAAAGATTATGAGTTCGCTAGATAAGACAATGCACTTTGACTTTAATGAAAACAAAGGCAAAAACGTTCATGATACTCTGCAAGATGTTTATAATGCTCTAGAAGAGAAGGGCTATAATCCAGTTAATCAGATTGTTGGGTATTTGCTGTCTGGCGATCCGGCTTATATTCCACGGCATAATGATGCTCGTAATTTAATTTTAAAACACGAACGTGATGAAATTATTGAAGAGCTTGTCAAAAATTATCTTGGAAAAGATAAATAATGCGACTAGTTGGTTTAGATGTTGGATCGAAGACAGTAGGAGTTGCGATCAGTGATGAATTAGGTGTTACTGCACAAATGCTTGAAACTATTCCTATTGATGAAACGCGCTATAATTTTGGTATGCGTGCAATTAAAAAGATTGTGCGCCAATATGAACCAAAAGGTTTTGTCTTAGGGTTGCCTAAAAATATGGATGGCTCTTCAGGCGCTGCGGTTTTGCGGAGTAAGGCTTATGGTGAAAGGCTGGAAAAGAAGTTTAACTTACCAGTGCACTATTCTGATGAAAGACTAACTACAGTTGAATCTGAACGGGTTTTAGTTGAGAAAGCAGGCATGCATAACCGCCATCAGCGTAAAAAAGTAATTGACCAAATGGCCGCTGTCTTGATTTTGCAAAATTATTTAGATCTAAACCGAAAGGATTAATATGACACAAGAAGTTAACGGTGATGACCGTCAAATTACCTTGATTGATGATCAAGGTAACGAAGAATTATATGAAATTTTATTTACATTTCATTCTGATGACTATGATAAATCATATGTCTTGCTTTATCCGGCAGCTGCTAGTGATGATGAGGAAATTGAAGTTTTGGCCTTTAGTTATGACTCCGATTCCGCAGGTGACGTCACTAGCAGTGATTTACACGAGATTGAAGCGGATGATGAATGGAATATGGTCCAAGGAGTTTTGAACACATTTTTGGACGATGACCGATTAAGTGGTGAATAAGAAAGACTGGCTAGGCCAGCCTTTTTTATTCAAGATTGATAATTTAGAAACTAATGAATGATAAAATATTAAAGATTTTAGAATTTGCAAAAATTACTGAACAATTGCAGCAAATGGCAATTACTACACCAGCTAAAATGGCGGCTAAGAGTCTTGTACCAAGTAATGACTTTACTCAGGTTGAACGTGCTTTAAAACAGACATTGGCTGGAGCTGATATTTTACGTGTTAAAGGGCAGCTGCCTTTAACAGATTTTGCTGATGTTGAGCCAAGTATTAAACGTTTGCGGATCAAAGCAAATTTGAACGCTAAAGAGTTGGGTAACATATTACTGGTTTTAGCACTTGCAAATGAAATAAACGAATTTTTTAGCGATGTTGATGAAGAAAAATTGGATTTAACGGCAATAGATTCGATTTTAATGCAATTGGACGTGCCTCAGTCACTGTTTAAGCAACTTAATCGTTCGCTGGATTTTGACGGGGAAGTTCTTGATACTGCTTCTAGCGAATTATCGCATTTACGGCGCGAAATCAAAAACAATGATGCTGAAATCAAAGAGAAAATGGACAGCTACACCAAAGGAAATAGCAGCAAGTATTTATCTGAACAAATCGTAACTATTCGTGACGAAAGATATGTTATTCCAGTTAAGCAAGAATACCGCAATAAATTTGGTGGCGTTGTTCACGATCAGAGTGCCAGTGGCCAAACTTTATTTATTGAGCCGAGTGCAGTTTTAAATCTTAACAATCGTCAGCAAAATCTTTTGGCACAAGAAAGGCGAGAAGTTAGGCGAATCTTACGCAATCTGTCTGATTTAGTGCGCCCAGAAGTTGATAGTATAGATGCCATTGCAACTTCTCTGGTTGAACTTGATTTCATCCAGGCCAAAGCAAGGCTGGCTCGCGCAATGAAGGCAACTGAACCGCAACTGACTAATGATCAGTCATTTTTATTTTTACAGGCGCGACATCCTTTAATCGACCCTAAAAAAGTGGTTGCCAACGACATTCGCCTTGGTGAAGATTACGATACGATGCTGATAACTGGTCCCAATACTGGTGGAAAAACTATTACCTTAAAAACTGCTGGAATTTTACAATTGATGGCCCAGTCAGGATTATTTATCCCGGCAGCAGAAGGCAGTAAAGCGGGAGTCTTTAGGGATATTTGCGCTGATATTGGGGATGAGCAATCTATTGAGCAATCACTCAGCACTTTTTCTTCACATATTAACGATATTGTTAAGATAATGAAAAATGTTGATGCTCAAACTCTTGTTTTAATTGATGAAATTGGAGCTGGGACTGATCCAGAAGAAGGAGCCAGTCTTGCAATTAGTATTTTGGATTTTTTACGTCAGAAAAAGGCTAAAATAATCGTTACCACACACTACCCAGAACTTAAACTTTATGGTTATAATCGGAAAAAGACGACTAATGCTTCAATGGAATTTGATCTTAAAACACTGTCTCCAACCTATCGTTTACAAATTGGTATCCCCGGTCACAGTAATGCTTTTGCAATTGCTCGCAGGTTGGGGATGCGTGAGGATGTGGTTAAAAACGCTCAAGGGTTAATGAGTGACGAAAATGTTGATATTAACCAAATGATTACCGAGTTGACCAAACAGACAAAAGCTGCTTCAGATGCCCGCAGTCATTTAACAACTAGTCTTGATCGCGCTAAAAAGCTTGAACTGAAGCTGCAGCAGGCATTGGATTGGTATAATCAGCGTGTGCAAAAACAATTAGAATTTGCCCAGGAAAGAGCTAATGAAGTGGTCGCTAAAAGTCGTAAAAAGGCGGATAAAATCATAGCTCAGCTTGAACAGCAAAAGGGCAATGTCAAACAAAATGAGGTGATTGCTGCTAAGGGTGAATTTAATCAACTTGCGCGGCAAAATGAAAATTTGGCTCACAACCGTGTTTTGCAACGTGAAAAAAGACGACATCATGTCAATGTGGGTGATAAAGTAAAAGTACTGTCGTACGGACAAACTGGTACAATTACTAAAAAATTATCTGAACACGAATATGAAGTCCAAATGGGCATCATTAAAGTTAAAGTCAGTGACCGCGACATTGAAAAAATCGGTTCCCAAAAAGAGTCGCGGACTCACCAACAAGTTCGCGCTGTTAGTGCAAGCAGAAGAAGCAATGTGAGAAGTGAGCTTGACTTGCGCGGTCAGCGATATGATGAAGCGATGACTAATCTTGATCGGTATATTGACTCTGTACTGCTTGCAGGGCTTGATGTTGTAACCATCATTCACGGCATTGGAACTGGTGCAATTAGAAAAGGCGTTTGGCAGTATTTAAAGTCAAGCAAGCATGTAAAAAGTTATAATTACGCTCCGGCAAATGAGGGCGGTAATGGTGCTACTATTGTTCATTTACAATAAAATGCTTTACTTGTAAAAAGTAAGTTTGCTTGCTATAATGAAAATATCAATAGATAACTATTTTTTCCTTAAAGGAGGGTTTTTCATGGTTGATGAGCTTACAGATCAAAACTTTGAAGAAGAAACAAAAGACGGTGTGGTTTTAACAGATTTTTGGGCAACCTGGTGTGGTCCTTGTAAAATGCAATCACCAGTTGTTGATGAACTGGCTGAAGAGCGTCAAGACGTTAAATTTACCAAAATGGATGTTGATCAAAATAAGGAAGTACCAAGCTCTCTGGGAGTAATGGCCATTCCCACTTTATTAATTAAAAAGAATGGTGAAATTGTGGACCGGATTACCGGCTATACTCCAAAAGCAAAACTGAGTCAGATTTTGGATCAATACACAAAATAAAAAATTCCTGCTTTTGCAGGAATTTTTTTAATTGCTTTTTTCTTTTAATAAGTCCCGAATTTCTTTGAGATAGTCTTCAGCAGATGGACCAGCAGGTTGTTGCTGCTCATTGTGTCTCATTACTTTATTGACGGCTTTGACTAGTAAAAAAACTATGAATGCTATAATCAGGAAATTAATTACAGTATTGATAAATTCACCGTATTTAAATGTGGCACCACCGGCTTTAAATACCAAATTGGATAGATCTATTTTTCCGATAAATAGCCCTAAAAGTGGGTTAATCAAATTATTTACCAAAGAATTAACAATGTTGGTAAAAGCTCCACCAATAATTACACCCACAGCTAGATCAATAACATTACCACGTTGAATAAATTCTTTAAATTCTCTAAGCATTTTATTTCCTCCATTCTTACTTTAATCATATTGCAAAAATAGCAAAAGACTAAATTATTTGTTTCTGGAAGTTTAATCAAACTTAGCAATTAATTTAACTTCTTTTTTTCGTTCATCAACTTTGATTTCGCACTCAGTTGTGCGGCCAGTTTCCTTTTCAATTGCTTCTGCAATGATGCCGGCTTCGAGCGAAAACTCTTGACTGCCACTGTTAATCCGATCGGTCACATTTTGCCCCTTGAGTTTAAATATTTCTTCGTTGCGATGGGTTCTTGTCTTTTCTAAGCTACCGAATTCTGTGGTTGCAAAGAAACTAACCACATCTTCAAATGACAACAAATCATATTTACGGGCAATTCGTTTGCCACCCCAATAAAGAATCGCTTCGTTGTCTTTACCTAAAATTGTTGGCAGTAAGAAATCACGATAAAGTTGATTCACAAAATAAACATGTTCGTGTTGCTCGTTATTGTTTTGCATAAAGAAATTCATCCCTTTTATTTTCTTTTATTTTACCGTAAAATTGACTGAAGTATAAATTATTTAGGGGAGACTTTTATAATGGATAACCGACCAATTGGCTTGCTAGATTCTGGTGTTGGCGGGTTGACAGTAGTCAAAAAAATTATTGCCAAAATGCCACACGAAGCGACTGTTTTTATTGGTGATAATGCTCATATTCCATACGGTGATAAGTCTAAAGCGGAAATTATTGCGCTTACTAAGCAGAGCGTTAACTTTTTAATAAGCAAAAATGTCAAACTGATTATTTTTGCATGTAACACAGCCACAGCCGTGGCTATGAAAGCTATTCAAAAAGAAATTGAACCGCAAATTATTGGTGTAATTCAGTCAGGTGCCGTTGCAGCAGCAAATGCGACTAAAAATAAAAATGTTGCGGTCGTGGCCACCAAGATGACTGTTGGCTTACATGCATATCAAAAGGAAATACAAGCACGTGATCCCGAAATAACTGTGAATGAAATAGCTGCCCCTCAAATTGTACCTCTAATTGAAAACAATGCGGGACATCAAGCTTATATGGCAGCACTTAAAAAGATTTTATTGCCAATAAACAATTTAGGTGTTGATACTCTAGTTTTAGGATGTACTCATTATCCGATTATTCGCAGTGAATTTGCTCAGTGCGTGAAACCGGCTGTACAAATAATTGACCCTGCTGATCAAGTTGCCCAGTATACATATAATATTATGAAACGTGATCAGATGTTCACGGACAGTTCAGCTAAAGGAAAGCACGAGTACTATACTACAGGTGATGTCAAAATGTTTGATGAACTTGGTAAAATAGTATTACAGGATGAGAAATTTAGTGCACAGGACCTTTAGTAAAGGAGAAAAAATGGAAATATTATTTGCTACTACCAATAAAGGAAAAGTCAAGGAACTAAAATCAGCTTTTAAAACGGCTGCAATTAACGTTACTCTCAAAACCAATGCTGATTTAGACAGACCGCCTGTAATTGATGAATATGGAATAACTTTTGAGCAAAATGCTAAGCTTAAGGCCCACGAATTAGCAAATTATAGTCATATGTTAACAATAGCTGATGATTCTGGATTAATCGTTGATGCACTTGATGGTGCTCCCGGAGTTCATTCTGCGCGTTTTGCCGGCCCCGAACATAATGATCAAAAAAATAATGCTAAATTGCTGGCAGAACTTGGCGGAGTACCCTTAAAGAAACGGACCGCTAGATTTAACACTACAATCGTAGTGTCTAAACCTGGTCATTTTGAACAAGATTTGGTTGTTTCAGGACAATGCGAGGGTTTAATTTTGCCTGCACCTCAAGGCGATGATGGATTTGGTTATGATCCGCTTTTTTATGTACCAGAAAAACAGAAAACCTTTGCTGAGATGACCATCGCTGAAAAAAACAGTCTTTCTCATCGGGGAAGAGCGATATCCCAACTGCTCAAAGAATTACCTAATTGGCTGACTCAATTTGAATAAGTAAAAACTGATAAAAAGCGCAAGCAATATGTCAACAAGAATAATAATTTCGTTGAATTTGCCTTATGTCCTTATGTAATGTTTATCAGTTTTTATTTTATTCTGCCAGTAAAATTTTATTTTGAGGTAATATTTTTAAATATTGTGTTAGGTACTCATCTTGCACTTCTTTTTCATGGCCAGGTTTAACTTGAAAATGAACAACATAATTGACAGTTTGTGCCGTTTGTTCTGTGATTCCAACTATTTTGGGTTCCTGTACTAAAAAATTAATATTAGTACTCAATTTATTATTTATTTGGCTAATAATATCATGAACTTTTGTGAAGTCATTATTAGCTTTAAGCTGCATTGTTATATCCAAACCGATGCCACCATGGGCCAGATTTTGTACTATTGAAATGTTGCGGTTAGGAATGTAGATAATAGAACCATCCGATCCTTTAAGTCTGGTAGTTCTTAAACCCAACTGTACTACAACTCCCGTTTGATTGTTGATGGAAACAATGTCACCTACATCAAACTGGTCTTCGCTTAAGATAAAAAACCCATTAACTAAATCGCTGACAAAGCCTTGTGCCCCCATACCTAAAGCCAGTGAAAAAATACCGGCACTTGCAAGTAGAGTTCCAACTGGGATGCCTAAAATTGATAGCACCGCAAATAAATAAAAGAAAATTACTGTGTATTCGAAAATACTGTTGATTAAGGCTGTTACAGTTTGTGTTCTCTTATTTTGTTTTCTTTTACTGCGTTTTAAATAATGGCTGATAATTTTTTTGCCAAAATGATCAATTAAATAAAAAACTAAGGATGAAATTGCTAACTGCCAGACGATTGACAAGACTTGTTCGCCTACTCTGTCCCAGTTGAATTTGAGAACATTTTTGTTGATTTGAAATATTTTATTCATGGTAATTACCTTTCGTATATGCATATTAACTATAACAAAATATGACATATGGATTGAGATTAAAGCATTTTCATGCTAGACTTTTTTTAGGTATAGAATTGGAGGTAAAAGATGAAATTTTCTTATGGTGCATTAGCAGGGTTGATTGCTGCCATTGCATTATTAATTTTAGTACTTTTCACAATTCCAGTGCTTATTCGTGCCGCAAAGGCGACTAAAGAAGCTGAAAAAACAATCCAAAGTGCTAACGAGTCTATTCAGCAAATTTCCGATGATGTTAATGGTTTACTGCATCAGACAGGAGATTTGCTTGATAAAACCAATGTCTTGTTAGCAGATGTTAATGTTAAAATGAAAACTATTGATCCTGTTGTTCAGGCAGCAGCTGATCTAGGCGAAAGCGTTTCAGATGTTAATACCTCTACCAGAAAAATGGCAAAACGTTTCAATAATTTTCATTGGAAACGTAACGGATTAGTGTCATCTGCTTTAGCATCGGTGTTTGCACGGCATAAGCGACGTAAAGGTGAAGATTAGTAAAAGGAGTTACTTTTATGAAAAAGTTTGTAAGTTTTGTTTTGGGTACTATTGTCGGGACTGCAGTGGGGTTTCTTGCTGGCTCTCTCTTAGTAAGTGATGACCAAATCGACGAATTAAAGAAAAAAGTTAAGAACAATGAAACTGTTCAGGATTTAAAGAAGAAATATGATAATGGTACTGAAATAGTGAAGAATCAACTGGCTTCATTCCCTAAGAATGTAGAAGATGATTCAGAACTAAAGGATTTTGATGATATCGTTATTGATAATTCAAAAGATGATGACGCACAGCAAAAAGATCATGCTCAGGATGTAGCAAATGATCTGCATCATGCAGAAACAACAGACGATTTTAATCAGCCGGAGCCTCCAAAACCAGAAGGTTCATCTGATCCGTCTGCTGCACCAGTTGACCCATATTCCAGACCATAAATTAATAAAAAATGGCACTAGCAGATAAGATATTGCTGCTAGTGCCATTTTTATGTGGTCAAGTAATTTAAATTCTTGTTTAAAGAGGCAAAACTTTGAGTTCTTTACTGGTATGAGTAAAAGGTTCATAGCCATCTTTAGTAACGACGCCACAATCTTCGATTCTGACACCCGCAACATTTGGAATGTAAATTCCGGGTTCAATCGAAAAACACATGCCTTCTTCAATGATCAAATCGTTGCCTTGAACAATTGATGGGTATTCGTGCACTTCCTTGCCAATGCCATGACCCAATCGGTGAATAAAATATTCACCATAGCCGGCTTTAGTAATGATATCTCGAGCAACACTGTCGAGTTCAGAAGCTGTCATACCAGGTCTAACCACATCAATAGCAGCTTGTTGAGCTTCACGATCAATTTCGTAAATTTCTCTCTCTTTAGCAGTCGGCTCGCCATAGGCTACTGTACGACTGGAGTCTGAAGCATAGCCATTGTGCATTGTTCCCAGGTCAAAAAGAACTAATTCATTTGGCTTAACTTTATTCATAGTAGGACCTAAATGAGGATTGGCGGCATTGGCACCAGCTTGCACAATAGTTTCAAAACTTTCATGCATTACTCCTTTTTGTACTTTGAGCTGATACTCAATTTGTCCCGCTATATATCTCTCAGTGACGCCTTCTTTAATAGCATCAAAGCCAATTTGAAATGCAAAATCAGCTTCACGGCCAGCGGCTTGCAATTGTTTAATTTCCTCAGGAGTTTTATAAAGACGAATTTTATTAACAAAATTCGAAACGTCGCCGTCAAAATTGGCATCTGGAAATTGTGCGTGAATGAGTTGGTAGTGAGAAACAGACAGGTTGTTTTTTTCTACAGCCCATTTTTGATACTCTTGTGTTCTGCTTTTTACCTTGTCAGCGATAATCTCCCATGGATTTTCTGAATCCAGATAACCGTATACGTCACCGTTCCAGGCGGAGTCTTTGGCTTCTTCAACGTTTAAAGCCGGCACAAACACAAACGGATCCTGATCCTTAAATGCTAAAAGAGCAAAAATTCGTTCGTGAGGCTCCATATCATATCCGGTAAAGTAGGCAATTGTAGTTGGGTTAGAAATATAGGCTACATCCTTATCAGAACTTTGCAGCCATTCTTGTAATTTTGTTAAATTCATAGCTTTTTCCTTCCATCTTGAACTTTCAGTTAAAGAAAGTATATCATGTTCTTGCAATGAAAAAATGAAAGAATAGTTGTAAACGTTTGCACTTTTTGAAAAAAGATGATAAATTTTATACTAGTAAAATTAAGATGGGGGAACCAAGAATGCGTAAACAAGATATTACAATTTATGATGTAGCTCGTGAGGCTAAAGTCTCGATGGCCACAGTCTCACGAGTAGTTAATGGCAATACAAATGTGCGTAAAGATACGCGCGATCGAGTAATGAAAGTAATTAACCGTTTGCATTATCAGCCTAATGCAGTAGCACAAGGACTTGCATCCAAGAGAACTACTACGGTCGGTTTAATCGTGCCAGATCTAACCAATCTTTATTTTGCAGAATTGTCAAAAGGTATTGATGACATTGCGCTTTTATATAAGTACAACATTATTATTACCAGTATTGAAAACCGTTTGATGAGAGAAGATCAGGCGATTCAAGGCTTGCTTAATAAACAGGTTGATGGCGTAATTTACATGTCAGATGCACTGCCTGAAGAAGCTGTTAAAGCCTTTAAGCGTACTGATACTCCGGTGGTTCTGGCAGGAACTAAGGATAGCCACAGTGAATTTCCGTCAGTTGCTATAGATTATAAAAAGGCGGATACCGAAGCTTTGAACTTGCTTTATAATGATGGCAGAAAGAACTTAGCTTTAGTGCTAGGCGATCCAGATACTGTAGTTAATGCCCAAAACAGAGTTCCAGCATACAAGAAATTTATGGCAGATCATAATTTGGGTGAGGGCCATATTTATTCTAATGTTAAAGACCATTCTGATGGTTATAATTTATTATCTAAGTTAGATCAAGATGGTATCGATGGTGTAATTGTGACCCGAGATGTCACTGCTGTCGGGATTTTGAATTCAGCTATTGATGCAGGTAAGAAAGTGCCGGAAGAATTAGAAATAATTACGGCCAGTGCCACGCAAATTGCATCAGTTGTACGTCCCGCATTAACAGCTATTCGGCAGCCACTTTATGATATTGGCGCAGTAGCAATGAGAATGCTCACTAAGCTGATGAATAATGAAGAAGTGCCAGAAACTCAGATTGAACTGCCTTATGAAATATTAAAAAAGCAAAGTACAACAAATGAGTAAAAATTGTTTATTATATAAAAAGTGCTGCATGTTAGTTATGCAGCACTTTTTTAGTAGATAATTTTTGAATTTGCTTTATCTGCTGCCAAGTATTGAGCGGTTTAGCAGATTGTAGTGGTAAATAGGGAGTTAAAGCAATATTGGAATAGCGACTTATGCGTGGTAAATGACGATAATTTTGCCAACTGCTTTGGTCAAAAAAGCCATAGAACAGAATATCATTTGCTTTGACCCAGCCTAAGGATGTATACAGCCATAAACTTTTGGGACTGCCATTGAAGTTCTCTATTTTTATTAAAGTATTACCAGGTAAAACTTTATCAGTTTTTGATTGATTATCAGGAAAGCGGTAAACATGAACGTCTTTTTGCGGCTTGGCTAATACTTGCTTATTTTGATAAGGTGCGATATCTTCAGGTGTTAAATCCATATTAACAAATTCTGCCGAAATAAAGGTCTGGTTGGCAATTTGATAGTAAAGCTGATTATGGGCTCTGACCCCGTACATTACCTCAAATTTTTGCCCCGGATAAACAAATTTATTTTGCTTATCCCGCACATAAGGATTCATCATAGTATTAGTCTTTTTTTTGCCAAAATAACTGCCACTGCGGTGAATATCGTATTTTTTAGTACCTTCCTTTGCCAGTTTGTATTTAAAACCAGTACTCGGAAAGTTAGTTACGACGCCATCAACATTTTTGTTAATTAGCCATTGCCATAAATCAGGGGATTCATCCATTTCAGTCCACACAAAAACCTGTTTATTTAGCTGATGCAGCCAATGTATCAGCCAGGCATGATTTAAAATTAAATCAGAAGAAACATTAACGGCATTTACCTGAGGTAAATTACTAAAATTTATTCTTTTAAGGCTGCCCACAATTAAAATTAAATAGGCATCGGGCATAATCTTACGGAAGTGAAACAAGCTGGCAACTGAGAAAGAATGGATCATAACCCGTTTCTCCATATGATACTTTTTGATAGTCGCTGCAATCTGATCTTCTAATTCATAAGATGGATCTGAAGAATGATCTATTTTGGTTTCAAGAATAAATTTTGTATTTGGTCTTTTTTGATAGTATTTAAATAATTGTGGTAAACTCATGACATGTTCACCATTATCATAGGTTAACTCGCTAAGTGCCCGCCAATTATTTTGTGATACAATTGCATGTGTATGGGTCACGCGAAACAAGTCATCATCGTGTGAAACAACTAACTCGCCATCTGCAGAAAGATGGAGATCAAGCTCAACGTAATCAGCACCCGAATTAAAAGCAGAGTTATCACTTTGAATAGTTTCTTCAGGATATTTGCTGGGGTCTCCGCGATGGCCGACCACAGTAAAACCACAGGTTGTAATAAAAATGATGCTAAAAACTAGAGCCCTGATTAATTGGCTTTGATATTTCATGTGTACACCTCTATTGTTAACTACAATAGCATGGTTGCACATTTTTTGCTACATGTCACAGATTTAATTTATGTGGGGGATATTAATGAATGAACAATATGAAGAGTTTGATTTAATTGAAGAAATAGTGCGCAACGACGGCAGTAAGTATTTTGAAATTGCTAATATTGATCAAAATGGGATAGCCGAACTGGCAGCTGATCGTGGAAAAATAAAAAGCGTGCGTATTTTGCAATTGAACATACCTCGTACTAAAGCCCTTATTACCTATGAAGAATATATTAATAAAAACTATCAGCTTGAAACTTTGACTAATGAAGATGACTGGAAAAATCCTGATTGGGTGGAATGGAAAAAGCCAAAAGGAAAAGTCTTAGATGCATATAATATGGTTTTGAAATCTAATCAAATTGGATAGAGAGCAAGATAATGGAAAAAATTCGCATTTTACACACTAATGATTTACATTCACATTTCGAACATTTCCCCAAAATTGGCCGTTATTTAAGAGCAGCGCAAAAAGATAAATCTGTCGATCAGGTTTTTACTTTTGATGCTGGCGACTTCATGGATCGTTCTCATCCATTGACTGATGCGACGTATGGCCAAGCTAACATTAAGCTAATGAACTCATTTCATTATGACGCAATTACTATTGGCAATAATGAAGGAATTTCCAACTCACATTGTGTTGTAGAAAAACTGTTTGATCATGCTAATTTTCCCGTTATTTTAGCGAACTTGCGTGAAGAAGACGGTTCAATGCCTCATTGGGCTGTTCAAGATAAAATTTTGCTTACCAAAAAAGGCACTCGAATTGGTTTAATTGGCTTGACTGCTGCGTATCCTCTTTCTTATGAACCTAATCATTGGCACGTTAAAATGTTGAAAGAAACGATGGATAGCGTTTTGCCCAAAATGAAGGGGCAATACGATGTGTTAATTCTAATAACTCATATTGGGTTAAATATGGACAATTTTTTGGCCAAAAATTATCCTGAAATTGATTTAATTGTGGGCGGGCATAGTCATGACTTGCTGCCACATGGTAAAAAGGTAAAAAATGTGTGGATTACCCAAACAGGTAAATGGGGCAATTATGTGGGTGACACTTATATGGAAATCGATGATAATCATCATGTGCAAAAGATCACTCCACATGTTGAACCTACCAGCTTGATGAAGTCTAAACCAGATGATGAGGAAACCATTTTAGGCTATAGGCAAAAGGGAAAAGAAATTTTAAGTCATGAACTTGTGGCTGATTTGCCTGAGAAATACGATAATGACCGTGAGGCTGCTCTTCAGGTTTCTATGGATGCCATTGCAAATTTTGCCGGAACAAAACTAGCTATGCTCAGTTCAGGTCTTTTTTTAACACCATTTAAAAAGGGTATTTTAACTAAATATGACTTACAAAGAGCTTTGCCGCATTCCATGCATGTTGTACGCTCTACTTTAAAGGGCAGTGATTTGTGGCGCCTGATTATGGAAATTGAAAAAAACAGGCACTTTTTAGACCAGTTTCCTTTGCAGGGCATGAGTTTTCGCGGAAAAATTTTTGGTCAAATGTACTACAAAGGAATCAAGTTTGATCCTATGAGCAGAGTAGTTTTTGTAAATGGCAAGGAAGTCGATCCCTACCAGGAATATCAAATTGCTGTTTTGGATCATTATGTTTTAGTGCCTTTTTTCCCTACTTTGGCAATAGTTGGTGATAATGATTTCTTATTTCCGCAATTTTTGCGTGAAGTGATAGGAGATTATTTAGCAAAAAAATATCCGTTAGCGGGAAGTGAAAATAATGGTAGAGCAAACGAGCAGCAGAAAAGCTAAAGATAATAAATTTGAACGGGATCAACCATTGCGGCATCCCTTGGCTGTCGTAAGCCTAGATAATGATCAGCTAAAAATAAATAAACAACTTTATCAGGTTGTAGTTAATAAGAATGAGGCTCTTGACCTCGAGCTTTTGCGCCAAAAATATGATCCTTATTTAGATCAATATGATTTTATTGTGGGTGATGTATCAAGTGAACATTTGCGTTTAAAAGGCTTCTACCAGGATAATGCTCAAACAGCAATTGATCGCAAAAAGCAGACTATTGCTGACTATTTACTGGAATACTGTAATCCGGGAGGGCCATATTTTGTTCTACAGCTTTTAAGTCCCGTGCATCATTATCATTACAATAAAAGAAGAAGGCGGAAAAATTCGTTTAAGAATAAGGCGCAGGGTTTGCATAGAAGAAAACTGAATAAATCTTTTAAAAGCTATCATGTGCGTCCTAACAGAATAAAAAGGCCTGAAACTGTAGCTGTAAAAAAAGAACGAGCAAACCATCATTCTTTTGTAATCAAAAAAAGAAAGGGCAGTAAGTAAGTGAAAGATTACCGTTTATTTTTAATTGATCTCGATGGCACAATTTATCGCGGTAAGGAAACTATTGCTTCTGGGGTTCGTTTTGTTGAGCGCCTTGAACAAAAGCATAAGGACTATATTTTTCTGACTAATAATACGACTCGCACTCCGCAAATGGTAGTGGATAAGCTTAAAATTCATGGCGTCCAAACTGATATTGCGCATATTTATACGCCGTGTATGGCAACAGTAAGTTATATTCTAAATAATGAAAAAAAGCGCACCAACAAAATTGGTGTTTATATAATTGGCCAAATTGGTTTATGGCGTGAATTTATGCAAAACCCGGCCTTTGAGCTTAATGATTCTAATCCAGAATACGTTGTGGTAGGGATGGATACGGATTTGACTTACCACAAAATTCAAGTAGCTGTAAGTGCAATAAGAAAAGGAGCTACATTTATTGGTACTAATGCGGATTTAAATTTGCCTAGTGAAAAAGGTTTAATGCCTGGCAATGGTTCTCAGTGTGCAATGATTGCAGCTTCCAGTGGACAAGAGCCGCTTTTTATTGGAAAACCATCTCCTGTGATTATTGATATGTTGTTAGATAAATTTCATTTTGCTAAAAAAGATACGCTTTTAGTAGGTGACAATTACGATACTGATATCAAGGCAGGGTTTAACAGCCATGTTGACCAATTGCTGGTAACTACTGGTATTACACAAGTTGCGGATATTGAAGGTAAAAAGCAACCTACAATTTTGGTTGACAGCTTAGATCAGGTTAAATTATGAATAAAAGAAATAATATCCTAACTATTATTTACCATTTTATTTTTGCTGTTTCTACTAGTGTTGTAACAGCACTAGTTGCTAGTTGGCCCTTATTATTTGTCTTTGTTTTGGTGCAAAAAACGAATAAAACAGTGAATTTGTCAATTGGACAAGTAATGAGCAATTACAATCAATTAATGTGGTATTTAATTTGGCCCTTTAAGCGTAAATTGCGAATGAGTAATTTGCCTACTTCCTCAATGGCTGCAGGTCATTTTGCAGATGTCAAAAAATTGTTTGTATTGGCAATTATTGCTTTTCTGTGTTGTTTAATAATACTTTTTTGGTGTCAAAGACGAAATAAAAAATTTTTGCGTTTAAATAAAGTATGGGCATTATTGTTTTTATTGCTGCCAGTTGCAATATTGCCATTTGCACTTACTAATTTTGATAATTTTTTTATTACTTTTCATCATTTATTTTTTGCGGGTAGCAACACCTGGTTATTTGATCCAGTGACAGATCCAATTATTAATGTCCTCACTGAAGGTTTTTTTGCGTCTTGTTTTGCAATTGCAGGTATTGTTTATGAACTGTATTTTGCTGATAAATTGTTGCAAAAATAAAAAGGAGTTCTTAATGAAACTCCTTTTTGCTTTTAATTCGTTTTTTTAATGCAACTATTAAGATCGGTAAAACAGAAATTAGGATAATTGCGATTAGCAACATTGAAAAATGCTCTTTCACAAAAGGTATGTTCCCAAAGAATGCGCCTAATACTGTAAATAGACCACTCCAAATTATTCCACCAATTACATTATAAAGTGCAAATTTGCCATAATGCATATTGCTGCCACCAGAGATAAAGGGAACAAATGTCCTAATAAAGGGAATGAATCTGCCAATAACAATGGTGATTGGCCCGTGTCTGTTAAAAAAGTTTTCAGCGGCCAGACGATTTTTTTGGTTAATCAGCCTGTTAAACCAAGTGTGTTTTGTACCTTGTCTTACAGACCAGGCACCTATTTCATAATTACAGGCATCACCTAAGATAGCTGCCAGCAATACCGCAAAATAAATCCACCAAATATTCAAATTATATTCTGGATTAACTGCTAAAGAACTGGCAGCAAAAATTAGTGAATCACCGGGTAAAAAAGGGAAAATAACTAATCCAGTTTCAATAAAAATAATGGCAAAGATAATCAAGTATGTCCAATTGCCAAACTGATTAACTATTTCAATCAGATGATGGTCGATATGCAGAATAAAATTGATTATTGTCATAAACATCTCCTAAATACTGGTTGAATGAATTGTTAAGGTTTTTTCGGGAAAAAGCGCACGCATAATTGTAGTAATTGCAATTTGTGCTTCTCCAAATCCAAGTCCAATAAGAGGCACACGTCCGGGATACGTTGATACATCACCAATTGCATAGATGCCTGGTATATTTGTTTCCATAGAGCGTGATACTTCAATTTGGTTATTATTTAAGTTGACACCCCACTTTTTTACAAATTGGTTATTAGCACGGAAGCCATAGCCGACGATTATTTGATCAAATTGTTCGTAAATAATATTGCTGGTCCCCATCTCTTTTAAACCAATATTAAGTAGATTATCTCTGATTTGAATTGATTTAGGAAGATAGGGAGTTTGTACTTCAACATTTTTTAAACTTTTAAGTTTTTGAATACTGGATTCCAAACCACGAAATTCATTTCTTCTATGAATTAAATTAATTTTCGTTCCTTCCTGATCTGCTAGTTCAGCTGCCCAGTCGAGGGCAGAATCTCCTCCACCAAAGACTCCTATTTTTTGATTTTTAAATTTTTGAGGATCTCTAACATAGTAGTGAACTCTTTTTTCGATTTCATCGTCCATTTTTAACGGAAATTTTTTAGGAGTAAATGATCCAGTTCCGGTGGCAATAATTACGCTTTTTACAGAAAAATTATTATCAATAATAAATTTTCTGTCTATTTTTTTAAGATCTACCACAGGATGATTTAAGATAAAAGTTGCATTTTGTTTGTCTTCAGTTTGTAATTTTTCGATTAATTCGCAAGCAGAAACAGAACTAAAAGCTGGTATGTCCAAAATTTTTTTAAATGGATAAAGTAGTTTTGGTTGTCCTCCAACTTCTGCAAGTGAGTCAAAAACTACAGTTTTTAAACCATGAAGATGGGCAAAATTAGCACAGAATAATCCCACTGGACCTGCCCCAATAATTGCTAAATCAAATTTTTTTATTTTAAAAAACTCCCCTCTAAACCTTGATATAACAACTTTATCATAAAAAAAGAAGTAAGTCTCTCCAATAAATTGTAAAAAATACTTGCAAAAGAGAAAAATAATTGCTAGTATTAATAACTGTCGTCGGGCAATGAGCCGCAAGGCAAGAGGCCTAAGCGGGCAGGCAAAAAAATCGAGTAAAAGCAGTTGACAAAATTGCGCTGCTTTAGTAAGATAATAAACGCTGTCGGGGAAGACGGCAAACAGGTCCCAGAAAAAAGTGCTTGACAAAAGCACGTGAATCTGGGAAAATAAAAAAGCTGTTTTAAAGAGA
>NZ_KQ034007.1:421290-458662 GCF_000970755.1 Lactobacillus kimbladii
ATGGAGGATTAGCTCAGCTGGGAGAGCATCTGCCTTACAAGCAGGAGGTCACAGGTTCGAGCCCTGTATCCTCCATTCCGAGTCGTTAGCTCAGTTGGTAGAGCATCTGACTTTTAATCAGAGGGTCGACGGTTCAAGCCCGTCACGACTCATGGCCCCATTTTGCGGGTGTGGCGGAATTGGCAGACGCGCTAGATTTAGGTTCTAGTGTTTTCGGACGTGTGGGTTCAAGTCCCACCACCCGTATTCGCCAATAATATATACCATATTTACATTTTGCCGATTTAGCTCAGTTGGTAGAGCATCTGTCTTGTAAACAGGGGGTCGTACGTTCAAATCGTATAATCGGCATTACATATTATGCGGAAGTAGTTCAGTGGTAGAACATCACCTTGCCATGGTGGGGGTCGCGGGTTCGAATCCCGTCTTCCGCTTTCATTACTTGCCGGGGTGGCGGAATTGGCAGACGCACGGGACTTAAAATCCCGCGGTTGGTTTCAACCGTACCGGTTCGACTCCGGTCCTCGGCATTTAGTGATGCGCCCTTAGCGCAACTGGATAGAGTGTCTGACTACGAATCAGAAGGTTGAAGGTTCAAATCCTTCAGGGCGCATAATAACGGGAAGTGGCTCAGTTTGGTAGAGCACCTGGTTTGGGACCAGGGGGTCGCAGGTTCGAATCCTGTCTTCCCGATTGTAATCTTTGTAAAATGGTTACATTGTTGGCGGTGTAGCTCAGCTGGCTAGAGCGTCCGGTTCATACCCGGGAGGTCGAGGGTTCGATCCCCCCCGCCGCTATTTCCCAGAGCTTGGACCTTTAGCTCAGTTGGTTAGAGCAGACGGCTCATAACCGTCCTGTCGTAGGTTCGAGTCCTACAAGGTCCATAAAGTATGGAGTTTGTTTGTACTTTTATATTTTAAAATCGCGGGATGGAGCAGTCTGGTAGCTCGTCGGGCTCATAACCCGAAGGTCGGTGGTCCAAATCCACCTCCCGCAATATGGTCCATTGGAGCAGTGGTTTATCTCGTCTCCCTGTCACGGAGAAGATCATCAGTTCAAATCTGATATGGACCGTAGGATGGCTCGGTAGCTCAGTCGGTAGAGCAAAGGATTGAAGCTCCTTGTGTCGGCGGTTCGATTCCGTCCCGCGCCATTTATTATTTAGTGCGGGTATGGTTTAGTGGTAAAACGAAAGCCTTCCAAGCTTTAGTCGCGAGTCCGATTCTCGTTACCCGCTTTTTGGGGCCTATAGCTCAGCTGGTTAGAGCGCACGCCTGATAAGCGTGAGGTCGATGGTTCAAGTCCATTTAGGCCCATTGTGGAGACTTACTCAAGTGGCTGAAGAGGCGCCCTTGCTAAGGGTGTAGATCGGGTTATTCTGGTGCGAGAGTTCGAATCTCTCAGTCTCCGCTATATATTAAAAAGACCGTTAGAATTAAATCTACGGTCTTTTTAATTGGTAGAATTGGCTTTAATTGACTTGTTAATTCTTTCAAAAAAGATGATACAGCCTTTTTTACGGATATAATGAAAAATACCGTGATTTTTGGAAAAAGTAAGTTTTAGCTAGCAATCATACGAAAAAAGTTCAACTTTTTGCACAAAAGTCTTGCATGATGAGCTATAATCCTGTATTATTAATAACGTTGTGATTCAGTAGCTTAACAGGATTTGTTGGGTTAACCAAATAAAAAACAGTTGACTTTTTACAATAAGTTAGGTATTATAATTAAGCGTCTTATGGCGTAGGAACGATAAATATGACCCGTTGGTCAAGTGGTTAAGACATCGCCCTTTCACGGCGGTAACATGGGTTCAAATCCCGTACGGGTCATTACCATTCTTGGTATATTTACATTTGGAGGATTACCCAAGTGGCTTAAGGGGACGGTTTTGAAAACCGTTAGACGGTCTTGCCGTGCGTGGGTTCAAATCCCACATCCTCCTTTAATAATAATCGCGGGATGGAGCAGTCTGGTAGCTCGTCGGGCTCATAACCCGAAGGTCGGTGGTCCAAATCCACCTCCCGCAATATGGTCCATTGGAGCAGTGGTTTATCTCGTCTCCCTGTCACGGAGAAGATCATCAGTTCAAATCTGATATGGACCGTAGGATGGCTCGGTAGCTCAGTCGGTAGAGCAAAGGATTGAAGCTCCTTGTGTCGGCGGTTCGATTCCGTCCCGCGCCATCAGCCTGGAGGAGTAGCGAAGTGGCTAAACGCGGCGGTCTGTAAAACCGCTCTCTCTGAGTTCGGCGGTTCGAATCCACCCTCCTCCATAATAGGGATATCGTATAAAGGTAGTACATCGGTCTCCAAAACCGCTAGTGTGGGTTCAATTCCTACTATCCCTGTTTACCTTCATGGCGGAATTGGTGAAGGGGTTAACACACCGGTTTGTGGATCCGGCATACATGGGTTCGAATCCCATATTCCGCCCTAGCATTGGGATATAGCCAAGCGGTAAGGCACTAGACTTTGACTCTATTATGCGCTGGTTCGAATCCAGCTATCCCAATCTATTTTTTAAAAAATTCGATGGCGGTGTAGCCAAGTGGTAAGGCAGAGGTCTGCAAAACCTTAATCGTCGGTTCAAATCCGATCCCCGCCTTTATCGGTTCACTCATTGAACTGTAAATTAAAACATATTATGGCGGTGTGGCGGAATTGGCAGACGCGCCAGACTCAAAATCTGGTGTCCGTTTAGGACGTATCGGTTCGACCCCGATCACCGCTATTACAAAGCAGCCCTCGTATGAGGGCTGCTTTTGTATTGTTAGTTTTTCCATAAAAATTGCACAACTTATGTGTAATCTTTATAATACCTTTTATGGAGGTATTCAAGATGAATATTGGTATTTTTACCGATTCATATTTTCCACAATTAAGTGGTGTAGCAACATCAATTAAAACCTTAAAAGATGCTCTTGAAAAGCAAGGTCATAATGTCTTTATTTTTACTACTACTGATCCTCATATAAAAAAGGGGACAGTTGAGGCTAATATATTCCGTTTCAGCAGCGTTCCCTTTATTTCATTTACCGACAGGCGAGTTGCGTTTAGAGGGTTTTTTGAAGCTACAAAGGTTGCTCGTGAAGTTAAATTGGATATTGTTCATACCCAAACCGAATTTGCTTTAGGTATGATAGGGAAGTATGTTGCCCACCAATTGAAAATTCCGGCAATTCATACTTATCATACTATGTATGAAGACTACTTGCACTACGTTTTAAATGGGCATTTGCTTAGACCGTATCATGTTAAGCAATTTACTAATGCTTACTTAAAAAATATGGATGGTGTTATTGCACCTAGTAAGCGCGTAGAGGCTCTTTTAAAGCGTTATAGGGTAAACATACCTATGAGGGTTATCCCAACTGGAGTGGACATAAATAGCTTAAATAAGCCTGAAACAGTTGACGTTCGCAAAGAGTTAGATATTCCAGACGATGTCCCGGTATTATTAACTTTGAGTAGAGTTGCAGAAGAAAAGAAAATAGATCGCATCCTAAATGCAATGCCGGAAATTCTTGATGAGTTTCCTCAAACACGTCTAGTGATAGCTGGAGACGGACCAGATATGGAAGTTTTGCAAGAACAGGTTGAAAGATTAACATTAGAAGATAGTATAATATTTACTGGGGATATACCTCACGATGATGTTGGTTCATACTATAAAATGGCTGATTTGTTTGTTTCGGCCAGTGATACGGAAACTCAAGGTCTGACATATATTGAAGCCCTGGCTTCAGGCACAAGATGCGTCGTTTATGATACAGACTATACTGAACATGTTTTTGATGATGAAGAATTTGGCAAAGTCTTTAATGGTCCTGGCGAAATGTTAAATGAAATATTATTCTACTTAAGAAAAGGGAGAAAACAAATCCCACATGATAAATTAGCTGCAAAAATGGATCAAATCTCTGCTCAAAAATTTGCCAGTTCAGTTTATCAATTTTATCAAGATACAATTTCAAATTATCAAAAGGATCTCAAAGAGGAGACAAATGATTAGAATTAATATGTTTTCACAAGCTGCCTCAGTAAAAGGACAAGGAGTCGGTTCGGCATATACGGAGCTGATAAGATTGCTTAGAACACACTTGGTCGATAAATTTTATGTCACTAACAACAAGTATGGCAAAAGTGATCTGACACATTATCATACGGTAAATCCAACTTATTTTGCTAACAGCTTTTCACCGGCACGAGGACGCAAAATTGGTTATGTTCACTTTTTACCAGAAACGCTTGAAGGGTCTGTTAAATTGCCGTCAATGGCCAAAAATATTTTTTATAAATATGTAATTGATTTTTATAAGCGCATGGATGAAATTGTAGTTGTTAATCCCATTTTTATCGATAAATTAGTTAAATATGGTATCAAACGCGAAAATGTTAAGTATATTCCGAACTTTGTGTCGAAAAATGAATTTTATTCAGAAAGTCAGGAAAAAAAGAATTCATTTAGGCATCAATTAGGCATTCCACTTAATAAATTTGTGGTTTTTGGTGATGGTCAAGTACAGGCTCGTAAAGGCGTTGATGACTTTGCCAAATTCGCTGAGGCTAACCCTGAAATGCAATTTATCTGGGCTGGAGGTTTTTCTTTTGGCAAAATAACTGATGGTTACGATCATTTTAAAAAACTAGTCGAAAATCCGCCACAGAATCTTAAATTTACGGGAATCATTGATCGACAGAAATTAGTTGATTATCTCAATATTGCAGATCTATTTGTTTTGCCGTCTTATGATGAGCTGTTTCCTATGTCTGTTTTAGAGGCCTTTAGCTGTGGTACGCCAGTTTTGTTGCGCGATCTTGATTTATATCAGGCAATAATCAGTGGTTATTACATGAAGGGCAGCAATTTCTCTGAAATGAACCAGCAATTGCAAGCAGCTGCCCAGGATCCAGCCATTTTAAATAAATATAGCCAGTTATCTGATGAAGCTAGTGAAAAATATTCTGAAGATAATTTAGCTCATATATGGGATGATTTTTATCACGAACAATATGAAATTGGTCGTGAGCTGGGACAAATTCGCTAATGAATAAAAAACACTTGTGGGGCGTTGCCATAGTTCTTGTAATAAGTGGCGTAGTTTTGTATGTTGATTTGAGATCAACTCCGATTGCGCAGTTGGAGCGAGCAGCTCGCAACATTAACTTGATTGGTTTAGTTGCTGTCTTTGGTTTAATGCTTCTTTCCTATGTTTTTGAAGCCAGCATTTTGGCAGTTCTTACCAAGCGCAAAAATGAACCTAAACGCTCAAAATGGTCTTTTTTTAGAATTCCTTTGATTCAAGCGCTTTTTAATGCCATCACTCCTATGTCAACTGGTGGACAACCTTCACAATTAGCTGCTATGGTTCAAATGGGAATAGAAGGCGGCAGAGCAACTTCCTTATTGCTAATGAAGTTTATTATTTATCAGATTGTAGTTTTTTTAGCTTACGTCACTACAATTATTACCGGTTTTCATATGGTAGCAACCAAATTTGCAGGGTTAGCTATTTTTATCGCAATCGGCTTTTTAATTCATGTTAGCTCTATTGCTTTTTTGCTGGCAATTCTGTTTGCCTATAATTGGACTAAAAAAACTGCCAACTGGATAATGAACTTACTGGCGAAATTTATTAATCAAAAGCGGGTCGATATATGGCGCAAAAACACGCTTGATAAAATTGAAACATTTTATGAGGAAAGCCAAAAGTTAAAAAGAGAAAAAAAGAAATTAATAGTGTGTGTAATACTCACTGTATTACAATTGTTATGCTTTTATTCCATTCCCTATATGACGCTGGTCACACTAAATGTTCCTGCTGATTGGGCAAGCGTAACTCAAATGAACATTATGATTATCATGTTCATGGCAATCATACCTATTCCCGGAGCGTCAGGCGGGGCAGAATATAGCTTTCAAACTTTATTCTCCACCTTTATTTCATCTAATGGTACCTTAATTGTAGGGATGTTCTTGTGGCGTTTTGTCACGTATTTTTTCGGTATGATCCTAGGAATCTTTGGTTGGATTTTTAAACCTGCAAAAATTGCTAAACCCACCGAATGATTAATTTTTATTAAAATCCCTGCACTTATCTGCAGTTAAGGGTAAGATATAGGCTTAGTGAGAGGAGAATAAGATGACACGTATCAAGTCTTTTCTGCAATGGTTAACCCAAACCAAACTAGGCTTTTTTACTATTATTTTAGTGACTTTCTGGTTGAAGACATATGTAATTTATTTAACAAAATTTAATCTGGGTGCCGAGGGTGCAATGCAGAATTTTCTGTTATTTTTGAATCCTTTGCCTTCAGGATTGCTTTTGCTAGGAATTGGTCTTTTTTTTAAGGGCAGAAAATCATATTGGATCATGATTGCAATTGATTTTGTGCTCAGCTTGTGGTTATTTGCCAACATTCTTTATTATCGCGAGTTTTCAAATTTTTTGTCTTTGTCTATTATTAAAACTTCTGGGTCAACTGCTGATAATTTAGGTAAAAGTATTGTAGGAATAACTCGAGTAACAGATTTTTTAGCCTTTGTTGATATAGCGCTAATCATCTTTTTAATGGTTAGTAAAGTCGTTAAATATGATTTACGCCCATTAAAGTTAAAATTTAATCTTTTGCTTGAAGGTATTGCTGTTCTTCTCATTGGAGTTAATTTGTTGATGGCTCAAAAAGATCGCTCAGGTTTGTTAACCAGAACTTTTGACAACAGCTATATTGTCAAATATTTGGGTATTAATGAATATGCAGTATATGACGCCTTTAAAACAGCTCAAACAAGCGAACAAATGGCAAAGGCTAACGTTTCTGACTTGCAATCGGTTAAAAAGTACTTAAAGGTTAATTACGTTAAACCTAATAGTGCTTATACGGGTGTTGCCAAGGGCAAAAATGTGCTGGTCATACATCTTGAAAGCTTTCAGCAATTTTTAATAGGGTACAAGTGGAAAGGCAAAGAGGTCACTCCTAATTTAAACAAACTGTATCACGCTAAAAATACGCTTAGTTTTGCTAACTTTTATAATCAAGTAGGTCAGGGCAAAACTTCAGATGCCGAGATGATGCTAGAAAATTCTCTTTTCGGTCTGCAATCAGGTTCAGCAATGTCTAGTTATGGTACTTCAAATACGTTTGAGAGCGCCCCAGCAATATTAAATCAGCAAGGCGGGTATACAACTGCCGTTATGCATGGTGGTGCTGGCTCTTTTTGGAACCGCAACAATGCCTACAAGCAATTTGGTTATGACTATTTTATGCCACTGTCATATTATGAAAATAAGCCCAAATATTATATTGGATACGGCTTAAAAGACAAGATTTTTTTCTCGCAATCAATTAAGTATATTGAACGTTTGCCGCAACCTTTTTATCTTAAATTAATTACTGTAACCAATCACTATCCCTATGACTTAGATAAGAAAAATCAATCAATTGCTAAAACTGACACTGGTGATGAAACGGTCGATGGTTATGTCCAAACGGCTCATTATTTAGATCAGGCTGTTGGTCAATTAATGCGGTGGATGAAAAAAACTGGTTTAGGTAAAAATACACTACTTGTTTTTTATGGTGATCATTATGGTATTTCTGGCAATCACCATAAGGCCAGTGCGGAGCTACTTAATCAGGATGAGTTTACTAATTTTGATAATCTGAAATTCCAACGGGTTCCGCTAATGTTCCATATGAAAGGCCTAAGAGGTGGTATCAAAAAAACCTACGGAGGCGAAATTGACGTTTTGCCGACATTGTTAAATTTGCTTGGAATTAGAAACAAGGGCACTATACAATTCGGTCATGATTTGTTAAGTAAAAAGGCACCACAAATTGTGGCACAACGTAATGGTGACTTTATAACACCGTTATATGCTAAAGTAGGCAGTACCTATTACGATACTAAAACTGGCGAGGAAATAATTCAGCCAGACAAAAAGTTAAAAACTGAGTTAGTAGCAATTTCAAACAAGGTTACCACACAGCTTTCCTTATCTGATCGCGTTATAGCGGGTAATCTCCTACGTTTTTATCATCCAAAGTGGTTTAAAAAGGTTAAGCCGCAAGATTATGATTATAATGAGCAAAAAGCTTTAAAGAAATTATATGCAAAAAATAAAACTTCTTTATGGTATAAAAATCATCAAAAATCAACGCAAAATAAATTTAAAACTGATGCACCTGAACTAGAAAAATAAAACTCGAAATTAAATCTATTTTGTGCTAAAATTTACCAGTAACGTATCTGTATATTGGAGGCAGCGCATTGTACAATTTATTTATGACGCTACTAATTATTGTTTCAATCTTAATCGTTATTGCGACAATGATGCAGCCGCAAAAACAGCAAGATGCATTGAATGCACTCTCTGGCGGTGCAGTTTTTAGTGGTCAAACGAAGAAACGTGGTTTTGAAGCATTTATGGAAAAAGTAACATCTGTTTTACTGGTGCTCTTTTTCGCTTTTGCTATTGTATTAGCTTATTTGTCTTCAAAATAACTAATGGTTCCTCCCGATCAAGTGATGGGAGGACTTTTTTTATCTTTTTACTAACGAAATGGAGTTAAGTGCATGGCACAAAACGAGAATATCTTAGCCAATGTTTTAGAGATTTTTCGTCACAATCCTAAAAAACAATATCAAGTTGAACAAATTGACCGTATGTTGCGCCGAGACAGACTTGGCAGTTTTTCAGATATGGTCAAAGCATTATCCTATTTGGAACAGGAAAAGAAAATAATCACTGATGGCAATGGTCGATACCAATTAGCTGAAGAAAATACCGAAGTTGAAGGCACTTTTAAGGCAAACAGCAAGGGTTTTGGTTTCGTCAAACTCGAAGACGAAGATGCTGATGATATTTTTATTGCTCGCGATTATACAGCATATGCCGTAGACGGTGATCGTGTTAAAGTCAAAATAACTGCTGGTGGTAATCCTTGGAATGGCAAAGGGCCTGAAGGACAAGTAGAAGAAATTCTCGAACGCGGTACAAAAACGCTTGTCGGTGAATTTCATTCAATGACTGATGCTCAAATAAAAACCAGTCATTTTATTGGTTATGTTCTCAGCTCAAATAAAAAACTGGCAAACTATCGCGTTTACATTAGTCAGGACAGTTTGCGTCCACAAAAACAAGATATTGTCAAAGTATCGCTTGCTAACTATCCCGACAAAGATAATCCAGATTCGATGACTGGTGTTGTTACCAATATTATTGGTAACAAAAATTTACCAGGCGTCGATATTATGGCCATTGTTTCTGAGCATGATGTTCGTACAGAATGGTCTGAAGATGCTCTTGAGCAGTCTAATGCAATTCCTGATCACGTGACTGAGGCAGAAATGGCGGATCGTGAGGACATTAGGGACCAGCCCGCAGTTACCATTGATGGGGATGATTCTAAAGACTTCGATGATGCCGTGGTTTTATGGAAACTTCCTAACGGTAACTATCATTTAGGGGTTCATATTGCTGACGTTGCGCATTATGTGACTGAAAATTCTCCTTTGGATAAAGAAGCTTTTACTAGGGGTAACAGTACCTATTTAGTCGACCGGGTAATTCCCATGTTGCCTTTTAGATTATCTAATGGCATCTGTTCTTTAAATGAGGGGCAAGATCGTCTTGTTTTGTCTTGCGAAATGGAAATTTCTCCGGAAGGAAAAAGAGTTAATTATCGTATTCATCCCTCTGTTATGCGATCACACGGCAGAATGACTTATAACAATGTCAACAAGGTTCTGGATCCAGAAAATCATGAGGACCTTGAGGACAAATACGTTAAGTTGGCACCAATGCTGCAAGATATGGCTGAACTGCATAATGTGTTATACCAGCAAAGGCATCGTCGTGGAGCAATAGATTTTGAAGAACCAGAAGCAAAAATTATTGTCGACGACCAAGGTAAACCCACAGATATTGTGTTACACGATCGTGGAATAGCCGAAAAAATGATTGAATCATTCATGTTAATGGCAAATGAAACTGTAGCTGAAGACTTTTATCGCAAGCATGTTCCGTTTCTGTATCGTGTACACGAAACCCCAGATGGTGAGCGCATTAAAGGTTTCTTTGAATTTTGCAGCGCTTTTGGATTGCACATTACTGCTGACCCTAATCACGTTAAGCCAATTGACTTGCAAAAAGTCGTGGCTAAAACAACAGATACGCCTGAAGAAGCAGTAGTCCAGATGATGATGCTTCGCAGTTTGAAGCAGGCACATTATTCTGAAGAACCACTGGGACACTTTGGCCTAGCGGCTAAGTTTTATACTCATTTTACTTCACCAATTAGACGGTATTCTGATTTAATGGTGCATAGAATGATTCACGCCTATAGTGAAAAGGGTATTAACCAAAAAGTACAGGATCATTTTGCCAGCTATCTACCTGAAGTTGCAGATCAAACTTCAACACAAGAACGTGTATCTGTCGATACTGAAAGAGAAGTAAATGATCTCAAAATGACTGAATTTATGGCTGATAAAGTTGGCGAACACTTTGATGCTGTTGTTTCATCGGTAACTAGTTTTGGCATGTTTATCCAATTACCTAATACCGTTGAGGGCTTAATTCATATTTCAAATTTGACTGATGATTTTTATAGTTACAATGAAAAAAGCATGACTCTGACTGGACGCGGTACTCATAAACAATTTCATGTTGGGATGCCTCTTAAAGTAACCCTTACGAATGCAAACGTTGAACAGCATCAGCTTGACTTTGAAATTTATGATCCTAATGCACCTAAGAGGTCACATAATAATCGTGGTACTAAAAACGAAAGACGTGGCAATCGCGGATTTCGCAACGATCACGCACATAAGGGACATTATCGCAACAATTTTCAAAAAAATGGTAATCATCCACATTTAAGTAGATACAAACATTAGGTTAGAAAATTGAAAAAAGAAAAAAATGAAAATTTAATTGCTCAAAATAAAAAAGCACATCATGATTATTTCATTAAAGAAACATATGAAGCAGGCATTGCTTTAACGGGCACGGAAATAAAATCAGTGAGGGCACGGCGTATTAATCTACGCGATGGCTATGTACAAATTATTAACGGTTCCGCTTTTCTTGAGAATGTCCACATCAGCGAATATAAACAAGGCAATAGGTATAACCATGAACCACTTCGCTCAAGAAGGTTGCTTTTACATAAAAAGGAACTGGCACGACTTGCTAAGGATCAGTCTGCACGCGGAATTGCCATTATTCCTTTGAAGGTCTATCTTAAACATGGTTTTGCCAAAGTTCTTATTGGTGTTGGTCAAGGAAAGAAAAAATATGATAAGCGTGAGACAATTAAGAAGCGGGATCAAGAACGAGAAATACGCAGACAATATAAAATATAAAAAGACGGTTTAATTTGTTTTATAGTTAAACTGTTTTTTAATTTTACGTTTGTTTAAAACTGAACAAATTATTAATATCTATTTTAAAAGCATCTGTATATAATTTAATAATCTTGATTTATCACAGAAAATACTAAAAATACCTTTGTGATTTATACACAAAGTTGCAAATAAATTAACCTTTTTTATATAAATTTTTTTGTTATCTTTGCCAAATACCTTTGCAATATTGCGTATAATTTATTAATATTATTAATGTGTATATGACTGATTTTATTAGATAGTAATGCTTCAATTTGTAACTTTAGTAGAAGTGTAAACAAGTGAGTATTAAAAAGATAGAGTATTTTTGATTATTTCTACCTGTATTGAAATTCTAGAGAAATTTGTTTTAAAAAAGTAGAGTTGTTTCATTATGCTCTCTTTATATGTAAGGATTTGAATCAGAATGGAATTTAATAAAGTTTATAACCATGAACGAGTAACTCGCAAGTTTACTAGTAGAAAAGTTAACGAAAAATTACTTGCTAAAATTATTCAAAGGGCACAGTTATCTCCGTCATTACTTAACTCACAACCTTGGAAGGTCTATATGTTAACTGGTGATGCACTCTCTGGTCTAAAAAAAGAAGTGAAAACTCAAATTGATAACAATGTTGAGCCTCACGAAGATTTTGTCAAAATGTTGTCACTCAATTGGGATTCATATCCTAGTCAAAATATGGCTGCTGTTGGGGCTTCCCAGCCTTATTTTTTTAATAACAAAATGGAACTATTCTCGGAATCAAATAACAATATGTTCAATGCTCAGGATGTCGCTTTCCTTACGATCCCAAGAACCTCTCCAGCTTGGTCAGTTTACGATTTAGGGATTTTTTCTCAAAGTATTATGTTGCTTGCGCTTAATGAAGGATTATCAATTATGCCTGCGCACTCAATGGTATCTTATCCTGAGCTGGTACGTAAGTATTGTAAAATCCCAGAGGATGAACTTGTGGGAATGGCAATTGGGTTAGGGTACCAGGACAATGCAGCAGAAGTCAATGATCCCAAATTTTATCCTGATCGTTTACCGTTTAAAAAAATATATAAATTAATTAAATAGATAAGTAATTTAATTAAAATAAAGCGCTATTAATGATAAAATGTTTAATGAGGAATTTTAATTTAAACGATAAACTAATAAAGGTGATATAAATTTTGAGTACGGCCCAAATAGTTACTAATTTAATAGCAACTCTAGTTATTTTTGTTTTTGCAGCTTTCTTTGTGGCTGCAGAATTTGCTTTGGTTCAAACTAGACCCAGCCAGCTTGAAGATATGCTGTCCAATAAAATTGGCAACCATCGCAAAGTTAAGCGCGCTCTGCATATGACTCATAATTTAAATGAGTACCTCTCTACTACACAGGTCGGGACTACTTTAGTTGGAGTAGTCTTGGGTTGGTTTTCAGCTGATACTTTGGCTGCGATATTTGAAAGAATGTTTAATTTGGTTGATCTTAACCATTCTGTCATTCGCTCTATCAGCGCAATCTTAGGTGTTATTCTTTTAACTTATTTAGAAGTTGTAGTTACAGAAATCGTGCCCAAAAATATTGCAATTGACATGCCTGTAAAGATTTTGCTAAAAATTGTGACACCTTTGCAGTTATTTCATACTTTGGTTTACCCTTTCGTTTGGTTACTTAATGCCAGTTCAAATGGTTTACTGAAAATGTTAGGTTTTGAGCCAGCTGATGAAGAAAATCAAGTTTATTCGCAATCAGAAATCATCAAATTGTCACGTAAAGCTGTTCATGGTGGTTCGCTTGATAAAAACGATTTGACCTATATGAAACGTGCTTTTGAACTGAATGACAAAATAGCCAAAGACATTATGACTGATAGAACACGTCTAATAGTTATTAATTCCACTGAAACGATTGCGCAAGCTCTTAAAATGTATTTAGATGAAGGTTCAAGCCGAATTCCAGTTGTGCGTGATAACAATAAAGATGATGTTGTTGGCTATATCTATGCTTTTGACGTTATTCAACAGAGTCAAATTGATGATAAAGTGCCAGTGACGCGTATTATCAGAACTATGATTACTGTACCTGAATCGATGCCAATTCAGGATATTCTCCAATTAATGATTAAGAAACATACGCCAATCGTCCTTGTTGTGGATGAATACGGTGGTACCAGTGGAATAGTTACAGATAAGGATATTTATGAAGAACTATTTGGTACTGTCAAAGATGAGATTGATGATGTTTCTGATGATTATATAATTAGAGACGAGCAAGGTAATATTCATGTATCCGGCAAAACCACTTTATATGATTTTGCCCGTTATTTTAAAAAGGATTTAAAAAGCTTCCAGGATAGTGACATTATTACAATTGGTGGCTACATGATGGAACATTATCCAGATTTGAAAAAAGGTGAAAAAGTTGAGTTAGAAGGATTTGAATTCAAACTTGACGATATAGAGCAGGGATTTATGCGCTGGTTTATAGTTAAAGCTGTAGCTAAAGAAAAAAAGGTGTCTAAAGAAGGATAGACATTTGAAAAGGAGTTGTCTCTTAGACAACTCCTTTTTATTTATTATTAACTAATTTAATAATTTCGGGTTTTAATACACCAATATAACGCAGGTTACGATAATAATTCATGAAATCAAGTCCGTAGCCTACTACAAACTCGTTACCAACCTTTGAACCATAATACTCAACATCAACATCGACTTTACGATTTGCTTCTTTATTAAGTAAAACGCAGCATTTAACGCTTTTGGCGCCACGTTTTTTAAGCAATTCTTTCATAAAATCTAGAGTTAATCCAGTATCAACAATATCTTCAACAATTAAAACATCACGATCTTTAACATCGGTTGCTAAATCAGAAATGAGCTTAACTTTGCCTGAAGATTCCATTTCGTTGCCATAGCTCGAAACGTCCAGAAAATCAATTTCAGCTTTAATATCCATTTCTCTTACTAAATCGGTTAAGAAGAAGATGGCACCTTTAAGTGCCCCAACGATTAAAGGCTTTTTACCAGCATAATCGGTGGTAAGTTGCTTTCCCAATTTGACACACATCTGATGAATGTCATCTTCGCTAAACAATTTATGATCAATAATATTATTAATATTGTCGTTTTTTGGCATTTATCTACCCTTCATTTAAAACAATTATAATTCCTAATATTTTCGATTATATCATTTTTTGAGCAAAAAAACAGATTATTTTGGACTATTTTAAGTATTTAGAGTGTAAATTACGTACAAAAAGTATATATATTACCAAAAGCAGTAAGATTATTTACGAACTTGCTTATTTTTTAAACTTGTAATGCCAGTTTTTGGTAAAATTAAAGAATAAGATATTTAAGTGAAAGGTAAAAAAATGGATAAACAACAAGAAATAAAAATGCTCAAAGACTTTTCCGATGCCAATTCTACCTCGGGCTTTGAAGAGGAATTTGTTAAATTGTTTACTGAAACAGTTCGGGATTTTGCTAATGTTAAAGTTGATGGCATGCTAAATGTATATGCAGCTAAGAAGGAAAATAAAAAAGATCAGCCGGTTATTCAATTAGATGCTCACTCAGACTCTGTTGGTTTTATTACGCAGGCTGTTCGTCCTAATGGGATGATTAAATTCGTTCCATTGGGTGGCTGGGTCAAATACAATATTCCTGCTTTACGCGTTAAAATAAAAAATCGTGTGGGTGAGTATGTGCCTGGAGTAGTTGCTACTAAACCCCCACACTTTATGACTGCTGCTGAAAAAAATAATGTACCAGATGTGGCTGACATGTCTATTGATGTTGGTTCCAGTTCTCGAGCTGAAACTATTAATGATTATCAAATTGATACTGGCTGTCCAATTTTTGTGGATGTTAAATGTGAATACAATGAAAAATCTGGTTTGTTCTTTGGCAAAGATTTTGATGATCGTTTTGGTGCAGCTGCTATGGCAGACGTCTTAGACAATTTAAAGGATGAACAAACTAATTTTAACGTTGTGGCTGCACTTTCCAGCCAGGAAGAAGTGGGTTTGCGGGGTGCATATGTTACAGCTAGAGCCGTAAAGCCGGATTTAGCTATCGTTTTGGAATCATGTCCTGCTGATGATACCTTTACTCCAGAATGGTTGTCACAAACTGGATTAAAGCGAGGTCCAATGCTGCGTGACATGGATACATCGTTTTTACCTAATCCTAAATTCCAGCAATATGCTTGCGATTTAGCAGATAAAAATCATATTCCTTACACTCGCTCGGTTCGTACCGGTGGTGGCCAGGATGGTGCTGCCATTTATTATGAAAACGGAGCACCAACTATTGTGATTGGCATCCCGGTGCGCTATGAGCATTCGCCGTATTGCTTTAGTGCTTATTCTGACTTTAAAGCATCTGTAGATCTGACCCTTGCTATCATTCGTGATCTTACTAAAGAAAAACTAGCGAGTTTTAGTCAGTTTTAAAAATAATTGTTATTTTGCATAAAGCAGAAAAACTATTGAAGTGACCTTAAATTTAGGGTCACTTCAATAGTTAAAATGTGATATACTAGTAAAAATGAATATCAGTCACTAGGGGTGCCAAATAGCTGAGAAATACCCTCTGAACCTGAACGGGACAATACCTGCGTTAGGGAAGTGTTAAATTTAGTTACTAAAGATGCTCCTAATGACTTATAAAGTTAGGAGTATTTTTATGTTTACAAGGTCTTCAAAATGGAATGTGAAGTCAATTATTTTAATCGCGCTGATTGGTATCATTATGGGCGTAATTTATACCTATGGTTTTAACTGGGCTTTTAATCTGGTTAAGATGCTCTTGGTACCGACAGGTTTTGCACCGGTGACGGATACTGTGTTTTCTGGCTTATGGCTTATGGCTGCACCGCTGGCAATGTACTTTGTTCCCACAGCAGGTTCTGGAACAATCGGTGAATTACTTGCTTCTATCGTTGAAATGGCAATAGGGGGACAGTGGGGAGCTACTACCATTCTTTCAGGAGTCATTCAGGGTGCGACTAATGAAATTGGCTTTTTTCCCAAGAAAGAACGATACCAAAAATTCACTTGGAAAAGCGTATTAACTGGTGCATTCTTTGCTTCATTTGGCTGTTTCATTCCATCATATATTTTATACGGTTGGAGTAAATTCAGTATGCAGGTTCAAATAGTGATGTTCATTACTAACATCATTTCTGCTTTAGTTTTTGATGGCGTTTTAGTGAAATTAATTACCAATTTATTTGACAATGCTTTAAAGCCTAAAGTTGATTAAATACGTAAAAAGGAGTAATGCATTTTGTACTGAGTCCCAAAAGTTCGATAACTTTTGGGGCTCAGGTCGCTTACTCCTTTTTTATTGCTCTTTTTTACTTAAAATAGAATGAACTTTAGTAGTCAACATATCAATAGCCACATCATTTTTGCCACCTTCTGGGACAATGATGTCAGCATAACGCTTAGTAGGTTCAATAAATTGATGATACATTGGCTTAACGGTACTCAGATACTGGTCAATTACAGATTCAATAGAGCGACCCCTTTCATTTAAGTCCCGTTCTAAGCGCCTAATGAAACGAATATCGTCGTCTGTGTCAACATATACTTTGATATCCATTAAATCACGAATCTCTTTGTTAGCTAAAACCAGAATTCCTTCAAGGATAATGATATCGGCTGGTTCCTTGTGAATGGTTTTTAGGCTGCGATTATGTTCTTTAAAGTCATAAACGGGCATCTCAATTGGCTTGTATGCCAGCAAATCACGCAGTTGCTTTTCTAGTAAAGGTACATCAAAGGCATCGGGATGATCATAATTGATCTTCATTCGTTTAGCCATGGGGATACCGGTATTATCTTTATAGTAAGAGTCCTGCGTCATAATCAGAACATGTTCGTTTTCCTGCATTTGTGCAACAATTTTTTGAGCAATTGTGGTTTTCCCACTGCCTGAGCCACCAGTAATACCGATCACGACAGGCCTTTCTAGTCTCGACATTATGCCACTCCTTTTTTAATCCTTAAACATTTTACTTTACTTTGCCCCTAATTACCAACAGTTAAGGCAAATTCCACTATTAAAACGCCCTCAAGCAGATAAAAATGCGGATTAAATAAAAAAACATTGACAATGTAAGTGGAAGCGATTACTATAAGTCTGGTACCAAAAATAATAAAGATATATTTTAAAATATTGATTGCCTTGATTTTAGCCCCTTAAAATGGGAAATCTTTAAAAAAAGAAGCAATAAAATAAAATAATGATACCAGAACGAAGACGATATCATGGAATTTAAAGAAAGAACTGCTGCAGTACAAGTACAAGAATACTTAGAATTTTTAATTCACTTTAAAAAAGTTAGTGAATTACCTTCACAACGGGAAATTTCAGAAAAATTACAAGTTAGTCGTAATGCAGTTAAACATGCTTTAGACAGGCTTAAAAATGAGGGCCAAATACAAGCCAAAGAACGAACGGGAATAATTTCTAACAGGAAAATTGACATTAATATGCTAGGCATGGACTCAATGACAACTGAACTTAAGAATAAAACTGTCAAAATTAAGCACTTGGCAACCACCATTGAAAAAATGCCTGGGAGATTAAAGGATTTTTTTAATGCACCTGAGGGACTGGTTATCAAGATTGCACGAATTAGGTTTGTCAAAGATATTCCTTTAACCTATGAAATAACATATTTTAATCAAACAGATTTTACCAGACTGGCAAATATTGATTTTACTAATAAGTCACTTTATGAGGTACTGGAAAAAGAATATCAGATCAAACCAACCTATGGTAGAGAGAGTATCTGTTGCTTTTTGGCTGATAAAAAAATAGGCAGTCTGTTGCAGGTCAAAAAGGGGACTCCTCTCTATCAAGTGAACAGCTTTAATTATCAAGATGACGATTTTCCAATTGAGAGTACTACCCAATATTTATTAGGAAATAAATTTAAATATCATTTTAATGCCAATAATATTTATGATTATCAAGAGGATTAGTTTTTGCTTTTTAAAGAAATATATGCTGCTTTGGATCAAAGAATCAATAATGGCGGTTATCCGCCCGGTAGCACGCTCCCAAATGAAGCTGAATTGCAAAAAAAATATGATGTTAGTAGAACCACAATTAGAAAAGCTGTTAATAAATTAGTAGCTGAAAATAAAGTTGTGCGTAAAAAAGGAAGTGGTTTATTTGTTGCTCCAATAATTTCTAAGCAAAATATTTTGGAAATGACAGGCATTATTAGGCCGTTATATTTGGAGTCATCGGACAAAATAAAATTTAAGGATACTTATCTAAGGCTAGTTGGTTCATATTATGCTGCAGTTTTTAATGTGAGCTCACAGGAGTTATTATATGATATTTCTTTTACAGCGGAAATTAAGGGTGAAATTACCTGTGAACATTTACTTTTACTTTTAGATAACTTTCCGGGATTTGATTCAAATTGCTTAAAAGTAATGTCAATTATTGAAGCGGTCAATACCGGTACACAGAAGCCAGATGATGTTTACCAAGACTTTCAGTTAATTAAAGCAACAGAAGAAATTAGTAAGCAATTTCATATCCAAGAAAAAGATCCTGTGTTTAAAATTACGAACCTGTTTTCAACTAGACAAGGTAAAATTGTAGCCCTAGAGTACAGACTGCAGGATGCTGTAAAAACAAGGTACTCAATAGATTTTAGTTAATGGAGGAAAGAAAAATGATTAAACTAGTGCGAGTTGACCATCGCTTGGTCCATGGGCAAGTAGCTGTTTCCTGGTTTAATAGTTTAGACGTTAATACGATATTTGTAGTAAATGATGATGTTGCCCATGATGATTTTCGCAAATCGGCCATCAGATTGGCAAAACCGGAAAAGTCTAAACTGGTAATGAAGTCTGTAGCAGACAGTATTAAAGCAATTAATTCTGGGGTAACCGATAAATATAAAATGTTAATCGTAGTGGAATCGGTTGCTGACGCCGTTGAATTAATTAAAGGAACTGGAGATAAAATAACGAGCCTTAATCTTGGTGGCACTAAGCCCAGAGAAGGAACAACAAACTATTCCAAAACTATTAATTTAACTGCGGAGGAGGCTAATGAATTAGCTCAGTTGCAGCAAAAGGGAGTAGATGTCTGGATTCAGCAGGTGCCAAATGATGAGAAACAAGAATTTCATAAAAAATGATTGGAGGTAAATAATGAATGTATATTTAACCGCAATTATTTTGGCTTTAATTGCGATGATGGGTAACGGTGAATACTTTGTTGGTTCATCCATGCTGTCAAGGCCACTTGTAACCTGTACGCTAACTGGCTTAGTCTTGGGTAATCTGCATCAGGGAATTATTATGGGGGCAACTTTGGAGTTAGCCTTTGTTGGTTCATTTTCTATTGGTGCGGCAATTCCCCCCGAAATAATCTCCGGTAGTGTTTTGGGAACTGCTTTCGCCATCGGAGCGGGCAAGAGTACTGCGGTTGCTTTAACCTTGGGGATTCCAATTGCATCTCTGGTTTTGGTAATCAAAAATTTGTGCTTTATTTTCATATTACCGTTCTTCGTTCACCGCGCAGATAAATATGCCGAAGAAGCTGATGGCAGTGGTGTAAGTCGGATGAACGTACTGGGCGGCTTTTTCTCAGTTAACCTGCCAATAGGTTTAGTAGTTGGTATTTCCTATGTCCTAGGCAGCCCGGTAATTAAAGCAATTTTAGCAGTCATTCCCCAATTTATTATTAATGGCTTGGGAATTGCCACAGGGCTTTTACCAGCATATGGTTTTGCTCTGCTGCTTAAGATGATGGTCAACAAGAATAATGTCACTTTCTTTATTATTGGTTTTGCCTTGGCAGTCTATCTCAAAGTATCAGTAACTGGGGTAGCTATTTTCGGCGCATGTTTGGCCCTTATTCTAACTGGCTATTCCGCTTTTAAAGGTCAACCGTTAGTAAATACTGCTGCTAATTCTAATAACACAAGTGAAAAAGATGCAGATGATGGAGGCATAGATTATGAAGATGAAGAATTCTAAGTTACTCACCAGAAAAGATTTAATGAAAACTTTCTGGCGGTCCTTTACGATGGAATGGGCTTGGAATTATGAACGCCAAATGAATCTTGGCTATGCCTACTCTATGGTTCCGGCTTTACGAAAGATCTATGGTAAAAACAAGGAAAAATTAAAGGACGCTTATAAGCGGCACCTTGAGTTTTATAATGTTACGCCATGGCTAAGTACTTTTCCTTTAGGTATTTCAATCGCAATGGAAGAGCAAAACGAACTTGATCCAGATTTTGATGCTGCTTCAATCAATAACATTAAAGTTGCTTTAATGGGACCTTTGAGTGGTATTGGTGATTCATTCTTTTGGGGTACGTTAAGGGTTATTGCTACAGGAATTGGTACTTCTCTTGCAATGCAAGGTAATATTTTAGGACCAATTTTGTTCTTGCTAATCTTTAATATTCCGGCCATTATCACTAGATACTACGGTTTGTTTATTGGCTACAATATAGGTTCCTCCTTTATCGACAAAGTGCAAAAGACAGGTTTAATGGATAAGCTAACTTATGGCGCTTCAGTTTTAGGACTTGCTGTGGTCGGTGCTATGGTTGCGACCATGGTAACGTTAAAAATGCCTTTGAAGATTGGCAGTGGTGCTGAAGCAACCACCGTCCAAAAAATTTGTGATGGCATTGTTCCTGGTATTTTACCACTGTTGTTCACATTCTTTATTTTCTGGCTTGATAAAAAAGGTTGGAAATCACAATATATTTTGTTGCTG
This sequence comes from Lactobacillus kimbladii, assembly GCF_000970755.1. Taxonomy (GTDB): domain Bacteria; phylum Bacillota; class Bacilli; order Lactobacillales; family Lactobacillaceae; genus Lactobacillus; species Lactobacillus kimbladii. Next base: position 442,458 of record NZ_KQ034007.1, read on the forward strand.
ATAGCAGCAATCGGAATATTTGGTGCCTGGTCAGGACTGCTGGGTCAGTAATTTAAGGAGACTCTTGTGAAAAGTATTGAAGATTATGTCCACTTAGAACCAAAATACTATGAAGCAGTTTTGCAAAATTATGCCGACTTGTTTGCTAAGCAGATAGCACAATTAAATCATAATATTACTAATGTTGTTATTTATGCAACTGGTTCAAGTTCTAACGCCGCATATGGTGCATTGCCGTTTATGAGTAATATTTTAAAAATGCCGGTAAAAATTGAAGAGCCTTCTATTGCAGAAAATTATTTGCTTCATGTTGAGCCAAATTCTTTATGTATTGCAATATCTCAAGGCGGTCACAGCTATTCTGTAGTAAAAATTATTCAGCGATTACAAGATGCCGGTAATACGGTTTTTGCTTTAACCAGTGAGCTTGATAGTCCAGTTGGAAAAGTTTGTCAGCACGTTTTAAATATGGGAATGCCAATTGAAGAAATGCCTTATGTCAGTGCCGGCTATAGCGTAGAAATTTTAGATTTAATGTTATTAGCTATGTTAATTGCACAAAAAACAGGCAAACTTTCGTCTGTAGAATTTACACAAATTTTAGCTGAAATAAAAAATATAGTTCAGAAGATGCCTGAAGTAATTAAGCGTGCAAGTAGTTGGGTTGAAAATAACATTAGTAAATTTGCTACTGCGAAGAGATTAGTTTTTATCGGTTACGGTGCAGCTTATGGTGTCAGCCGCGAAGGTGAAACCAAGACGACTGAAGCAGTCCGTATTAGTGCTTGGGGAAAAGAACTGGAAGAATACATGCACGGTCCTTATCTGGGGTTGAACCCGGATGACTTTATCATTTGTTTAGACCCTATGGGAAAATTGCACGACAGAATGGAACTTTTAAAGCGGTTCTTAAATAAGCATGTTAAAAATGTCTACACAATATATGCAGGTAAAGATGAAAATGCAACAGCTGACGACCTCAGTTTAGGTATTACAACAAGTGAACTTTTGGCTTCTTTATTTATGACAGTACCGGTTCACTTGCTAGCCTATAAGTTATCACAAGTGAAGAAGATAGATTTGCAACATTCTGCGTACCCGGATTTTGATCAGATAACAGCTTCAAAAATATAGAATAATTTTAAAAAAGAGGAAGAAAAATGCGTAAATTTAACAAGCAAAAATTAATTGATAGTATGACTGGCGCCCTTAAACTACGGAGCCAAATTAACGATGTGATTGATCCACTATTTAAAAAAGGCATAACCAATATTTGCTGGCTGGGAATCGGTGGAACCTATGCTTCGGGAATGCAGGCTAATATCCACATGAAAGAAAAAAGTGCTTTAGAAACTTTTTATCAAAATGCCGCTGAATATAATGTAACTGGTAATAAACGTATTACCGACAAGACCTTGGTGGTAATTTCCTCAGTTACTGGAAATACCAAAGAAATGGTTGATGCAGTTAAAAACTTAAACCAAGTTGGTGCAATCATTTTAGGTTTTATGGACGACCCACACGCTAAATTAGCTTCAATGCTAACGTATTGTATTTCTTATCCTGAAAATGAACAGTTAAAATTCTTTATGGTCGGAGACCGCTTAATGTATTTGAACGGTGAATTTCCAGATTATGATGAGTTTTATCAAGAAATGGATCAACATTTTGCAAAAGACATTGCTGATATTGAAGAAAATGCGGATGATTTTGCCCAAAAATTTGCCGAGAAACACCATGACGATGAAATTCACTATTTTGTCGGTGCCGGCAATCAATGGGGTGCAACTTATTCATATGCAATGTGCTATTGGGAAGAACAACACTGGATTAGAACGCGCGCAGTGGAAGCAGCAGAATTTTTCCATGGGATGTTTGAAATCGTTGATCGTGATACTCCAGTTACTGTCTATGTTGGTGAGGACAGTCAACGGCCATTAAGTGAACGTGTTGCTAAATTTTTACCAGAAATTTGTGGTAACTATACTATTATTGATTCTAAAGACTATGACCTGCCAGGTTTTTCAGAAAAATATCGTGGCACCTTGTCACCGTTTGTCTTCCATGCGATTAATAACAGAATTGACATTCACATTGAACATATTAACCGTCATCCGATGGATATTCGCCGTTACTACCGCTGTTTAGATTATTAATTATAGTGTGATTATATGGTTGGAGTAATTATTTGTACACATGGTAATTCAGCACCTGAATTATTAAAGTCAGCAGAAATGATTTGTGGTAAACAAGAAAATTGCCAAACCGTGAGTTTCAAAGAGGGCGAATCTTTAGAACAATTAAAGTCTGAAATAAGTGAAAAAATCAGCCAACTAAAAGGAACAGTTTTTTGTTTAACAGATCTAAAGGGAGGAACTCCTTTTAACACGCTGGTCAGCTTACTAAAGAGCAATCCGGAAATGGAAATTATCACGGGTGTTAATATTCCCATGTTGCTGGAACTGTTCATCAATCGCAGTCAGTTAGAGAAAGAAGAGCTGCTTTCTAGAATAACGGAAGCTGGTAAAACTGGGATTTATCGTTATCAGGATGTCGAACCATCTGCTGATGACGAAGAATTTTAAATAAGAGAGTATAGCGGTCAATGCTATACTTTTTTTATTTAAAGACTTTATATCGGAAAAGCCAAAAATGAAAGGGCTTTTTGATATCGAAGAAGGCGATTGCAATGAGAAGCTTTTTCCATGGTATGATATTTCAGAAAATAATAGTTGTAGTTCTAATTGTATTGGCTGTATTTGAAATAATTAGCAGTTACAAATATACTAGCAATATTTTACGCCATGGTACAAATAATGGCTTTTCAATTCTAGCAATTGGCTTTTTGAGCAGTTTTAAATTTAGAGTTAAAAAAAGATGATAATTTTTTCACCATCTTAATTGCAAAAGGTGGTAAAATTAATTAATAATATAGTGATCTAATTTAAAAGAGGGTGTTAAAATGACTAACTTTTTAACCAGTGCAGCATTTTTAATGATTATTGCTGTGATTATGATGGCTTTAGGGTCTTATCAAATAGTTAATAGTGTCGTTTATATCCGTGGAATTTTGCATAAGGGTACTAATAACGGCTTTATGCCAATGGCAATGTGGGCTTCTCTAATTATTGGCTTAGCGTTGTTAATTATTGGTATAGCTGGAATTGTTATGGCTTTTAGAGGCTTTTAACTGTTTTTAAAAGCTCATAGGAATTATTACTTTTATAGATTTTCAAAAGATACATTTGAACTATATTATATTAATATTCGTGGTAGTCAAAGTATGATCAAACCACGAATATTTTCTTTTAATCAAAAGCATAAGATCATAAGATATAATTAAAACTTTTTCATATAATATAAAAAAATAATAGATATATTAGTAAGCGCTATTTTAAAAATACTATAAGTGCTATAATAGAAGAGATCAATATTAGGATACATTTTAGGAGGAAAGTATTATTATGGCAGAACAAACTATTATGCTTAACTGCAGTGCCGGAATGAGTACATCTTTATTGGTTACCAAAATGCAGCAAGCTGCGAAGGATCAGGGTATTGATGCACATATTTTTGCGTGCCCAGCTTCAGAAGCTTCACAACACATTGAACAAGATCATCCCGACTGTGTGTTGCTTGGGCCGCAAATTCGTTATATGGAAGACGATTTTAAGAATAAAGTCCAAGGTCAAGGAAAAGAAGGCAAGGACATTCCTCTTGGAGTTATTGATATGCGTGCTTATGGCATGATGGATGGTAAAAAAGTTTTACAACAAGCTGAAGACTTAATTAACGGATAAGGGGATTATGATGTCTGAAAAGGAAACACCTGAACAAAAGGAACAAGAAACTTTAGAAGCAGCCATGGGACTTATTGCCAATGGTGGTAACGCTAAAAGCCTTGCTTTTGAAGCTATTCGTCTCGCAAAAAAGGGTGACATTGCAGGTGCACGTGCCAAATTGAAAGAATCGGATCAATCTTTGAACGAAGCACATAATTCTCAAACAGGGATGTTAACAAAAGAAGCTCAAGGAGATCATACAAAGGTTACCCTTCTGGTAGTCCATTCACAAGATCATTTGATGAATGCAATAACCTTTAGGGATTTGGCCGGAGAAATGGTAGATCTCTATGAAAAACTTTTTAAAGCAGATGCGTTAAAGAAAGAAACTGAAAATAAGTAATTAAAAACTAATGACTGTGGTATCTCAATCAGTTTAATATTGGTGATTTTTTATAAATTCCATAGCTAAAAACATTGAATTGTCATAATTGATTTAGCTTTAATGAAATATGGCCTGCTTTTTTCTTATATGTATAAATTACAAAGCTATTGCCTTGAGCCTCTCAAGTCATTTATTTAGGAGAGAATCAACATGAAACAAATAAAAATTGGTAAAAGTGACGTTTATACTACTCCGTTAGGTTTAGGAACTAACAAAGTTGGTGGACATAACTTATTTCAGAATTTAGATGAACAAGATGGCTATGATCTTTTAAGAGAAGCTTTAAAACAAGGAATTAACTTCCTGGATACAGCTTATGTATATGGTCTGGGAAGATCTGAAGAAATTATTGGTGATGTGCTGCAAGACTATGATCGTTCAAAAGTAATAATTGCTACTAAGGCAGCTCAAGACCAGTCACACGATATGGCTATTAATAATAGTCCTGAGTTTATTAAAAAAGCAGTCGATGAAGCATTATTACGATTGAAAACAGATTATATTGATATTTTTTATATTCATTTTCCGGACAAGGATACGCCTAAAGATGAAGCAATCGAAACTTTAGATGAGATTCGAAAAGCGGGTAAAATAAGAGCAATTGGTGTTTCCAATTTTTCTTTAGCTCAGATTAAAGAAGCAAATAAAAATGGCAAAGTTGATATTGTTGAAGACCAGTTTAGCCTAGTTCACCAAGCTCCAGTTAAAGAAGAATTGAAGTACTTACAGGAAAATAATATTTCCTTTGTACCGTTCTTCCCATTAGCCTCAGGACTTTTGACCGGTAAATATTATTTAAAAGACTGGGAAAAGTTTAAGAATAGTGATGGTGGAAAATTACTGGGAGATTTCAGTGAAAAGCAGTATGATGATGCAATGAAAGGTATTGATGGCATCAGAAAAATTGCTGCTGATCATCAAGCGACAGTTACACAAACCGTATTAGCATGGTATATGGCGAATCCTGCAATTAGCGTTGTTATTCCTGGTGCGCGTAATGCTGATCAAGTTAAAAGTAACGCGGCCGCTATGAAAGTTGATTTAACTTCAGACGAATATCAAAAAATAGATCAATTATTTAGTAACTTTTAAAAAATAGTAACGAAGTTAATTTAACAGTATAGTTATGCTTTTATTACTATCTGTTACTTTTAAGGGCTTTTTAGGGTCTATGATAAAAATTTGGATACTTAAAAAATAAGCGATTCCTGCTAATTGGCGGAATCGCTTATTTTATGATTTTTTTAAATATTATTTTAATCTAAATCAAGACCATTTGAACTAATAACTTTTTTATACCAATCAAATGAATCTTTGCGTGATCTTTTCAAAGTACCTTTACCAGCATCATTTTTATCAACATAGATAAAGCCATACCTTTTATCCATTTGCCCCGTTCCAGCAGATACCAGGTCAATTGGACCCCAGGGTAGGTAGCCCATTAGGTCAACACCGTCAATTTCAACTGCTTTTTCCATTTCAGAAATGTGCTTTTTTAAGTAATCTACTCTGTAATCATCGTGAATAGAGCCATCTTTTTCAACTTTGTCGTAAGCACCCAGACCATTTTCAACGATGAATAAAGGTTTATGATAACGATCAGTTAAGTGGTTTAAAGCAATTCTTAAGCCAGCTGGATCAATTTCCCAGCCCCAATCACTTTTTTCCAAAGTTGGATTAGTAGCTTTTGCCTTAGATAAATCACTTAATTCATCACCTTTTACATTTTGGGCTGAGACAGTTGTTGTTTGATAGTAACTAAAGCCGACATAATCTACTGTACCTTCCTTGAGTACAATTCTGTCTTCATCAGTAATATCAGGACGATAACCGTTTCGTTCAATATATGCTTCAACTTCTTTGGGATATTCACCCAAAACATGAACATCAGAGAACCAGTCACGCCTTTGTTCAAACTTATCTGCTAAGAGCATATCAGCAGATGAAGCGGTCAAAGGTCTTACTGGAGAATAGTTTATCATACAACCAATTTGAAAATCTGGATTAATCTTATGTCCAACTTTAACAGCCAAAGCTGAAGCAACTAATTCATAATGAGCTGCTTGATACATTGCAGCTTCTTTTTCTTTATCAGTCATGTTCTTAAGAATAATTCCAGAATTTGTAGCCATTAAAAAGTCATCATTATATGCAGATTGATTATCAATTTCATTAAAAGTCATCCAATATTTTACTTTACTTTGATAACGTTTAAAACAAACTGTGGCAAAGCGAACAAAGAAATCAATTACTCTACGGTTAGTGAAACCGTGGTATTTCTTAACTAAATTAAATGGTATCTCAAAGTGAGATAAAGTAATTACCGGCTCAATGCCGTAGTGATGGCAAGTATCGAACAGGTCATCATAAAATTTTAGACCTGCTTCGTTGGGCTGCTCGTCGTCGCCATTGGGAAAAATTCTAGTCCAGGCAATGGAAGTTCTGAAGGCTTTAAAACCCATTTCTGCCATTAATTTAATATCTTCTTGATAGTGATGATAAAAGTCTATGGCGCTGTGATTAGGATAATTTTTGCCGGCAATGACACCATCTGTAATTTCACGTGGTTTAGTAGCAGAGCCAACTGTCATCACATCAGCAACCGACATTCCTTTGCCATCTTCGTTCCAAGCACCTTCTAACTGATGAGCAGCAACGGCTCCTCCCCATAAAAATCCATCTGGCATTTTGGCTGAAAACATTTTTATCTCCTTTTTTCTCTGATGATAGCATTAACAATTATATTTTATACTTATTGTTACTTTACCGGCAAGCTTCTCTAAAAAGCTATTATTATTTTTAATAAATAATATCTACTATATAATTGTTTGTATTATATAGTAAATATTTAAGATATAGGGGTTTGAGATATATGGCGCGAAAATTTTCTAATCAGGATGAAATTGAACATAAAAAACGTGAAGACAATATTAGGTATCTGTATTTTAGCCGTTATTTAATGGTGCGCTACACTGTAATATTTTTTCTTTTTTCCAATCTGCTATGGTTATTGATTTTGCTTGAATATCAGAAAATGCCAGGCATAATATTGTCAGGACTGATGACCTTCTTGTCTGGAATTGCCGCAATAGAACAACTAACTAAGATGCATAACCACAAGAGTGACGTCCCAGTTACCAGGATTTATTTATGGATCCAAATTATTATTAATATTTTGGTAATTATATGTACATTTATACCATTAAAAATGAACTTTTTGCCATTTATTACAAACAGTAGCTTGAAATATTTAATACTAACTTTTTTACTTTTAGGAATAATAGTTGGACTTAGTAGCGAAAGGAGAATCCATAATATAAGAAGAGGCAAAGATAGATATTTAAAAGTAATTTAAATCTGCTAAAAATAATTAGAGTATTGATTTCTTATTTACATAAATATAAAATGTTAATTAATAGTTATTTATTAAAGTAATTAGTATGAAAGGAGTTATTTTAATGGCAGATACTGCTAAAAAGTCATTAAAGGATCAAATTGCAGAGATTGCTGGCAAGTTTGCTGGTACTCGATTTGTCAGGGCTATAATGGATGCAGGATTTAGTGTAATTTCGTTTTCTATTGTGGGTGCATTTTTCTTAATTATCACTGTGTTGCCGCAGGTTATTAAAATACCGGCCTTTATCAGCTTTTACGCTAATACTTTAGGCCGGTTTAATGATTTATTTCAGTCCGTGTACAATGCTACGATGGGCATTATAGCATTAGTATTTTCTGGCACCTTTGCATATTCATATACTAAGATTTATCAAGATGAAGAGCATATTAATGTCGTGCCTTTAAACGGATTAATGATGTTTTTAATGGGCTTTTTTATCACGGTGGCAGAATTAGTTTGGAAAAACGGGAAAATGGTTTTTTTACAAACTTCTACCCAAAATAAAATGGTAGCTGGTGGATATGAAGCTTCTACTTCTGGTATTTACCGTATTGGAGCAGTTGGTATTTTTATTGGCCTAGTTATTGCTTGGTTAACCGTTCAAATTTATCGTTATACTATCAAACATAATTGGCAAATAAAAATGCCTTCATCTGTGCCATCTGGCGTTGCTAATTCCTTTAGTGCTTTGATTCCTGCTTTTTGTGTCGCTCTGGTTGTAGCAGTTATTAATGGTGCTTTGGTTTTAGCGGGAACCGACATGTTCAATTTGTTATATGTTCCTTTCTCGTTTATTAGTAAAATTGCTGATACTTGGTGGGGCTTTTTGGTAATAATGTTTTTGCTGCACCTTCTTTGGTGGTTTGGCATTCACGGAGCAACAATCTTGAGTTCATTTTATTATCCAATCGTTTTAGCTAATATGGCTGCTAACGTGAATGGTGCTCATCGGTTCTTTGCCGGTGATCCAACTGATGCGTTCATAAATGTTGGTGGTTCTGGTGCAATGCTTGGTGTAGCTATTTGGCTGGTTTTACGTGCTCGCTCTGCTCAGCTCAAGGAGTTGGGGAAAGTTGAAATCGTACCAGCCTTTTTTAATATCAACGAGCCCTTAATATTTGGTTTGCCTATTGTTTATAACATTGATCTTTTTATTCCTTTTGTTTGTGCACCGCTTGCAGCTGGTATTGTCGCATATGTAGGAATAGAATCTCGTTTGGTCCCTGTGATCAGATTTCAGCAACCTTGGCCCACACCGGTTGGATTGAGTGGTTTTATTGCCACTGTAAGCTGGCAGGGAGCAGTACTTTCAATAACTTGTGCAATAGTTGCTTTTCTAGTTTGGTATCCGTTTATTAAGCACTATGACAACAAACTTTTAAAACAAGAAAAGAAGCATCAAAAATCAGAAACTGCATAAAAGATAATTGCTTTAACAAAATCTGTCTGGTAAAGGCAGATTTTTTATTATAGTAGGACTAAAAAATGCTAAACAATATTTTAGTATTAATAGCGCTTACTCGCTATAATAAAAGTGTAACAATATTATTTAATTTTGGAGGCACTTTTACATGAAATATCCAAAGACTAAAGAAGTTTTAAATCAATTGGTCGCTGATTTGACCCAATTACATATGGTAGTTCACCAACATCACTGGTACATGCGCGGTAATCGCTTTTTGAAATTACACCCATACTTAGACAAGGTAATGGATGAACTAGCTGACCAACTGGATGAAGTGTCTGAACGTTTAATTACCCTTGATGGTTCTCCAGTTTCAACTTTAAGTGAAATAGCAGATAAAACAAAAATTCCTGATGAAAAGGGCAATTGGGATGAAACAATTGATGAGCGCTATGCCAAAATTATTGCTGATTATCACTACCTTGATCAGCTTTATGAAGAAGGCATTAAAGTCAGTGATGAAGAGGGAGACTACTCAACCAATGATTTGTTAACTGGTTTTCATAGTGATGTAGAAAAGAGAATTTGGATGATGTCAGGCGAAATTAACAAAGCTCCTGAAATTGATCCGGAATAACAAAGTCAAGTTTAAAAGCAGTTTATGACTGCTTTTTTTGTGTCTTCCTTTTCTAATATTTTTGCTATAATAATTTTAGTTACAAATCAATTACGTATTTTAGAAAGCATGAATCATGGATAAAGAAGAACAGGATAAGTTAAAAAAGCAGGCTGCAATTAAAGCTGCTGAATTAGTAAAACCTGGAATGAAACTAGGAGTAGGTACTGGTTCAACAGTAGCATTTTTAATTGCTGAATTAGGTAGAAGAAAAAAAGAAGAAGGACTTAATTTAGCAGCCGTGGTAACGACCTCAAGCAGAAGCAAGAAGCAAATGGAAAGCTACGGGTTTCATGTTGATGAATTGAAAGCAGTAGACCAACTGGATTTGACTATCGATGGTGCAGACAGATTAGCAGCTAATTTTGATGGTATTAAAGGTGGCGGTGGAGCTTTGACCATGGAAAAAAACGTTGCAGTTAATTCTCGCAAAATAATTTGGATTGTAGACGAATCTAAAGTGGTTGACCGACTGAGTGGCTTCGCTTTGCCTGTTGAAGTTTTACCTATTTCGTGTGAACAAAATTTTAAACTTTTTCAAGCTGAAGGGTTGCAGCCACAGTGGCGTTTGGCAGGTAATGAACGCTTTGTAACTCATTATGGCAATTATATTATCGATTTGAATATTGATCCTATTCCTGTTCCTAGTGGTTTGGCCGATTATTTGGATCATACCGTAGGGGTGGTCGAACATGGGCTTTTTCTGGGAATGTGCGATGAAGCCATTATCGCTCATTCAAATGGTGAGATAGAAGATCGTAAAAAGTAAATTTATGAGTTGACCTCAGTTTGTCTATGCGGTTAACTCTTTTTATTTTTACAGCAAGAAAAGGCTAAATTTGGTATTATTGTTTTATAACCATTTTTAAAAAGAGGATACTTATGTTGAAAAAACCATTGATAATTAGTACTGATCCCGGAATTGATGATGTTGTAGCAATTACCACTGCCTTATTTGCTCCTGAATTTAATGTTAAATTGATAGCAGCAACTTGGGGCAATGTACCATTGAAAAATACTTTGGATAATACTTTAAAATTGGAAACATTTTTAAAAACCACTGTCCCCGTTGTAAGTGGTGCTGTCAGACCTTTACTGCGAGATCAAATCGATGCCTCAGATGTTCACGGAAAGAGTGGACTGGCTGGATTTGACTTTCCTTCGCCCAATCACAACTTATTAAAAACAGGTATTGCTGCAGAGGCAATTCATGAAGTTGTTGCTGGCAGTGCTGAAAAAGTATCGTTAATGCAAATTGGACCAGCAACAGATTTTGCACTTTACTTTAGACAATTTCCAGAAGATTTGCCTAAAATTGAGCAACTGGTAATTATGGGTGGTGCAATCGGTCGTGGCAATTGGGGACCTTATGCAGAATATAATGTTGCGGGCGATCCTGAAGCAGCACAGATTGTTTTTTCAAGTGGCATAAAGATTTTATTAGCACCACTTGAATTAGGACATCAAGCATATGTGACTCCAGATGTTTTGGATCAAATTAAGCAATCGGGCAGAACGGGAGATATGCTCTATCATATTATGAGCAATTTACATGATCATACTGAAAGCAATGGTCGTGAAGTTTACGATGCACTGGCGGCTGGTATGTTGGTAAAGCCTGAAATGTTTGCTTTTAAGCCAGCTTATGTCATAGTAGATACCAAAAGTCCAAGTGCCTATGGTGCTTCTTTGATTGATTTTAATAACTTTTTTAATAAACAGGCAAATGTTCAAGTTGGTGTAAAAGTTGACCGAGATCAATTTTCAGAGTGGTTAGTTTCTTCCATCAGGAATATAAATAGTTGAGGTAGATAATGGCAGATTTCGTTTATCGTACTGTGATGCGTGATATCAAACAAAATATTCTAGATAACAAATATGAGGGAATGCGCCTTCCAGACGAGCGTAGTCTAGCTGAACACTATCAAGTAAGTCGTTCCTCAATGAAAAGGGCGATGGAGCTGCTTTCTCAACAAGGTATTGTCTTTAAAAAAAGAGGCAGCGGAACATTTATTAACCCTTTGTATTTAAAAAATCAGTCCTTGTTTCGTTATGAGGGGTCTAACTTAGGTTTAACTGATAGTTTGAAAGTTCCTGGCAAAAAGCAAGGAATCAAATTGCTGTCTTTTAGCGTAATCAAGACTCCTAAAGGAATTGCACAAGACTTGTTTCTGAAAGAAAATGACTTTGTGTACCAATTTAAAAGACTTCGTTTTTTAGATAAGCAACCATTTTTAATTGAAACTGGGTATGTACCAATTAAAATTGTTCCTGAGTTAAAACCTGAACACTTGAAAAAATCCCTTTTTAATTACCTCGAAGATTCGCAAAATAAAGTGGTTACTAAAGCCTTTCTGAATATTACTGTTGAGCCATCAAATGCTGAAGATCAAACACGGCTCAATTTGAAAGAGAGCGAACCAGTCGGAGTAATGGAAGGTATTTTCTTTTTAGATGATGGTACGCCATTTGAAGTATCAACTATGCGTATTCATTACCAATATATGAGATTCAATACTTTTGTAAATTTGAATAAATGAAAAAGCAGGCTTTGGCCTGCTTTTTTTGGATACATTCTATTTAAAAAAGAAAATCAAATATTCTTGAATTGTTGCATATCCATAATCCGTCCAGTATAAACAAAGTTTAAGTTGATTTTTCTGGTTTTATTACATAAGTCACGCAAAAGTTTTTGCTGCAGGGTCGTTAAATGCAAATGCTGCAGTGCGACACATGCCTCAATATACAATACTAATTTGCCAGTATATTCTAATGGGTGATCTTTACTGTCAAACTTGCGCATTACCATACCAACGGCATCACGAATTTGCTTATATTTTTTGATATTCAATTCATTGTATATATTACTAAAAAAACTATTATAAAATTGATCTAAGTCTTGATAAACTTCTTCGATTAGCTGTTGCCGTTTTGTTGAAAACAAGCTACCAAAAAAGCTGCGCATAACCTCACTTCCTCAATACCGAAATGATTTGTGTCTTTGGCGAAAAATTCTTTTGGAAATTTTCAGGTAAAGGCAAATCTGTGATTAAAACGTCAATCTTGTTAAGCGGAATTGACATATAAGGAGATGTATTTTGACTATCAAATTTGTATTTTTCTGCAACAACTATCACTTGTTTTGCTCTTGAACTTGCAATCTTGATTAATTCTGAATCACTCATTTTTGTTGAATAGATACCGTCGCTTTTAACATTTGAAGTACCAACGAAAGCAGTGTTAAAACTTATTTTTTGCAAAAGCTCAAGTGAGGTAATAGAGTAATTAAATCTATGTTCCTTATCAATTTTGCCTCCGAGAAGTCTCACATTAGGTAGTTTTGACTGCATCAGAGCTAACGAATTATCAATTGAGTTAGTAACAATTTGCAAATCAGTGCCACAAATTAAGTCACACAATTTCTTTAAAGTAGTTGATGGACCGATAAAGTCACACTGGTTAGGATGGATAAATCTCTGAGCCATTCTTGCCATTTTAGTTTTTACTGGTGAATCTATTTGACTTCTCATGAGAAAGTTAGGTACATCACTGCGGTCTATCGCAACTAATCCACCATGAACTCTGATAGCTTGACCAGTTTCAGTTAAACGCACTACGTCACGACGAGCTGTATCAAAAGAAATGTTGAAATAATTTGCTAACTTGCGAGTACTCAAATGATTTTCTTGATTAAGCATTTGCTTAATTTGTTGCAGACGTTCTTCTTGTGTCATATTACCTCTCCTGTGCCTAATTTAGCACTAGAACAAACATTGTTTAATCACTTTTTCAGTATTTAATTTAAAAAATAAGTATTTATCAGTATTTGAACATAAATATACAGATCTGTAAACAGAAAATGCCATAATAACAGTATTACTTATCTACTTGGCAATAACTAAACACTTATTTTTTAAAATTGGGACGAACCAATTTTTAAAATGGTTGAACTTTGCTGGAAACTTGCTATAATATGTTTATAAAATGAATTTTAGCAAATATTAAAAAGGGAGAATAAAAATGGCAGTTGATTACGACTCAAAAGAATTTCTCAAAAGCGTTGATGCTCACTGGCGTGCAGCAAATTATCTATCTGTAGGTCAACTTTTCTTGATGAGCAATCCGTTATTAAAGCATGAATTGCAGGCAAGTGAAGTTAAGCCTAAGCCGATTGGTCACTGGGGCACTATTTCACCGCAAAACTTTATTTATGCTCATTTAAACAGAGTTATCAAAAAATATGGTTTGAACATGTTCTATATTGAAGGTTCAGGTCATGGTGGTCAGGTTATGGTATCTAATTCATACCTTGATGGTTCTTACAGCGAGCTTTATCCTGAAATTCAACAAGACGAAAAAGGAATGGCTAAACTCTTTAAGCGTTTCAGTTTCCCAGGTGGCTCTGCTTCACACGCTGCTCCTGAGACTCCCGGCTCAATGCATGAAGGTGGAGAATTAGGTTACTCACTTTCTCATGGTACAGGTGCAATTTTAGACAATCCTGACGTAATTGCAGCAGTTGAAATTGGCGATGGTGAGGCAGAAACAGGACCACTTGCAGCCAGCTGGTTTAGTGATAAATTTATTAACCCAATCAAGGACGGTGCAGTTTTACCAATCTTGCAAATTAATGGTTTCAAGATTTCAAATCCAACTATCGTTTCCAGAATGTCGGATGAGGAATTGACCAAGTATTTTGAAGGCATGGGTTGGCATCCTTATATTATTTCTGCTTACAATGGCGGTGAATTTGATGGCTATAAAGACCACATGCAGGTTCATGAAGAAATGGCTAAATTGATGGATACCGTGATTGAAGAGATTAAGGCTATTCAAAAGAATGCTCGTGAAAATAATGATGAAACCTTGCCCCACTGGCCAATGATTATTTTCCGGGTGCCAAAAGGCTGGACTGGTCCAAAGAAGGATCTTGATGGTAACCCAATTGAAAATTCATTTAGAGCTCACCAGATTCCAATTCCTGTTGCTCAAGATGATATGGAACATAAAGATATGCTGGTGGACTGGCTTAAGAGTTATAAACCGGAAGAGTTATTCGATGAAAATGGCGTTCCAACTGAAATCGTGACAGCTGATAATGTTACTGGTGATAGCAGGATGGCTATGAATCCAATCACTAATGCGGGTGGAGAAAAAGCTAAGCGTCTTAGTTTGCCGGATTACCGTAAATATGCCTTAAAATTTGATCAACCAGGTTCTATTGAAGCTGAAGACATGACGGAATGGGCTAAATATTTAAACGAAATTGCAGAACTTAATCCCAATACCTTCCGTGGCTTTGGCCCTGATGAAACTAAGTCAAACCGTTTATTTAAATTTATTGATGAGCAAAAACGGCAATGGGAAAGCTCCGTTCATACACCTAATGATGAAAACCTGGCACCAAGTGGTCGTTTGATTGATTCACAATTGTCTGAGCACCAAGACGAAGGCTGGCTTGAGGGCTATGTTTTGTCTGGTCGTCACGGTTTCTTTGCTACATATGAATCATTTGGTCGTGTTGTAGATTCAATGCTGACTCAACATATGAAATGGTTAAGAAAGGCTAAGGAACAATATTGGCGTAAGGACTATCCGTCATTAAACTTTGTTGCGACTTCAACTGTCTTTCAACAAGACCATAATGGTTATACTCACCAAGACCCTGGTGTCTTGACTCACATGTATGAAAAGAATCGTCCAGATTTAGTTCATGAGTATTTACCAGCTGATACCAATTCACTGTTGGCAGTTTCACAAAAAGCTTTCACCGATCGTGAGTGCATCAACATTTTGGTTACTTCCAAGCAGGAAAGACC
Source organism: Lactobacillus kimbladii (assembly GCF_000970755.1). Lineage (GTDB taxonomy): Bacteria > Bacillota > Bacilli > Lactobacillales > Lactobacillaceae > Lactobacillus > Lactobacillus kimbladii. Next base: position 457,982 of record NZ_KQ034007.1, read on the forward strand.
ACAATGGTTCTCAATTGATGAAGCAACTCGTATTGCCAACCACGGCTTATCGTACATTGATTGGGCATCAACTGACCAAAATGCTAAGCCTGATGTTGTATTTGCCTCAACTGAAACGGAACCGACAATGGAATCCCTTGCGGCAATTGATATTTTGCATAAGAACTTTCCTGATCTTAAGATTCGTTATATTAACGTAATTGACGTTATGAAATTGATGAATACTAAGGATAATCCAGAAGCAATTTCTGATGCAGAATTTGAGCAATTATTCCCAAGTGATGTGCCAGTGATTTTTGCATGGCATGGCTATAAGGCAATGATGCAATCAATTTGGTTTGGTCGTAAGCGTAGCAATGTTCATATTCACTGCTATGAGGAAGAAGGAGACATCACAACGCCATTTGACATGCGTGTAGTTAATAAACTTGATCGTTTCCATTTGGCAAAAGATGCCATTTTAAGTGTTCCTCGTTACGCTGAAAAGAGTGCAGGCTTTGTGGCGGAAATGGATAGATTACTTGCAAAACACCACCAATACATTCGTGACAATGGTAAAGATATGCCTGAAGTTACTGAATGGAAGTGGACCGGTCTTAAGTAAATATTAGTATTTATTAAAAACATGACCTCTCGAAATATGAATGAAGTTAACCCCCGGAATTGGACAAAGATTCCAAT
>NZ_KQ034007.1:460292-471422 GCF_000970755.1 Lactobacillus kimbladii
AAATACACAAGATTTTAATTACATCAATAGCCAAAGAGCATATAGTTTAAAATACTTACAGTTTCCCGAAGTATTACTTTACGGTCGCGCATATGAGCACATGAGTGACGGTGCAAAAATTGCCTATATGGTTTTACTTAACCGTTTGAGCTATAGCTTGCAAAATAATTGGGTTGATAAAAATAATCATGTCTACTTTATTTTCACCAATATGGAATTGAATAAATTGCTGCATTGGAGTAATAACAAAATCAATCGAGTTAAAAAAGAACTGGAACAAGCCGGATTACTTTTGCAGAAAAAGATGGGATTTGATCCACGGAAAAAGAAAAATTTACCAAATCACCTTTATCTGGCCGATCTTGAAGTTACTGCTAAAGATGTATACGTTAAACAAGAATTTTTGGAAAATATGCCGGAAACCCTAGAGCCAAGCGGACTTACCGAAATGAGACGCCGACAAGAAAATCCGGAAAACCTAGAGCCAAGCGGACTTACCGAAATGAGACAGTATTTATATAATACTAACTTAGATACTAGTAAGATACATGAAGATACTCAGTTAGACTTTAGTTCGAACAAATATTCGCCTCACCAAGTTGAACAGCAAAACATGGATCTAGTTAATCATGTTACAGAAACAATGAGCGTTAAGGCTATTCCTGATTTTCTAAATCAGGCTTCGTTAAAACTGATTAAACTCTGGTGTAATACTCCTGCAGAGATCAATCGTTTTATCAGAATTATTTTGAACGCAAAAAATGCCGCCCAACAAGAAGCAATGGACAATGGCTTTGGCAATAATTCCTACTTAGACTTGCAGAATGAAGTTCTCCAAACAGAAGTGACAAAGTGGCTGCGGAGTTACTTTGATCGTATTCGTGCAGCTGATCGGGATCCGAAAAAACGGGTTAATAATGCTGAAAACTATCTGTACACTACTATGCGCAACAACTTTAATAAACATATGCACGAACAGTTACAAAGTACAAAAAAAGAGTAGTTCAATTTTGTATAACCGCTATTAAAAAATAAACAAAAAAAAGCAAGTCTAAAAGCTTAAAAAAAGCCTTTAAAACTGCTAATCAAGCTATTTTATTAATATTATAATATAAAATAAATTACAAATTTTACAAAACGCAAATAATTCAAGTAAATATCTAAAACACAAGATATTGTATTTACAAAAAAAACAAGTGTTTTCAACGATTCTACCAACTGCAACAAACTTTTTTTGCTAATTTCATAATTCAACAGTTGTAACAGAAAAAATATAATTTATTTATCACTTGTTTTCAGATGTTAATTTTTTAAATCGTCTATACAAAGTTGCACTGCTAATACCGGTTTCTTTAATAATAGTTTGTAATGGAGTTCCCTTTTTATATAGCCAATAAGCTTGGCTAATCTGCTCGTCACTATATTTGTTATTGCGTCCTTCATGGAAATTGGGGTCGTGTTTACGTGCATAATCTTTGCCTTCTTGTGTCCTAGTCAAAATCATATCTCGATCAAACTGGGCTACAGCAGAAAGAATTGTTACTGTTAACTGTCCTGTGGGTGAATTATCAATGACGCCAAAATTTAAAACATTGATAGTTACACCTTTATTAAATAGCTTTTTGACGGTGCTTAGCACCTCACTAGTATTCCTTGCAAATCGGTCAAATTTAGTAACGGTTAGTTGATCACCTTCTGTAAGTTTTGCCAATAATTGATTAAAAACAGGACGGTTAGTTGTCGTACCTGTATATTTTTCTTGGAAAATTCTGTCTACTCCAGCTGCATTTAATAAATCAATTTGCGTTTCTAATTTTTGGCCATTAGTGCTTACTCTTGCATAACCAAAATTCACGTATGTATCTCCCTTAGTCCCACTCCGTGAGCAATGATAGCGCAAACATTGTTGGCTGATTGCTGTTAGTATAACATTCTCTTTTGATTCTTACAACTGTTGAGTTATGAGAATTAAAAACAACGGAGAAGGCCTCAACATGAAACAAAAATTTCGCAATAAGGGTAAAGGACTAGTAGCCACAATTGCTTTAGGACTAGCACTTTTAGGCAGCGGATATTCAAGCTTACTAAAAGATAAAGCCAGTGTTCCTAATATTCAGAATCAACTAAAAATTAATAAGCAAGTTGGAGGTCTTTCCGCTAAACAATATCAATCATTAAGCGAAATTGATTATCATAACGGAGAAAAAATAGTTCGCTTTGTTAATCATAATAATTCGACTTTAAATTTGCATAGCTGGCATAGGAATAAAATTATCTATCAGAATTTAGATAAATTGAATCGAACGTCAGGATCTAATACAGCATTTTTAGATCGTCGAAATATCGCGAAACAAGCCAAAAGAACTCGTCAACAAGTCAAACCGACTGGTTGGCACTATCCATATCGGGACGGTGTACAAATCTATAATCGGGGACACCTAATCGCCTATTCTTTGTCTGGCGGTATTGATCAGTTTGGAAAATATAAACCAAACAACGAAGGAGACCAAAACAACCCACGTAATCTGTTTACCCAATCTGCATACACAAACCAGAAGGTGCAAACAATTTACGAAGGAGAAGTGCGTAATGCGTTGGTAGCGGGTCAAAAAGTTATCTATCAAGCAACGCCAATTTTTCGAGGTAATGAACTAATGGCACGAGGTATCAATTTACAGGCAAAATCAACAGACGGTATGCTAAATTTTAATGTCTATATCTTTAACGTTCAGCCCCATTATCAATTTGATTATCAAAGTGGAGCGGTAAGAAAATCATGAGAAAGATTAGCACCACCAGTACGGGAAAGAAAAGAGTAAAGCATTTAACCAACTACTCTATCAACGCACTTTTCCAAAAAGTCGTTAAGGTTCGAATGTTTAACAAAATCTGGATTAACGGACAAGATGGCAATTTTTATCAAATTGATTCCGAAAAAGAAATTATTCTAGCAGAAGAACACAAGTATATCGGGACTGTACGACCGCTAAAGTATGTTTATCAGAATTTGCAAACTGGCTATGATTTAAACGGTAATCGGGTTTGCTACCGCAAACACCCTTATGCCAAGCATAAGGAACCGGTAATCTGGTGTAAAACTTACAGGAAAATTTTTTGAAATGAAAGTAATAAATTACTTACTGGACTTCATTTTCGCAATTGTAGGTCAAGTATTCACGTTCGCAATGCTACACGTCAAATTAAGCCTAGCTTTAATGGCACTTTTCCTATTTCTAATCTGTTTTATCGCCCATAAAGCCCAAACGGGAAAAATATTTGGTTTTTGGTGGCAGCTTAACCGTTGTCTAGATCAAATTGTTACCAAGGGCCTGATCATAGCACCAATTCTACTTCTAATTGAATTGATATATTTCGGGTTAATTCTATTAAGGCTATATAAAGGTATTTAAGGTTAAAGGAGCACGCAATGAATAGTGTTGAAATTATTATCGGTTGTATATTCGGGGCGTATTTGATAACTATCATACCCAGTTGGCAACGATTAAAAACCAAATTTCTACTGTCCAAACACAACAACAAGATTTAACTGATCAGCCAATTAGTCATAAAGTTAAACGACAAATTAAGCATTTTGATAAGCAACTATCACAGTTGGATCAAAAACAAAAAGGGGTTGAAAATGCCTTAGCAGATTACCAAAAAATAATTAACGAACTGACCGAAAAGTCAGATATTAAACAGAATCTCCGCTCTTACTTACATAATAAATATCATCTTTGACTTGATTCTTGAAAGAGAAGTATTGCATAGACAACTGCAATTTGCAGAAAGGCAGCAGCGCCTTTTACTTCTATTGAGCAGCAATGCTCGTTTGTACATTGACAACTCGATAATGAAAACTGGCAGCACACTTAATAACCTGGTTATTTGTGCCGAAACTTGGAGTACAAGGTCAATATGAATTTTAATAACTGGACAAGATTTCCAAAGTGTTAAAAGAACTATTGTCGCTGCAACACTGCACCTTGCCAAGCGGATCAGCCTATGGCGTGGAAAACATTGGAAACCACTGGAAAAAACAGGAATGCTACAATCTGGGCCGGAGTGATAAGTAATTTAGGTATTGTCGTTATACACTAAATGATCTGCTGGACGGTGGTTGGCAGTTGCTCCCAAACTGTCCTCGCTATGTCTCCAGGACGAAGAGACACAAAAGCTTATGCTTAATAACCATAGGCAACGTTAAATACATCTGTACGTAGCTGTTAGCGTTATGGAAGATTATTATTAATCTTCTAGGAGGAAATGCCTCGTGAACTATAATGTCGCTGCTGTAAAGAACTAATTGAGGGGACGGCAGGAATCTGCTTAAGAACTTAATTAGGATCGTTATCCATTAAACGACTTGTCACTAAATTTTAGATTTATGACCAGAAAAATAATAATGGATCAGTGATTAGCTAGACGCTAAGTGAAAAGTCAAAGGTGCGCCTTTTTAATCGAATATGATTAATTAACATGTAATGAGAGCCTTTGAAATAACACTTAATTTTGGTCAATGACCAAAGAAAACCAATTTGGTTGACGTTTGCGATAACAAAAATTTAGAAAAATAAATACGGGCGTATTATGCCCAATTTAATAAATTTGCGTATTAGTTTTTAGTGCGCAAAAAAGAAAAGAGGAAAGAAATGCCTAAAAAAGACGATCCGGTAGTGGCTGCGTATTTAAAAGAATACAAACACACTACTTTTACTGAATGGGAGAAGAACATTATCTGGGACAGTTTTAAGACGGCAATAACTAATAAGAAGTCCGCTATGTATAAGCAAATTGTCGGCTTGGCTTATGAAAAATTAGAAAAAGAGGCTTATCAGCACATGAAAGTTGAGCATATTCATTTTGAGTAGGCTGAGTAGGCGAAATAAACGAAAACGGCTAGTTGGTAATGTTTTAGCAATTGCTCTACTGCTATTTTTGATAGGAGCAATTATTGTTGTTTTGAATTTCAATAAACTGCAGGGACAAGCAGCCAATTCACTAGCCAATGACAAAATAGAATTACAACGACGAAATCATCAAACGAAAAAGCCAAATTATAATTTGAAAAAAGTTAAACCAATATCACCGCAAACTTTGGCCCATGCATGGCGGTGTCGTCGTGATTATAGGGCAATTGGTCAAATTGCAGTACCGTCGGAGAATATTTTATTAAATATTTTTCGGGGCACAGGTAATGACGAGCTTGCCCTAGGCGTTGGTACTTTAAGATCGGATCAGCGAATGGGACAGAATAACTATCCCTTGGCAGGTCATAATATGGACGATGGCCAAACTTACTTTAGCCCGTTATATACCGCTAAAGTTAGGGGACAACTTGCAAAAGGAACCCGTATTTTCTTGACCGATTTTAAGAAAGTATATTTTTATCGAATAGATATTGCCTATTTTATTGGTGTTTATAATCTACGGTTAGCTTTCAATCGGAAAAAATTTGCCCAAAAGCCGGTTATATCACTATTCACGTGTGATTGGACAGGACAGGGCCGCTTGTTTGTTAGAGGTCATTTGACTGGCTCACAGTCTCTCAAGTCAGCGTCTAGGTATGTTAGAAGCACGTTTAAAATTTAAGAAAGAAGGATTAATTAATGGCAAGAGCTGTTCTTAGAAAAGAAAAGGACGGCAGGATAACCTATATTGGTCATGTGCCGCCCGAATATCAATTAAAGGCTAATGAATATTACGGTAAGTTACCAGGAGAAGATCAAGGAAGTTACGTTAAGTAGCTTCCTTTTTTTATACAAAATTTTATTAAGTAGGAGGTAAGCAATGGCAAAAGTGAGCATTAAGTGCCAAATGTTGAAATCAGAATACAAAGCTGTCGAAGACTTCTTGCGGGCCAATTTTGAAATGTCACGAGGAGACGAAAAAGATTTTATTTCGATGATGATTTTTTACTTTGCAAACGAGGAATTACAACTAGAAGAAGATAGTCAAGATACCTTTGACTTTAAGAAAGTCATTAATGATTTTTGGGAAGTACAGTATGAAATTAACCAAACAGAAGATAGTAGCTGCATGATTGCAGCAAAAATACCGATTCAGACTTTTACAAAGTTGTTTAATAAACAACGAAGTTTGTATCCAGAAATTGCAAAGTGCGAAGGTAAAGTAAAAAGGAATTTCATCGTTTACCTTAGCTACATTTTAGTTAGTTCAATTAAGGGCGGTAAATTAAGCCCTAAGTTTATCTTTGATAAAAAGATTGGAATTAAGCAATAAGGAGAATAAAGAATGCAAAAGATAATAACGATCAGAGTACCGCAATCAGAATATAGCAAATTGAGTGGTATGTTGGCGGGCCTGGCACAGAGCTTGTCACAAAAGATGAAGTCGACAATAAAGCCTCCTAGTGCTGGCAAATCACTAGTGACTTATGCTTTTCGAGAATTACAAAAAGAAGAGTTGCTAAAGAGAGCGCCAATTGAACAGAGACGAGCATGGGGACAAGTGATTTTGCCATCTTGGTTGAGGGCCGATATTGGCGAGCAGCTGACAATTGTGCAACTAGAAATGGGTGAAGCCGGGTATGAAAGAATGATGGCCTGGATGAAAGACTTATATCCTGACGTTTATAACAATAAGAAGATTAACAATGATGATTTTATTGGAGCGCTAGGTATTACCTATGCACACCGGATTATGGCCGGCAATGTATCATTAGAAGTGGCACTTCCTTAAGAAAACTAGTGAAAACAATCTGAAAGGAGGTGATTCTATGCAGTAATTCCAATTTAAAAAAGTAAAAATAATGTTTAACGGCACCGTTACTTAAAGAAGTAACGGTGCCTTTTTTTGTTTGAAAGAGAAAGGATAGCTATGAAAAAGCTAACAAAGAAACAAGCTAGAAAATTATTAGCTACAGTGGGCACTAGCGTTACTTTGGCTGGTGTAGGCGTAGGTATTGCCTATAATAATGATTCGCAGCCTATTGCGATTAACGCCCATGCCGCTGAACAAGCCAAGCTGGGAACGGACGCAACTTTTGGCAAAGGCAAAGATATTGCGTTTCAAATTGTTTATCAAATTCCGATAGATTCTCATATCAATAAGATTGAATTTTATGATAAATTCGAAACCTGTTTCGATTATCAAAAAGTAAGAATTTTTGATGAGAACAATAATGATGTGACTGATCAAGGTAAAACGGACTTTGACAAGGTAACTAACACAGTTAGTTGGCAAGCCAATGATCCAAAGAAGTGGTTTGGGCGCAAGATGACTATGCGGCCCGTTGTCAATTTGAAAGAAAATGCTGATTTGTCCAAATATCTGGATAAAAATACCAATCAGTATAATATTCCGAACATCGGTAATATGAAAATCAATGATAAAGATATTCCGTCAAACAAGGTTGAAGTTCATACGCCGAACGATAAGGATCCGACTGTACTTAAGCAAGTTGAAGATAAAGACGGGCAATATGTATCTAAGGCGAAGTACAATATTGGCGACACAGTCCACTATCGGGTCACCTACACGGTACCAAAGAACGGTAAGGATATTTCCAATGTCCAATTTATGGACGACCTAGAGGACGTATTAGACCTCAAAGAGGTTAAGGTCACAGACGACAAGGGAAACGATATTACTAAGACCGATGGTGACTTAAAGATTGATGATGACAAAGAAAGTTTTGTCTGGCAGCCAACTAACGATTACCTGTTGAAAATGCCGGATCATTCTTACACTGTCGATATATCGGCCAAGATTAAACCTAATGTTGATCTAAGCAAGTATATTGATAAGGCCTCTAATGAATATCAGATTCCAAATATTGCCAAAATTAAATATAACGATAAAGAAACACCATCAAACGAGGTTCACGTTATCACGCCGCCACCGGTTGATAAGAACAAGGTAGTTAAATCTGTCCAAGGTATCTCGGGCAGCTATCATGAAGATAAAGACAACGTTGAAATTGGCCAAGATTACACGTACAAAATTCAATTTACGCCTAAACAAGGAATAACCTTGAAGGACGTTGAGTTTAGTGACGACCTTGAAGACGTTCTTGATCTTCAAAAGGTGGTAGTACAAAATCCGGACGGTAAAGATGTTACTGATTCTGACGGGACGATGAAGATTGACAACAACAAGGAAAGCTTTATCTGGCAGCCTAAAGATGATGTAGTTAAGACGATGGGCGGAAAGACTTATACTGTACTTGTGACAGCAAAGATCAAGGGTGACGCCGATTTGCAGAAGTATATCAAGAACAATGTAATCGAAATTCCGAACACGGCCCACATGAAAGACAGTGGCGAAGATACGCCGTCAAACACGCCAATCGTAACGCCAAAGGTTGAGGAATCAAAGGCAAAGAAGGGGATTGTGCGTGATCCGTCCAACTGGATCAAATTCTTTGGTAATAAAGCAGAAACATCTGCTGGCCAAACTAGTGGTGACAAAGTCGATCAGGCAATTGACGCTAATGCGCATAATGCCAAGATTGAAGCGGCTAAGAAATTAGTTGTTCAAAATTCAGATGGCTCTTACCGCAAGGCAAATAAAGATGTAACCGATAAAGAATTCAATGACGCTCTAGAAACTCTAGCTAAACCGTATAAATCAGCTGAAAAGGTTAACCTTAATGATCAGAAAGATACCAGTGTATCAACCACCGCACCATCTAGTGCTAGTGATTTGAAAGAGATCATTAATGCAACTACGGTTGAAAACAATACGGCAGCCAGAGGTGACGCACTGGATTACCTGTTAACCTTTGATATTGGTAACAATGCTAATATGAAGTCCCTAGTCTTAAGTGACGACCTTGAAAACGTGCTGGACTTGAAGAATGTAGTTATTTTGGATAGTGAAGGTAATAATATTACCAATGACGGTGCGCTTACAACTAGTGATAGCGACGAAAGCTGGACTTGGACAGCCAAGGATCCGACTAAGTATTCTGGTAAGAAAGTATATGCAGCAGTGGCAGCCAATATTAAATTAGATGCCGATCTTACTTCCTACACTGATAAGCAGATTCCTAACGTGGGCCACTTACAGATTAATGGCAAGGACACACCAACTAATGTAGTTAAGACGAAATTAAATGGCGATCCTGATCCAATGAAAGATCCAAAGAATCCGAATAGTCCACTTAACCCGAATAACCCAAAGAATCCCAACAATCCAAATAACCCGAAAAATTCAAAGAATCCAAAAGATCCTAAGAAAGATAAAGATAAAGATAAGAAAAATAAGAAAGGTAAGAACCCAAAGAAAAATCCAAAGGATCCGAATAAGGGAATTCTAAAAGGTGATGGTACTAATAATCCAGTAACAGGTAAGAATGGCTTCCTGCCAAGAACTGGGCACTTTGTTCTGTCGCACATTGGATGGATTGTGAGTGTTCTGCTGGCTGGAGTAGCTGGAACCGTGTTCTACTTGTACAAGAAGAATGAAGATTTTAAAGAGAAGGTAGATAAGATTATTAAAAAGTAGTATTAATTAAGGTAAATATATGTCTTTTTTAAACAAGCATTCCTATTTTATTAACTTTTATGTGAAATAACCATATAATTATCCTGCGATTTGCTGTATAATAAATGTACGGATAGGAGACATAAATATGGTATTAGCGATAACGCAAGGTGATTTCCGTAGTTATATGAAAAAGTATCTAGACGCAGTAAGCAATAATGAAACTGTTTATGTTGCTCGATCACATAATCGAACTGTTGCCTTAATTTCACAAGAAAAGTTGTTGGCAATGGAGCAATATATTACAGCCCCCAAAGATTCTACAGAATATGACGCAGCAAAGGTCAAACTAGTAGAGTTAGGAATGATACCCGCAACAACTAAAGTAAAAGGGAGAAAGTAAAAGGGAGTGGGAATGATGAAAAAGAATAGCATTTTAATTGGTCTGGCAACAGCTGCATTATTGAGTGTCGGTGCAATTGGAATTACTGGCAACGTTGGCGTAAGTTCACCACAAACAGTGCAGGCAGCTAAAAAGGGCTATAAAATCACGTTGAAACATAATGCTTACGTTTATAGCAAGCATGGCCACCGTAAAGGTAGAAAGACCTTGAAAAAGGGAAAAACCCTTACAGCCTATCGCAAAGTAAAGATTAAGGGCAAGAAGTTTTATAAACTAAGTAAAGGACGCTACCTTAAAGCGGGCAATGTGAAAACGATTAATAGTTCAGCCAAAGTACCGGTAACTAAACCAGTAGGGCAACCTACTACACCTAGTTCCACTACTACGAGTTCTAAAACTTTCAAAGTGACGGTGACCAGTCCTGCCAGAATATATGATGGTAAAGGCAATAAAACACCTTTTACAGCTAATCAGGGCAGTGCTAAGACTGTAATCGGAAGTAAAGTGATCAATGGTGCTAAGTATTATCAAATTGGCAATGACAGCTATATTTTAGCTAGTTTAGCGACACCAGGAGCAAGTTCAGATGATAGCAACAGAGAACAGGAAGGTAATAGTACCAATAAGGACGGATTAGGTGTGCCGGATGTTAAACCTACTCAAGCCGAAGTAGATCATATATTAGCTAATAATAACGATAAACTTGGTTATACTGTCTATTTTAGTGATAATGAATTGGCGGAAATAAAAGATTATTTATGGCAAGATATTCAAAGCTATAGGGTAGAGAACGGACTTCCAAAGTATAAAAAGAATAATGAACTTGATACATTTGTTTCTAAAGTAACTTATTCAAGTTCTACTATGAATAACTATCAAAGTCATATAAATTCTACAACCGCCCATCAATTAGCATCATATCTGCCCAGTTTAGCTCAAAATGGTATGGATGTGACAGATTCATTTGATGTTACGAATTATTATGGCCAAAGAATGGAAGGCGATGAATTGCCAAAGTCATTTAACTTTAAAGACAGAAATACTAAACATGTCGCTACTCAAATATTTAATAGTTTTAAGGAGCAACTAGATTATAATAGTATAATTTTAGGTGATAATGATAAAGAGGCATTCGCTTCTTTAGGACTGCATTATGAATGGCATGGAGCATCATCGAGATCATCTGTGGGAATAGTCTTTATTGAAGTGTCAGGCAGTAGTTCTAAATGGTCAGAGTATTACAACGCTAACTAAGTAGCGAGAGCTAATTAATATTT
>NZ_KQ034007.1:472990-493568 GCF_000970755.1 Lactobacillus kimbladii
TAATATTTAAAGCATTACTAGAAGTAATGCTTTTTTTGTTGTAGAAAAGAAAGGAAAACTAATGAATTTAGTAAAAAATCCGTCAAAAGGACGGAATAAAAAAATAGGGTACACATTAGTGGCTGCGCTAGCCTTGTCAATGGGATTAACTATGGCAGGTGCTAGAACAGTGCACGCTGACAATGCCCAAATGGTTGATTTACCGAAAGGGATAAATGCAGATCAAAATAAAATACCAGGGCAATATGCTTTTTCGGCTAAAGTAGAGCCGGGAGTTTCTAAAATAAATCCATTTGGTGCTACCAATGCAGACTGGTATACATCTAGTACTCATACGGAAGGAACAACCCACCATTGGTACGCATTTAGACTTAGTGATGATAGTGGTAATAACAATGCCTGGAAAGGAAAGGTAGGTGTTTATTATTCCAAAGTTGGGATTTATCAGGGCCATACGATTGACATTAAAATAACGATGATGGATTGGAAAGTTCAAAATTATCAATGGGTCGATACTAATGGTAATGGTAAAGCTGATACTAGAGAAAATATTAAAGATGCGTATGTAGCATTTGGTAGAGACGATTTTGAAGTTTTTACGCCAGGGTTAGGAGCTATTAAGTATCGGTTAGATTACTTAGACCACGATACAAAAAAACCGGTTAAAATAACGGGATCATGGACGTTTAACGATATTGATGGTGACCAATGGGTTGGAATTGAGCCAAATACTTTTTCAAGTGTTGATCAGGTGATCTATGGTGATAGAGGTAACAATGGAAATACCTGGTTAAGCTATAAGTCGAAAGGTGGCCAGAATTATATCTATTCGGACGCTCATAAACATAATTCAAAAATTACAGATGATGTAGGCCATAATGCAGGTACTTTAACAACTGATCAGTTAAAAGGTAGTTTTACGGCAGCTTATTCTAATTCTTCAAGTTTTATCATCAGTTGGGTCTATGGTGAAAACACGGGTGATAACGCCATTAAAGATCAAGACGATCTAGAAAAAGATAATAGAATTTGGGATATGACAGGAACGTATGAACCTGATGCTGATACTAAATATCCAGTCACAAACATTGATACATCTATAAATGCCACTAAATTTAATCATGCTTATTTGCAGTTTAGTACGCAGCCGATAGTTCCTGATAAACCCGATAATGCTATTAAATTTGATTCGGATTCTGATGAAGGTACTAACACCCCATCAGAAATCGGAACAGATAAGTCAATAGACCATGATCTGTTAAAGAATCGCTATGAAGAATATCATTATCAGATAACTCATAATGTACCGAAAGTATTAAAACGCTATAAGTATGATCAATACATGATTACTGACAAAATTGATTCGATTTTAAATGTTTCAAATGTGCATGTATATAACAGGGCTAACCAAGATGTAACCTATATGTTTACAGTAAATGTGGATGGTAATAATAAACTTTCCGTTATTGCTAAAGATTCATCTTTAGCTAGTGATGACTTTTATCGTGAACAGTACAAGATTACGTTTGATGCCAAGATTAAACCAGGTGTCAGTCTTGCCGATCACCAAGACCCTAAACATAAGGATCAAGCTGTTATTTACAATGAAGCCAAGGTAACTACTTCGAATGGGACGGCCGATAGTAATAAGACGACGACTAATGTTCCGTTTACACCTAAAGATCAAACTAAAGCAATTTCCACTGATGGTAACGGCAAGGGCGATTCACTTCAAGTTGACTATGATGAAAACTACAAGTATACCGTTGATGTTGCTGCACCTGATGGTGAGGATATTAAAACTTTAGAGCTTAAAGATAAGCTTGAAGATGTTCTTGATCTGAAGGAAATTAAGGTTTACGACCAAGACGATAATAATAAAGATGTAACTGATCAAGGTAAGTTGACTAAAGACAATAACACGGCTGACTGGGTAGCAACTGAACCACAAAAGTGGCACGGTAAGCACTTGAGAATGGTTATTACTGCCAGCGTGAAGAACACGCCAGATCTAATGCAGTACTTGGATAAGGCTACTGGTGTAATCAAGGTGCCTAACAAGGCTATTTGGATTATCAATGGCAAGGACGATCCGACTAACATCGTTTACGTTGAGCCAAAGGGCCCGAAGGCAAGTGTCCAGAAGTGGATTGAATTACCTGATTTGAACTAAAAAGTTAAATAAATTTCTGATAGCCGTAACCAAATTAAAATGGTTACGACTTATTTATTTTGAGGGAAGAAAAAGACTTAGCGTGACCTACTCCCTCGGGCCGGGTGCGTGGTGGGCAATTAAAGATTAAGTAAGCAGCAAATTAGTAGCTAAAAGCTAGTAGTTTGCTGCTTTTTTGTTTGATGAAGTAGGTGGTTAAGATGTACTGCTTTGTACCCAGTGACTAAAGCTAAAATAAGGCGATTTAAGCGATTTTAAGCAGTGCTGGGACAATTATATTAAAAGGATTAAAAGGTCTCATAGCGGACTGCTTGTGGGGCTAGAAATGAACTGATAAATAGATGTGTAAAAGAAAAGAAGAGGTAAAAAAATGAATTACTTAGTTAATCAATTATTCCTGGCAGCAGCTTCAACTGGAGGAGATCCTGTAGGTAAGCTTACTAAAGCTTTAGAGTGGTTAAAAACAGATGGTACTAAAGTTGGTTTAGGCACAGCTGTTGTTATGCTGGTTATTGTCGGTATCATGTTTCTATTTGGTGGCCGTGCGGCCCAAATAGCTAAAAGCCATTTGGTCAATATTTTTGCAGGAATCGCAATTATTGCATTAGCCGCAATCTTAGTTCCGTGGATAGCTGGACTATTCGCCTAATGTGAATTTTTAAAAGAGGGAGCTTGGTATGAGCAAAATCAGATTTGTGAACGTACCTCGAAGTTATCGCAGAAGTCTTATTGGCAACCGTGTTCTTAGCGGTAGTAAACTCATGGATGTAGCAATCGCTGACCAGAGAGTTAAAAAATTGGCCAAAAAGCTAACCGATGACCGAACAGTGAAACTAGATTTAGAAATTGAGCCTGATCAAGATGGTCAGGCTTTTTCAGTTTATGACGTTCATATAGAACATGCAGATCAAAATTTAGGATTGAGAAGTATTGCTGATCGTTTGGTTATTGATTCCAGTAATGAAGAAAAAAGCGATCAGAACGCAGAAAGATTAGCTAATTTACTTGAAAGTGAATTACGTGATGATCAAGAAGACACTGCTACTGATATGGATTACCTATTTAGTGATAGTGAGAGTAAAGGAGAAAATGAAGATGAAAGTATTCAGAATGATCAACGCCCCGTGAGGGGCGTTGCCCCTACAGAAATTGAAGAGAGTAACGATAAAAATACAGAAGAAGTAGATTCTGAAGCTGCTAAAGAAGGTACTTCTACTCCGGCAGCAAAGCCACAGGTTGCTCCTGATCCAAAAGATTTTTACAAAGGTACTGAGGATGAGTATAAAAGTGAGATAGCTGAACCGGCAGCAACGGAAAAAGAAGTGATAGCTCGATCCGCTTATATTGCAGATAAAAATATTTTTCAAGCCGTACCTGATAAAAATTATGAACAGATCTTTGATTTAACTGAAATTAAACGGCGGCTAGGCTACGTTGATAATCCGCAAGATAAATATCAACGAAAATTAAATGCGCAAATTGATAGTGATTTAGAGAAGTGTCATTTAAAGAACGCGGCAGCCGAATATGAACGTGAAGCTGCTAAGTTGAAAAATGCAACAATTAATAAGCTAAACGAATCATATAGCGAAGTTAATAAGGTTCTGATTGAAGACACGGTTCAGGGTCAAGCGAACAATGAAATACTAGAAAAGAATGGCCAAGCTAGTGAAGAGAAACAGACTAATCAAAAAGAAGCCGAGCAAAAAATTGCTGCTAAAAAGCAAGAGCTGGCAGACGAAATGGAGCGCAGAATTGCTGAATTTAAACGGCAAATTGAAGAAGAAATGCGTCACCGTCAAGAAGCAGTTGAAAATGAGCAACGGCTTTGGCTTGAAAAGCGTAATAATCAGGTTGATCAAGATTTAAAGCAGAAAGAAAAGGCTGTAAAAGATAAGTTTCGATTGCAAGAAGTTCAAAAACGTAATAATGAATTGCGTGACTTGCACCAGCAAACTGAGAATAGTTACAGTCAAGAATTGGAAAAACTATTTAACCAGCATAAAAATAAATTTGCTACTAATTTGGTCCACCTTGAAAGGAGCGTGCAAACACAGAGTAGCCGGATTGATCGGCAAAAGAAGAAAGACGAAAAGACTAAGGAAATGCTTGCGCAACAACAAGCAAAAATTCAGGCAATTAACCGTGCCAACCAGCTAAAAGAAAAAGAGCTTAAATATTTAGAACAACATGATAAGGAATTTCCGACCAAATTAACTGAAACACTGTCTGCTGGTGTTGCTAACGCTATTAAAGAGGCCCTAAAAGAACAACAAAAGGCTGCTGCAGCAGGTAAAACAATCGATCTAGATAAAGCGATTGGCGAGCATATTAAGGCTAATAGTCTATTACCGGTTGTTACTAACCCAGATAAGGAGTTAGTAACAACGGGTGATTTTGAAAAGATAGATAATCAAGCTAGTCAAGTTCGGGGTCATAAAACTGCTCGTGTGCTTGGGTTGGCAGCTGTTCTACTTCTAGGAGTGGGTGCAGCAGGATATGGCTACTGGTACTATCAGCCTAAAACAATGCCAATAACGCAGACGCAAAAGTCGGCTAAAGATCACGCAAAGCAATCGAAAGATTCGCAAGCAAAGAGTAAGCAAGTGGCAGGCGGGCCTGTACAAGGCAACCAGAGTAAGAATAAGCGCAAAGTCCATGACAGTAACGTTATTCTTTATCGCGCAGCTAAACGGTGGTCGGCTAAAATAGATGTTCTAGACGGTGCTTTAGGTCAAGGCGACATTAGAGCGTTGAAGGAAATTAACGATGCCCACCCGACATGGATTAGTAGGCTGTATTATGCAGTAGCAGCTAATGATCAAGCCGGTATGCGGGCCATTTATCTACAACTAACGCCTCGGCAAAAAGAAAAAACGAGCTATGCTGCCCGACACGCAATTGCGCTATCTTTCTATAATATTAAAGATTGGCAGAACGGCTGGTTAGCAAGGAATGGATATTAAAGGAGGGTTGCTGTGAAACGAGGAGACGTATCATTAATGCACAAATTGCAGAAAATGGTACATGAACTTACAAAAGGGCGGCCAGCTGGTGAAATGCTACCTGATCAAGGTAACATTCAACTCAGACGTGGCCACTTAAATAAGAAAACTATGATTGTGATGATCATAGTTTTTTTGTTGTTACTATATCTAGACAATAGCCTACACTGGTTAGCAACTCTGTTGCAAGAACAAACTAAAATGCCAATAGGTCACTTCTCTTTACCAATAGATAAAGCTTTAATTTGGGGCCTGAACCCATTTATGAACAAAGTAAAATTAATTGAAGTATTAATTTTGCTAGTTGCTAGTCCTATTATTACTATTTTAGGGCTATCAAAGGCTGGGATAGCGATTAATGGTGAAGCGGCAAGTAGTATTGCATATGGCCAAAAAGGAGATAGTCGTTTTACTACACTCAAAGAGATCAAGGAGCAGTACAAAAGTATTCCAGAAAAAGATGAAACTTTCCCAGGATATGGTGGAATTCCAATTAGCCACTATGGAAATCGATATTTCATTGATAATGATTCTGTTAACAATATAATCGTTGGGACTAGTAGATCAGGTAAAGGCGAGATGATCGTAATACCATTTATTGACAATTTATCTCGAGCTGAAAATCAATCTTCAATGGTTGTTTATGATCCGAAGAAAGAGTTATATACTGCGTCAGCAGCAACCTTGAAAAAGAGAGGGTATGAAGTGTATCTATTGGATCTAGGCAATCCGATGAAGTCGATGTCTTATAATCCGTTAAACGTGATAGTTAAACAGGTGGAAAAAGGCGAAGACCCAGCACAAATGATCAATAGTGTCACCTATCCGATCATGCTTAATAAAGATAAGGGAGTGAATGAATGGGCGTATAGAAATGGTCAAGGAGAATTAAATGGTGCAATTGATCGTTTAATTAAATATTGCCTTAATCCTGAAAATTTTGCAGATCATAAAGCACACCCAGAAAGAATCACACTATACAATGCGATTGATTTCATTATTGAAACAAACGGTGTTAACTGGTATGAAAAAGTAGGTATAAAAGTTATTACTCATAATGTCTTAAATGATTATTTTACCCATTTACCGCAAGGATCTTACGCTAAACAGCAATATGCGGCGGTCGCTTCATCAGATTCTAAAGCATTGGGAACAATTAATTCAGTCGTAGAAGAACAATTAAGTCCTTTTACACTGGTAGGGAATGCAACTATGACCTCGATGAATTCCTTTGAGTTAAAATCAATTGGTTTTCCAAAATATTTGAGTTTCAGGCTACCTAAAAAATATGCTTCAACAAAACTAGTATTGCGCTTTAGAAAGGCTGCAACAAAAGAAAAGCCGCAATCTAAGATTATTGCGGAACATAAGATTGAAACTAACCAAACGGGTTTTGTCGAATACAATTTTGATGATAAGTTAGTGACTGGTGATTGGGTTGAACTAAGCTATGATAGTCCAAAAGGGGCGCTTCACAGTGTCTTTGAACTGAGATTAGCAGATAATAATGGCAAGCAGGGTGAGCACGAGGCAGCAATTAAACTTTTGTATAATCAACTAGGAGCAACTAATTTTCGCTTGTCTTACTCTGAAAAGCCAATTGCCGTTTTTATGGCAATTCCTGATTATGATGATTCAAATAGTACATTAGCAACAATTTTTATCAATCAATTATATGGAGAACTAGCAAGACAATGTGAGCTTGTTCCTGGTCATAGAACTTTTAGACGAGTGCACTTCATTCTTGATGAATTTGGTAACCTCAAACCGATTGAAAATATGGACAAGATTATGACAGTTTCAGCGGGACGTAATATAGACTACTCCCTATTTTTACAGTCGTACGAGCAACTCAATACGTATTATGGGAAATTTGCCGCAACCATTAAGGAACAAGGTCAGAACCAAATTCTAATTAAATGTAATAATATTTCAACGAATGTAGAATTTAGTAAGGCAGCTGGACAAAAGACAGTAGAAGCAAGTAGTACCGGTAATAGTAGTAGTGGTAAGAGTAGATCGCAAAGTTATAATCGACGGGCAGAAGCCGAATCAATAATTACGCCAAGCCGTTTACAACAAATGCTGGAGGGTGAAGACTTAATTCTGCGAGTAATTCACCGTAGAGATAAGTGGGGTAATCGGGTACGCCCGTATCCTGTTTTTAATACGGGAAAGACGCTTATGCCTTACGCACATACATTTTTAAGAGATTCGTTCAATACAAATAATGAATTAGTTGAAGTGGAATGTTTGCATAAGAATTTGAATTTACGTGATCTACAAATAGATTTTGCTGACTTTTTGAGTGAAGCTGCTTCTGAATATTCAGTTCAAGCATACAAAGATAACGTTGCACAGGCGGCTAATAGTAAGCAAAACAAAGATACTGAAAAGAAAGATGGTAAAAAAATGGATAATGAATTTATGGGTGAAATTCCAGATGATTTAATGATAGATAAGAATTTGACACCAAAAGAAGAGGAGAAAAGGAGCAATTCGGACTTTGCAAGGTTAGTTGAAGGATATAAAACTGAAAAAGAAATAGATCCAGAACTAGCCGAAAAAATACTTAATGATTTTGACAGTGATAACTTTGAACAGATAAAGGTTGAACTTAACAGCATTGAAAATGATGAAGTTCGTGAAGAGCTGGAGGTTGAATTTAACAAAGAAATAAAATAAGACAATTAAATATCAAGGGAAAGGCTAATTAGTAATAGTTAGCCTTTTTTGTTGCGAAAAAGGAGAGTGAAATATGTTAGGTCAAATACTATTAAGTTTGGCCAGTGTGGCTCCAACTAATGCTTTACACAGCGCCCTAAAATATTTGAATTATTCAAATATTTTCACACGAGCATTTTCAATCATGAAATGGTGGATTATCAATCTTGTGTATGGTATCGCCAATGCTACTAGCGAGTTAATGAATCAAATGCTGAATTTGTCTAACTTTGTTAATCAGGTTAATGGTAACGGGCAAGTTGGAAAACTAATGAGAATGGGCCAGAAGATAGCCCTGGTATTAATGATTTTGTGCCTGATATGGGTGGCAATCAAGATTATTGTTGATCACCATGCACCGCAATTAAAGAATGTACTTGTACAACTTTTTATTAGTGCATTTCTAATAATGAACATCGGCAACATGACCACATGGCTTACGTCACAATCGGTTGGACTTGCACATGGCTTACTGGGTACAACAACCTCAAAGATAGACAAGGGCACTAGTGCTCTACCCTTTAACATTTTAAAAACGCACGTCAACGATTTAGAGTATCTAGTTGATACTAATTTCTCTGGTACAAATGTTAGTTCCGCTAACCCAACTAGCAAAGCCCCAGCCAAGTTACATTGGGGGCTTAATGATCTAAGCCGTAAACAGGTGGATCAAGGCGAAGTTGATTTTACAGAATTTTTAGACAATGGAAAGATCAAAGATAATTCACCATTGGAGAAAAAGGATCACCCGTATAAAAAAGGAGATTATGACAAGAAGCCTGGTACGCATTTTCTGTACGGCTGGTTAAAATATACTGCTGAAAATACGCCTAAAGAAAATGGAAAAGGGACGAAATGGGATACGGCTGATATTTGGAACTTGTTAGGTTTTTCAATTGGCGGTTATGAGCGCTATACAATTAACTTTTTGCCAGTCTTAGTTGCTTTAATAGCGTTAGCCGTTGCCTATCTGTTCGCCGGCTATGCGATCGTCAAATCGTTTATTGATATTGTCATAATTGATATTTTGAGTACGGTGATTGTCGCAACTGATCTTGATACGGGCCAGAAAACTAAGCAAGTGATTAATTCACTATTTTCTGCGATATTATTGGTCAGTTTACAGGCATTTGAATTAGCTTTCTATCAAGCTGCATGTACTTGGGCCAATTCCAGCGTCAAAAGTGTTTGGGGATTTGCTATTTTTATGCTCGCCGCAACTATTATGTTAATGGCTGGTAATAATAAAGTGGCTGAATTCTTCAACGTTGATACAGGAGCACAACGTGGTCTACGTGCTGCCGGATCTGCTTTGTATCTAGGTAAACAGGCGGCTAATTTGGGTGGTGCCGTGCTTGGAGCGCCAGGCAGGGCCAAGAATAGAATGAGCAACATGGCTGATAAGCTTAATACAACTGGAAGTATTCAACGTGCTGCTAGAAAACAGGCAAAACAAGGATCACGGCAAAATGCAATTAATAAGATGGCTGGCTTTGATCAAAGTGGCAACGTAATTCCGTCTAATATCAATAATTCAGGCGGTGGCAGCATTACTACAGACAATCTTGCCCCATTAACGCAGACACCTCAAGCATTAAAGAAGTCAACGGAAGCACAAAATAAAGCTGCACAAGCATTAGATGAAGCCAGAACTGGCTTTGAAGGAATAGCTGGTAAAGCTGCAATGATTTTTGGAAATGGTAATCAAGATGATTCGGTTGAACGGGCACAAGCAGATCCTGCTAAACCTAACGATGAAGATTACAGTGAAGCAAATGAAGAATACAATCCAGTATATGATCAACCAGTTAATGCCTATTCTGGAACAGAAACAGAAAGTCAGCCAAGTAGCGATAAGGGCCAATATAGCCCTTCAACACCAGGTGCAAGTCAAAATAGGCAAGGTGCAAGTAGAAATACAGCACATAGACAACCACAAAAGAATGACTTTGCATCGTGGCAAACTCGAGCTAGACAATACGACAAGTATAATCGGCTGACTACGGATAATGGATATGCACCGGTTGACTATAACCCAATAACAAAATTGCCTTACACACAAGAAGAATGGGCACAGAATCTAAATAACGTCAGATCTAATGACGTACCTAGCCACAACTTAGATGGTTCAAGATTTCGCACTTCAGATGATTCTCAAAATGATTATCAAGAAAGTAGAAGTAACAGACCGGATCAATCGGTTAATGACTATGCCAAGGATAATTTAGACCGCAATCGGCTTCGTGATAGCAATAAACCAGATCAACCTAATTCGCCCAAACCACCAAGAGCTAGAAAATAAGGAAGGTAAGGAATGGATAATTATAATCGAAAACAAATGATGATACCGAAAACGACTAGAGCAGCTATCATGCTCTGGGTTGTGCCGTTAATCGATATTTTTATCGTAGCTATTTGCGGATTTCTAGGTATCGTAATTAGCCAAAGTTATACCACAGTACAGGGTGTTCAAATTATTTCACTTATTTGTGGCCTGATCATTGGTATTGGTTTGATTAAAAGAACACAGAAAGCACCCAACATGAGAAACTGGCGAGTGCTATTTTTTGTTTGGTTGCAAGATAAAAGTAAGTATTTTCCTATCACGGTAACAAACGCAACAGAAGAAGAGTTAAGAACAAAAGAAAAGGAGGGAGGAAATTCATTGTTCAAAAGTAATCGAAAAGAGAAAAGGGCGGCCGAAGCACAATTAAAAACAGCCTTGTCGTTAGGTATGCCAATTAATTGTACAGAAGATGGAATTATAACTTATCCAGATGGTTCAGCTGCTCGGTATTTGCAACTAGGATCAACCGACCTGTTTAACTTACCAGATTCGGGACTGATTGAATGGCAAGATAGTTTGACTGGTGTCAGTCGGACGTATATTGAAGATTGCTCATATATTTCAATGGCTGCCAGGATCGATATGTCCGCCAATCAACGATATTGGCGGTATTTACGTCAAAAATGCGCTACTAGCCCACAAGGTAAAAGAAGGGCTTGGGATTTAACAGAGAAGATTGCAGCAGCAGAGCAGGTGGAGCGTAGAACTGATTTGTATAGTTCTAAAAAATATTACGTAGAACTTTTTGGTTCTAGCGTTAAAGAGGTTCGGGAACGAACCTCTTTTTATAAAATGGGTGCTCAAAAACTAAAGCCCCGGGAACTTAGCCGGGCAGAAACAATCGAAGTATTATTTTCCATTAACAATCCGATTAATGATTAGAAAGGAGCAAAACTTGAAAATATTAGGAAAAAGCAAAACATTTCTGCGTAAATTTCTCTATGCAGAGCGTGGAAATCGTTTGAATGGCAAAGATAATAAGAAGTATCTTCTTTCTACAGAAGATGAAGTAAGGTTGGCCAAAAAGGGCTATGATTTAAAATTTATTGCAGCAATCCAACCGCAAGGAGGAATTAGATTCTATGACAAATACGCTGCAACTGGAAATAGCTTTTTTACCTACTTAACTATTATCAGTTATCGCAAGGACCCACCGTTATTATGGCTGTTTCAAATTTTTGGCAACGATTTTACGATGAGTAAACTTGATGTTCATACTGAAAAGATTGATAAAGTTAAAAACCAACTAAACCGGTCAATCACAGAAAAACAGGATCAGGCAAGAAAAGGTCGTTATCAAACAGATATGGACTCAGCCGATCAAGAGCAGATTGATTTGCGCGAGTTGGCCAAACAGTTTAATGCTGGTACAGAAATACCTAAAGCAATTAGAATTCAAGTAAAAATCTATGCGGATACGCTGCCGGAATTGCAGAATCGAGTGAGCGAAATAAGCCGAACGCTGCGAGGTGACGGTTATCGGGGAGTAATATATCAATTTACACTACCAGAGCAGAGTAAAGCATGGTATCAGAATTTTTCGCAAGAAAATATGTCCTTAACCGCACCAGCTGCCACGACAATGGGGGCAGCTGTTATCGGTGGCGGTGTGCCTTTCCAAGGTGAAGATTTAACTGATCCACACGGCACGTTGTATGGCCGTACGTCGACAAATGGCCCGTTTGCCTTTGATCGTTTCGCACACACGCCAGAAAGGACTTCGTACAACACCCTAGTATTGGGACAAATGGGATCCGGGAAGTCTACTTTTCTAAAAATGAATGAAAAGAGTGATTATGACCGTGGCTATTTTGTAAGAATAATTGATAAAGCCGGTGAATATACCAAGCTGGTTAAGTCGCAAGGCGGGGTAGTAATTCGGCTAGATGGCAAAGAGGGTATGATTAACCCGCTGCAGGTATTGGCCACGGCAACAGATGACAATGATCAGAAAACAGTTGATGAAATGGCTAGTTTCAGGCAGCATGTTGCCAACGTGCTAGTTCTTTTTAGTAACATTATGAATAACCAGATTGATGAATCAACTAAGCAAGAATTCAGCTCGCTATTGCAGCATTTTTATGTGAGTTGTGGATTATTGCCGGCAGACTGGCAGAAGCATCCAGAAAACATTCATATTACTGGGTTACAGCCAAATCAATATCCGATTCTGTCTGATTTCCGTAAATATGTTAAAAAAGTTGCCACGAATGAATTTCTAGATAGAATTCACGCAACGGCAAAACGGCGAAACACTTATGAACAAATCAATACGGCGTTAGATAACATGATTGAAAACTATGGTAACCTCTTCGATGGTATTTCAAGTTTGAGGAATCTTAATGACGTTCAAGTTGTTTCATTTGATACTTCGGCAATATCCAAAATGGATTCCAACATCTATCATGCCCAGTTATATTCAACTTTAAACTTGATCCAAAATCAGGCAGTTATTAATGGACGCAAACAGGTGGATAAAGAAGACATTGACCGGCAATACTTCAGTATTTACTTTGACGAGTGTCACAATATTATTAATCCTAATAATATGATTGCTGTTCAGCAGATCGTCAACATGGCCAGAGAATTCAGAAAGTTCTTTGCAGGAATAACCTTTGCTACGCAAGATCTAGGTGCTATGTTACCTGATAACGTTTCGTCAGCCGATCTTGAATCTTTGAAGTCGATTGTTTTATTCTGTCAATACAAAGTAACGTTTAGGCATGAAGCGGGCCAACTTGAAAAATTAAACAGATTGTTGGGTGCCACCTTGAGTGAAACGGACTACGAACAGATCCCCCGGCAAAAGCAAGGGCAAAGTATAGTCACAATTGGGACCACACAGAGGTATCATATACAGGTTGAGCCTAGTCAGCGGGAACTAGCCCTGTTCACTGGGGGCGTATAATATGCGCAACTTCTTTAAACGTAAGATTATGAAATGGCTAATGATAGGGGGCGCCGTAGTTGGCTTTGCAATGTTATTAATCGCTGGTGTGTCGAGTATAGGTGGCACTGTTCTATCTTTCCTACTTTCTTGGCAAAGTCAAACTTGTAATCAACAGACTAATGAAAGTAGTGGTAATTTAACCGTTAGCGGCTACAGTAAAAATGTTCTTAGTAAAGCTGTAGCTGTGGCAGAAGCTGTAGGGGCCGACTTGAATATCAAGCCGGCCCTTGTTTTTGCCCAATTAGCCGCAGAAACAGGAATGCAAGATTCTAAAGAAGTACGCGAAGATAATAACTTTGGGGGTGTCAAATACAGTTCTTCCTTTAGTGATATAGCAACGCCGGGAAATATTTCTCCAGAAGGAGATCCTTACGCCCACTTTAAAAGCATTAGCGGCTTTGCAACTATCTACCGCAATACGATTAAGAACATGCTAGATGGAAAAAAGCCGGATACATGGCATGAGTTCGTTGTTAACCTTAAGGCTAAAGGCTATATGGGTGACGATGTCGATCATTACGTGGGGTTAGGGCAAAATTGGTACGATAATTACAACAAATTGGCTAAAAAGTACGGTAAAGGTAAAATTTCAGTATCAGCAAGTGCTAACGGCTCTAGTAACGATGATGTGGCCAGTGACGGCAGTAATATTTGTCCAGACACTGATGAAGGCTCATATTCAGGTAGTTGGGTCTGGCCATTTAGTACGATTAAGGAATCACCTAAGAGTTTGGATGGTGGCCAATATGGACACACATCGTATTCACGTGGCAGCACTAATTTTCATGATGGTTTTGACTTTTCAAATGGGTTAAACGGCGTGCATAACGGCTCGGCGGTCTTGGCCGTTACAAGCGGTAAAATCTATAAGGTTGGCTATGACAGTGCCGCTCACTATTATATCTGGGAAAAAGCCGGTGACTACAATATCATCTATCAAGAAGGTTTTACATATAAAGACGATATAGATGTTAAGAAGGGTGATACAGTGAAAATTGGACAAAAAATCGGTACGATCACTGATTCACACGTCCACTTGGGTATTACAACCAACAAGAAAAATCCAGCAATGAACCAGACCGGTTCACCGGTTGCCAATGGTTTTGACCACCCTAATTGCTGGTTAAACCCGATCAAAGTAATTCAACATGGTTTAACAAAAGAGGGGAATAGCTAAATGAAAAAAAGCAATCTCAAGGTTTGGCAATACTTCAGTTGGAGTATTGCAGGAGTAGCATTAATTATTGCCTTTGCAAGCAGACCAAACAGTAATGAGTTAGCACAAGTTCAATCTCAGATTAGAACCACTGATAAAGTAATTAAGCAGTCTGATAAGGCCCCTGGCAGCGCAGTAGAAGAGTCCAAGGCAAAGACCTTTGACTTGACCGCAGCCAAGCAGAAAGCCACTGACAAGCTACAGGAAGGCCTGTCTCAAGCACTTGGCGGTTATAAAGACAGTGCAGAATATAATCAACACCGACAAAAGTTAGATAACTTATTTGGTAGTAAATTTGATACGGAATTGTATAAATTAAACGGCTTACCTGATGAAACATATAGCACAAAGGCAACCGCTAAATTCAAATTTACGCTGGAAGATTCGGCAAAGGTTAACGTTGGGTTTAGTGATTGGTCTGACCCAGCACATGCAAAGGCTGTTGCAATAGTACGTTACAAACCTAATTATTTAAAGTATGGCGTGATTAAAATTATCAATTTTGATTACAATCTACAAACCCAAAAAGTTAATACGGCTACTTTAGACAATTTAAAGAATCCGCAACTTAAAGGTTATTTTATTGAAGATGAATAGGAGGTGTACTAATGAAAAGCAAAATACAAATTGCTATTGCAAGTTTGATCGCAATAGCTGGACTGGGAGCAACTGGATATTTCAAAATGCAGCAAATACAAATTGATCAACAAGTTGCCGCAGCTAAAGTAACTTTAGCTAAAAAAGAAAAACAAGTAGATAATATTGCTACTGTTGAACATAAGCAAAAGATCAAGAATGATCCAGTGGCCAAGATCAATGAAAAGCAAGAAAACGAAATAAAATTAATGCAAAACAACGGTCAAGCACTTTTCAAGTTGCTGTACACAATGAAAGACGGTGAAACGCAAACAGATTTAGATATTCGTAACAAAAATTTGCCACGCTATGCGACAAATGAAGCACTTACGCAGACTGGCTTAAATTCAAAATCAATTAAAGAAACTAAAGAATTTAAGAATGTAGTTGAGCATATCAACATGGAACTTAGTACAAGTCCTGCCGATAATCACGGTATTTATTCGGGAGTAATTGCTGAAAATTCAGTTCAATCTTCGATTAATTTTGTTGGTAAGCGCAATAAAACAGATTGGTATCTTTTCAAATACGATAGCAATACTAATAAGTTTATCCAATTTACACTGCTTGGATTTAACTTCACCCATGCAGATTAGGATAGAAAGAGGACGATAATGTTCCATAAAATAATAAGAAGACTAGCGATTTTGGCTAGTCTTTTTTTAATACTTTGGGGTGCTTGGTCGATTGAAAAAGGTCATATTACACATGAGCGAGTTGATCGATCAGCAGTTCAAATTAAAAAGAAAACGTCAGTTTTATTCTTTTATCGTGATAACTGCCCAGACTGTAAACATGTTTTCCCCCTGGTCAGTGTCTTAAAAGATTTAGGATCACCAATTCAATTTATTAATGTAAATAATAGAATGAATCATAGTAAAGCTCGCCAAGTTTATCATGTTAAAGCTGTTCCAACCTTTATTCTAATTAATAAGCAGCGAAAGGTTCTTAGCAGCTATACAGGTTCAGATCTTAGAAGTATCAAAAAATTTATAACACAAAAAATACCCAAAGTAGGTGATTAGATGAATGATTATCTTGAAGAATTAATGAATCGATTTCGAGAGACTTTTGGAATTAAGACTGAAGAAAAAGAATATAAACCAAAGGACCCGTATCAGAATCGAAAAAAATATATTAAGCACACAATAATCTTTGTAGGTTTAATTTTAGTAGGAATGATTGGCCCCCTATTTATGACACACAATAATCGGTATGCAATACCACAAACATTTGGCAGTAATAACATTACGCAAAATGCAACGATCAAAAAGGTTAAAAGCAATTATAATCCGGACACGCATTTGATGGTCAGCGAGTTTTTTATCGGTGATCAAAATGATATTGATAATGCTTCTGAAGATCGCAACTTGGCTAACATTAAGTATGATGTTAAGTATCTTATTCAGAACAATAAAAACCAAAGGTACCCTACTAAAATTGTCAGAGTTAATGACCATTACATAGTTGTGATTACTGAAAATGTTACGCCTGGTTATGGGCTTTTAACATATAATATTACCCCGCAAAAAATCAAGTCGGCACTTAATACTGATTGTGAAAACTCCACGCTTGCTTTCTACATTAAGGAAGGTCAAGTACCTGAAAAAACCAATCTATCAATCCATGAAAGTCAATTCTATGAGCAAAATTACAAAGACTTTGCACTTAGAAACTATCAACAAAAGTTGATTAAATTGGCTAAAAAGATAAAAGAAAAAGAAAATATCATTACCGAAGATAACAAATTATTGGCCAAGTTAAACGACAAATTGGAAAGTGCTTTAAAGCAAAATAAGAGTGATTTACAGGATCAAATCCAAGATACTGAGGGAGACATTGCAGAACAAAATAAGGAAATTAAGAGCCTTAAAAAAGAAATTACTGACTATCAAGATCGGATTAATCACGTCACAATTACGAACTAATTAGCCAAGTAAAAGTACAAAAAGAGTGATTATTATGATCACCTTTTTAAATAAAAAAATAGAAAAATAGCAATTTTTGGCCATTTTCGAAGAAATGGAGGAAATGCTGATATATCAACGTTTTTAGGATCGTCCCATTTCAGGGCAGGGGGTATCCCACAACAGGATTTTCACAACCCAGATTTGGGATTTTACTGTTATATCAAGCTTTTTGACTATCCCACAGTAGGGAGCTTTTAGAGAGAAAGTGATATCAAGGGCAAATGTCCAGAATCCGCTTGGCACCGCCAAGCTAATCACTTACCTTTGGTAAGTGATAGCAGGATTCCCTTATGCTCTTCACTCAGACTTTGTGAATCAGGCAGAATAAATTGATAGAAACGGCAAAATTGCCGCATTGAGCAGATTAAACAGGAACGTGTTTGGATTTTTTAGAAAGGACGTCAGGGGCAATGGTTGATATTTTAGTTAGAAATGTTCCTGAGAAAATAGTTGCCAGACTTGACCAACAGGTTGACCAACTTAATTCAAATAGAAAGATAAAGTTAAGCCGCAATGATTACATTAAGTTGATTATTACGAACCGAGTTGATTCTGCATTAGAAGATTACGAGCGCTCAAAATATAAAATTTTATTGCAACATGAAATTGAACTTCATGAATTAGAAATTGAACTATTCAAACAAATAATTATCAGTTTAGCGACCGGTAACCCGACTGATGCGATCAACTTAGTAGAACATTTATCAGGCGTATCAGACAACAAGAAAAAGGATTTATACGGTCATTAAGTCATCAACTAATCACTTGGCTTTTAAACTTAACCGTAGAATGCTCCTCTCAACATAAGAAAGAAAGGAAAAACATGCCACAAGAGAAAAATAGATTGCTTGAAAAGCATATACGTATTAAAGAAGATGATTGGCGACTAATTGAAAAGATACAGCGAGAAGATCCTAAAATTTCAAGTATTGGCGACGTAATTCATGTCGCAATTAGTAATTATCAAAAGACAAAACACGATGAACTGATTCTGGAAAGATTGGAACAAATATTGTTACGGTTAAGCGCAACAGACAAAGACGTTGAGCTGGGTAATGAAATGATTGGCGAGTTGTGTTACATCAAGGATTTAAATTATATTCGCCACGGTGTTAGCAAAAATCTTGAAGAAACTGCAATGAACTTGGTGGATAAAAAAATCAAGAATGCACAAGAAAGAAAAGCTTACAGAAAGTAGGTGGTTATTTTGGTCCAAACGAAGCAAGCACCATACATTATTTTAACCAGTGACTTTGTCTACGCACGACCAGGTCAAGGAAAAAATTATGGCAGCTATGGGACTGATTATATGGCTCGTAAGGAAGCCTTAGAAAAGTTATCCTATCTAACTCCGGAAGAAAAAACTGAATATCTGCAAAGAAAAGTTTTATTAAGCAGTGAAGATGATCCTAACCTAGTCACTATTAGTAAGCATTATTCACAGACAAATGATGATTCAAAATTAACTAAAGCCAGCATTGCAGAATTAAACAAGACCAGTTTTATAGAACTTAGCAGTCAAGATTATAGTAAATACATTGGCTACATGATGAGAAAACAAGCGCTGGCCAATAAAGAAAAAACTAACGGGTTATCAGCTACCGAAGCTAAAGAACTGGAACGTGTTACAAAGGCCGCAAATAAATATGACGCATCACAAATTGGTAAGGATAAAATCCTGCAAGGATACTTTTCTTGCGATCAAGATACGATTAAATTAGGCGATCTTGATCATATCCGAGCCAAGATGAGATCGGCCCAGGCCAACAATTCAATCCTTTGGCAAGATGTAATTTCGTTTGACAATGAATATCTGCGAAAGATGGGAGTTTTCGATCCAACGACAGGGTATCTTGATGAATCTGGAATTAGAAAAGCAAGTAAAAAAATGATGGATACGCTAACCGAAAAAGAGAATTTAAATAATCCATTTTGGACAGCTGCAATTCACCGTAATACTGATAATATCCATATCCATTTTGGCATTGTAGAGGCAGCCAATTCTCGACCATTAAAAAGATGGAAAGATGAAGACGGCATTGTCCATGTTGAACCCAAGGGTTGGCGCCAATTAAGTACAATCCAGGCAATGAAAAGTGCATTTACAAATGAAATGTTTGACATTACCAGTCTTTTGAAGGAAATGAATTTACGCCGCAATGAAATTACTAAGGGTATGACAGAAGCTTTCACGAAGTCTTTTGAAGAACCAAATTTTCAACGTGACTTGAACGATTTTATTCAAGCATTGCCTGAAGATCGGAATAAATGGCGTTGGGCTAATCTTAATAGCGAACAACGGCAAACGTTAACTACCCTGGTTGATACGGTTATGGAAGACAATCCCAGTTACCAAAAATGGAACAATCTTTTTCAAGATTACCGGGAACATTATCAAAAAATGTATGGCCAAGCCAAAAATAACCGTGATAATGAAGCGGCCAAAAAATGGGAAGATTTGAAGCGGCGAGCTGGCAACGCTCTGTTAAAAGAGATCAAGGTAATTGATCAGAATGTTAATCATTTTAGACAGCAAGGCACCCGTGCACAAAGTAAAGCTAATTTTGATCAAGGCAATGTAAATAATGTACGACACAGACGCCGCAATAAGCAATTTGATTGGCAGGAATTGAATTTTAAAAGACAAAAAGATTATAAGCGTAAAAAAGAACTGGAGAACAGTCTAAATAAAGCAATTAGGCCGCTGCTTACTAGAAAAGCCAGCAATGTAGTATTTAATCGAATTAAACGGCAATGCGAAAAAAACTTAACGACACTGGAAAAGCAGCAAGCTCTTAGTGCTTACGAGCGCACGCAACAGGCAATTAGTATGGAACAAGAACGCCGCTAAAAATAGAAAAATTTTTGCCTTACTTTTGCCTTACTTTTTCTATTTATTTAATGGAGGAAAATACTATGTGGGTAAATTCAGATGAAGAACAAGTAGCCACATCAACCCTGACTGCTAAAAATCAAATCACGATCCCCAAAATAATTCGTAATTTTTTAGGAATTAAAGCAACTGATATGATTAGCTGGAAAATTCGAGAAAATAATACGGTAGTGATTTCCACGCTGCATAAAGAGTTATGGGACATAGTAGACGAACAGGCAAAACAATATGGCAGCGTTGACGTTTCAAAATTTGACTGGGAAGACACGAAAGGAGAATAAATTAACTAATGAAATTAGAACAGGGAGATATTATCTGGCTTGATCTTGATCCTGCAAAGGGTACTGAAACGCAAAATAAAAGACCGTGTTTAATTGTTAGCAATAACAATTACAATCGAATCTTTAATACGGTAATTGCTGTACCCATCAGTACATCGGCCAAATATTTAACTGAAGAAAAATATATTAAATCTCCTATGTTTATTCCGATTGACAAGGATAATATTCACGGGACAGCACTTTTGCAGCAGACACGGGCAGTGGACCCGACACAAAGGATAGGGGGAAAGTTAGAAACAAAGTTATCTAGCTTGAAAATGAAACAAATCAGCAAAACTATTAGTCAATTCTATTAGTTTAAAACACAAAAATATTAATTTAAC
>NZ_KQ034007.1:495086-509310 GCF_000970755.1 Lactobacillus kimbladii
ACTTTTTTATTTTGAAAGGAAAAAATATGGCTAATCAAAAAGAAGCCAATTCCTGGTACAACCAAATCTATAATG
Source organism: Lactobacillus kimbladii (assembly GCF_000970755.1). Lineage (GTDB taxonomy): Bacteria > Bacillota > Bacilli > Lactobacillales > Lactobacillaceae > Lactobacillus > Lactobacillus kimbladii. The sequence goes on from NZ_KQ034007.1 coordinate 495,162, forward strand.
CAGACATTGTAGATTTATGTGACGCTTTGGGAATTCAATTACACAATGAAGGCCGCATGTATCGTGGGGTTGAACATGATAGTTTAGTAATCACACGGTCAAAAAATGCCTGGTATCAAAATTCACGCCATGTAGGTGGTGTAGGCGGATGGTCCTTCATTAAAGGATATGTTTTTGCCGATCAACAATTAGACAAAAAAGCAATGTATACCAAAATTAGGAACATAGCCAATAAAGTAGGCTTATTTGACCCAAGTCAGCAAACAATGACCGAAGAACAACATACACCTTATGTTTATCCCCAAACTCAAATTACAAAAAGTATTGATCAAGCTAAAAACTATTTGGTTAATGAACGCAAAATCTCACCAAAATTAGTAGATTGGCTGCACCAGCACAACTATTTGGACCAAGATAAGAACAACAATGTTGTCTTCAAAAGATTAGATCCATTTACCGGTAAGATAATTGGAGCAAGTAAACAGGGGACGTACATTAACTTTGATAAATATCCTAAACGGGGAACGTTTAAAATTATCGATCAAAATACCGCACCTCATTCAGCTTGGTATTTTGATATTGGTAAGCCATTAAACGTCAGATTTTTTGAAGCGCCCATTGACGCAATGTCTTTTTATCAAATTGCACCAGATCGGTTTAAAAACACTCGCTTTATAGCTCTAGACGGGCTAAAACCCCATATTGCTAATCACTATCTGACTATTACAGATACTCAATTAGCACAAGAAGGGTTGGGTATACAGTCCATTGCGCTGGGCGTGGACAATGACGCTGCCGGCGACGCTTTTGTGAAGGAAATGCAGGAATACCGTTTTTCCAATAATCTAGGTAAAAATATCCCGATAAAGGCAGCCCAGCCTAACAAAAAATTTGGTAAAGACTGGAATGATCAATTAAAGAATATGACGGGACAGTCAAATTTAGATAAAAATGCCCAACAGATGGATCAAGTACAAGACAAGGTTAGTAACAAGGACTTACCCAATGAACCTAAAGACCTAGTTAAAACACCGGTGGCCAATTTGATGAAAGATGTTAGCTCGTATCTAGTAGAACCCGTAAAAACATTAGAGTTACTAGACTTTTTGGATCGTTTCCATGATTACTCAGTACGAAATCGGTTATTAATCCAAAGGCAACGACCGGGAGCATTGGCGGTTGGGAGTTTTCAAAAATTCAAAGCACTAGGCTACTCCGTGAAAAAAGGCGAAAAAGGTATCAAAATTTTAGTGCCTGTTGAGATAAAAGAATTCCACCGTCAAGATAAATTAGTACCGCTAAAATATGCAACAAAGGACGAACGGGCCAAAATCAAAGCAGGCTTACTACCAGTTAGAAAAAAATTAGCATTTACCGCTGGTAATGTTTTTGATATTACTCAAACTACAATGCCTAAAGAAAAGTATCCGGAATTATATCCTAACCGACACGTTGACTTTGACATAGACAAAGAAATTGATCAAAAGTACCTCGATAAGCGCCTAGATAAATTTGCACAACAAATTGGGTTTAAGGTGGATCGAAGCATATCTGAAGCTGATTACAGTAACTATTTTGGTGTAGCTAAAGGGGTAACTGTTCCTAAAGAGCAAGCGATCTACCTCAACCCCAATAATACATCTAGCGAGCAGAGCGCGACTTTAATGCACGAATTAGGGCACGCCTTGTTACACACTATTCCACAAAGTAAGGAATCAGCAGCGTCAATTAGGCCAATTAAAGAATTACAAGCACAACTAACTTCATATTTGGTAGCTAAAAATTATGGGATTAACAACCATGATGACACTGTAAGTTACATTGCTGGTTGGACCAATAATGGGCAAAAGTTACGCCAACTGACTTCTACGCTGCAAGCGGAAGTTCTAGATGGTTCCATTAAAGCAGCAGACAAAATTATCAACTTCATTGATGAGGATCAAAAGCGAGAGCCGATAGCAAGGAACAAAGATAGAGAAGAGAACCAAGCCCAGTTATCTACTGAAAAAGCGCAGCAAGGAGATCTGTTTACGCCGACTGAAAAGCAAAATTTAGCAAAATTTAGCCAGCAAAAAGAAAAACGAGAGAACAAACTAGTCCCTGAAGAACGACTTATTAAAGTAGAAAATAAACTTAAACAAATTGACCTATCTTCGCCAACAGCTCAACAAGATCTTGCTAAAGTTGTTTACCAACAGAAAGAAATGCGGGCAGCATTAGCAGAAGAATTAGCAGAGGAGGGGCTAGAACGTGATTAGCGTTAAATTACATAAGAATCGTTCTATTCGCGCACCCTGTATGATTTTCACTTCCCCGATTTAGTTCATATTTAATCCCATTTATGGAATTTTTTGTTCGTAATATGGTATAATATAATTAACTAAACTATGAGGGAGATTACCAAAAATGAATGCAGCAGTTTCAAAGTTATTAAACAATGCCAACCTTACTATTAGAGATATTTCAAAGAAAACGAACGTTCCTACAACAACATTGAGTAATGCCCTTAACAAGCCCATTGAATCATGGTCAATTAGAGTATTAAATGCAGTTGCTGCAGGATTAGATGAAAGACCAGGCGATCTATTAAACATGTTACAACCAAAGGTTTATATTTTAGACATCAACGATGAAAACCAGTCTATTCAAGGAGTGGTTATACCAGATAAATTTATGTATCAACAAATAAGGGGAGTGGTAGAAGCAAGTCATTTAGAGGGGTGGAATCCTGAAAAAAGTGATATTGAGTACATTTTAGATTCTGTAATTAATCCTGATCCCAAAGAGCTTAAAAGGATTGATGAAATTTGGGGTAAAGATTAATGAGTGATTGGATTAGCCAAACGCTATATTCTAACGGAACGATGAAGAATAAGCTGCATATCCACGATCAGAAAGAACTCGAGAAAAAAGAATACTTGATTACATCAAGGAATGCATCACTTTTTTTAATGAAGAAGCCGCGCATAGATGATATAAGCGATTTACAGAAGATTCATAAGATCATGTTCGGTGAGTTGTATGATTGGGCAGGCGAATACCGACCAGGTAATTTTCAGAAGAATGGCTTTGATTTTTTTGATCATACGAGATTTGGTTTTGCCGAAAGAAGTATTAATAATCTAATCAAAAACAATCCACCAAAAAGCGCATTGGCCCCAATGGATTATGCAAAATTGATTGATGAAATTAATTTTATGCACCCGTTTAGAGAAGGCAATGGCCGCAGCTGTAAAGTGTTCATGTTAGCTTACGCTGCTAATCACCACCAAGTGCTTGATTATCCACGAAAGAACAATGAAATGATTGCTGCCCAGCAAGCCGCAGATGTTGATCGAATTGCTAAATTGATTAAAGTTGAAGACACGCCTGATCGAGCAGCAGCCTTTAAACAGTTACTACTCAAACAACAGCAAGAGCTGTCTGACCTTGATCAGGATGGCTTGGAACGGTAAAGCTATAATTATTGATATTGAGGTAAAGAACATTGGATTACGAAGACAAGTTTCACTTAACAGCAGAAGAAAATAGACGATTTGCTAAAACGAATCTAACCAAACTCGTTTTTACTAATTCACGCTTTGAAGGTTTGACTACAACCTTGCCGCAAACTCAAACAATTATTGACGGTTTGGGGGTTGACGGTGTACCGATTGACGATATTAATACGATTGTACAGCTTAAAAGAGGTTGGCAATTTACAATTAATAATAAAGAGCCTTTAACTTTAGCAACAGAAAAAAAGATTAATGCAATTGTTGCTCGTGATAGTGCCGCTTTCCCCGGTTACTTACGTAACGGAACCGGCGGTGTAAATACCTATCGAGGTGATTTTGAACCACCGATGATTGATGAACAAGAAGAAGAGCATTACTTGAATTCAATTCTAGCAAGTAAGCGCACCACTACTGATAAAGCATTGACCCTGATGTATCACAATATGCGGCAGCAAATGTTTTACGATGGTAATAAAAGAACGGCCACAATTGCTGCTAATAAGATAATGATTGATAACGGAGCAGGACTAATTAATGTACCGCTAGATCATTGGACCACTTGGCAGAAGATGTTAGCCGATTACTACTTTTCCAACGATATGACGAAATTGAAAGATTGGACGTATAAACATGGTATTCAAGGAATGGAGCCTAACTTACGTGCCCGTTCACAGAATATTGGTAAGGAAATTTCTCCAGAAGAACAAGCGAAGAATATTGCAGAATTTAAACAACTTAGAGACACGTTAGATGATGACGGATTTGAATTATCATAATTAGCATTAGCAACATAGAAAGCCTAACAGAAATGTTAGGCTTTTTTATTTGCGTTAAATAAAAGGAGAATAATATGAAGTATCTAATTCTGGCCGAAAAGCCCTCGGCAGCTGCCGCATTTGCAACTGCCTTAGGCGGCTACAATGGTAATTTCAACGGCGATACTTACACTATTGCCAGCGCACACGGACACTTATTAGAATTAAAAGAACCGCAAGATATGGTAAGTCCAGATAAAAAAGAGCGGTATAGTGATTGGGACGATTTAAACAATTTTCCCTGGAACCTATTTGACTTTAATTGGGAGAAAAAGGTAATTGCCGGCAGTCAAAAAACTTTGAATACTATCAAAAACGCCGCCTCACCCTGTGACGCAATTGTAATTGCGACTAATGATGATCCTTCTGGAGAAGGCGATTTGCTAGGCTGGGAAATTGTTAACGCCATTAATTGGCAAAGAACGGTCTTTCGTATTCGCTTTGCCGATGAAACACCGCAAAATTTCAAAACCGCTCTACTAAATAAAGTAGATGTTACTGACCAGATGAATCAGGGTGGATATCTTGAATCATTGGGGCGTGAGCGCTTTGATTACGCTTCTATGCAACTCTCAAGAATTGCCCTGAGCATTGCCCGTCAAGCAGGTTTTAACGTGCGCTCCATGCGTTTTGGGCGGCAGAAATCGACTATCATTGATAAGATATTCCAGCAGCTTAAAGCCCGTGCAGAATACGTTAAAAAGCCCTTCTACGAAGTACGCTTTCAGGATAATAACCAGAATATCTTTAAACGAACAGATGACGAGGCAGAGAATCACAAATTTACGTTAGAAAATGACGCTGCCATGGAGAAAGGCAAATATGCCAACAGCCAGATAATCATTGATTCAAAGGAGCAGAAACGCCAACAACCACCTACATTACTAGACTTAAGTCATCTTTCTATTTTGGTCGGGAAAAAAGGCTTTTCCTCGGAAACATTCTTGGCCACTTATCAAAAGATGTATGAAAATAATATTCTCTCTTATCCACGAACGGAAGATAGAAAAATCACGCAAGCACAATTTGACCAACTGCTACCATTAGCAGACCAAATAGCACATGTAGTAGGTATTGATCCTAAGCTATTAACGCACCGCACCATTAGAAAAAAGTATCTAGTTACAGCTGCTGCCCACGGGGCCAACCGACCAGGTATTAACGTGCCAAGCAGTCTAGACGCAATTGAAAGTGAGTATGGCAAATGCGGTCGTGAAATTTATATCGCAGCAGTTAAATCCTATTTATCAATTCTGGGAGAAGACAGTATTTACGAACAGCAGAAGGCCCACCTTGCTGCCTACCCATTTTTTACCTGCACAATTAATGTGCCCGTTGCCCAAAATTATAAATTAATTTTTGATGACGCAGAGTTAAATGATGAAAACCCTGATAACCCTACTCGTCAATTTAGTACAGAAGCCTTCCCTATTGTTTACCAAGGCCAAAATCCTAAGCCCAAGAAGCCAACACATAGTTTTATTATTAACTTTTTAGATCGTTATGGAATTGGCCACGGTGCTACTCAAGAATCAACATTAGCAGAGATTGCCAAAGGCAGGAATGCGTTAATTACAAACACGAAGGAAACTTATTCACTGACCTATCCGGGCTTGCTGCAAGCAATAATTGCTACTGGAACAATGATTGCCTCGCCCAAAGTTACTGAACGATTGCAAGAAAAAATGGATCTGGTTAAGCAAGGTAAATTCGATTATCGCAACGTGCCGTTTCTAATTAATCAAATAGTTAAATATGACTTACCAATTGAGCAGCGAAATGCTGCAAATCTTGCTAAAACTGCTAGTCCAAAGTTATTGAAGATGAAGGCAGATTATGAAGCTAAAAACAAAACCAAAGAGAAGGCAAGCGGTATCTGGTGTGGCCAACAAGTCACTATCAATAAAGTTTGGAACTCTTACACTTTCAGTGACAGTGAATTGCAACAACTATTTAATGATCAAAAAATTCAGATTATTACTCCCAATGGCAAGATCACTGGAAAACTAGAACGACAATCTTATAAGAATCACGAGTTTATCGGCTTTAAGCCTGAATTTCCTGATAAAAGTGACGAATATATAACCGGAATTTTTACTCCAACAAATAAAGAAGTTTCATTCAAAAAGAAATTTAGCACTCATATTTTTAGTCAAGATGAGATTACACAGCTGCTATTGGGCAATGAGATAAGATTTTCTTTTACTAGCGCAAAAGGCAAATTATGTACGGTGTCCGGTAAGCTTAAAAAATATGTTTATCAGGGTAAACGACACTTTGGCTTTAAAGGCAAATTTATTAAATAGGGTTAAGAAGAAATATCAACGTGGTTTATGTTGTCTAGTTCAATCGCTTTCCCAGAAACTATTATCTTACTGGCATCTTTACTTCCCTCTTGGGTATGCAAGAAAAAGCCTAGCAAGTTGATTACTAGACTTTGATAATTCTTTACTACAGGACAGTATCTCATCTGATGCTTTTGAATATATCTTAGTAACCATTCAATATTACTAATTGATATGTAAAGGATAACCAAAAAACATTTCATACAAATACATATCCTCTTTATAGCAACCCAAATTTTTTATCGATTCTATAAAATTAATAAATTCTCCATCCAAATAACCCCCAGAGCAAACCGAGCCAATTCCATAATACTCCGAAACCAATGAAAGATTTTGAGCTATATGTCCACATTCTAATGTCATAAACCTATATCCACGATCTTGATATTTATAGCACTGTAAGACAGGTGATGCGATAAAATGGATCGAAAATGCACAGTTTATCGCATATTCTTTGCTTCCAGTAATCTTATTATAGTCAATATTATTTGACAGCAAGGTCAGCTCATTCCTTTGAAAAGAATATTGATACATACCTTTTGCTATTCCATCTACTTTATTACAGCAAACTATTAACTTTATAGGATAAGCTCCTCCAGCTGACGGAACTGTGCAACCTTTTCCTGAAACCAATCCATACGAAAAAAATAAGATTGCAGATAGTTTTTTAAAGGAAACGGATTCCTTTGAAAAATCTCTACAGCTTCTTCTCTTAGCTAGGCATTCAAATAAGCTATTATTTGGCACTTCAACTTTATCCAATGATATACCACCTAGTGATTTTTTTCTTTTTTTACATTGATTCAGAACCTCATGCATAAAGTTCTCATCATCAAAAGCGTTTTGAATACTTGCGTCAAAAGAAGCTGAAGTATTATTTGACAAGCTGGTTTCATTGTGAAACAACCTAAATAAGGGAACACCACTTCTCGTTAATTCACATGAATCATTATATTTTTCCATTTCTTTTTCTTTCTATAGATCTATTAATTTTTTGTTACTTAGTTTCCCAGAAAAATAATTATTAGTTATTATTCTATTTATAGTTTTTGACTTTGAGTCTACCGAACCATCTATTTTTTTAGTTAATTCAAATAATTCATTGGCCAAGTTAGATAAAAAGAAAACATCTGACGTATAGTAGTTATCATAGTGAAATTTGCTATATCGTATTTTCTCTTGATCCAATACAAAATATGCTAATTGCTTTGTTCGTTCATCAATAACTTGCGGACCAATTGAAAAATAATTATCATTACAAACAATAGGCAAAACAACAGCATTAGATTTTGCTAGTGATGCTAAAATTGTAGTTATTACATTTTCATAAACAGGATACCACGCCCAAATTAATACAAGTACAATATCATATTTATTAAATGAAATAGAATTGAGATCTGTTGGAGCATCTATAACATCACAATTCAACAACATTGATGTGCTTTTTGAAGCCTCACTCAATACCTTACAAAATTTCTTTAGATTACCTGAATGTGTATAATCAAAGAAAGCTACGTTAGATGTTAAATACTTATTTTGAGAAGAATCAATATGCCACAGAATGATCCCATATTGAGAAAGAGTTTGTATTACTTGAAAAAAATCTTTTTCTACAAACAAACTAATATTTTCACTAATAAAATTCATTAAATCTGTTATAGAGATAGGAGAAACATAATACTTAAAAAAGGATATAAAGTACTTCTCTACTTTTTCACCCTTTAAATCATAAATTTTTTCTTCTAGCTGAAGTTTTATGCTTTTTTCTGAAATGGAAATAAATCTAGTAATTGGGTTTAGCATTATTTTCTTTTTCAATTTTTTCTCCTATAAATCAAGGGAAAGGTATAAAATTTATTCTTCTATTCAATTTTTTCCCAGTAACACATTCAACATATTCATAAGTTTCATCATTAAAACTAGAAGGATCCAATGATGGAAACCAGTTTAAACAGAAAAGCTTTATACTTTTCGCATTTTTATTACGATAGTACTTATTATTCTTTGAAAAAAAGGATGTCATATAAAGATCGCTTTTCATATAATTTGTAAGTTCATCCAATACTTGCAATCTATCATGCCTACATGAATTTATATCATCAATTTTAACTGTTGGACTATCCTCAAGATAGTCATATGCAGCCAATATTTTATCTTTTGCGAGAATACTAAATACATCACCATAATCTAAATACTTTAGGTTTTTAATAAGATCTTCACTTTTCCCGGTTTCAAACGGATTTGCTTCTTTCACAAAAGAATGCAATGCATCTTCTATAGTATAGCCCGCACCTAAGCCAATATATATTCTATTTCCCTTTTTAGCTCCTATACCGAATACAACCTTATAAAAACTTATAAAAGAGATTTCATATAAATTCATGAATTGAAGGCGTTTAGGAACGAACTTCTTAAAATATTCGTTTTTTTCCAAAAAAAATCCCGGTGATTTAGATAAATAAGATAAAATAAACGATTGTCTTTCTATAAATTCTCTTAATGAGTTCTCGAAAGCTCCTTCTGTAGATGTATATGTCGACAACCCACACGTATCATATAAATATGATAATTTTTCTTTACTAAATTTGATTCTTTCAATCCTTCTCTTGTTAATATTCAAACATGTCAGCATTTTTAAAGGTATCTGCACTTCCCAAAAATTTGTTAGTGCTTGTCTTTCAAAAACTTCCCCTATACTACCCAACATTGAATTTATAAAGCTATAATCACTCGATGAACCATTACATCCTATCGAAGGATAATTTAAAGAAACATAGTTTTTATTATTAAATTCATTCAAAAACTTGCTCACTACATAGTTATACGTATATCCTAACGATTTACTTTCCATTTTGATACCTTTCTATAAATTAACTAACAATACAGTCCATCTCACTATCATCCATTATATAATTATATCTTTTTACTATTGATACGGAACCAGAGTACCTTAAGTTCTCTTTTGTTGGTAAGCATTTTAACAAGGAATCAGAAAAAGCTGTAACAACCTTTCCAGATCTTCTAAACCTAGTTCCTATGAAGCTAATATTAATATCCGAAATCCAGTCCACCGTTTTCAAATTGTAATCAGGATATAGTTTGTTAAATTTATAAGATCTTTGTTTGAAATTACAATTAGACACAAAGTCTATTATTCTTTCTTTATCGCTAAAATCATACTTATACATAGTATCACTTTGATACAAATTTAAAGTTCTACCAATTTTAGATTCTACTAACGCGCCCTCAATTGCTTTATTTAAGCTTTCTTGACAAGATATACCAGTAGATACAACATTATTGTCTTTTACCGATATACAAATTACTGTAGGCCAATTCGATAAGTTTTGGCTAACAAACATATAATTCTTAAGATTGCACATATCACATAGCAATTCAAATTTATTAGTTTCTCTTTTGCTCAGCCGTCTCCCTGATCTAAAATACCAAAAAAGAAAAAGCTCATTTTTTTCAATTAATTCAGAAATAGATTTTTTAATAATGCTAGTTGAATCACTATTTCCAGCAGCTGTTCCTGTTGAATCTACACATCCGAGTACAGAGTTTTTAGAATAACTTAAGCTTGATTTTAAATAATCGTTAGTAATTTTACTATTTTTCAAATTCACACATGTCATGTTTTCACTAATATTATAAAGAAATCCTACATCCGTTCTCTCTAGAAATTCACTATACATTTTTTTTAAACATAACTGTTCAGTTTTACCAGCTGCTGACGATATATATGGAAAAACAACATTTTCAGACCTACGCATACTCAATGAGCCAGAAATTATATGAAGTTTATTTTTCATTTCCTTATCAGTATAAACATAATTTTTGCTATAATCTTTAAACAGCATTAGTTATCCCTATCGCATCTAAAATAAGCATACCATTAACATTAATCCCGACAGCATGAGATAATCTATTAAGATTTACGTTAACCATACAAACATTTTTTTCTCCAAAATAATTGGCAGCCTTGGCCTCCACTTGCCCAACTTGTTTTAAAGCATACTGAAAGCTTTGAATTCCAAAATATTCAACTATATCCATGCTTATACACGGTAATAGAATATAGTTAAACTTTTTATCCAATATTTTACTAAGTTCAATTATATTTAACCCATCTATCTTGTATCTTTTCTCAGTAAAAAAATAATAACCACCAGGTAAGATTTCATTTTTTGTTTCCAACGATACTAAGAAATAGCTTATTATTTTATTATAGAATGCAAAAGAAAGTAATGATACTAATAACTTATCGATTTTTAATGTTGATTTATTCAAATTTACAATATCTTTTTTAGGATCTAAAAAAGCTTCCCTATCTTTTTCTTCAAGTGCTTCACCAGTCTTTATGTATTGAATTTTTTGTTTCTTTTCGTGTACAAATTTTTTCGGATCAAACTGAATCAGTTGAGATTGATAGATTTTTTTGAAATGCGCTCTTATATCTTCCATATTTTACATCCTTATTCAAAGCAATCGCATAATTCCCAATGTACTGCTTCATCGCTCGAAACACTTCCATTAAGATTTATACTTGTTATTGTCGCTGACTCCCTTTCTATATTTTGTTTATCCAAACTCAGTATCTTTTGAGTCAAATATATAATGTTGCGATATGTCACAGGTAGATCTGGATCAAATTTTATTTTCTTTGCATACAGCAAATCTACAATAGTTTGAAATGTCGTATTTGCTGTATTGTCACCATAACCTCTAATACTAGTTTCCAGTTGACTAAAAAAGCACTTGGGACATGGATTATACCAATCCTGTTTATGAATATTACTAATATAAATCTGTGAATTATATGAAAAGCAAAACATATATGGTATATTTAAATGTTGTAATTTATCATTTATATTTACAAAATCAATATAATCAAAAGGAATTAATGCAACTACAATTAATTCATCATTGCTAAATGTCGTTGTCTTTATTTTATCAACGATCGCTTGTGAGCTATCAACAGCGGAGCATTCAAACTTAATAGAAGACCCTTCTTTGTTAAACTCAATGCTATCTTCCAATAACAAATTGTTCGTTAAAACTTTTATTGAATTATAAGTACTTATCATTGGTTTTTTAGAAATTATCTTTGTATCTAAAAGAAAATTGGTTATTGCCTTTTTTTCATCGCCAAAAGCATCAGATAATCTTTTATCAGTTAGTTCTAATCTGTTTTCTAAATCAATAGACTTTAGAAATTTATAAATTCTTTTATCCTTTAGAATAGTAAAGCCATTACTATTCTGAATTCCTTTTCCTTCTTTGTCTAAATCCAATAATATAAATTGATCTACTTCATACTTCATCTATAACTCCTTTTCTAGGCCTTTTCGAGTTTTACCCGCTCTATATTTGTCAAGCAATACTTATCATGAGATATTAAAAAGATCATTTTTCCTTCCTCTGAAATTCTATTAATCATACTCATCAAATGAGGTAAAAATTTACTAGCTACATTTGAAAATGGTTCATCCAATATTAAAACAGATGTATTTGGCTTAACTATAGTTGTAAAGAAATATATCAATTGTAATTCTCCCCCTGAAAGTTCTGTCATTTTCTTATTTAATTTTTCTTCTATTGAGAATTGAGAGAAAAAGAAACTATCTTTCAATTTCAGGCTTAAAAGCAATTCATTTATTTGTTTCTCTGTTAAACAAGTTTGTAAATACTCGTTTACCGTTATACTTTCAGGAATTTCGTGCTGCAGCATAATACTGATATTATTTTTTCTAAATTCTTGCAGATCAATATTTGAAATATTTTCACTATTGATCTTTATCTTACCTAAAAAGTCTCGCTTTAGTCCGATTATTGCAAGTATTAATGATGTCTTACCTACGCCATTTGGTCCTTCAATTCCATATACCTTACCTGTTTTAAAAATAAAGTTTAAATTTTTATTATATAATTTGTTATTATCCAGTTTTAAATTGAAGTCTCTTAATTCAATGGATTTAACTTCTTTAAAGCTCTTTTCTCCAATCTGCTCATTACTTTTTTTCAATATTTTATTAGTTCTGTATTTAGCCACTTTATAATTCTGATATTCTGAAGCAATAATAAATATTGAATTAATACTATTAAGCATATTACTGAAGTACTGAAAAGTTATCATAAAAGTCCCAATAAGCCACTTGCCTTCTAAAACAAGTAATCCACCAATTAAGAAGAAAAATATTTGAAACAACAATGTAACCATTATTTTTACAAGCGAAAAAATATAGTTCCATCTAAAATCGTATTTCATTGCAGTAAACATCTTATCTGCAGATCTATTCATTCTCATTATTTCTGTGTTCAAGACTTCTTTAGCTTTAATTTGAAGATAATTTATAAAAATATTGTTCCGAACAGAAAAAAGTTTATCATATGTTTCTTTTACTAGCTTTGAAGCACTATAAAGTTTTTGCTTTATTAAAAAATATATTAAAGCATACAATAGGAAAAAAACAGCAACAACAACAAATATTCTATAGTCTAAAAATACTAAAAATAAAGAAATAAGCATTAATGTTAAAATACTGCTTATAAAGGTAGGAAATACTCCTAAAATAAAGTTTGCTATTTCATTAACGTCATTGTTTATCCTAGAATGTAAATATGTACTATCTTGAATTTGTTCATCATCAGATTGTAAGTGATAAATCTTAGATATTAATTTAGAAACTATTCCAACTTCTTTTACATTTTTTGTGTAATACTGAATTTTAGATGAAAAATATGAAAGAAATAATTGAAGAATCATGACAATAACCAAAATACATACAAACCAAAAAAACTGACTCATTTTTTTGGTATATACAATAGTATTTATTAGTTCTGCTTCTAAATATGGTTCTCCAGTTAGTAAAATAGTGGTAAGTACACTTACCACTACTTGTACAAATAGATCTGTTTTTATAACTGAAAATATTTTCTTAAAAGCCGAGTTTTTCATAGGATCCTCCTATAATTTAATTTTTTATATTTGCAGTATTAACATATAAATCCAGATTTCGCCATCAAATTATTATTTCTAGCACTTCAGTATCAGCATCTAAATCATCACTTCCTACTGAACAAAAGTGCCAACATGCTGTATGACATTCTTTAGCACATTCTTTACCACAACTCTCATGACATTCTGTTTGGCAAGCGCCAAAACAGAACATTCCCTTAGTTTCCATATATCCGCTTTGTACTGAAGTTACACCATACTCATTATTTGAACCAGCATCTGGTCCTTTACTCATTGCTCCTTTATTTACCGGCATAAAAATCAACCTCTTTCTTCATTAAAATGCAACCTAACCTTTATTGATTAACCCTATTTACTCAGCATTAAAATTAAAATTATATGAGCCTATTATACACGGTTGTTTAACAATTTCAACATATTAAAAATTTTTTTTAATTTATGAGTAATAATTTAGTTAAAAACCCAATACAAATAACTTGAAGTTAACCCCCGGAATTGGACAAAGATTCC
>NZ_KQ034007.1:510239-832179 GCF_000970755.1 Lactobacillus kimbladii
AGAAGTCATGTTTTTTATTTAATTAATTTAATAGCCTTATTCTTGTTAAAAGTAATAAATTTATTTATAATAAGAAACATCATAAGGGAGTAACAGCAATTACTTGCGATAAGCCCAACACCCGAAGAAATACTTCTGGACTTATCTTAAATAGTGAGACTTGTGTGTGTTGTACATATAAGTCTCTTTTTTGTTATAGGAGGTAAAGATGCCCCGGAATTTTTACAATCAAAAAATTGAGGATGTTGCAAAGGACTTTGCAACGTCTGTATCCAGTGGTTTAAAAGCGAGTCAAATAGATGGATTACGAGCACAGTATGGTTCTAATAGTTTGACTAGCAAAAAGAAAGTTAGCATTTGGCAACGCTTTTTAGCACAATTTAAGGATTTCATGATCATTGTTTTGATAGTTGCAGCATTGCTTTCCGGCTTTGTGGCTCAAGAATGGACAGATGCGGCAATTATTATGATTGTGGTCATCTTGAACGCTGTTTTAGGCGTTTTTCAAGAAACACGTTCTGAAGAAGCAATTAATGCGTTAAAGAAAATGGCTACTCCTAACGCCCATGTTCGGCGCGATGGTCAAATTGTAGAAATACCAAGTACGGAACTAGTACCTGGGGATGTGGTCTTGCTTGAAGCAGGTGATGTCGTACCGGCAGATTTGCGGTTGACTCTTACTAAAAGTCTCAAAATCGAAGAATCAGCTTTGACTGGTGAGTCCGTTCCGGTTGATAAAGATAGTGAACCTGTAAATGAAAAAAAGCTAGCACTAGCCGACCAGGATAATATGGCATTTGCTAATACCAATGTCACATATGGTCGTGGTGAAGGAATTGTTACCGCAACAGGTATGACCACTGAGGTCGGTAAAATAGCTACAATGCTTAACAACACTGATGAAACGGATACACCATTAAAGCGTAATCTCAACCAGTTAGGCAAAACGTTAACTATCATGATCCTGCTAATCTGTGCTGTGGTCTTTGTTGTAGGCTTTTTTACCAAAAAGGGTACGGAACCCACAGATAAGTTAGCAATCGATATGTTCTTAGTAGCTGTCTCACTTGCTGTTGCAGCAATTCCGGAAGGTTTACCTGCAATCGTAACTATTATTTTGGCTCTAGGTACTCAGGTAATGGCCAAGCACAATTCAATTGTGCGTAAGTTGCCAGCAGTAGAAACTTTAGGGGCAACGGATATCATCTGTTCTGATAAAACTGGTACTTTAACTCAAAATAAAATGACAGTTGAACAAGTTTATTATGATAACCAGGTTCATAATTCTTCAAATAGCATTAATCATGATAATCATGCTTTGATGGCAATGGTTTTAGCTAATGATTCAAAACTTGATGATAACAATCAATTGTTGGGCGACCCAACTGAAACAGCTTTGATTCAGTATGCGCTTGACCAAAAAATTGATGTGCATAATTTACTTGCAAATCATAAGAGACTCCAGGAAGTGCCATTTGATTCCGGCCGTAAATTAATGAGTACTATTAATGAAGACAGCGGTCAATATTTTGTAGCGGTTAAAGGGGCACCAGATCAACTGCTTAAACGGGTAACGCGGATTGAACTTGATGGTAAAGTCAGTGAGATCACTGAGAAGCAAAAAGATGAAATTATGCTTTCAAATCAGAACATGGCTAAAAACGCCTTGCGGGTTTTGGGGCTAGCTTATAAACCAGTTGAGCAATTATATGATGATCCTGCAACTGATAATGTTGAGCAGGACTTGATTTTTGCTGGCTTGGTAGGGATGATAGACCCAGAGCGTCCTGAAGCAAAAGAGGCTATTAAAGAAGCTCACAGTGCCGGTATTAGAACAGTTATGATTACAGGTGACTTTCAAGTCACTGCTCAGGCAATTGCAGAAAGACTGGGCATTTTGAAGCCTGGCCAAGATGAGCGGGTAGTTACCGGTGCACAGCTGGATGAATTTAGTGATGAATATCTGGAAAAGCATGTAGCTGATTTTGATGTTTATGCCAGGGTTTCTCCAGAACACAAAGTTCGTATCGTTAAGGCCTGGCAAGCCCAAGGCAAAATTGTGGCTATGACAGGGGACGGAGTTAACGACGCACCTAGTTTAAAGCAAGCTGATATTGGAATTGGTATGGGCATCACTGGTACAGAAGTGTCAAAAGGTGCCAGTGATATGGTTTTAGCAGACGATAACTTTGCCACTATTGTTGAAGCAGTAAAACAAGGACGCAAGGTCTTTAGCAATATTCAAAAAGCTATTCTTTACCTCATGAGTTGTAACGTTGGGGAAGTTTTAACAGTATTTATGATGACCATGTTGGGCTGGGATATTTTGGCTCCAGTGCAATTGCTGTGGATTAACTTGGTAACAGATACTTTACCTGCTATTGCTCTGGGTCTTGAACCAGTTGAAAAAGGCATTATGAAACGGACACCCCGGGGTAAAAAATCAAACTTCTTTAGTGGTGGCGTTGCCAGCTCAATTGTTTATCAAGGAATACTAGAAGGTGTCATTGTTTTAACCACTTATCAACTAGGCTTAAATTTTGGTCCTCATATGGGTAATGCCAACCTGCAACATGCTGATGCTTTGACTATGGCTTTCCTCACTTTAGGCTTAATTCAACTGTTTCATGCTTTTAATTCTAAGTATATTCATCAATCAGTTTTTTCTAAAAGGACATTTGCTAATAAATGGTTTAATTGGGCGATACTAATTTCTGCTGTAGTCATGGCGGCAGTTGAACTACCTTTTATGACTAAGTTCTTTGATGTCACAGAATTGAATTCCACACAATGGTTGATAGTTTTAGGTGCCGGAATCTGTATGATCGTGATAGTTGAAATTGTAAAAGCATTTCAACGTCTAGCAGGCAAAAAGTAGAAAGCTATACATAATAAAAAGCTCCACAATCTTAATTTAGGTTGCGGAACTTTTTTAGTTTATTTTGAAACAAGATCAGCTATTTTTTGTAAATATTCAGCATCAATTTGATCAAATCTGGCAAAATCATTGCTGTCAAGGTCAAGAACAGCAAGAAGTTTCTTATTGTGAATAATAGGAACAACGATTTCTGAATTGGTATTAGCATCGCAGGCAATATGACCACTAAACTCGTGAACATTAGGAACAATTTGAATTTGACCTGTTTCTGCAGCTTTTCCGCAGACGCCCTTTCCTAATTGAATATGCATACAGGCGACTGGCCCTTGAAAAGGTCCTAAAATGAGCTCTTGCTCTTGAAAGCGATAAAATCCGGCATAACTTACTTCGGGTAAACCATTAAATAGTAGTGCACTAATGTTACTCATATTGGCAATTAAATCATGTTCACCTTGAAGAAGACTGCCAGCCTGTTTTAAAAGTAATTTATAATTTTTTTCTTTATTCATAAGTTTTCTCCTTAATTAGAGTGTATGCTAGTCAAACTATTTTGGAAAGAAAAAATGCAAATAAGAGTATATTTTTCACAGATATTTTTAATTATAACTGGTATTTTTTGACATTGAATTATTATTAATGAACATACAAAAATGCTTTTTATTACCATACTTTCCCGTCACAACGCTAACTAAGTGATTTTCAGGTCAATGTGAATTAAGCAGATCTTTCTATAAATTTTTATTAAAAACACTGTATTACTTTTAAAATTCTTAACGGTTATAGTAAAATAGATTCTACAACTTATTATTTCATGCATTGATTATGAAAGGGGCGATGACAATGTCGATGATAGAGTTCCATGACGTGCAAAAATTTTATGGCCATTTTCATGCACTGCACGACATTAATTTAGAGATTGATGAAGGTGAAACGGTGGTTCTGATTGGACCATCTGGTTCAGGTAAGAGTACTTTAGTACGGACCGTAAACGGGCTTGAATCAATCCAGAAAGGTAAGTTAATAGTTAACGGTCACGATCTTTCAGATCCAAAGACCAACCTCAACATCTTACGGAGTGATGTTGGGATGGTTTTCCAGCACTTTAATTTATACAAAAATAAAGATGTACTGGAAAATATTATGTTAGCTCCCAGAATAGTAAGCCACATGCCTGAAGAAGAAAATAAAAAACAGGCTTTAGACCTACTTGACATGGTGGGGTTACGCAAATGGGCACATAATATGCCTTCACAAATTTCTGGTGGTCAAAAGCAGCGTGTTGCTATTGCCAGAACATTGGCAATGAGACCAAAACTTATTTTATATGATGAACCAACTTCTGCTCTTGATCCGGAAATGATTGATGATGTTTTACAAGTTATGAAGAGAGTTACCACAGAAAGTGGTATGACTTCATTAATTGTTACTCACGAAATGGGTTTTGCTAAAGAGGTAGCA
Source organism: Lactobacillus kimbladii (assembly GCF_000970755.1). Taxonomy (GTDB): domain Bacteria; phylum Bacillota; class Bacilli; order Lactobacillales; family Lactobacillaceae; genus Lactobacillus; species Lactobacillus kimbladii. The sequence goes on from NZ_KQ034007.1 coordinate 514,576, forward strand.
AATAGAGTTATCTTTATGGATCAAGGCCGAATTGTTGAGGATGATGATAGCGAAAGCTTCTTTAAACAGCCTAAGACGGAGCGGGCACAACAATTTTTGAGTAAAATTATTTCTCACTAAGGAGGCCAATTATGAAAAAGAAATTTTGGCTGTTTCCTTTATTAGCATGTATTTTGATGTTAACCGGTTGTGGTAAAAGTCTTAGTGATCAATCTGTTTTAAATAATGCCAAACAAGCAAATACTATTGTTTGGGGTGTTAAAGGTGATGTTAAACTTTTTGGCTTAATTGATGTTAAGGATGGTCAGCAAAAAGGTTTTGATGTTGATATGGCAAAACATATTACAAAGCATATATTGGGACCTCAAGGAAAAGCTGAGTTTGTTACAACAACATCTCAATCCAGAATCCCACTTTTAAAGAACGGAAATGTGGATGCAGTTATAGCCACGATGTCAATCACGCCCGAGCGTAAAAAGATTATTTCTTTTTCAAAGTCATATTTTGACGCGGGTCAGTCACTTTTAGTTCCTAAAGATTCTTCAATCAAGAGTACAAAGGACCTTAATGGTAAGACAGTTATCGGTGTTGTAGGCGCAAACTCAGTTGACAACATTAAAAAGGTGGCTCCAAGAGCAAAAGTGATTGAATTGCAAGACTATGCTCAGGCAATGAACGCCTTAAAATCACATCAGGGGGATGCATTAACTACTGATAACGGAATTTTATTTGGGTTAGCAGTGCAAAATCCGGGCTACGAAGTCCGTGGTGGTACTTTTACTGTTGAACCATACGGTGTTGCGGTTAACAAGGGACAAACCTCATTTACTGAAGCTGTAGACAAGGCAGTTCTTGAGATGCAGCATAATGGTGAATATAATCGCTTAATTAAAAAGTGGTTTGGCGATGTTCCAGGATTTAAATATAAGGAGCTGTATCGCCGATGATTAATATTTTTTCAAAATTCAGCAGCCAGCTGTTTGTTGGTTTAGGCTGGACAATACTATCTAGTGTAATTGCTTTATTTTTCAGTTTAATAATAGGAACAATATTTGCAATTATGGAAGTCGTTCCAAGTAAAGTAATGCGTGTAATTGGACATGCTTATGTGGAAATAATGCGTAACATTCCTTTGCTTGTAATTACTATGTTTTTCTATTTAGTAATTCCTATGTATGTCGTTAAAATAAACGGCTTTACTGCTGGAACAATTGGGTTAACTCTATATACTTCTGCTTTTATTGCCGAGACAATTCGTTCAGGAATTCAGTCTGTTTCCGGCGGTCAAATGGAAGGTGCAAGATCAACTGGTATGACCTACTGGCAGGCAATGCGGTATATAATTTTGCCTCAGGCATTCAAGATAGTAATACCACCTTTAGGAAATCAGTTTGTTAATTTGGTCAAAAATTCTTCAGTTCTAGCCTTTGTAGCAGGATTTGATTTAATGTACCAAGCAAATTCAATTGCATCAGCAACTTTTGACACTATTAACAGTTATTTAGTTGTAGGTGTTTTATATCTGATTGTTACTCTGCCTATTAGTTATTATATGCGGCATCTGGAAAAGAAATTAGGTTAAAAGGAGGTACTAGAAAATGCAAAATTGGGTTAACGCCTTTTCGTGGCTTAATGTGCGCTTTTTGTTGATGGGCCTCTGGGTAACTATTTACATCTCCGTAATTTCAGTCATTCTAAGCTTTATTATTGGTTCCATTTTAGGAATAATTAGATATTCTAAAATTAAATATGTTTCAGCAATTGTAGGTTTCGTTATTGATATTATTCGTAACATTCCTTTGCTGCTAATTATCTTTTTTACTTATTTTGGACTGCCCAACTTTGGTTTAAGGCCAGAAACAATACCGGCGGCGATTATTGCAATGACAGTATTTGAATCCTGCATGATTGCTGAAATTGTGCGTTCAGGTATTCAATCCGTTTCTATCGGTCAGATGGAAGGTGCAAGATCAACTGGCATGTCCTTTGTTCAGGCTTTATGGCATGTTGTACTGCCTCAGGCTTATAAGAACATGATTCCAACGATTATCAGTCAGTTTGTTTCTCTGATTAAGGACACATCTTTGGCCACAATCATCGTAGTGCCGGAAATGATGCAACACGCGCAAGTTATTTATGGTCAAAATGCAAATTATATTTTGCCTATGTTTGCTGCCTTAGCTGTATTGTACTTTGCAGTTTGCTTCACACTTTCAATTGTTGGTAGTGTGATTGGTAAGCATTTGTCTTAAATAAGAATTTAATTAGCAATTATTAAAAAGCATTTCACTAGTTTGTGAAGTGCTTTTTTTGCATACTTTGATATATAGGTAATTGGTTTATACCAGTTCACAAACTTTTTATTATTTTTTTACTAAGTGATCCCTTTTTATTAAATATTTTTAAGAAAACTCTTGACATATTAAAAACTAGCGATTATCTTATAATATAACATCATATAACAAGAATGATTGAGAGGTTAAAAATGAAAAAAGAATATCAACAAGAAATTAAGAACGCCCTTGCTGCTACAGAGAAGCTTGATGGCATTAATCATGTTTATTTTGTAGCTTGTGGAGGATCTATGGCTTTTATGCAGCCAGCTGAATATATTTTCAATCGTGAATGTGATATTCCAGCTACAATTTTACCTGCACGAGAATTCACAACTCGCAATCCTCATGATTTAGGCAAGCATAGTTTAGTAGTTTCTTGTTCACATTCAGGTACTACACCAGAAACAAATGAGGCAGTTAATTTCGCCAAAGGTAAAGGGGCTCTCACAGTCGGCATTACCTACACGGTAGGTTCTGACTTAGAAAAGAACTCAGATTTTACTTTGCATTATAGCTGGGGCAAAGGAACGGATGCTTCTGATTTAAATAATGGAGTTTTATATGGTTTCTTGTTTAGCTTATTGAAGTCTGTAACTGGTGATAATAAATATGAAAAAGGCTTGGAAGCTTTGGATAGTCTAGAAACTATGGCTGACAGGGTAAGAAAGCAATTTGGCGAAACTGCTAAGAAGTGGACCAGTGAATTAAAACGTGAAAAATTAATTTATGCTGTAGGATCAGGTATTAATACTGGAGAAACATATTCATTTTCAGCATGCTGGCTTCAAGAAATGCAATGGATTCATAGTGGATATATCAATTCTGCCGAGTATTTCCACGGTCCTTTTGAAGTAACAGATTTTGATGTGCCATTTATCATTTGTAAAGGATTAGGCGTTACCAGAAAGATGGATCAACGTGTAATCGATTTTGCTAAAAAGCATAGTCAAAAAGTTTATGTAATTGACGACGCCGACTTTGATATGCATGAAGTAGACGACGACTTTAAAGAATACTATTCTCAGATTCTTTCAGGAGTAGCTTTCCGTCAATTAGCCGAAGGATTTGCTTATGAAAGAGGACACTCATTAGATGTTCGTCGTTATATGGGACATCTCGATTATTAAAAAGGCTGCAAATCATGAAAATAATTGCAGTTGGTGACAATGTGGCTGACACATACATCAAGCAAAAGGTATTTTTTCCAGGCGGAAATTGTGTCAATGTAGCAGTTGATGCCAAAAAGGCAGGAGCTGATGTATCAGCTTACCTGGGAATGTTTGGAGATGACGATCGGGCACAGCATATTAAACAATCTTTAACAGAAGAAAATGTGGAACTCATTAATTGTCGTAAGGTTTATGCTCCCACGGCACAGCCTCGAGTTATCCTCACAGATGATGGTGATAGAACTTTTGCCCCTGGCCCTAAAAATTCAGTAATGCATTTGTTATCCTTAAGGCTTACGCCGACGGATTTTGCGGAAATAAAAAAATTTGATGTAGTTCACGTTGGAATTGACTCAGGAATTGAAAACTATCTTGATGAACTGCATCATATTACCAAAGTATCATTTGATTTTTCAGATTCTCGTAATGAAAGTTATTTTAAACGTGTTTTGCCTTTTGTAGATTATGCTTTCTTTTCTGGTTCGGAAATGTCGGATGAACAAGTAGAAGGTTTTGCTAAAAAATATCTAACTTTGGGACCAAAAGTCATTGTTATAACTCGCGGTGCCAAGCCAGCTTTTTTGTTGACATCGCAAGAGTCCTTTTATCAAGAACCACAAACCGTGAAGATTGTCGACACGATGGGAGCAGGTGACAGCTTTATTGCCGGCTTTCTAGTTTCCTATTTAAATCAAAATAATCTGCAAGAAGCTGCTTTAGCTGCTAGTAAAAATGCTGCAGTTACTTGCCAACTATCTGGTGGCTTTGGTCATCAGAAATCTTTTTAGAAAAGAGTGATATTTATGAAAAAAAGTGCATTGTTTGCTACTGCAATTGCATGTGTAGGTTTGCTAATCACAGGATGCCAGAAAAATTCTAGTTCTGGTACAAAAAATCAAGATAAAATTACTGTTGTTCAAAATGCAACGGTTGACTCTCTTGACCCGATTTTAGCATATCAAAACACTTCTTCAACTGTTGTAGCTAACACCGCAGAAGGCTTGTATACTATTGATGCCCACGATAAGCCCCAATTGGCATTAGCCTCTAAAGTTGAAACGAGTAATCATGGACTCACCAAGACTTTTACTATTCGTGAAAATGCTAAATGGTCAAATGGTGATCCAGTAACCGCCAATGATTTCGTTTTTGCCTGGCGACGGTTGTCTGATCCTAAGATTGCCTCAGCCTTTAACTTCCAGCCTGGTGCGGCCGGCATTAAAAACGCTAATGACATTGTTGCTGGCAAGAAGCCAGTTAAGTCATTGGGCGTTAAGGCCACTGGTCCTAAAACTCTAGTAGTGCAATTGGATCATGTTGTACCTTACATGAACAAATTGCTGGCATTCAGTGATTTTGCCCCAGTTAATCAAAAATATTTTGAAAAAGCAGGAAAGAAATTTGCACAAGATTCCAGTCATTTAATTTATTCTGGTCCATACCAAATCAAGGATTGGAAATTAGGCGATAACACTATCCAGTTAGTTAAAAATCCTAAATATTGGGATGCCAAAAATGTCAAAATTAAGAATGTTAAGCTTGATATTATTACAGACCCAGAAAAGGCAGCTATTGCATTCGAAAATGGCAGTGCAGACTATGTTCACTTAAGTGGTCAGCTTGTTTCTAAATATCGAAAAGATAAGAACTTTGTCAATGATGTTGGTAATTTTACACAGTACATTATGTTTAATCTGAAAAAACCGGGATTAGATAATGCTGATCTGCGTAAGGCAATTTCTTGCAGCATTAACCGTAAAGAAATAACAACTCACATCCTAAAAGATGGTTCAATTCCTTCTCATTCTATGGTTATGAAAGATTTGGTTAAGAATCCGACAACAGGCAAAGATTTTGCAGATGAATCAACTACTAATCTTTACGAGTATTCACCAGCTCAAGCTAAAAAGTATTGGAATAAGGCAAAAAAAGCAACTAACTTGCGTTCATTTACCTTGCTTTATGATGACAGTGATCCTTCATATGCTAACGTAGCTGCGTATATCAAGGCTCAAGTTGAAAAACACCTTCCTGGCATGAAAGTGACACTGCAGCAAGTAGCAAAGAAGACTAGAACTGATAAGATGTCAAAAGCTACTTATGATGCTACTTTAACTCGTTGGGGACCAGACTATGCTGATCCAACAGCGATCTTGAGTATGTATCAATCTAAGAACGACAGCAATTACGGTCGCTGGGCAAATTCAGAATTTGATAAGTTAATGGCTCAATCTGATCAAACAACTGATCAAGCTAAGAGATACAAATTGCTTCTTAAGGCAAACAATATCCTAATTGACAGTGCTTCTTGCCCACCGCTATATCAGATTGGTGCACCAGTTTTGGAAAGATCTAATATTAAAGATTTACCGATGCATATTGCAGGTGTACCATTCTTCTTCAAATATGCTTCAATTAAATAATTTCGTTAAAAGTATTAATAGAGCTGGGATACAATCTCAGCTCTGTTTGCTTATTTAGGAAGATTGGAGGGAAAAACTTGAAAAAGTATGTCTTAAAAAGAATATTAATCGCAGTGATTACATTATTTTTAATTACTTTGATTCTTTTTATTATGGAAAAGGCAATGCCTGGTTCGCCATTTAATGATGAAAAAATGTCACATGCTCAAATAGCGGCACTTTACCATAAATATGGTTTAGACGGTCCAGTGCCATTGCAGTTTCTTAATTACTTGAAAAATATGTTATCTGGCGATTTCGGTGTTTCGTATACCGTTCAAGTTAATACGCCGGTTACTACAATGATTTTGCAGCATTTTACCATTTCACTTCAGATAGGTTTACAGGCTACTGTACTAGGTTCAGTTTTAGGCTTTCTGATGGGAATTTTGGCAGCAATCAAAAAAGGTACAATTTGGGATAACTTAATGACTGGCATTTCTGTTTTGGGAATAAGTCTTCCTAACTTTGTAGTAGCATTGATCGTGTCAATCATATTTTCTTATAAACTAATGGTCTTTCCAGGAACATACCAACCAACACAACCATTTGTATCAAGTATTCTGCCTACAATAGCATTGAGTACTTTTACTATGGCAAGTATTGAACGATATGTTAGAAATGACATGATTGATATTATGAATTCTGATTATTATCGTTTAGCGGATTCAAAAGGAATTAAAAAGTTCCAGTTGATCGGACACCATGTTATCAGAAACACTTTAATTTCAGTTATTACTGTATTAGCACCACTGATGATTGACCTAATTGCCGGGAGTATGGTAATTGAAAAAGCTTTTGCTATTCCAGGCTTGGGAACATTGTATATCAGTGCTATACAAGCTAATGACTACAATGTAGTCTTAGGTATAACTTTCTTTTATGCAGTGCTTTTTATTGGTATTATGTTAATAGTTGATATTCTTTACGGGTTAATAGATCCGCGTATTAGATTAGATGAGGGCAAATAATTATGACTAATATAGAAAATAATGATTTTGAATTTGCCCATAAATCTGAAACAGTTGACCATTATTCTGGTAAATCTTATTCATATGGGCAGTTGGTTTGGCATCGCTTTTTAAGAAATAAAGGTGCGGTGATTAGCGCAGTTGTTTTAATTATTATTGCTTTAATAGCCATTCTGGCGCCTTACCTTAGTCAATACTCACCCACTACACCGTATCCTAACCAGTCTAATTTAGCTCCTGGAGTTAATGGTCATTGGTTTGGAACAGACAACTTAGGCAGAGATATTTTTGTAAGAGTTGCTGCTGGTACTTCAGTTTCACTAAGGGTTGCTCTGGTGGCAATGGCAATTGATCTGGTTATTGGTACTAGTTATGGCCTGATTTCAGGATATTTTGGTGGCAAAATTGATTTATTCATGCAAAGAATAACAGAAATTCTTAGTACTATTCCTATGATCATTATTGTTACTTTGCTTGTTCTGGTCATGAAGCCAGGTCTAGTAAGCATAATTACTGCGATGATGATTGTCGGCTGGATTAATATGAGTAGAATAGTTCGCGCACAGGTGTTGGAACTAAAAACCAGCGAGTATGTTTTATCAGCAAAGACAATGGGAGAATCTGATATTAAAATTATTTTCTCTCAAATTTTGCCTAATACATTAGGACAAATAATTACCACATTTATGTTATCTATTCCGAACGCAATTTTTTTGGAAGCATTCTTAGCCTTTATCGGTTTAGGTGTTCCGGCACCATTAGCTTCATTAGGAACAATGATTAATGATGGTTATACCCAGGCTATCGTTTACCCATACATGGTCATTTTCCCCGTATTGTTTTTAGCACTAATTATGCTGAGTTTTAATATTATTGCGGATGGCTTACGGGATGCTATTGAAGGAAGTTAGGTAAGATTATGACCGAAACAGTTTTAGAAATAAAAAATTTACAAGTAGCCTATCATACCGATCACGGACAAGTGCAAGCTGTTAGAGGAATAAGTTATCAGGTAAAAAAGGGTGAAACAGTTGCTTTAGTTGGTGAATCCGGTTGTGGCAAGTCAGCTAGTGTAAAGCCAATCATGGGCGAAAAAGAAGCCAATCAAATAATTAAATCCGGTGAGATCAATTTCACTTACCAGACTGAAAATGGTCCACAAACAGTTAATTTATTAAAAATTAGTCCTAAGATTATGCAAAATCGTATTAAGGGCAAAGAAATAGCAATGGTTTTTCAAGACCCAATGACTTCTCTCGATCCAACCATGAAAATTAATAAGCAAATCGCTGAGGCAGTAAAGGCTTCTCATCCTGAGATGAACAAGGATCAAATCAACGAACGGGTGCTTAATTTAATTGAAACCGTTGGCATTCAAAACATGAAGGTTGTTCAGAACCAATATCCACATCAACTTTCTGGGGGAATGAGACAGAGAATTGTTATCGCCATTGCGTTGGCCGGGAATCCCAGTTTACTGATCTGTGATGAACCAACTACGGGTTTGGATGTTACTATTCAGGCTAAAATTTTGAACCTGATTAAAGATATACAAAAGAGCAGGAAATTATCTGTTATTTTTATCACCCATAATTTAGGGGTGGTTGCCAATATTGCAACATATGTGAACGTCATGTATGCTGGAAAAATAGTTGAGACTGGAACGAGCCAAGATATCTTTTTTGAACCTCGTCACCCATATACTTGGGGTCTGCTTGAATCAGTACCTGATATCAATGAGAAAGTTGACGAATTACCGACTATTGCCGGAACGATTCCAGACTTAACACAACCGATTGTTGGAGATGCTTTTGCTCCCAGAAATAAGTATGCCTTAAACATTGATTTTAAAAAACAACCGCCAATGTTTAAAATTAATGACCACCATTATGCTGCAACTTGGCTCTTAGATAAAAGAGCTCCCAAAGTACCAATTCCAGCAGTTTTGCAAAAGAGAATTTTAAAAATGAAGGGGGCATCATAAGCAATGACTAAAAATATCCTTGAAGTTCATCATTTAAAGCAATATTTTCCAGTTGCAAATAAAAAAATAGTTAAAGCGGTAGATGATGTTTCCTTTAACATTACTAATGGTGAAACTTTTGGTCTGGTAGGTGAGTCAGGAAGTGGAAAGACCACTATTGGCCGCTCTATTATTCGTCTTTATTGGCCTACTGCTGGTGAGGTGATTTTTGAAGGTGAACAAATAGCAGGTCAGTTAAGTAAAAAGCAGACTGCTAAGTTGCGTAAAGACATGCAGATGATTTTTCAAGATCCTATGTCTTCACTAAATCCTCGTAAAAAAGTTGGTGACATAGTCAAGCTCGGTCTTGATATTCATTATCCTAAATTAACTAAGGATGAAAAACTGCAAAAAGTTATTGAAATGTTAAAAATAGTTGGTCTTGACTCATCATTTGTTAACCGCTACCCGCAAGAACTTTCAGGTGGACAAAGACAAAGAGTTGGTATTGCCAGAGTAGTTATCATGCATCCCAGACTTATTATTGCAGATGAAGCTATTTCTGCTCTAGATGTTTCAGTACAAGCTCAAGTTGTTAATCTTCTTCAAAGAATACAAAGAGAAAGTGGCAGTGCCATGCTCTTTATTGCCCATGACTTGGCAATGGTCAAACATATTTCAAGTCATATAGGAGTAATTCATTTGGGACATATTGTCGAGATTGGGCCAACAGAAGCAATTTTTGACGATCCTGTGCATCCTTATACAAAAAGTTTGTTAACCGCTATCCCCACTACTAATCCAATAGCAGAACAAAATAAAAAGTTATCAAATTATCATGCATTTAGACAACAATATGAAAATAAAGAAATGGCAGATTTAGGCAATGGTCACTATGCAATAGACGATGGGTCGTGGACTAAGTAAAACTCCTTATGATAAAATATTGATAAATAAATTTTTAATATTATCAAGAAAAGGAAAAATAGATGCCACGTCCTAAAACCAAGCAAGAATTAGTTGATGCAAGTAATTCGTCATACCAGAAGATAGTTGATTTAATCGCTAAGTTGCCAGAGGATGCTCGCACTGGCAGTTTCAATTTTGATACGAGTAAACTAAAAGAAGCCCATTGGAAGAGAGATCATAATGTACGCGATGTTTTGATCCATTTATATGAATGGCAAAAATTGTTGCTAGAGTGGGTTAAAAGCAATCAATCCGGTGAAAACAAAGAATTTTTGCCTGAAGGGTATAATTGGCGTAATTATGGTGAAATGAATCAAGAATTTTGGCAAAAGCACCAATCTACGCCACTTGCAGAAGCAGAAAAAATGCTGGCGAATAGTCATAAACAAACTATGGCTTTGCTTGATACCTATACGGAAGAGCAACTATTTCAAAAGAATGTTTTTCCTTGGACTGGTAATAATGCATTAGGTACTTATTTCATTGCAAATACTTGCAGTCATTATGAATGGGCTTTAAAGAAGTTACGAAAATATCAAAGATCCTTGAAATAATGGCTTATTAAAACCGTTAGCGTAAAAGCTGGCGGTTTTTGTTTTTAATGAGCCACTTATTTAAATAAATCAAAAGTTTGACAATTTATTTATAAAAAATTCTGATAAAAAACTTTTATAGCTAATGCTCTAAAGCAATATTTCAGGCTTTAAAATATTTTTAGAGTTTTTTAGTTAGTATAATCTACCAAACTTTTCATACAGTTATAATTTTAAATGACTGTTATACTAATCTTTGAGTTTGTTATTTTTATTTTAATTTAGTAATATTGAATAGTTAAGGAAGTGTGATAATGAATTCTGTCAAAACAATAGCTGGTGTACCACTTTACAAAAAAATCTACTTAGATATCAAACAAAAGATTCAGCAAAACATTTTGAAAACTGATGAAAAATTACCGAGTGAACAATATTTGTGTCAACAATATCAGGTTAGCAGAATAACAGTGCGTAAAGCTCTGAAATTATTGACTGATGAAGGATTAGTAGTTACTATCCAGGGGAAAGGCTCCTATGTCAATGTCAAAAAAATGAGGGGAAGATTGGAACAAATTGAAGGATTCTCTGAATTTTCTGAGTCTCGCTCTAAAACAAATAAAAAGATTATTTTAAAAAGAGAAATTTTACAAAATTCTCAAATTGCTAAGATTTTGCAACTGTCTGAGCCAGCAGATTTAGTTTATATTAAAAGAATTTCTCAAACAGGAAATGAGCCTATGGCAATTGATGAAGCCTGGCTATCAGCTGAACGCTTTCCGGAATTACTTACAAATATTCATGAAGATACCTCACTATACCAATACCTAGCAGATAAGTACCATGAAACTTTAGCAAGTTCATATCGCGAAATCAGCACTATCCTACCCAGTAGTGAACAAGCTAGATTACTGGCATTAACTAATGTAGTACCACTTTTTGATGTAAACAAGACTGTTTACAATCAGTTTGATCAGCCGCTGGAATTTTCTCATTATGTTGTAAGAGGAGATAAAATGGTTTATACTATCGACTCCAAAAATGACAGCAATATTTATTTTAACCACAAAAAGTAATTGTATTTTAAAAACTTTTCAATATTTAAAAACGATCAGTTGAAATGAATTCATCTGGTCGTTTTATTATTTTTTAGGCTTTAAATGTTGAGAGTAGGTACGAATATTATTTTGTACAAAAGCATGTGGCTGAGTTTGAAAAACACAATTAGGAAAGGAATGCTGCATAATAGCTTGACCTAAATTGAGTAAAACTAAATTATCAATTTCAACATTTTTATCAATATCTTGAGCAATTTCTCCTGTTTTTTGCATTTGTTCAAACTTTTCAGCTAAAATTTTTCTGATTAAATCGAGAAGATTTTTAATCACTGTTTGCAGTTCTGGCAAATTTTGAGATTCACGAATACCAGTTAAAAACAAAGCTAGATGTTGCTTTATAAAATTTTGATAGATAATGGAAAAATTCATAATATCCTTATCTAAATCGCCAACTAACTGATAATTTTTATTGATCATTTGAATATCATCACGATACTTAGATATCAGTTGCTGTAAAATGCCACGTTTGTCTTTAAAATGCCTGAACAAGGTACTTTCATTAACTTGAGCGACTTGAGCAATTCTTTTAGTAGTGGTTCTTTGATAACCATTGTGAATCAATAATTGTGAGAAAGCTGTTAAGATTCTCTGTTCAACATTACCACTCATTTTGGCCACCCACCTTAACTCAACTCTTTAAATATCAATAATGGCTATTTGTGTCTAATTGTAACAATTATCACATTAAGTAACAAGACAAGTAATAAGTAAATTCCAACAATTTGCTAATGTTCTTATAATTACTGCAGACGTTAAGTTAAAATGATTGTATATTTCATAGTAGACAGGTAAGAAATATTGAACTGTCATATAGAACACATTAAGGACTGCAGATAAAATATTCATGTTTATAAAGTGATTTGATTACGCCTAAAATAAAAATCATAACTAGAAAAAACTACAGTTATGACTTGAAATTAATTTGAGTATATTTGTTTACTTAGTTGCTAATAATAAAATTAAAAAGGCTAATGTATCAAATAAGAAGTGGACTAAAAAACTGATCCAAATATTATGTGTTTTTATAAAAGCCCAGTTTAAAACTAGGCGTGTAAAAGCCAAACCTAAAATAACATAGCCTAAATTATAGTCATAAGTAGAAAGATGAAGTAAAGAAAAAATCAGGGCAGAGGCAATATTACCCCAAAATAGTGGGTGAGGCATATGGCAAGAATCAGCTAATTGGGTAACAGCTAATAAAGGCATAATTGCTAAAAATTCTTCGCCCAATATTTGGATAGCACTGCTTAAACGTTGATAGAGAAAAATTGGCCAAACATGAGGCGTCTTCATAGTCAATCCTGCAGCTGCATTACCCGAAACAGAACCAAATAATTTTTGAGAAATTGTTCCTGATAACACAGATATGAAATAGGCAAAGACAAAGAAAACAAGAATCCAAAGCCATTCTTTAGCATGTGGTACATGAAATAAATGATGCCATTTTTTACCAGTAGCAATTTGTACACCGATTATTTGAATTACTAAAAAAATGGTTACAATTAATAGCTGAAAACATACAGCTGCTAAAGAGGGATGATTTTCATCAAAGACTAAATAGTCTGGAACTTGTATACCAGGCATTATCAAACAGCAATATGCAATTATGTTCGATAATAATATTAATAACCATTTTTTACCAGATAAATGAAATGAATTTGTTAAATTATTTGTCATTGAAATTCACCTTTTTATTTTTGATTTTATATTGCCAATCATAAAAATACAATCCCCAAGCTTGTGAAAAGCAAAACATGATATTTTTGTATAACTACTCTATAAGATTCTGATACCTTAACTTAAAGGTGAATTTACACAAATATAGACTAGTGGAACATGTGTTACAATTAATTATATCGAGATTGGAAAATCCATAAGTGGATGCTATTAAAATTTTGTTTATTTTCACTTATATAATTATATATATATGCACAATAATTTAGATAGAATCATAAGGAGGTTGCTTATGAAAAATGTTACTATCAATAATCAAGTTCTGCCAGCTTTAGGTATTGGTACTTGGGAAATGGGGGATGACCCAGAAGTCAGAGAAGAAGAAATAACAGCTATTCGTTCAGGACTTGATGCTGGCTTAACAGTGATTGACACGGCCGAGATGTATGGCAATGGTCATTCGGAAGAACTAGTTGGTGAGGCGATAAAGCCTTATCAAAGATCACAAATTTTTTTAATATCTAAAGTATTGCCTCAAAATGCTTCTGCACATAAAATGCGGCAAAGTTTGGCAGCTAGTCTTAAGAGGCTGCAAACTGATTATTTAGATCTGTACCTTTATCATTGGCGCGGAATGGTTCCTCTGTTAGAGACAGTTTCAGAACTGCAGTCACTGCAAGATGAAGGACTTATTCGTGCCTGGGGAGTATCAAACTTCGACATAGATGATATGGAGGAACTCTGGCAGGTGCCAAATGGTCAGAACTGCGTTGTTAATGAGGATTTGTATAATTTGGAGACTAGGGGAATTGAATTCAGTCTTTTACCTTGGCAAAGAGAGCATCACGTTCCATTAATTGCTTATAGTCCTTTAGGACGTGGACCAAAAATGGGCAGCACAATGATGAAAAACCAGGCGGTTTTACAAGTTGCTGAAGAACATGAGGCAAGTCCTTATCAAATTTTGCTTGCTTGGGTAATGCAACAACCAGATGTTATGGCGATACCAAAAAGTAGTAGTTCAAAGCACTTATTATCTAATCTGAAAGCGTTAGATATTGAGTTAACTCCGGAAGACTTACAAGTTTTGGAACAAGCTTATCCGAAGCCAGATCATAAAGAGCCCCTGGCAATATATTAAAAAGACGGAAATGTTTCTTGACTAGTTGTGGGTATTCGAATTTTACTTGAGGCGAATACTTCTTAACTAAAAAAATGTGGGAATGCTCCGAGTAATAAATTTAACTGATAGTCTCAATAGGACTTATGACAAAATATTACTGTATAGTCCCAATTTGCAGCTCTTCGACAGTCCACCAAAGGTAAAAAAGTGCCAGATAAAGTGCTAAAACTTTATTTGGTACTATATTTTCAGTGTTCATTTTTGCTCTTTCTTAAAGTTTCTAATAAATATATTTTAATTGTGGCAAATTGTGTGAGTAATGTAAATTGCTGAAAAATAACAGCTAATATAGTTATTTATTAGTCATAATCATTAAAAAACTAAAAAATAAAGCAAAAAAGCTTGAGTTCTCTCAGGCTTTTTCTGTACCCTTATACTATGTAAAAAATTGGGAAGTTGAATAATGAAAAATTTTTTGTTTCGTTTATATTTAGCGGCAATGAAGTTAATTGCCCGTTTTACACCAGTGCAAGATAATAAAGTGGTGATTCTTAATGGCGCAGGTAGATCAGGGTCAAATGGTTATTTGTTTGGTAAATATTTGTATAAGAATCATCCCGAATACGAGGTTACCCTTGTAGAGCCCTGGCCGTCTTCACATTTATCTTTAAAAACTTGGCGCCAAATTGGTGCAGCAAAGTTTGTAATAACGACACACCAGCCATTTAAAGTTCATGCTAGACAAATCAATATTCAGTTCTGGCATGGTATTCCCCTCAAGCGTATGGGATTTATGGCTAATAATACTAGTCTTAAAACTGATCAGCGTAATGCTAATTTATGGCAAAAAAATGCTGACGTTGTTTGCTCAAGCAGTGATTTATATGAAAGTCTAATGAGTGCCTGCTGCGCGATTGAAACTAACAAATATCGAAAAACTGGGTTTCCTCGTCTTGATGCCTTGAAAAATCCTGCTATTAGTAAAAAGAAACTATTAACTGACTTATTCAAAGCTGAAGATGATGGTGCTCAAATTGGAATATACATGCCAACTTTTCGTTATGAGATGGATGATCGACAAATTATGACTCAAGTTGAGCAGGGTAATTTCTTTGCATTGCCTGATTTTGATGCTGTGAAGCTGAATAATTCTTTAAAAAAGAACCATCAGTATTTAATAGTAAAGTTGCATCCCTATGAAATGAATCTGTTTAAACACTTGCGGAGCAGCTTTTCAAATATTGCCTTTCTCAATAACGACTATTTGTATCAACTTGATATTGATTTATATGAACTTTTAGGTAATACAGACTTTTTAATTACTGATTATTCTTCGATTTATTTTGATTATTTAAATATTGACAAACCAATCATATTTATTACCAATTATTTGCGGCAATACGAAAAAAAAAGGGGACTTTTAATGGGACCTTATGAAGAAATTGTGCCTGGAGTGTGCGTGAAAACACAGCAGGAACTTATTAAGGCACTTGTAATGCCAGATCAATTCAGTCAGAAGCGGCACTACTGGCTAAATCTAACTAATGAAGTGCAGACCGATTCAAACTGTGAAAATGTATTTAAATTGTTAAAAATAGAGGGTAAGTTGTGAAAAGAACATTTTTAAACATTCTATATAATGCGGTTTACCAAATATTTTTGGTATTAGTACCACTAATAACCGTGCCTTACCTTTCCCGAATTTTGGGCCCTAAAACATATGGTATTTATAGTAATGTGAATAATATTGTTCAGTTCTTAATGATATTCTGTACTCTGTCTGTGTCATATATTGGTATGAGGACCATTTCGCAGATTAGAGCTTTTGGCAGTGGTCAAGATTTAACCAAAGCGTTTTGGGGATTGTGGTACTTTCAGGCCATAGCAGGATTCGTCACAATAGTGATAGTGATTGTTGTTACCAGTTTTTTCCATATTAAGTACGGTCAATATTTGTTATTAATGGTGCCATATCTTATTTCAGCTCAAGTGGATATTTCCTGGTTCTTTCAGGGACTGGCCGATTTTGGCCGGGTGGTTTTAAAAAATACTGCCGTTAAGCTAGTATCTGTTATATTGATTTTATTATGGGTTAAAAATCCGGGTGATCTTTGGAAGTATATGTTGATTATGTCGGCTTCAACTATGTTAGGGTCATTTGTCTTTTGGTTTGACATTCACCGCTATGTTGGTGGGCCGGTCAAACACTTTTATCAATATCGCGCGACTGTTAAAGCAATTATTACTCTCTTGATTCCGCAAATTGCCACCCAAATTTATACTTCTCTCGATAAACCTATCTTGGGCCTCTTTCAAAATTCGACGCAGGTTGCCTTTTATGACAACTCCCAAAGAATTTCTAACATGGTTTTGGGAATTGTAACCAGTATTTCCTTAGTGATTATGCCTAAAATGGCGGGTGAAGGTAAAAAAGAACAACGAATAGTTTTAAAAAAATCCCTGGAAGCGACAGTGATGCTAGGGACATTATTTGCAGTTATTATTATGGCGAATACTAAAGAATTTGTGCCTTTCTTTTTTGGACATAAATTTATCCCGATGACGCCGTTAATGTTTTTCTTCACTTTGACTATCATAATGATTCCAACTGGTGGGGTTTTTGCCAATCAATTTGCCCTTGCCAATCATCGAGACCGAGATTATGCTATTCCCGTTATAGTGGGAGCTATTTTAGAAGTAGTATTAAGCTACTTTTTGGATCAACTGTACGGTGCAACGGGAGCAATGATTGCAATTTTGATAACTGAGTTTATAGTTTTGCTTTTACGACTATGGATTGTTCGTGATGGCTATGATTTTAAATATTCTTTTCGTGAAATTCCTAAATATTTCCTAATTGCAATTATTGTTTTGACAGCGGGGATGCTTTTGCCACAATTGTTTTCATCAGCATTTCTTAATATGCTAGTCAAATCAATCATTATGTTTGTTTTGTATATCGCTCTAATGTTCTTGTTGAAACTAGACTTTAATCAAGACATAATTTTGCTATTAAAGAAATTTTTTACTAGAGGTTAAATATGATTCCCAAAATAATTCACTATGTGTGGGTGGGGGGCAACCCTAAACCACAAAATATTCAGCGTTGCATGAAGACCTGGTCAAAGCACTTGCAGGATTATCAAATTATTGAATGGAACGAACACAATTTTGATATTCACGAAAATAAATATGTAGAACAAGCATATCAAGCTAAAAAATGGGCCTTTGTTTCAGATTACATTCGAGCTAAAGCAGTCTATGAAATGGGCGGTATCTATATGGATACTGATGTTTTAGTCTTGGATAATTTACACGATTTGTTAAATAATAAAGCTTTTGTCGGTTTTGAAAATAAGGAGAATCCCTTCACAGCAGTATTTGGCGCCGAAAAAGGTCATCCATTAATTAAGGACATGCTTTCTTATTATGATGACCGTGATTTTACATTTGATAAGCAGGACCAATTGGCGGGAGTCAATACTGTATCGGTGTCTGACATTTTAAAAAATAAGTATGGTGCTCAGCCCAATAACAAAGAACAGCAATTGCAGGAAGGCATACATGTTTATCCTGATGGCGTTCTTTGTAATCCGTCAGCACAATCAAAAACTATTCATGTGTTTACTGGTACGTGGATGGAAGGTGCCAAACCGTTAAAAAGAAAGTTAGTCACAGCTCTTAAAGTCAGGATTAAGACAAAAAAAGAGGCAGCTCTTTATGCCAGATTTTTCAGGTAACATGACGGAAGAAGAGTTGCAAAAATTGGTGGAAAATGTTTCTTGCCAATTTTTTGGCAGACAGTTTAAGCACCAAGTAAAAATTAATAAGCGCATGACAACAACTGGTGGTCGGTATCATTTGGATGATCACCACATTGAAATTAATGCGCATTTTTTAGTGCCGCAATATTATCAAGAATTGATTGGCATAATTAAGCACGAACTGACGCATTATCATTTGCACTTAACTCATAAAGGATATCGCCACAAAGATCAAGATTTCAAGGTTTTGCTTGATAGAGTAGGTGGTTCACGGTATGCCCCGGACATAGGTCTTAAACGCAAAAGAAAAGCAAAATATTTGTATGTTTGCACTATATGCGGTCAACAGTTTGTGCGGGTTCGGCGCGTTAATGTACGTCGTTATGGCTGTGGCAAATGCGGCGGCAGGTTAAGATTAGTCAGTTATAGATAAAATAATAAAATTTATTTTGACATTTTGTTTGACAAACTGTTAGGTATCAAACTATAATTTAATTGTAAATTATATTAGGTACCTAACTTTTTATTTAAAGGAACTTAATTATGAGTCAAGCAAGTGATCAATTAATGGAACAACTTCATTTTATTTTGCGGGCTAGTCGTTACTATATGTTTCAAAACAAAGAACCGATATCGGGACAAAAACGGGTATTGGCTGTTTTAAAGCTGGAAGACGGTTTAACCCAAAATTATTTAGCTGAAATTTTGGCTTTGAAACCTGGGTCTTTAGCTGAATTATTGAAAAAAATGGAACTAAAAGGAGATATCTCACGTGAAGTTGATGAGCAGGACAAACGAGTTAAACGTGTTTATCTCACAGCAGCTGGGAAAGAAAAGGCTGCCAAGCTGGCTGAATTAAAAGACAAGCAAGATACCGAGCCTTTCTTTGCCGGTTTGACTGCGGAAGAGCAGGAGCAATTTGGTCAATATCTGCGAAAAATTGCTGCTGGCTGGGATGAAGATTTTAAGGAAAAAGCCACTGATTTTGTTGATCCTGCCTACCGTATGGAAAGGATTAAAAAATGGCGTAAATATGCTGCAGACCATGACTTCTCCAGGTCTGATATGCGAGATATGTGCCGCCACATGTATAGGGCGCATCACTGCCATCATGACTTTGAACCAGGTGATTTTACCAAAAATTGTTACAATTATGATAAGATGCATAAATATGATAGGGACTTTTGGCGCAAATTCTGGCATAATGAAAATGAATGATTATAATTAGCAAGATAAAATAAAGAGCTTTTCAATTATTGAAAAACTCTTTTATTTAGTCTAACTAAGGAAAGCCGGTATCTTTTATGGCATTCAAGTCACTTAAAGATAAAACACAAGGTGTTAAATTCAGTGATTTTTTAAACTTGCTAAGAAGTTTGAATGTTAAAAAATCGTTATTTGCACTAGGGCTGTTTCTCAGTCTGGTCACAAGTGTAGCAAATTTAGTATTACCACTATTAACAAGAGAATTAGTGGATACGAGCAAGTGGGATAATTTTAATTACTCGAGCTTAATTATTATTATCATTGTTTTTGTCCTACAATTAATTTTAGGAACAGTTGGCGGATTTGTTCTGCGCTATTTTGGTGAAAGTGTAGTTAAGAGCCTTCGTGAACGCTTATGGGGACATCTTTTAAAGTTACCTGTTACGTATTTTGATGTTACCAAAGTAGGTGAAAGTAGTTCTCGCTTGGTTAATGATACGGGAATTATTAAAGATTTGCTGGCTTCTCAATTCCCTAACTTTATTACTGGCGCAATTCAACTCTTTTTCTCATTAATCATTTTATTTGTGATGGATTGGCAAATGGCCACCTTAATGTTTACTGTAATTCCTATTGTGGTAGTAATTTTATTGCCAATTGGTCGCATTATGGTCAGACTTGGTCGCAAATTGCAGTCAGAAACAGCTAAATTTAACGGTGATGTCAGTGAAAAATTGTCTGAAGTACGTTTAATTAAATCCAGTAATGGCGAAAAGTATGAACAAGAATCGGGTAACCACAGCATCAAGAAGATTTTTACTATTGGCGTATTGGACGCTCGTGTTGAAGCTATTTTGCAGCCGATTATCATGACTTTGATGATGGCGGCTTTTGCAGGCATTCTGGCATTTGGCATTATTCGCGTAGGTCAGGGTTCTTTGACCAGTGGTTCTCTTGTAGCATTCTTACTATATCTGTTTAACGTGATTGCACCAGTTGCTAATTTTGCAACTTTCTTTTCACAGATACAAAAAGCTTTGGGTTCAACTGAACGCATACAAGCAATTTTACAAATTGAACCTGAAAAAAATTTAAGTCATCGTACTTTTGATTTGAGTAATAAAACATTGACAGCACAAAACGTTAGCTTTAGTTATGTTAAAAACGAACCCGTTTTACAATCTGTTTCATTTGTTTCAAAACCCAACTCTGTAATTGCCTTTGTGGGACCTAGTGGTGGTGGCAAATCTACGATTTTTGCCTTACTAGAACGCTTTTATCAGCCTGAAAGTGGCAAATTCACTATTGGGGATGAGAATATTCAAGATATTGACCTGGCAAATTGGCGCTCCCAAATAGGCTATGTATCTCAGAACAGCGCTATTTTTTCCGGAACGATCCGGCAAAATTTGGTTTACGGTTTAACCAGAGATGTGACTGACGATGATCTCTGGCACGGACTGGCATTGGCTTATGCCGATCAATTTGTGCGGGAATTTCCTGATCAAATGGAGACTGAAATTGGTGAACGGGGAATTAAATTATCTGGTGGTCAGAAACAACGTTTAGCTATTGCCAGAGCCTTTTTGCGTGATCCTAAAATTTTGATGCTGGACGAAGCGACTGCCAGCCTTGATTCAGAATCTGAGGGAAAGGTGCAACAAGCACTTGATAAACTAATGGTCAATAGAACAACCTTGGTTATTGCACACCGCCTGGCTACAATAGTTAATGCCGATCAAATTTATTTTGTAGAGCACGGTAAAATTACAGGTCATGGCACCCACCACGAATTAATGCAAAATCACAGTTTGTATGCCAAGTATGTAAATGAGCAAATGGTCAATTAAAGCTTTTTAGCTAAAATGAGTAAGAAAAGTCTTGTGTTAAATTTAATTTTGGGTTATAGTATTGAATGTGTTGCGGGCATGGCGGAATGGCAGACGCGCAAGACTAAGGATCTTGTGATCGCTTTTAGATCGTGGAAGTTCGAGTCTTCTTGCCCGCATTTTTTAATGGAGCTTTGGCTCCATTTTTTTGTATACTTAATTATAAATGAGCAAAATTGTTAGGTTAGCTTACTACTTTTATTTTAAAAATTAATTACATTGCATAATTTATATCCAAGAGAGGTTATACTTAAGAAGAGATTTTTAAAGCAAGGGAAAACAAATGGCGAGAAAACGAAAAAGCAAGAAACTATCTAATACAGCGATCATCATTCGAACATTTATAATTCTATTTTTATTGATTATTGCTTTTGCAACTTTTCGTTATTATCGCAGACAGGCAATTCAATCAGAGCAGATTAGACAGGAGCAGCTTGCTCGAGAACAGGCCAGGCAGAAAATCATCAGGCAACACAAAGCTTTTATCAGAGAAATAGGTCCGATAGCTAAAGAAGTGGATAAATCCTTTGACCTTTTGCCAAGTATTACTATCGCTCAGGCTTGTCTTGAAAGTGACTATGGCAAAAGCGACCTTTCACAAAAATACAATAATCTGTTTGGCATTAAAGGAAATAACCCTAATACTTCGGCAGTACTTAAAACCAAAGAGTTTGAAAAAGGTAAATGGATAGTTGTTAAAGCTCGCTTTCAAATCTATGATTCCTATGAAGCTTCTATAAGGGCTCATGCGCGCTTGTTCCAAAAGGGGACAACCTGGGACGCAAAACAATATCGTCACGTTTTAGCTGCTAAGAACTATCAAACGCAGGCTCGAGCTCTAGTTAAAGACGGCTATGCGACTGACCCCAATTATGCGGACAAATTGATTAAGTTAATCGAAGAGTATGATCTTGCGCGTTTTGATAAATAGAATGCAATCAACTCAAATTATGGTCATGATTTTTGGTACAATAGAATAGTTAAAAAATTTTTGGGGTGAAAGAATTCAAAATGAGCGCAGAATCAATTTTAGCAGGTTTAAATCCACAGCAGAAAAAGGCAGTACAAATCACCGAAGGACCATTATTAGTGGTTGCAGGAGCAGGTTCAGGGAAAACTTCTGTTTTAACCAGAAGAATTGCTTACCTTGTTGCTGAAAAAGGGATTGCGCCATGGAATATTTTGGCTATCACTTTTACCAATAAGGCTGCCACTGAAATGAGAGAGCGTGAGCATAAATTATTGGGACAGCAGGCTGACAGTATTTGGATGTCTACTTTTCACGCTCTTTGTGTGCGAATATTACGGCGAGACGCAGAAAAAATTGGTTATACCAGTAATTTTTCGATTGCTGATTCGGCAGAACAGCTCACTTTAATTAAACATATTCAAAAAGAACAAAATATTAATCCTAAAATGTACGAGCCACGCAGAATTTTGTCTGCTATTTCTAATGGCAAAAACGATTTACTCACTCCAGATGCATATTCTGCCAGTGCTGCTTCACCTTTTGAAAAAGTAACTGCGCAAGTGTATCAAGAATATCAAAAACGCTTAAAGAATGATCAAATTATGGACTTTGATGATTTGATCATGCAGACTTTAGTTCTGTTTAAAACCGATCCCGCTGTTTTACATTATTACCAAAATAAGTTTCGTTATTTACTGGTTGATGAGTACCAGGATACCAACCAGGCCCAGTATGAATTGTGTCATGCATTAGCTGCACAATATAAAAATATTTGCGTGGTGGGAGATGCAGATCAGTCTATCTATGGTTGGCGTGGCGCTAATATGGAAAATATCATGAATTTTGAAAAAGATTATCATGATGCAGGCGTGCAAACCGTTAAGCTGGAACAAAATTACCGTTCAACTGGACATATTTTGGCTGCCGCTAACGCAGTCATTAAGAATAATAGCAACCGTAAGGCTAAAAAATTATGGACAGACCAAGGTGAAGGAGCAAAAGTAACTTACTACCGTGCTCAAAGTGGCGACGATGAAGCGCACTTTATTATTGCTAAAATTCAAGAAGAGGTAGAAGAGAAAAAACGTTCTTACCATGATTTTGCGGTTTTATATCGTACTAATGCCCAGTCTCGAACAGTCGAAGAGTCATTCGTAAAGTCGAACGTGCCTTACCAAATTGTCGGTGGTCATAAGTTCTATGACAGAAAAGAAATCATGGACATTATGGCTTATCTGAAATTGGTTGCTAATCCGAGCGATTCAATGAGTTTTAACCGCATTATTAATACCCCTAAACGTGGTATTGGACCAGTTAGTGTCAGACGTTTTCTAGATTTTGCCCGTGAAAATAATTTGTCGATTCTAGGAGCTTTTGATCACATTACCATGTCAGGCATAACTACACGGGCAGCTGCCAAACTGAGTGATTTTGGCGCTAAACTACGCGATGCGATTAATTTTGCTAAAGATCATAGCGTTACCGGGCTAACAGAAAAAATACTGCAGGATTTTGGCTATACTGCTGCCTTGAAAGCTGAACACACAATTGAGGCTGAAACCAGACTAGAAAACCTGGATGAATTTTTGTCTGTTACGAAACGTTTTGATGACGAATATGAAGAAAATGACGACAGTGATGAGACCGAAAATGCTCTTAGTGACTTTTTAGCGGAAGTATCTCTTTTAAGCGACCAGGATGATTTAGCTAATAATGATGATCAGGTGGCATTAATGACGTTACACGCTGCCAAAGGACTGGAATTTCCAGTAGTCTTTTTAGTGGGGATGGAAGATGGACTTTTTCCTTTATCACGTTCATTAATGGAAGATGATCAGCTGGAAGAAGAACGTAGACTGGCTTATGTGGGTATTACTAGGGCAAAGCGTGAACTGTTTTTAACAAATGCGTACTCACGTATGATGTATGGTCGAATGCAGAATAATCCGCCATCCAGATTTTTGGAAGAAATTGATCAAGATGATCTGGATATTGAAAATTCAGTTCCAATTACTTTCTCAAATGACAATTACCAGACACAAACTGCTCCCTTTGCTAATAGCGATGAACGAGCCCGTGCACAGGTTTACACTCCTAAAATCAAACCCGCTGGTGCAGTTGGTGCTGAGAAAAAGGGATGGAATGTCGGTGATCAAGTAGAACATAAATCTTGGGGCAAAGGCGTTGTGACTAAGGTTAACGGTAAAGGTGAAGACATGGAGCTTGATATTGCATTTAGTGGCAAAGGAATCAAGCGGCTTCTAGCAGCATTTGCACCAATTAAAAAGGTATAATTAAGGTAGAAGTAAAAAAATACTATTTTTTAATCAGGAGGAAGAAAATGGCAGATTTAACTCTTGATGAGGCCAGAAAAGAAGTTGCTGCGCTGAGAGATAAACTGGATGATTGGGCAAATGCATATTATACAAATGACACACCTGAAGTTGAAGATAATGTGTATGATAAAAACTATAATCGTTTAGTTGAACTTGAACAGGAATTTCCGCAACTGGTGTCGCAAGATTCAATTACCCAAAAGGTTGGGGGTCAGATTGACAATCAGTTTGCTAAGGTTAATCACGAAATTCCGATGTTATCAATGGGTGATGTCTTTTCAAAAGAAGAACTGCAGCAATTTGATGACAGAGTACAAAAACAGATTGGTCATGAAGTTGCTTATAACGTCGAATTAAAAATTGACGGTTTATCAATTGCACTTGAGTATACTAACGGTAAATTAACCAGAGCTTCAACTAGAGGTAACGGTCAAGTAGGTGAAGATGTTACTCCTAATGCTCGTTATATTGCAGATATTCCCCAAACTTTACCAGAAAAACTGACAACGGAAGTACGCGGCGAATGTTACATGGGCAAAGAGCCTTTTGCCAAGCTTAATGCAGAACGTGATGAAAAAGGCGAAACAACTTTTGCTAATCCCCGTAACGCAGCAGCCGGGTCTTTGCGGCAATTAGATGCCAGCATTACCAAGCACCGACATTTAAGTACGTTTATTTATACTTGGGTTAATCCGCCAGCAGAGATTACCAGTCAACATCAGGCTATTGAAAAAATGACGCAGCTGGGTTTTCACACCAACCAAACAGGCCGCAGAATTGCTAAAATGGCTGACATTTTTGCTTTTATTGATGAATATACTGCAAAAAGAAATTCACTCGATTATGGCATTGATGGCATCGTCTTAAAAGTTGATGACTTGGATTTACAGCAAGAACTGGGAAACACGGTCAAAGTGCCTCGGTGGGAAATAGCTTATAAGTTTCCACCAGAAGAGCAGGAAACTGTGGTTCATGAAATTAAATGGACCGTTGGTCGTACTGGTGTCGTAACGCCTACCGCTATCATGGATCCTGTGCAACTTGCTGGTACTACAGTTTCTCATGCTGTTTTGCATAACGCCGATTTATTGCAACAAAAGGATGTCCGCATTGGTGATACCGTTATGCTGCATAAAGCGGGTGACATTATTCCTGAAATTTCAGAAGTGGTGCTAGCAAAACGGCCTAAGGATGCCCAGCCGTATCCAATTCCGACAACGTGCCCATCGTGTGGTGAAAAACTGATCCATCTAAAAGATGAAGTGGCACTGCGCTGCGTTAATCCTTCTTGTCCTGCTCAAATTGAAGAAGGAATTACTCATTTTGCCTCAAGACCTGCGATGAATATTGATGGTTTGGGACCAAAAATTGTGCGACAGCTAATTAAGAACGATCTGGTACATAATGTGGCTGATTTATACCATTTAAATGCATCTGATTTGGCAAAACTAGATCATTTCAAGGATAAGTCCATCAGCAATTTATTAAATGCAATTAATAATTCGAAAAGAAATTCAGTGGAATTATTGTTAACGGGACTGGGTATTGATCATGTTGGTGCCAAAGCTGCTCGTTTAATTGCACAAAAGTTTAAAAATATGGCAAAGATTATGGCTGCGGACGTGCAAGATGTGGCTGCAATAGATACAATAGGCATGACAATTGCAGAATCTTTAACAACCTATTTTGCTCAGGATGAAGTCGTAGAGTTAGTCAATGAACTTAAAAATAGCGGCCTTAATATGGATTATCTTGGTGCGGGTCCAGAAGAAACTGAGTCTATTCCAGATAATTACTTTAAAGATAAGACTGTTGTTTTAACAGGGACTTTGGCTCACTATACTAGAAGTGAATTTACTAAAAAATTGCAATCTTTAGGTGCAAAAGTAACTAGTTCTGTTTCTGGTAAAACAGACTATGTCATTTATGGTCAGGATGCTGGTTCCAAATACTCCAAGGCTCAGAAACTGGGCGTACCATTATTGACTGAGGAAGAAGCAATTGCTCAAGTTAAATAAAGGACCATTTAAAGTGAAAAAATACTTGCATATATTAGCGCTTTTAGGAATATCATTATGTTTGACGGCTTGTGGAAACTTGAAAAATTCTGACTTGGCGAATAATGCCAAAACATCTTCTAATTCCAATTCTAAAACTTATCAGACTACTGATACTGGTAACAATGGATATACTGTTTTGCTTAAAAACGGACACTATGTAACTAGCCCAATATCTGGTTTAACAGCAACTAATAATGATAATTCGGTGGATACCAGAGAATTAGAACGAGGTTTGGTTCAGATTTCTAAGGGTGTTTATTCAACCAATTCTTATGTTTTTCAAGAAGGTCAGTATATTTCTGCCAACATGGCTAATGAATGGTTAGGGCGCAAGTCAAAGTCAAATCCCAATGGTCTGAATCCTGAGGCTGGAACTAAGAAAAATTATCAGCCGTATTACATAGAAGAAATACTTGAACAAGATTTTTTGACAGGATCCGGTTCGAATTATCATATTGGCGGTATTAGCGTTGGTCTTGCTCTTAATTCTATTGATTACTATCAAAAGAAAAAAGATGGTCCTGAATATCAAGCCCAAATATCGCGTGCAAAGCAAAAGCAATATGGCCAAGCAGCAGCTGAACAAGTCGTAGCTCGCTTGCGGAAGAAAAAATCGTTAAAGAAAATTCCAATCACTGTTGGTCTTTTTGCTAAAGAAAGCAAGGATTCGTTAGTTGCTGGAACTTACTTTTTGAGTGGGACAGCGGCTGCTAATAGTAGTAAAATAACTAAATGGAAAACTATTAATACTCAATCTGAAGTTTTGCCTACTGTTGGTGGTAAAAAAGCAATCAACAGCAGTGATGCTTCCAGTTTCAATAGTTTTAAAGAATCTATTCAAAATTATTTCCCTAATATCAGTGGTGTAACGGCAACTTTACGATATGAAAATGGTAAATTAGCTCAGGAAAATATTTCAATTACTACCCAGTTTTATGGGTATGAGCAAATACAAAGTTTCACGAGACTTGTTTTATCAACTGCAAAGAAGTATTTAGCTAATAACGTGCCAATTGAAATTAAAATTGGCTCTGTTAATGACATCCAGGCTTTAGTTGCCAAGGAAACAGGGGATAGTAGTTATCAAGTCCATATTTATGGTGGCGAATAAGGAGGTATATTTGCGTGGAAATTACAGAAGATACAATTAAACACGTTGCGACTTTGTCGCGACTTGAAATTGATGAAAAAGATATCGGCAAAGTAACTGAACAAATGAGTTCAATTATTAATATGGCAGATCAATTGTCAGAAGTTAATACCGATGGCGTTAAGGAGACAGTTCAGGTTGTTGATCGTGATACTGTTTTTAGAGAAGATAAGCCTGAACACTGGCAAGACAGAGATGAATTAATGAAAAATGTTCCTGATCAAGCCAATGGCTTCATTAAGGTTCCAGTAATTATTAACAAGGATGAGGACGAGTAATGAATTATTTAAATGAAGATATTGACTCTTTAAATGAAAAGCTTGCCCAAGGAACTTTGTCTGCAGACAAATTAGCGCAAGATACAATCGATAATATTAAAAAAACAGATGACAAGTTGAATGCCTGGATTACTGTTCAAGAAGATGCCAAACCTGCAAGTAATCTTGATTTTGATCAAAATAAACTTGCTGGTATTCCAATTGCTATTAAAGATAACATTATAACTGATGGTGTTAAGACCACAGCTGCCAGTCATATTTTGGATAATTATATTCCGGTATATGATGCAACGGTTATTGAAAGGCTGAAAAAAGCACAAGTGACTTTCGTGGGCAAAACCAATATGGATGAATTTGCGATGGGTTCTTCTACTGAACATTCATACTTTGGCATTACTCATAATCCGTGGAATCTGGATAAGGTACCGGGTGGTTCATCGGGCGGTTCAGCTGTTGCTGTTGCTTCTGGACAAGTTGTAGCTGCTTTAGGTTCAGACACTGGTGGTTCAATCAGACAGCCTTCTGCATTTAACGGTATTTTTGGTATTAAGCCGACATATGGTCGAGTTTCACGTTGGGGTTTAATTGCATTTGCTTCTTCATTAGATGAAATCGGTGTGATGAGTAAGCGAGCAAAAACCTCGGCTCAAGTTTTAAATGTTATTGCAGGTAGTGACGATCACGACTCTACTCTTTCAACTAGGGCAGTTCCCGATTTTACCAAGTATATTGGTCAAGATGTTAAAGGGATGCATGTAGCAGTTGTTAAAGAATATATGGCTGCAGTTGATGGCGATATGCGTGCTGTTCTGCAAGAACAAATTGATGCTCTGGAAAAAGCAGGTGCTATTATCACTGAAGTATCCTTACCTTTAACAAAATATGCAGTTCCCGACTACTATATCATTGCCTCAAGTGAAGCTTCATCAAACTTGCAAAGATTTGATGGGATTCGTTACGGCTACCGTGCTCAAAATACTAAGAACTTACTAGATGTTTACGTTAAATCTCGTTCAGAGGGTTTTGGTGAAGAAGTTAAACGGCGGATTATGCTGGGATCCTTTGCACTTTCAGCTGGTTCTTATGATCGTTTCTTTAGACAAGCATCTAAAGTGAGAACTTTAATTTGTGATGAATTCGATAAGATTTTCGCTGAAAATGATGTTATTGTGGGACCAACAACGACAACTCCTGCTTTTGGCATCGGTAGTGAAATTTCCGATCCAATCAAAATGTACAACAATGATATTTTGACAATTTCAGCTAATTTAGCCGGAATACCGGCTGCCAGTGTTCCAGCTGGTTTAGTTGACGGAATGCCTGTAGGTCTGCAGATTATGGCCAAAAGATTCGATGAAGGCAGTATTTTCCAAGTAGCTGACTTTATTGAAAGAACTAATAAGTTTTATGAAAAAACACCAACTGGAATGGAGGATTAACTGATGAATTTTAAATCAACGATTGGGTTCGAAGTTCACTTTGAATTAAAAACTAAAAGTAAGATTTTTTCACCTTCACCAGTAAGTTATGGTGCAAAGCCCAACACGGAAACAAATGTAATTGATTGGGCAATGCCAGGTGTTTTACCTTACGTTAACAAAGACGTTTATCGCTTAGGAATTATGGTTGCATTGGCCACACATGCTCATATTTTACCAACTACTCATTTTGATCGGAAAAATTATTATTACCCAGATAGCCCTAAGGCTTACCAAATCACCCAATTTTTCCAACCACTAGCTCGTGATGGTTATGTTGAAATTGAATCTCACGGTAAGAAAAAGCGCATTGGAATTCATGAAATGCATATTGAAGAAGATGCCGGCAAGAATACTCACGGTACAAACGGTTATTCTTACGTTGACTTAAACCGTCAAGGTGTTCCTTTACTTGAAGTTGTTTCTGAGCCAGAAATTGCTGATCCTGATGAAGGATACGCCTACCTTGAAAAATTACGTAAAATTGTTCAGTTTACAGGAGCTTCCGATGTTAAGATGGAAGAGGGATCAATGCGTGTTGATACCAATATTTCCATTAGACCCGCTGGCCAAAAAGAGCTGGGTACTAAAGTTGAAATGAAAAACCTGAACTCATTTGAACATGTGCGTAAATCTTTGGCATATGAAGAAAAACGGCAAGCACAAGTTCTCCTTTCCGGCGGTCGCGTGCAACTTTCAACTCGTCGTTTTGATGAAGCAACTGGTAAAACTGTTTTGGAACGTGTCAAAGAAGGCGATGCAGATTACCGTTACTTCCCTGAACCTGATATTGC
Organism: Lactobacillus kimbladii; assembly: GCF_000970755.1. Lineage (GTDB taxonomy): Bacteria > Bacillota > Bacilli > Lactobacillales > Lactobacillaceae > Lactobacillus > Lactobacillus kimbladii. The sequence goes on from NZ_KQ034007.1 coordinate 544,816, forward strand.
TCCTGATCATATCAGCCAAGAGTGGATTGATGAAATCAAATCAACTTTGCCACGCTCAGCTGAAGAACGATACAACCAATACGTGAATGAATTTGGTCTGAAAAAATACGATGCTAATGTTCTTTTGCAAACTAAAGAAAGTTCAGACTTCTTTGATCAAACTGTTGCTGCTGGAGCTGATCCTCAGCTTGCTGCCAATTGGATGAATACCCAAGTTAATGGTTATTTGAATGATAATCGCGTTGAACTTGCTGATATTAAGTTGACACCAGAGCATTTGGCTGCCATGATTAAGTTGATTAAAGATGGCACGATTTCTTCTAAGATTGCTAAAAAGGTTTTTGCAGAGACAATCGCTAATGGTACCGATCCTAAGAAGTATGTTGAAGACAAGGGCATGGTGCAGTTATCTGATACCAGTGTCTTGGCACCTATGGTTAAAGAAGTTGTTGATAACAACCCACAATCGGTAGAAGACTTTAAGAATGGTAAGGATCGGGCAATTGGTTATCTTGTCGGTCAGTTAATGAAACAAACCAGGGGCAAGGCCAATCCAAAGATAATTAATAAGTTGCTGAATGAAGAATTGCAGAAGCGTTAAGTAAGTTTTGAAATAATAAGGGTAGAAATTATGACTGAAAAAGCAAGATTGATCTATAATCCTGTATCTGGTCACGAACAGATGCCTAAAAATGTCGCGGATATATTGGACGTTTTGGAACAAGCTGGATATGAGGCAAGTGCATTTAGAACTAAGCCGGAAAAGCAGAGTGCGCAAAAAGAAGCAACCCGTGTAGCTAATGAAGGCTTTGAATTGATTGTTGCCGCTGGTGGTGATGGCACTATCAATGAAGTAGTAAACGGCATTGCTTATTTAGAGAAAAGACCTAAGATGGCAATTATTCCTGCCGGTACAACTAATGATTATGCTCGTGCTCTACATATTCCACGAAATGATATTGCCGAAGCGACAAAAGTTATTCTCAAAAATAAAACTCGTAAAATGGACATTGGTCAAGCGACTTTTGCCAAAGATATTCAGTATTTCGTCAATATTGCAGCTTGTGGCTCACTAACCGAATTAACTTATGGAGTTCCTTCAGAAGTAAAGTCTGCTCTGGGTTATACCGCCTATTTAATTAAAGGTGCTGAAATGTTGCCTCATTTAACTGAAAATGAATTGCGTCTGACATATGATGAAGGCGTGTATGAGGGCAAGCTTTCAATGCTATTGCTCGGAATGACTAATTCTATTGGTGGTTTTGAACAAATAATGCCTGATGCTGAACTAAGTGATGGTTTATTCCAACTAATAATTGTTAAGCCGTCTGATCCAGTAAAATTACTGAAATTGATGGCTTTGGCATTAAACGGCAAGCATGTTGATGACCCAGACATTATTTACACCAAGACACGTAGCTTAAAGATTGAATTAATGGGTAAAAGCAAGGGAGAGAGGTTGCCAGTTAACCTTGATGGTGAAATTGGTGATTATTGTCCTGTTACCTTTAAAAATTTACAACAACGAATTGAATTTTTTGTTGGTGAATAATTAAAACACAAAGAAAGAGCAACTACCGTTAATAGTAGCTGCTCTTTTTACTTGTTAACAAAATCTATTAGTTGCGGCTATTGCCACTACCACCAAAGATTTCCAACAAGAACATAAAAATATTAATGAAGTCAAGGTAAAGTTGCAATGCACCAAGAACTGCTAAACCATTAGTTGAAACTTGATCACCGTAATTACTGTAAATTGCTTTCATTCTGTTAGCATCACTGGCAACTAAGCCCGTGAAAAGAATGACACCGATAAACGAGAAGACATAGGTAACGGCAGGGCTACGTAAAAACATATTAACTACCCAGGCAACAACGAAACCAAGTAAAGCAGCACTCAAGTACGAATTCCAGTTGCTAAGATCTCTTTTAGTAAAAGTACCAAACAAGGCCATGGCAATAAACACGGCAGCTGCTGAAACAAAAGCAGTGGTGATTTGGGTACCGGTATAAAAGCCGGCAATTAAGGCAAACTCAAAGCCGTAAATTGCTGATAAAATTGTTAACATTACTAAACTGGCAACTGGACTACGGTCAGCCTTAAAGCTAATTCCCATTGATAAGCCAAAAGGTACAAATAAAATGAGCCACATCATGGCTACTGGCATGTTCATCACAGCGCTTCTGAATACGGTCATTGTTAAGTAAGCTGCTAATGCAGAAATCAGCACGGCACCACCCATGAGAGCATACATTTTAGTTAAAAAAGTATTGGTTTCGGAAATGGTGTGGATTTGGCGCCTATCTGAATTAGTATCGTAATTATTCATGAAAAACGTCCTTTCTTTAATTTATTAATATTAAAAGTAACACAGACTAAAGTAAGTGTGAAGGGAAAAAGTTGAAATTAATTCAATATTAAGAATAGGCATGTACATTACTTTTGCTTGGATTTTTAGTAAAATAGATATATTAATCAGTGTTTGTAAAAAAGGACAAAATATGGAAAAGAATCAAATAATTGAACTTGAAATTACCGACTTATCATATGAAGCTATGGGAGTAGCTCATTATGAAGGGATGACGGTATTCGTTAACAATGCTTTACCGGGAGAAACGGTAGAAGCCAAGATCTTAAAAGTCAAAAAGAGTTTTGCTTTTGCTAAAATCGAGCAAATCATTAAGGAAAGTCCTGACCGGGTTAATATTAAGCTCAACCAGTGGGTCCAAACTGGCTTGGCATCTTTAGCACACGTTAAATACGATAAACAACTGGAATTTAAACGTAATCAAGTAGTAAATTTATTGCAGAAAGCACATTTAGATGATGTAAAAGTAGGCGAGACTTTGCCTAGTCCAGAACAAACTGGCTACCGTAATAAGGCACAGGTGCCAGTGCGTGAAGTTAAAGGCCAGCTTGAAATTGGCTTTTTTAGAAAACATTCACACGACTTAGTGCCTCTGACCAATTTCTTTACTACTGATCCTGAAATTGACCGCGTTTTAGTCGCTGTGCGTGACATTTTAAGACAGTATCATGTCCCAGCATACGATGAAATTCATAATCAAGGTGAAATCAGGTACCTGGATATTCGCCGCAGTAAAGCGACTGGTGAAATTATGGTCATCTTGGTTTGTTTGCACAAGGATTTTCCGCAACTACCTAAAGTAGCAGAGGCAATTAAACAAATCGATGGCGTAACTAGCCTTGTCTTGAACTATAACCCGAAGAAGACCAACGTTATCTTAGGTAAAGTTGATTACTTAATCTTTGGTAAACCACAAATTACGGATCAAATAGGTGATGTTAAGTTTAAGATTTCCCCTGAAAGTTTCTTTCAAATCAATTCACTGCAAACCCCCCGCTTATATGATTTAGCTATTAAAAAAGCTGATTTACAGCCTGATGATATTGTGATTGATGCTTATTCTGGTATTGGAACCATTGGTTTAAGCGTTGCCAAACACGTCAAATCTGTTCGTGGAATTGAAAGCGTGTCTGACGCGGTGAAAGATGCCAATAATAATGCCAAACTGAATGGTATCAATAATGCTAAATATGTGGCTGGTAAGGCTGAAGAAGTGATGTCAAGATGGGCTGCTAAGGGGATGAAAGCTGATGTTATCTTTGTCGACCCACCAAGAAAAGGATTAACATCAGAATTTATTGAAGCAGCAGTAAAAACTGGTCCAAAGAAGATTGTTTATATTTCATGTAATCCTGCAACCATGATTCGTGATTTGCAAGAATTTATGAATGAAGGCTATACCTTTAGTCAAATCGATCCTGTTGATATGTTTCCACAAACACCGCATGTAGAGGCGGTGACGGTGCTAGAACGGACTAGAAAATAAATACTAAATTTCTATGTAAAGACCATTTTATATAGAATAAAAGCGTGCTAATTCCTATTTTAAAGATTAGAATTAGAACGTTTTTTGTTTTCGGAGCTTTACCACAGTGTTTTCTGGACAAGAGAAAAGCAATTATTATAAAAAGTAGCATGAAAATCTTTTTACTAAATAGTTTTTCTCATTTGTTCAGATGCTTAAAAACAAGAGAAATTTGTACTAGATAATTTATTCTTAAGCGATGCTTTATTGATGTCAAATACTTTGTTAACAAAATTAATTGACATAATTTTTTGGTATTAACAGGGGTTTTTGGTAAAACAGTTGTAAGACTTAAAATAAATAGGAGGCATAGTTATGAACCGCGTTTTGATTGGTAAAGTTTCACAAAAAGGACAAGTAGTTATTCCAATACAAATCAGAAAAGCTTTAGGTTTGAAAAAGGGAAGCAAAGTGTCATTCGAACTAAATAATGGTGAAATTACTATCAAAAAATTACCAACGGCATTAGATTGGGCTAATTTGGTTAAGCAAATTGCAGTTGAGGATGTTAATATCGATGAAAATGGTTATTTTGACCCTAAAAAATCACCGGATTTCCATGACTGGATGGTTAATGGCTAATAGAGTCAGGAGAATGAATGACTTTTGCAAGTGTACTTAAAAAACATTGAACGTTTGAAAAATTTCTATCAAAGTGATTATTACAGTTGGTTGGAAACTAATGATCCTAAAATGGTCAAAAATGTTGAAGATGCTCTATATGAAGATCCAGATAATTGTGATATTGAATTATACAAAGATCTATCTCTTAAGTATGATTTAGAGTGCAAGAAATGTAATTTATTTGTATACGTCAATAATCAAAAGATAAAAATGTCAGCAGATATTGTTTGTGGTATTAAAAGTTTAAAAGATTTAGGGTTAACTACGCCAGAATTTTTATCAAACTATGCCAAAATTAGATCAAGTATAAAGTTACATTTCATATGGCCCCAGCATAAAGTTCCGACAATAAATACTTATCGCTATCAAATTTATCACGATCGCATTGATTACTTGTTATATGATTTGAAACATTACTTTATCGGTGAAGCAACGTCGATGCAAAAAGCCTATCAAAATAATAATACTAAGATTTGGCTTGATGCTTTTAACAATGATTTTCCAAATTTTGTTCAGGAAATGCACTTCGAAGATTTTGTTGATGAAAATTATGATGTGCTGGATATTGAATTTGGACAAAGAAAAGTTGTTACTGGCGATTTACAGCAAATTCAGAGTAAAGCTAAGAATAAAATTGTTCAAAAACGATACATGGAACAGCTATTAACTTTGGACAAGCTGTTTTAATAAATTTAGTTTGAATCATTTGTTTAGAAATAGTATTTAGTAATAAAATTTAGTTAGGAAGAATTTATTATTAATAAAACTATGCATTTAAATGCATAAAAAATAGGACAAATGAAAATGGAAAAATGGCAAGAAGAGTGGGCCTATAATAAATATTGGGTAATGGCTCATTCGCAACAGTGCTATGAGCAGATTAGGCTGCTGGCTAAAGACAACGAATGGTCAGAACAAAAGAATATTGAATTCAAGAACTTATTAGAAAAAGCAGCCAGTCAAATTCCAACAGTTAAAACCTTAACCAACGCCTATCAACATGTCTGGGGCTACTTTAAGAAAACTTGTATGCCAGAGGAAAAGCAAACTTACTTACATTTATTGCAAGAATTGTCACCAACAGAAGATGAATTGGGTCCATTTTTAAGTCGTTTAGCTGAAAAGTATCAAGTTTCTTATTTATTAAACTCACGTTTAATTCAGGAGTGCAAAGAAAAATCATGAGATTATGGCATCAAGATTTAATTTGGCGATTGCCAAGGCAGCAGTTATTAGGGCAACACCGCGAAATTGCTGCTTTGCGCGGACGTGGCTGGGGCAAGCCCCATACTACTGTTAACTATGTTTTTCAACATTCACCTTACAAATTGTATCAATTTCATTTGTTAGTATTAGCTGAAATGCAACGTCGTCATTATCATCCAGATCTTAAATGGTTTGATCCATATTATAGAGGACAATATTGTTCTAAGTACGAAAGTTTAACAGCTATTCCGTGGACTGATCCAATTTACCCAGAGCACGACGAAGCTTATTTACAAAGTTGTTTGGATAATTTACATCAAAAAGGAATAGATTTATATTAAGTTTAGTTTGCTAAAAAGCGGAAGATTAACATTGAATGATGATCTTTTCTAAATCTCTTTTTTAAGAAACACAAGTAAAAAAGTTGAGCACTTTGATATGAATGCTCAACTTTTTTGACATTGTAATTAGATTACTCTTTTTTGATTTTATGATTAATATTTGCAATTTCCTTTGCAATTTTATGGTAATTATAATACCAGCAAATTAAGTAGATGATGACAAAAATCACAGTAAATTTTGTGAAGTTAATCAAGTCTAACGAAACCCAACCAGCTAAAAGGGCCAAAAAAACAAATCCAAAATAGTAGGTGAAGAAATTTATAACTGTCTTCTTTAATAATGACCAATGATTAATAGTGAAGATAAAACTGCCAAAACCGAAAAATATTCCAGTAACCGCCCAAAGAATAATTGAGGCGGTAAAAGCATTAAGCAAATTGCTAAAGTTTGTCGTAAAAGATGGACTGGATGGAACATAAACTGAGCTATGTGATGCGTAACTGCAAAAGATAGAAATCATTAAGCCAATGAAGATGCCTCTAACGGCAAAATTAAACAAATAAATGATAAATCTCTTTGTGTTTTTCATATTCCTAACCTCTCTTTCAGTTTCTTAATATTTCTTCTTGATATTTGTACGCGATGCTTATTAGTCAGAACAACATCGATTAACCCATTATTAAGTAATTCAAGGTGGTCGATATGCTGGTAATTAAATATGGCGCTGCGTGAAGCTTCAATAAAATAGTTCGGTAGATCTGCTTTCAAATTTGATAAACGATCATTATATGTAAGTTGCTGCTTTTCTGTATAAACATTAATATCTCTATTAGCAACTTCAAGTGAATAAATGTCTTCAAATTGAATTGGATAAATTTGAGATTGATAATGACACCATAGTGAATTTTCGGACCTTGTTAATTTTTGCAAAAGTTCATTAATTGCTGGTGTCATTTTTTTGATCCATAATTCACCGTGCTCCTCACTAATATTAGGGTCGACGTGACAATTAATTTTCATTTCTTGCTTCTCCTTTCTGTTAATAAGTATAGTAGATGAATTTCACTTTTATACGTGGAAACTGCAAATGGTGGAATAAATGTCATTAATGGTTAGAAAATTTGTGTTTTTGGCTAAAATTTAGCTTTTATAATTAAAAGAGGGTTTGAGTGCATGAATATACTAAAGTATAATTTACAAGAGATGAATTAAGATTAGATTGCATCTATCAAATAGGTGTCAACTTAAAATTGCAATTTACGAATAGAAAGGAAGATGTTTTTGAAAAAAAGAGATTTAGAGCCAACTGAAGAAAATATAATAGATACTTTTGTTAAGAACAGTGTTGGAAGAAATAATAGCTTATTTAAGTTTATAGAAATGCTTAATTATCAGGATGATTCATACTCAATTGCTTTTGATGGGCGATGGGGTTCGGGGAAAACCTTTTTTGTAAAACAATGTAAATTAGTATTGGACTGTTTAAGTGAAGAGAATCAGTACTCATATAAAGATCAAATTTTAGACATAATAGGTCAAGATGAAATTGCTAAACTTACAAAAATTAATTTTAAAACTGTTTATTTTGACGCTTGGAAAAATGATAGTGATTTAGATCCGATTGTGTCTTTATCCAAAAGTATAGCTACAACTGCTTTTAACATTAAAACGAAAGCTAAGACTGTAGCTATTGAAGCGGGAAAAGAATTAGTTAAAATAGCAGCTAAGGAAATTGCAAAAACTGATATTGATAATATCTTAGATATATTTCATACAGAAGAAGATATTGAAGCCAAATTCAAGAAGGAATTAGCTTCTTTAATTCCGAAAAATGGACGTCCAATTGTCTTCATCGATGAATTAGATAGGTGTCGTCCAACATATGCTGTTAAGCTATTAGAAAGAGTACAACATTTTTTTGATAACAAGAAAATTACCTTCGTTTTTTCCGTCAATCTTTATGAATTAAAAAATACAATAAAAAAGCTTTATGGTTCAAGTTTTGACGGTGATAGATACCTTGATCGATTTTTTTATTCAATTATCAGCTTACCGGATGCAAATTATACTTCTGAAAATATACAAGGTATGTCTTCAGATGAAAAAATGTATTTAAAGTATTGTGACGAGATCACTCAGAAATTCAATTTTAGTCTTAGGGAAGAGAATCATTTTACAAGCATGATAGATATTACTGGTGTTAAAAATAGATTCTTGTCTTCTAATTACCATGCAGATGTATTCGGAAATGGTAATGAAATAATAGATTTCTTTATAATTCCCTATTTGATTGCGCTCAAAATGGTCAATAGCAATCAATTCAATGATTTTGTTTTTTATAATGATGGTACAGACTTTATTGATTTTTTAGCATCGAGTAAAATCTTTTCAAGTTATTTGTGGAATGAAGATCCAAATACTCTTAAGAAAGCTGCAAAAGACATTTATGATTGTATTTTTGTGAGAAATGAAATTGTAGAATCTGTTGGAATTACTCAAGAACCCAAGAACATCTATATTAGAGAACCTTATAAATTAAAAACAGAAGTCAATGATATTTTAAGTTTGGTATCAAATGATTCGGTTTATGAAGATAAAGATACCAAATCCACTAAGAAATAAGCATATTAAAATTTATCTGATTGATAAATATATAATGGTACAATTAAATAGACATTGATTGAGCTAATTTCAATCAACTAATTAAATTAGAAAATAACTTTGAATATAAATTTTAAAATTAAAGGAGATAACATTGTCAAATACGACTACAAGTTTACAGCAAGGACTGTTTAGTGCGGCAGATTCATTACGATCGAAAATGGATGCGAGTCAATATAAAAACTATTTATTGGGCACAGTCTTTTATAAATATTTATCTGATCACATGCTTTACAACGTTTTGGAATTATTAGCTGACGAACCAGAGGGAACGCTAGATGAAGCTCAAAAAATATATGAAGATAATGCTGATGATGCAGAACTAGTTAATGAGTTGCGGGTATCATTAGGTTATGTAATTGAACCTGAATATACCTACAATAGTATTTTAAAAGCGGTCAACAATCATACTTTTCAGGTCAAGCAATTAGGTGATGCTTTCAATAAACTGGAAAGCTCGGACCAAGACTTTGAAGGGCTATTTGATGATTATGATTTATATTCCAAAAGTTTAGGAAGTACGGCGCAAAAAAGAACAGATACTATAGCTGGAGTTATTCAAGCAATTGGCAAAATAGAATTGGTTAAAACTTCAGGAGATAGTCTGGGCGATGCTTACGAATATTTAATTAGTCAGTTTGCTTCAGAATCTGGCAAAAAAGCGGGTGAATTTTATACACCTCAACAAGTTTCCGAGCTATTAACGCGCTTAACATTAGTGGGTAAAGATTATTCAACAGGAATGACAGTTTATGATCCTGCTATGGGTTCTGGTTCTTTACTTTTAAACTTTAAAAAATATGGTTCAGCTCATGATCGAGTTACTTACTATGGGCAAGAAATTAATACTTCTACTTATAATTTAGCCAAAATGAATTTGATTTTACACAACATTGACCAAGCAAATAGGCATTTGCGGAATGGCGATACTCTGGATGAAGATTGGCCAGCAGAGGAAGCCAATAACTTTGATGCAGTTGTTATGAATCCACCGTATTCATTAAAATGGTCAGCAAGCAAGGGCTTTTTAGATGACCCCCGTTTCTCACCTTATGGAGTTTTACCCCCAAAATCGAAGGCCGATTATGCTTTCTTACTTCACGGCTATTACCATTTAAAGCATAGTGGTGTAATGTCCATCGTTTTACCTCATGGCGTTCTTTTTCGGGGCGGTGCTGAAGGTAAAATTAGACAAAAACTACTTGAAAATGGTGCTATTGATGCAATTATTGGTCTGCCAGCAAATTTGTTTTATAGTACTGGTATTCCAACAGTAATTGTTGTACTTAAAAAAGATAAGCAAGACCGGGATGTCATGTTTGTTGATGCTTCTAAAGGTTTTGAAAAGGTTAAAACGCAAAACAGATTACGTGAAGAAGATATAAACCGGATTTTAACTACTTATTCTGCACGCCAAGATGTTGAAAAATATGCTCACTTGGCAAAATTTGATGAGATTAAGGAAAATGATTTTAATCTAAATATTCCGCGTTATGTTGATACTTTTGAAGAGGAGCCACCGGTTGACGTGCAAAAACTAGTTGCAGATATGGCTAACATTACAAAAGAACAAAAAGAAACAACTGATGAAATTAAGCATTCTTTGGATGAATTGGTTGGTACAAACCCAGAAGCACAAAAAACATTAGGCCAATTAAAGAATATTCTATAGTTTTGGATAGGACTTAGTAAATGAGTGATAGTAGATTAGTACCCAATATAAGGTTTAAAAAATTTGAAATACAATGGTCTAAATATAAATTTGCTGATATGTTAGACAAAAATAATGGCATTCGAAGAGGACCTTTTGGGAGTTCTTTAAGAAAAGATTCATTTGTCAAAAAAGGTGATTATGTTGTCTATGAGCAACAAAATGCGATATATAACATGTATAAAACCAGGTATAACATAAATAAATCAAAATTTGAAGAATTAAAAAAATTTGAGCTTCAACCTGGTGATTTTATTATGAGTGGTGCTGGTACAATCGGAAAAATTTCTGAAGTACCTGAGGGAATTACGCCTGGCATTTTTAATCAAGCGCTAATAAGATTCAAAATTAATAAAAAAACAACTTCAAGAACATTTTTTTTAACTTTTATGCGCAGCTATACTATGCAGAGAAAATTGACAGAAAAAAATCCGGGTTCTGCTATATCAAATTTAGTTTCGATGAAAGAAGTGAAAAATTTTTCAATTGTTATACCCGATAAACAAGAGCAACAAAAAATCGGTAACTTTTTTGCTAAATTAGATAAACTACTTGATTTGCAGCAGCAAAAGATTGACAATTTGGAATTGCTAAAAAAGACTTTATTGCAAAAGCTATTTCCTAAGCATGACTCCAAAGTACCTGAATTGCGATTTAAAGGCTGTAATGGCGAGTGGGAAGATTGTCTTGTTGGTAATTTGTTAGAAGTTGTTCCAAATAAAAAATATATAGCAGAAGCTTCAAAAAAAGGTCTAAATCCAGTTATTCAACAGGGTGAAAAACCCATTTTGGGTTTTTCTAACAAAGCACCATACAAAGAGTATAAAAAAGTAGTACTTTTTGGAGACCATACTTTGTCTTTATACAAACCGGAAAGTCCTTTTTTAATTGCTACTGACGGAATAAAAATATTATATGTAAAAGACTGGAATGGCTACTTTTTGTTTGCCTTTTTACAAAAATATAAGCCTGATTCAGAAGGATATAGGCGACACTTTTCAATTCTTAAAAGTAAAAAAGCAAAATTTACAGTAATAGATAAAGAACAACAAAAAATCGGCAACCTCCTATCTAAAGTCGATCAATTAATCGAATTAGAAAATAAGAAATTACAAAATTTTCAACAACTTAAAAAGTGTCTTTTACAAAATATGTTTGTTGAATAGCAGGGAAAGGAGACAGATATGTCAGTGGCAGCAGTTAAAGAAGCTCAAATGGAGAAAACTTTAATTGAGCAATTAACGCAAGGTATTAATCAATGGCGTTTACGTGAGGATTTAAAAACAATTCCGCAATTATGGGCTAACTTTTTCCAAATTCTTGAAGATAACAACCGTGATCAACTTCATGATGTTCCACTAACACAAAATGAAAAAGAAACTATTCGTACGCAAATCACCCAACCTAATTTTTACCAAGCTGCTAAATTCTTGGCTGGTGCCAACAGGCAGGTTAGGCATCACTTAAAACGTGATGATTCTTCTTTGCCAGATGCTGATTTGTTAATTTTAGATAACACTAATATTGCTGGCGGAACATCTGTTTATGAAGTTGTTCATCAAATAGAAGTCAATAAGTCAAGTTTGTCACCGCTTGATCAAGATAGGCGCTTTGATGTTACCCTCTTGATTAACGGCTTACCCCTAATTCATATTGAATTGAAAACCCCAAAATGTCGCTTTATGGATGCGTTTCGTCAAATACAAAAGTATATAGATGAAGATAAATTTGGTGATATCTATAATTTTGTGGAAATGTTTGTTGTTACCAATGGTACCAATACTCAATATATTCCTGCTGGGCAAAATTTACGTGCTAATTTTTTAATTTCTTGGATTGATCAAAACAAGCAGCAAGTTAATGATTACTTAGACTTTGCACGTGATGTATTATCCATTCCGATGGCACATCACATGATTGCTGATTATACAGTTTTAGACGACAATGCTCAGAGAATCATTCTGCTGCGTCCTTACCAAATTCAAGCAATACAAGCAATTTTCAAAGCATCGCGTGAAGGAAAGTCTGGCTTTATTTGGCACGCTACGGGTTCAGGTAAAACTTTGACTTCGTATAAAGTCGCCCGCAACTTATTACAAATACCAGCTATTGATAAGACAATTTTTCTAATTGACCGCAAGGACTTGGATATGCAAACCGTTACTGCGTTTCAGACTTATGCAAATAATGACACGATTGATGTGGATGAAACAGCGAATAGTTTTGAATTGGCTAAGCAATTGGGTGATGGCAACCGCAATGTGGTTGTAACTACCAGGCAAAAACTGCAAACGATATTCAAACGAATGGAAAATTCACCTGAAATAGCTAAAAAATATGAAAAGCTGAGGGACTTAAGATTAGCTTTTATTGTTGATGAATGTCATAGAGCCGTTACCCCAACTCAAAAAAGAGAACTAGATAGATTCTTTCACCGTCAACCATTATGGTATGGCTTTACCGGTACACCAATTTTTGCGGAGAACGCACGGGCTGAAAATGGCCAAGATGCCCGCACCACAGAGCAGCTTTATGGTCCGATATTACACAAATATACTATTGAAGACGCAATTCATGATAAAAAAGTACTTGGTTTTAAAATTGATAACGAAGGAAATTCAAATCAAACAGATAACGATGATATTTATCTCACAGATGCTCACATGAAGGCAGTGGTCAAGCAAATTTTAGATCTAGCTTATCGTAAGCAAATTCTTGGCAATAAACACAGGTATTCGGCACTGTTTTCAACATCTTCTATTAAGCAGGCACAAAAATACTATCACCTTTTTCAGGAAGCAATTGCCAACGGTGAAGTTCCTAATCGTATTCAAAAAGTGGCGCCAGATTTTCCCCGCATAGCTATTACGTATTCAATCTCTCAAAACGAAGATGAATCAATGGCTAATCAGGCAGAAATGAAGCAAGCTCTGGATGACTATAATAAAATGTTTAACACGCAGTTTTCTATGGCAGAACTTGGCAGTTATAATCGCAATGTTAATGATCGTTTGGCGTGCAAAAATAAAGCATATCAAACACGAGACCAACAGCTTGACTTAGTGATCGTAGTTGATCGGTTATTGACTGGATTTGATGCGCCAAGATTGTCCACGTTATATCTTGACCGACCACCAATGAATGCCCAAAACCTCATACAAGCTTTTTCAAGAACAAACCGTATTTATGATGATGGCAAAAAATGGGGTCAAATAGTAACTTTCCAATATCCTAATCAGTATAGTGATGAAATAGATAAAGCGTTGACACTTTATGCGAATGGTGGCACTAATGGCGTTCTTGCCCCGGATTGGAATACGTCACGTAAGCGTTATGTACAAGCACGTAAGAAACTAGACAAATATGTCGATAATCCACAGATATTGGCTACGCTCATTAATGCCCCCAAAAAAGAACAGAAACAGTTTGCTGAAGCTTTTCAAAAATATGATCAGGCGCTTGCTGCTATTAAAACTTATGATGAGTTAGATAAGCAGGACAAACTGCCTGCTTCTGCACAAGTTAATGTTGATGATATCCCATCTGAAATAGAAAACACTTTAGAAGGTACATACCAAAATATTATCGATAATTTAAAAGCAGAAAATAAAAATGATGATGACCCAGTAGACGTTGATCTTGACGAAGATTACGAGCTTGAATCTATTCATATTAAAGAAGTGGATGAACGCTATATTATGTCACTCATTCAAGATTATATTTCAACAGCGAATCAGCAAAGCCAACAAGTAAATGTTGCACAAAAGTCTAAAGATCAAAGTGAGACTTCACAAGTTGGTAACTACATTGATCAATATGCTAAAACTAATGAGCCACGTGCGAACCATATTCGTTCGATTTGGCAAGATGTTCAACTTAATCCACAAAAATATTCTGATCAAAAAGTTGAAGATGTATTAGAAAACTCTATCAAGCAGGAAAATAAAAAAATTTTAAGTCAACTGGCAGATGATTTCGGTCTTGATTATGGCAATTTGAACTATGTTGTTAACAATTATAAGCCTGATGAAATCAATCATAAAGGTATGGGAGATTTGGTAAGTAAAAGATATTTTGATAGGTTCAAAGAGACTCATCCTGATAGTAAATTAAAGAATTGGCTTAGCTGGAAGACTGAGGTACGCGAAAGGGTTAAGCTAGTCTACAATACAAAGATCAAACCTTTAGAATCTGAAGAGTAAAAATTGATAGTTATTATTTGTAAATATAATTTCTCGAAAGTTGTGAGACGTGTTGCCAAAAAGTGAATATGATTTTTTAATGAAAAAGCCAATTATTGAAATTTTGGATGGAGACGCTTGCTTAGATAATTTAATTAGTGAGGATAAAATACATAATGGCCAACCTATGAATGTAGAGATTCATATGCCGTATTTATCAGGTCCAGATATTTGTGACTTATCTGAAAAGTTTGGAAGTCCAATTGAATATGATATATTCTCTCGCTGGTCATACATGCAAGAGATGTTTGAAAAGGCAAAATATAAAAATAAGACACAGGAAATTTTGAGCTATTTGTTTAGTAAAACTAATTTTAGCATGTGTAAAAATATTTCTGACTTGTCCGTTGAAATGTTCGAAGAGTATTATCAAAAAGCAACAACTCTAGCTATTAAAAAAATTAATAACTTCATTGATTATACTGGGGATAAATTAATTATTAAAAATAATAATGTGTTTTTAAAATCTGACCTGTTTGAAATAAAGAGCAAATATATCCAAAAGATTGACAGAACATACATTAAAGAGGTTCAAAGTAAAGCAAATGAAAATTTAAGGCAAGGCAACTTTGATAGTGTTTTAACTCAAGCAAGAACTCTTCTTGAAGAGGTATTTATGTATGTTCTTGAAGTAGATGGGATTCAACCTTCAAGAAAGGGAAATATTAAGAAACTGTATGGACAAGTTAAATTAGCTTATTCAATGAGTACAGGCAAAGATGTTGATAAGAGAATAAATGAATTACTTTCCGGTCTAGAAAATATCGTTAATGCGATAGCAGAAATGAGAAACAAAGAAAGCGATGCTCATGGTTTGGGAAGAAAAAGAATAAAAGTTGAAGAACACCATGCGCGTCTTGCTTTAAACGCTGCTTTAACTATGGCAGATTTTATTTTGTCAGTATCGGCAAAAAATATAAGTAAGAGAAAATAATTTCATATAAAAATTTATATTTATAAAATGGAGATAAAGTGAATGGCTAATCGACAAATTAATATTGAGAATCTAACTATGAAAGAAATTCTGATTGCAATGCGTCGCCTTGGTGGTCAGGTAACAAGACGTGAAATTTGTTCAGATATTCGTGACAATTCTGTCGCAATTTCTGAACAAGAAGTGAATGAAGTTAAGGTATCTAAGAAAACTGGTAATAAGTATAAACCATTTGACTATACATTTAATTATGCAGTTATGTATTTAGTAAGAACTGGTTTTTTAACCGAAGATGATCATCAAGTAGAATTATCTGAAAAAGGTCGTAAAGTTGATCTTGATACTTTTGATCCGGAAAAGGATGTTCGCCCCTTTTTAGAAGATAATGATTCTCAGGAATTAAAGAAAAAGAACTTGGCTGAAATTGATTCTGCTAAGGAAACTACGGATGAAGATACAGAAGAAGATCAGTGGAGACAAGATTTGCTAGATGCCCTGATGAAAATGAGTCCGAAAAAGTTTGAACTTTTTTGCCGTGGTTTACTTACCAAAATGGGAATTGACGTCGATAAGACGGTTGGCGTTAACTATGTGGCTGACGGTGGTCTTGATGGTTTTGGCTATGTTCGTTCAAACGATTATCGGACTACCAGAGTAGCTCTGCAAGCAAAACGCTGGCAATCTAATGTGCCGGCACCTGAAATAGATAAGTTTCGCGGAGCAATGGATAAATACAACGCAGAATTTGGTATTTTTATTACTAATTCTGATTTTACTCGCGGTGCAATTAAGACGGCGCGTCAGGGCACAAGAATTATCACTTTGATTGATGGTGAGGAAATCTGTGACCTGGTGGCAAAATATAATTATTACGTGGAGCCTGTGACAACATATCGGTTGAAACCATTTTATACAGAAAAAGATTAAACAACCTTTACGTTAACTGATTTATCGTTATTGCTTTACAGATAAGGTGATACTATGTCGACTATACAATTTGGAATTAGATTAGATAAGAAAGAAAAGCAAGAATTAGATGATAATGCCAAGCAAATCGGCTTGACGGCTGCTACGGCAGTTAAAATGCTTATCTCTCAGTTTAACCATGATAAAGGATTTAGTTATCCTGTAAATCGTAAAGAAACTGATACATCAGATACAAATTTACCTTCCGAAGTTGAAAAGGCTATAGTAATAGCTAAAGCTGAAGAGTTAGGATTGATTAAGGATAGTAGTATTAAAGTAGATAATCTAGATGATTGGAAAAAGCGGTGGACAGAAAATTAAAATATGAAGTACGTTTTGAAAAACCCTTGTAAAAAGGATGGATAATTTACAAAGTATTTTTAATCAATCTACTGTTGATACGATAGATTTAAGGATAACAATTAAAGATGCAGTTGCAATCATAACTATGGAAAAAATATACTGATCACAAACTTTTGTGAGAAGTCTGGGGTGCATACTACGAAGTTCATGTTCTTAATGACTTACTAGTAATTTATTATCAAGTAGATACCAAAAAGCGTTTAAGGATGGTAACTATCACCAATCATAAGGAACTTCCTACTGGTAAGTTATGAAGTAAGATTAAAAATAGCGTCTTTTAAGAAAATAACACCAAATGAACAAAAACGGGACATTACATTACTTAGATCAACTTGGAATTAAATATGAAATAGTGGAACATCAAGCCGTTTATAATATGGCAGAAATGGAGCAGATTAAACTGCCACACCCTGAAGCAGATGCTAAAAATCTGTTTGTGAGGGATGACAAGAAACGTGACTACTACCTTTTGACGATTAAGGGCGATAAAAGAGTCAACTTACAGCAATTTCGTGAGGAAAATGGCACACGCAGACTTAGTTTTGCCTCTCCGCAAGATTTAAAAGAAAAATTGGGCTTGGAACCGGGCTCCGTCACACCTTTAGGGTTGTTAAATGATTCTGAGCATCAAATATCCTTTTACCTTGACTCATATTTCAGTCAACAACCGAGAATTGCCGTTCATCTCAACGACAATACAGCTACTATTTGGTTAAAGCCGCAAGCTCTAATTCATTTCATAAAGGATTTGGGCAATCCTGTTAGGGTAGTAAAGATGTAATTTTTATTCTGAGTATTATAAAAGATGTGTGTGGGAAAAAAGTGCTCTTTGAAGTTAAATTAAAAAATTTCACAATTTAAAAAGACTGACAAATCAACGTTTTATTGACGTGATTTGTCAGCCTTTTTAGTTAAGTTAGAGTTTTTTCCCAGACACATCTTTTTTATAGCAACTTTTAAATTTCCTTTTTTAATATTTCAGGTAGGACTTTTTCCTTGATGGAATTGCTATCAATTTTAGTATAAATTTCGTACCCGCGTGCTAACACATCGCACAGATAAAGTTGAGAAACCTGTCCGGCTACAGAACCAATATTTATAAATTCTCCCACTGCTGTTTGTAATTGAACGTCGCCTAAATTTGCTATGGGTGAGCTCAATTCATTAGAAATGGTAATGATTTTTGCCCCGTTCTTTTTAGCTAGTTTTAAAGAGTCATATGTATCTTTGGTATGACCCGAAAGAGATAGGCCAATAACAACATCTTTTTTTGTTAGTAATGAACTAATTTGTACTTGAATGTGTGGATCAACTTCGGCATGCGCTATTAGACCTATCCTTAACCATGTTTTAGCAAAATCTTTTGCTGACTCTCCGGAATGCCCTATGCCAAATAAATAGACTCGCTTGGCTTTAGCGAGTATCTTAACCGCTTTAAGTAAATTTTGGGGAAATAACAAACTTTTAGTTTTGTTGATTGAATCGATTAATAAGTTTGCACTTTCAATATAAAAGTTACTATCCGCACTAGTGGCAGCCAATTTATTCTGCGAAATTGATTCTTGTGCTAAATAAATTTTTAGTTTAGAAAAGCCTGAAAAGCCAAGTTTCTTGCAAAGGCGAATAATGGTAGCATCGCTTGTGTCTGAAGCTATAGCCAATGATTTTATCGTATCGTAAATTACTTGTTCTGCGTGACTAGCAATGTAATTAGCTAATTTTACTTCAGATTTGGTCAACTCTTTTTTGTTCTCATTAAATAATTGAATAAAATTCATTTCTTAAAAAGCCTCTTTCGCTAATGAGTAAATTATATCATCCTTTTTCAAGAAAACGATTGCATTTCCCGCCAAAAAATAATATCATACTTTATGAAGCAAAACTTCAAAAAATAATATTAATGGAGTAAAAATACACATGGAAAAAGAAAAGTTCATTAATAAGATCCATAAGGGATTGATTGTTTCTTGCCAGGCTTTACCCGGAGAACCTTTGTATACTGAAAAAGGAGGGATAATGCCTCTTATGGCGAAGGCTGCTGAAGAAGCAGGTGCGGTAGGTATACGTGCAAATTCAGTCCGTGATATTAAAGAAATTCAAGCTACGGTTAGTTTACCTATAATCGGAATCATTAAAAAGGATTATCCCCCTGAAGAGCCGTACATTACACCAACGATGAAAGAAGTAGACGAATTAGTTGAAACCAAGGTTGATGTTATAGCTTTTGACTGCACTTTACGTCCTCGGCATGACGGACAAACCATTAATCAATTTATCAAAGAAGTTAAATTGAAATATCCGCATCAGTTAATGATGGCTGATATATCAAATTTTGAAGAAGCACAGAACGCTTATGAATGTGGCGTAGATTTTGTTGGTACTACCTTGGCTGGTTATACAGCTGAAAGTGAAAACAAGTCTGGACCAGATTTTCAATTAATTAAAAAAATTGTGGATGCTGACCTGCCACTAATTGCAGAGGGTAAAATTCATACTCCAGCTGAATTAAAAAAGGTAATAGACCTTAATCCGCTTGGAATCGTAGTTGGTGGTGCTATTACCAGACCTCTGCAAATTGCTAGGACGTTCACTTCAGTATTTAAAAAAGGGAGAGAATAAAATGACTAAAAATAAGAGATTCACTGCAATTGGTCAGTGGTTTTCCCAATTAGGGCAAGCTTTCATGTTGCCAATTGCTATTTTGCCGGTTGCCGGTTTATTGTTAGGACTTGGCGGAGCTCTAACAAATGATGCGGCTGTTTCAGCTTTTCCAGTTTTAAATCAAGTTTGGTTACAAAATACATTAAAAATAATGAATTTTGCTGGTAACGCAGTTTTTAGTAACTTGGCTTTAATCTTTTCGATTGGTTTGGCTGTTGGTTTAGCTAAAGGTGATAAGGGTACTGCCGGTTTAGCAGGTGGTGTAGCTTATCTTGTATATACTGCGACAATTTCCGGTTTGCTACAATTGTTTAACCCTAAAAATACAATTGACACCGGTGTTTTAGGTGCAATTGTAATTGGTTCCGTTGTTGCATACTTGCATAATCACTATCGTAAAATTCAATTGCCACAATTTTTAGGCTTTTTTGGCGGATCAAGATTCGTACCAATTATTTCTGCAATTGCTGCTATAGTTATCGGTGCAATATTTTACTTAATCTGGCCTCCAATTCAAGGTTGGCTGACTACTGCTGGACATGCAATTGCTGCAATGGGCAGTTTTGGTAGTTTCCTGTACGGATTTTTATTACGGCTGACTGGAGCCGTCGGTTTACATCATACTATTTATCCGATGTTCTGGTATACGGCACTCGGTGGCACAGCAGAAGTAGCTGGAAAAACCGTTGTCGGAGCGCAAAATATTTTCTTTGCTCAATTAGCTGATCCGAATTTCCATGGTTTATTCACTTATGGTACTCGATTTTTCGCCGGACGTTTTGCAACCATGATGTTTGGCTTGCCTGGAGCTGCTTTAGCAATGTATCTTTGCCTGCCAAAAGCTAACAGGAAAAAAGATGGGGGATTGTATCTTTCAGGTGGTCTTACTTCTTTTCTTACAGGTATTACCGAGCCTTTAGAATATTCATTTCTATTTGTAGCTCCTTGGTTATATTTAATTCATTCATTTCTTGATGGTTGCTCATTCTATCTTGCAGATATTATGAACATTAGAATTGGTAATTCATTTTCTGGTGGATTAATAGATTATCTGTTGTTTGGTGTTTTGCAAGGAAAAGATAAAACCAACTGGCCTAATGTATTAATTATTGGAGTTATTTGGTTTTTCCTCTACTTCTTTGTTTTCACTTTTTGTATTAAAAAATTCCACGTCAATATTCCAGGAATGCAAACTGAAGTAGATAATGACGTTGAAAAAACTGATCACAAATCAGGGAAAGCCACCAGTCTACATACAGAGTCTGAGCAAATTATTGCAGCTCTAGGTGGGGCTGAGAATATAAATACTATTTCTGCTTGTGCTACCAGATTAAGAATTTCACTTAACGATAACACTCAAGTTAATGAACCTGTATTTAAAAAATTAGGTTCTCCGGGTGTTTTAAAAGTTGCTGGTGGACTTCAAATTATTTTTGGTGGTAAAGCTGACCTTTATAGTCAAGAAATAAATGATTTGCTAGCTCATCCTGAAAAAATAAATGAGACCACAACTAGCCAAGATGCTGAAGATAATAAAATTAAAATTGAGTTTACTGCGCCCGTTAATGGTAAATTTAAATCTTTAGTTGATGTTGATGATGAAGTCTTTTCTAAAAAAATGATGGGTGAAGGTTTTGCAATTGAACCAAGTGATCAACATGTTTTTAGTCCAGTAGAAGCTGAAGTTATTTCAATTTTTAAGACCAAGCATGCAATTGGGCTTAAAACGAAAGGCGGACTGGAAGTATTATTACATATGGGAATCGATACTGTTGATCTAGCAGGCAAACCGTTTACTATTAAAGTCAAAGAAGGAGATAAAGTTTCTCCGAAAACCGAGTTGGCAGAAGTTGATCTTGAACAAATTAAAGCAAGTGGCAAAAAGTCAACGATTATTACAGTAATTACAAATTCAATAGATCATGTTATACAAGCAGGTAATGATGCCAAAACAGGCGATGAGATTCACGCTCAAGATAATGTTTATCACGCTTTAGTCAAATAAATCAAATTAGTAGATAAGATGATATTGGTTAGCAAAAGATTAGTCCTATGTTGATTGTGATTTTATTTTAGCCAGAATTAAAAAGATATATTTCTCAAGTTGGAGTATTTAAAAATAATGTAAATTAAAAGCTATTTTGTTGATAAACCATACAGCTATTTGTTTGTATATATTAACTAAATAAATACCACTAAATTATTAACAAAAGGTAAATATTTTTATTTATGAATGTAATTGGTTAAATTATATCAACTTTCATTGTAGAATCTTTTTCGTTGCCGTTAATCTCTGGTCAGGACTAGGGTATTGCTTTAAAAGCACCAAGAAATTAAGACCTGAACGCAGCCAATAATGGTAACGAATCTGATGTTAAAAATATAGTTATTAGTTTAACCGTGACTTTAATTAAACAATTACATCATTGTTAAATAAGTATCTTTCTTTCTTGTGTATAAATCTAATTTCTCAATAAAATGTTGTTTTAGTTAGAATAATTAATATTCATTTAATCATTAAATGGTGATGGATTTCATCAGTTTAGTTTTTATTTGATTTTGCTAATATCTCATCAACGTTTAAATAAAATAGCGGATGATTAAAGCAAAAAGTTGAGGCTCTTGCCTTTTACATCTTTCAGGAAAAAGGATTGTTAGTTGATCAATTAAGCTAATACTAGTTACAAACTAGTAGAAAAAACGCATATGAGTAGGGATAGATTAATTATTAGCATTCTGGCTTAACGACTAAAAACAGTGGTAATCAAAACTAATTTAAAGTCGTAATTGGAGGTGTGGCATCAAAGCGGTTATCGATTACCTGTTACTAAAATTTTACCTAACATAAACTTAAAAAAGCAATATCATCAGGTTAAACAAAATAACTATTATAAAAACATCAGAAAAGTAAGGCTAAGATGATAAATTTTTTACCATTCTTAGCCAAATAGTTAATGCTATACCCCCAAGAGAACTGCCGATTCTTCATTTTTACTTTATGGTGTTGACATAATTAATAAATAATGATAAATTAAAAGTCAATTAAATAAACAACATCTTGCAAAGCAGAGTAACTATTTTGTTGCTGATAAAGAGAGCTGATATTTGGTGAAAATCAGTTAGCAGTAAGTAGTGAACATGGGCTTCTAATTGATGTCCATTGGTGATAATCAGCCAGTGGCGGAGTTGCATCCGTTATTTTTGCAAGCTATTGTTTGATAGTTAATGAGGTTTATTACGTGAGTAATAAATGAATAAAAGGTGGTAACGCGAGCACTCGTCCTTAAGAAGAAAAGGATGAGTGCTTTTTTTATACAAAAATTTGGAGGTTTTTTAGATGACTAAAACTGCTTATACTAACGTTAATTTGTTTAACGGGATTGATGATAAAATTCAATCTAATACCACGTTGGTGGTTGATGATGAAAGCGGCAAGATTACCAAAATATGTGAGGGTATTGCACCTGAGGCTGATCAGACAGTAGATTTACAAAATAAATATGTGATTCCTGGTCTAATCAATTGCCATACACATATTATTATGGATCCTTTGACCCCCGATGGTGGTAGTGAATCTGATGTGGTATCTTCTACGGTTCGTGCAGTAAAACATTTGCATGATTTATTGAAATCTGGTGTCACCTATATTCGTGAATGCGGCAGCACGTACAATATAGATATTGCTCTTAATAATTTAATTAAGAAAAACAAATTAACTAAGGTACCAGAAATTGTGCCCGCAGGACACCCATTTTCTATGACTGGTGGACATGGTGATTTGCCTAACTTTGGTGTATTGGTTGATTCACCTGATGAGATGCGTAAGGCTGTTCGCCAGGGAATTAAAGCTGGTGCCAAAGCAATTAAAGTCATGGCCACAGGTGGCGTAATGACGGAAAACGATTCTCTTGATGATCCTCAATTAAGTGAAGCTGAAATGCACGTTGCAGTAGAAGAAGCTCATCACAAAGGTTTAACTGTAGCGGCACATGCGGAGGGCAACCCAGGAATTTTGAATGCGATTAAGGCTGGCGTTGACAGTATTGAACACGGCTTTTACGTTAATGACGAAGAAATTAAACTGATGATTGAAAAAGGAACATACTTAACCCCAACAATAGTTGGAGCTTGGGCATTCATCGAATATGCTCCTGGGAAAATTCCTGACTGGGAAATGAATAAAATTGCGGCTGCTTGGAAAGATTTGCGCGGCAACATTACTAAGGCTAAAAATGCTGGTGTCAAAATTACTTTGGGCACTGATGCCGGCACACCATTTAATGACTTCACGATGACTCCTGAAGAATTGCCTTTACTAGTAGAACAAGGCTTTACTAATTTTGAAGCTTTAGAAACCAGCTATAATTCCGCTAAACTACTTAAAATTGCTGACGAATATGGTTCTTTAGAAGAAGGCAAATACGCTGACTTTTTGGTATTGGATGAAAATCCGTTAGAGAAGATCAGTGCGGTTGTCCAAAAAGACAAAGCGGTTTACAAAAAGGGTAAGAGAGCTTACTAAAGAAAAGCAAATGATTTTGCAATTTCGAACAAGTGTTCAATAATAAAAGAAGCTACTGAAAAAGTAGCTTTTTTATTATGGGGGAGAAAAAATGAATCAGAAGTTTTTAGATGTCATGAATGATGAAGGACCAGTCACCATTGTTACTATTAATGCCAACCCAGCCAGTGTGGTAAATACGTGGATGTCGTATGTAAAAGTCGACGAGGCAAATAATTGCCTTTATATCCCTGCAGCGGGAATGCACAGTATTGAGAATGATTTTGCCCAAGATAATCATGTCCTATTAACTATGGGTTCAAAAAAAGTAGAGGGTACAGCTGGCCCAGGAGCTGGATTTCATGTTAAAGGAACCGGAAAATTTTTGGCAGAAGGACCAGAATTCTCTGAAATGCAGGCACGTTTTCCCTGGTTAAGAGAGGTTTTACGGGTTAATATCAACCAAATTGAACAAAAAATTTAATTTAGCACTTTAAAATAATGTGCAAATCTGATGGTCTTATTAGCTTTCATATGATTAGGCTTAAATTATTAATTATTATTTTTTAAAATTTATCTTTAATTTTATTCTAATTTTAGATACAATAAGAGATATAAATTTTTTATCCAAAAAGGAGGATTAATAATGAAAGCTTTACTTTACAATATGACCCCGGAGCAACAGGTTTATGCTGACAAGTGGAATAAAGATCATCCTGAAGATGATTTAGTTTCAACTGAAGACAAGCTTGATGCTAAGACTGTTGAGATGGCGAAAGGCTATGATGTTGTCAGCGTTTTGCAGGTCTTTGACATAGATGAGGAAGAGGTCTATCGTAAACTGAGCTCATATGGAATTAAGCAAATAGCTTTAAGGTCTGTTGGGTATAACATTGTCAATTTTGATTTTGTGCACAAGTATCATATGATCGTAACGAACACACCGGCATATTCTCCACGTGCAGTAGCGGAGAACACTTTGACTTCTGCAATGTACTTGTTGAGAAAGTGGGGTCCTATTTTAGATAATGAAAGAGAGCACCTCAATTTTGTTCGGTCTGAAGATTTGATGAGTGATGAAATCTATAACCAAACAGTTGGTATTATTGGTGTTGGTCGTATTGGTTCTTGCGTTGCAGAAATGTTTCATGCGTTAGGAGCCAAGGTACTCGGTTATGACTTGGTTGAAAATCCTGCCAACGAGGCATTTTTGGAATATACCGATTTTGATACCGTAGTTAAAAACGCAGACATCTTGACGTTGCATACACCTCTTGAGCCTTCAATGGAAAACATGATTAGTGCCAAGCAATTTAAAGAAATGAAGAACACCGCATATCTGATTAATGCAGCTAGAGGTCCACTGGTTAACACTCAAGACTTGATTGATGCATTGAAGAACAAAGAAATTGCTGGTGCTTCATTGGATGTGATGACTGGTGAAGAGGCAATTGTTATGAAGAAATTTAAGGATATTTCCGAATTGCCAGTTGAGTACCAGGAATTAGCAAAAATGCCTAACGTTGTCTTTACGCCGCATTCCGCATACTACACGAAGACCTCTGTCAAGAATATGATTGAACACAGTATGACTGATGTTAAGCGCGTTTTAAATGGTCAAAAGCCAATATATTTAGTTGAAGAATAATTTTTGTTTATTAAGTGATCGACTTTATGGTCGATCACTTTTTTTATTGCTAAGATTGTAGTTAGCAACTGTAGTGGAAAAATTGCTATAATGTACAGGTGTAGAAAAAATAAACGGAGAAAAAGATGAAAAGGTTTCATCATAAGTATACGCTACCTGCAATTCTAATCTTACTAGTTGTTGCAATTGGACTTCTTATCACTGGTATCGCCAATATGCATAACCAGACGACATTGCCACCAAACGGTAATTCAAGTGCAATTGGCGTCGAATTAAACCAGGATTATGGTTATGTTGATTTACATGAACTGCAGGCTAATGGCATTTCATTTGTCTATTTGAGAAGTACACAGGGACGCTCATACTTTGACGATGATTATCTGTCATATCGTGATCAAATATTAGGAACTAAATTGGCTTTTGGTACTATTGTTGCCTACAGCAATGAATCAACACCATTGCAGCACTATCAGTATTTTTTGAAAAAGGTGGGCACTGACACCGGTAGTTTGCCGATTTGGATAGAACCAGCTATTGATAACTATGATTTAGCATATATTAAACAAATGGCTCAATTTGCTAGTATGCTTCAAGGATTAAATAAGCGTGTCATGGTAGATTTAGCTGTTAAATATAAAAAATATTTTCCCCATGGTGTGCAGTTCATTACTGGTGGCAAAAAAGCCCCGAACAAAATGCAATATTCATTCTGGCGCTATAACAATGACGGACGGGTAAAGTCCGTGAGAAATCTAGAAAGTGGGGTAGTTATGCTGACATACAATGGTACAGTTACCCAGTACAAGGAGAAATACGGACAATTAACACAATAATGAAACAAGAAATTCAAGCAGTTTTAACAAAATTAAAAATGGCTGAACCAACTTTAATTCAGCAGGAAACGCGCACTCCAATTTTAAATGGTGCAAGTTGTATTGCACTTGCCAAAACAGGAACGGGGAAAACCTTGGCTTATGCGCTACCTGCATTGGAAAAAGTAGAAAAAGGCAAACCCAATAGTTTAGTGATTATTGCACCAACAACAGAATTAGCGGTGCAGATTCGCCATGCCATTAACCCTTTTATTCATGCTCTTGCTTTAACGGGAATTACACTTGTTGGAGCTGGTAATCGCAAACGTCAAGAAGATAATTTAAAAAAGAAACATCCTGAAATTGTCGTTGCCACTCCCGGAAGATTTTTTGATTTCTTTTCCGCTAATCGCATCAAAGTTAATCAAATAAGAACTCTGGTAATAGATGAGGCGGATGACGTTTTAGAATTTAATAAAATGGAATTATTAAGTTCTTTAGGACAAAATATGACAGCTGATGCGCAGATCTTGCTTTTTGGTGCTACTGAATCAGAGATAACCAAACAGGCAGAAGATATTTTTGCTCGCAAATTTATCACGATTGATGTCCGACCAGAACAGAAATCAACTGTTAAAAATTATTTTTTACAAATAGATAATGCCCATAAAATTGATTTTATTCAGCGCTTGATGCGCCTTGATGGTTTTAAAGGCATTCTGTTTTTTGATTCAAATCAAACAATGATGCGCTTTGCCGGTATTTTGGCACATACTAAGACTAAATTTGGTATTTTAGCTAATGACTTCGGCAAGCAGAAAAGAGAGGCAGCTCTCAATAATTTTAAAGTTGGTAAAATCAAATTGCTTCTCGCCACAGACTTGGCTGCGCGTGGTTTAGACATTGCTGGTGTAACATATGTGGTAAACTACGACATCCCTAGTGAAGTTAACACCTACATGCATCGTGCTGGAAGAACTGGTAGAATGGGTGCCAAGGGATTTGTGGTAACTTTAGGTGATGATCATGATCTGCGCGATCTTAAAAAGCTGCTTGAACATAGTGTTAAAATTGAACGGGTATATTTTGCCGGATTTCATTTGACTACTAAAATGCCGCGCAAAAAGGAAAGTAGGAAACAGGACGCAGCTGAAGAAAAAAAGGTTAGTGGATCAAGCAAAAAACATAAAAAGCATAAGAATAAAAACAAGGGCTATCATCCCCATTACTTGAAGAGAAAGGAGCAAAAATGAGTCGATTAGTTACTTGGCTTGAAGACTATATTTTGCCTTTAGCTAACAAGATAGGGCAAACTCACTGGCTTGTGGCTCTAAGGGATGCATTTGTTTCCGTGATGCCGATTACTATTGCCGGTTCCCTTGCTGTATTGGTCAAAAGCCTGATTGCTGCAGCCAAGACCGAATTGGGCTGGCACACTTTTGCTTGGGCAATGCAGCCTCTTTCTTTAGTCTGCAACGTTGTCTGGCGTGGTACTTTTGCTTTATTTGCCCTCTTTTTGTCAATGTCTCTAGGCTATCATTTGGCTAAAAGCATGGAAGTTGATCCTGTTGCTGGAGCAATTGTTTCTTTATCATCTTTAGCCATGAGCATCGCCAATTTAACTAAGCTTAAAGTTAACGGCAAAATCATCTCTATTCACAAAGCTTTTAATATTTCACAATTTTCAACCACTGGCATTTTTACTGCGATTTTATTCGGCTCAATCGGTGTTACTATCTTTGCCCTTTGTTTTAGGGCGAGAATCAAGCTTCATCTTTCTGCCAATTTGCCTTATGCTGAACAAATGGCTTTTGATTCACTCATTCCCGCAATTATTGCGATATTTTGCGTTGGTATGATTAATTTTGTCTTTCAGACAATCACGGGCACTTTTTTTGGCAACTGGCTGCTCAATTCGATTCAAACACCTTTAGTAAAATTAGGTCAAGGCTTCGGCATGGTAATGCTTGTGACCTTATTAGTCCAAATTTTCAGCTTTTTTGGTTTTAATGGTTTAAGTGTCTGGGCTCCAATTTTAGATTCAATTTGGTTAACTGCCCAGAATGTTAATGTCACAGCTGCTCGTGCAGGAAAAGAGGCACCTTTCATTTGGGTTCGCGGATCGTTTGACGCATTTGCCTGGTTCGGAGGAGCAGGGGGAACATTGATGTTGATTGTAGCCATACTGCTGTTTTCAAAACGTAGTGACTATCGGACAATTGCTAAAGTTGCACTAGCTCCCGGAATTTTTAATATCAATGAACCGATTATTTTTGGCTTGCCTGTAGTTCTTAATCCGGTTTATTTTATTCCATTTGTTGTTGCTCCTTTAGTCAATGTGGCCTTTTCATACGGCGTCAGCATGATGAATTTAGTTAATCCTGTCCAAGTAGCAGTTCCTGCCGTTGTGCCACCAATCATCGGACCATTTTTAGCTTGCAATTATGATTGGCGTGCTATCGTATTGTCAATTGTCAACATGCTCATTGCTTTAGCCATCTGGACACCCTTTGTTTTTGCAGCAGATAAAATTGCTGATTCTAACGCGCCACAACCATATTTTACTCGTCAATATTAGTTACTAAAAAAATTGGCTTTTATCACTCAAATTTGGTAAAGTTAATCTATTGCGACCCTGTAGTTTATCTGGATAGAACAATGGTCTCCTAAACCGTAGAGGTGAGTTCGAATCTCACCGGGGTCATTAATTTAAACCTGTAAATCCTGATTTATCAATACTTAATATTAAATATATGAGTCAAAGTATGCTAAATGTAATTTTTGTGGTTTTATCCTTCATATCTAATATTTGAGCCAATATATTTTTGATGAATAGTATGTATTTTATCTATCATGTAAGAGCACGTATTCATAGTGATATTTATATTTGAATGTGCAAGTCTTTTACTGATTTCATGCCAATCTACCTAATGGGATAATAGGTAGCTAAATATATTACAAGACAATGTCTTAAGTCATGGAAGTGAAAATTTCCTTTGTAGTTAATACCTGCTTTTTCATTCTGATTTTTAGAGCATGCTTAATAGCATTGTTATTTGTTAGCTTTAATTATTACTTTCAAAAAATATAAACTTGCAAGCGCTTTATTTTAAGTTGTTAATGATTTTAATCAATTATTTTGAATACAGATTGTTTATTTAGAACCGACATTTTTTCGAATGCTTTGACCTTCTGTGAAATATATTCTTATGTTTTTTGCATTATTTTTTACTTTTTCGGTCAATATAAGACCAATGAAAAGCCATAAATTAATATCAAAACATACCAGCACAAAATGTAGTTAAATGTATGTATGATATTGTGTAAAAATGATTTAGCAAACTTTTGGTAACTTCAATGAATTTTTGTGTTTCTGCAAGGGATAAGTATTCAACATGATGTGTTTTCTTATCGTTCTACACTGTATTGATTTACTTAGTAAAATTTTATGCCACAATTCCCTTCATGGTGTATATCGGAAATACATGCCTTGATGTAACCTTGCAGCTTCTTGACTATTATTTTGGAATGATTATTGCAATAATAATTGATTAATTCTTGACAATCATTACCATAAATTAATATTATTATTATACTTTGATCAAAATATTCTCTTAAAAAACTCGTTTGTCTCGTTTGTTTTATATATCATTTTTCTTTGCATTTGTTACTTGGTTGTAGCCATTCTCGAAAAAATCAACAAATACGGTATTTTAATTGACAAGTTTATTATAATTCTTTAAGTTTGGTTTTTTATTTCCTATTTTTTAGTCTTGGCTTAAGGTAGATTCTACCTTAATTTGCTTTTTCTTCAGTAGCTGAAATCACTGTTAGTAACGTACAGGAAAATTTTACTGTTCAAGTTTTGCCATACTAGTATATAGTCATTTTAAAAGTTTTTCCATTATGCTAAAATGAAGTAAGTTAAAGTGTACTATACGCTATATAGTACACTTTAGATTAATCCTTAAAGAATAAAGTTTGATAACAGAAGTTCTTTAAGGATTTTTATTGAATAAATAGTTTTATGACCTGTATAATTAAGTGAAAAATTTACTAAGTAGGGAATCATTATGAATAGAAAAATCATAGAGCATATTATTTGGTCATTTTTAGTCATAGCATTTTATACTATACTTATTTTTGTTTCTTGTAAAAGTTCCGATAGCATATACGAAAAGATAGCCTACATTGCACCATTGCTGGGGACTGCATTTGCTTATGCATATAACAATTTTAATCTGATTTTTATTACATGTAGAAAGACATTAGCATATGTATTAAACGATACAGTATCAGTTAGTAATGCTTATAAGATCTTTTTAAAATCTGATTTTTCTTTAGAGAAAATAAAAGAAGAATTTGAAGATAAATGTAATGAGAAATTAGACATAGAAAAAGTTATAAACAATCTGCCAGATCAGCTGACAATTGAAACAAATTCTAAAGGAATTATTTCTAATGTAGATATTAAGTGTATGGATGATACGGAAAATTATTTAGAATTAGTTTTAAATGTCAAAGCTTCTACTTCATATAGAGATTCTAAAAAAGCTACAAATCTATTTCTTGATCTAGTAAATATTGTAGATAATTTGACCCCAAAGCTTTATGATATCAAAAAGAAAGAAGGTTTAAATATAAGTAATCCATTGTATACATCAACAATACAACTGGAAAAATACAATCCTTTTTACAGATATGTGGTTAAATATACTTGGTTAAGAAAAGATACTAATTTTAAGGAGTTAGATATAGAAAAAAATGATAATACAAAAATAAAAATAACAAACCATAAAATGAAAATTACTACAAATAATATTAGTGACCTACAATCAATTTTGAAAGATTATATTTCTATTTCCACAATTGGATAGCTTGTAAAATCTCAACAGCTAATTCTAAATAAGGATAATCTTTATCTAGTTTATCCATAGGTTTACTATACATAACTAATGCTCCCTTTTTTGAAAATCCAATTGTTCTACTAATGCCCGAAACATCTATTTTTGCCATAAGATAGGTTGCTCTATTTTTATCTATAGCCTCTACAGCTTCGTCATTTTGTTCAACACCAGTTCCAAAAAAATGTTTTGAAGTTACAGTATCATCATCTACATTAAAATAAAGACCTCTAGCTGATTTTTCATATGTTTTAATTTTATCAAATGGAAACTTGATTGGATTAGAAATATCTACTTCCTCTGAATAAGTGCTTTTAAGTGACTTTATAAATCCTCTACAAATTGAGCTTGGTGCAAATACAAAAAATAGATTTTTTTCTTTACAATAAAAAGCTTTAAAGCTATTGGTATGCTGATATTCACTCACTGGAATAAATTCATCATTGACTGAAACTAATATATCTTCTTTTACAATAAAGTTATAGGTGCAAGAATATTCTTTGAATGTATTTTTTGAAATAGTTAAAGTATTCTCACTAGGTGATATAGTTCCAACGGGCTCTTTGTCTTTAATAAGTGATACTGAATCGTTAATATCTAACTTATTTACTTTATATAATGTTAATGATTTCATTTTTGCTCCTAAAATTGTGTTAAAAAAATTAAAGAGAAAATTTATCGAATATTACTTTTCACTCTATTAAAAGTGAGTTCTCTAGACAGGCTAATAATAAATTTTTAGTTTAAAAATTCTGTTTTTGCCTTTGAGTGATAGTACCATTATATGTCATTTGCTTGTGTTTTCGTATTTCTATAGATTGATTATTTGTCTATGGTGATTAAGGTTTCAAGTCACTAAGTACTTAAAGTATAAATTTTTAAATTGAATAAGAACTGTTATTATAAAATTGCCCGTTTTACTTTTAGAAGTTATAAATTTATTTTTAAAAAACACCTCAGTTAGATAAATTTATAAACTAGGATGATCAAAGTATTCCTTCATTTTTCCACCAGTTGTACTAGCAATAACTGCACCAACTCTTGGACGAGTCAAATATGAAGATTATTTTCATTATGTCCTTTTTCACTAATGCGATATGATGAAATTTTATAAGCATTAATGGATTTACCAAACTCAAATAAAGTTTTTTAAAGGGATAACATGAATAGCGAACTGAGGTGCTTTTTTAATCTACTAATTTCTGCTTTCTTCCTTTTTTCTCTTTGAAGATGCATTTTGAAAAATTTATTTCTAGAAACCAAATCATGGGCTTTAATGTTGTTATACTTAGGTTTAAAGTTAAAGGAGCATTGATTTCAATTTTAACTTTTATACGATTATGATCAGTTGCTTTGGAATAATATCCGCCTCTAACATTTTAGCCACGTTTGTAGTTGGAAACTATATTGTGTTTTTAGCCATATAATTCACTTTTCCCTGGCCTGACTAATTATACCATATATTGTATTTTGCAGCAACTTACACACAATATGATGTGGAAAGTAATACAGATAGAATTAAATTAAATAGAAAAAACTGGTTGACAAAGACATTGAAGTTAGCCCTTAGAGTTGAACATTAACAATAATTCATTTTTGCTAAAGCAGTATTCTAATATTCAATAGGGTTTTATACTTTTACCGTATGCTTGATTTTAGATGGAACCTCGATGACTTAACTTCATTAAAAGAATTATAAGTAGGCTGAAAGGACTAATCCTGATTGAATACCGGAAGTCAGTATTCAGTTTGAAATTATTAAACTTTCTTATTTTTTGTGCTTTTTTGTATGTTAACCGTTATTAAAGCTTCTAGAGGTTTATAAAATTATGACTTATGACTTTTAAACTGTTTTACAGGATCTTTAAAACGGATATCGAAGTCATATGATACATCAGTAATTATTTTTATAGTGTAACTTTGAGTTCAGTTGTTAACTGAGCTATCAAAGTGATTTTTTAGGTTATCAATAACAATTGGCTAGTAGATTACTTAGAAAATTTAGATTTTTTAAAAATGAATCCACACAAAATGTCTTTACCCGAAGTTTTAGCTAATTTTCGGGCTCGTAATGTAACTTTTGAATTAAAAGATGGTACTAAAAGAACAATTTTTGTTAATGAAATTGAGGACGAAGATGATGACCAGCCTGAAATGATTTTTATGGCTGATGATCCAAAAGATGATGTTTTTATCTCTCAAGTGGTTGATGCAGTTCCAGGCAGTGCCAATTTTTCTTTGGCTATACATCAAATGACATACTTTGAATTAAAATTTGTCCTAAAAGGTCAAAAAGCTGAATTTAAACTTAAAGATGGTGCAATTAAAACTTTTATTGTAACGAATGTTTTAATCAAAAATGCAGCAAAGCCAAACTACACATTTGTTGGTAACAAAAAAGAAGATAGTATTGATAGTTCAGATATATTAAGGGTAAAAATAATTGCAGACAAATAAAAGTCTGATTACCAAGAAGATAATCAGACCAGAATTTGAAAGATTTGTTATTTATGTGAATATGAATAAAATAAAGTTTGTATTTTAGTTTGAGAAATATAGATTAATTAAAATGTTAGAATAGATAAAATATATGAAAATAGTAGTAATAACAATGTATCGATATATTAGCCTGCGGCTTTGGGACTGTCATGACCATACGAATTTTTAAGATTTATACGACCATTTCTTTTTTGACTAATTAGTTCGGTCTTTTCCTTTTGTGCCAACCTCTTTGCGTATTCCAAAGCATCAGGCTTACGGTCAAAAGTTTTAGAGATTTTGTCGCTACCAGCAATTTTAACAGCCCATTTATCGCCGTGAGTAGTGACCCAAACGTTTTTAGTTACTTCTGCTTTACCCATAATTTATTCACCTCTTTTCAAAATCATTATACAGCGAATAAATATATAAAGTGAAAGAATAAACACTTTTATAAAGTAATTATTTGTGCAGTTACTGATCTAGTGCATTTGCTGACTATATTTTTAATATAAAGGCGATTCTAAAATACGAATAACTAAGAAGATAATTAATATAAATAAAATTACTGCTATTACCAGTAAAATTTTTCTGCATTTGACTGTCTTTCTTCTATCAAAACTAAAGACAAAACAAAAAGCTGCTAGAACTATTAACAGTCCTGTAATTAGTAATATTTTAAATCCACGATACATTTCTTCACCAACTTTTGTTATTCAATAGTTATTAAACCATAATTTACTTGTTTTTTTGCAGCTAATTTACTAATATATTAATAAAATGGAGGAAATTATGAGCAAAATTAGGGTAATGACTGTTTTTGGTACCAGACCGGAAGCGATAAAGATGTCTCCTTTGGTACAGAGATTAAAAAAAGATAATCGATTTGAAGAAGTTACGGTGGTTACAGCGCAACATCGGGAAATGCTGGATCAAGTTCTTAATATTTTTAAAATCAAGCCGGAGTATGACTTTAATATCATGAAGAAAAACCAAACTTTAGAGGGTGTCACAGCCAAAGTATTGGTTAACATGACAAAAGTTATAAGAGAAGTTAAGCCAGACATTGTTTTGGTGCATGGAGATACAACTACCAGCTTTGCTGCTGGTTTGGCCAGCTTTTATCTTCAATGCCCACTCGGTCACGTTGAAGCAGGCCTTAGAACCTGGAATAAGTATTCACCTTTTCCTGAAGAAATGAACAGGCAAATGACTGATGATTTAACTGATCTTTATTTTGCACCAACTGCGGTTAGCAAGCAAAACTTGCTTAAAGAAAACCACAATTCTGATAATATTTTTATCACTGGTAATACAGCTATTGATGCCTTGGAAGAAACTGTTCAAAGTGATTACCACCATGAGGTTTTAGATCTGATTAAACCCGGAAGCAAGATAATACTTGTGACCATGCACAGGCGGGAAAATCAGGGAGAACCTATGAGACGGGTTTTTAAGGTGATGAAGCAGGTCGTAGACAACCATGATGATGTTGAAATTATTTATCCTGTGCATTTATCACCAAGTGTGCAAAAAGTTGCTCACGAAATTTTAGGTAATGACTCGCGAATTCATTTGATTGCCCCTTTAGATGTGGTTGATTTTCATAACTTAGCCAAATTAAGCTACTTCATCATGACAGATTCTGGAGGAGTTCAAGAAGAAGCTCCTGCTTTAAACAAGCCAGTCCTAGTTTTAAGAGATACTACAGAGAGGCCAGAAGGTGTTAAAGCTGGTACACTCAAATTAGTGGGAACACAAGTTGATAATGTTAGAAACGCAATGTTGGAGTTACTTGATAATAAGAAGGTATATGAACAAATGGCTAACGCCAAGAATCCTTATGGTGATGGTCATGCATCAGAACGAATAATGGATGATATTGCTTACTATTTTGCTCAAAATAAGGGTGAAAAACCAGCTGATTTTAAATGAATAGTCTAAATTTTGTCATACAAAAAGCCAAGAAAAATTTTCTTGGCTTTTATTTATCGCTTTTTTTCTTTACGTGACTTAATTTTTTCTTTTGCTCGTGCAATCATGGTAGTTTCTTGAGCTTGAAAAACTGATCTCGTAGTGAGGTAATTAAAAATACCAACTAAAATTTGATCAACAATTTTTACTAACAAGGCATCTAAATGAAGCCAAGACAGCCCAACCAGCATAATTAGACTGTCAGGGATAAGACTAATAATCCTATAGGTAAAAAAGACAATCAGCTTTTGCCAAGTTGAATGTTCCTCATCAACATTATTGATAAAAACAGCCTTTTGGTTAAATACAAAGGAGGCGAGGTTAGAAACAATAAATGCAATAGTATTCGATACTAAAACAACGCTATGCCACCATTTATGTAAAACCATAAAAACCACCGTGTTGATTAGGGCTGCTATAAAGCCAAAGATCATATAGACAAATAAATTGCGATGTCTTTTGACTACTTTTTGCGCTAAGTGGTGGATTTTAGGATCAGACATTGAGTCAAATTTTTGTGAATCCATTTTCTTTTTCTTAACCATTTAACTGATCAGCCATTTCCTTAGCTGCATTATCAATCGCATCTATATCGTTGTCGTTTGGTGCATTTTCAATTGTAACTGGTTTAGTCACTTCTTTTGCTCCAACTTGCTTAAACATTTTTTCAAAATCAAAGACATTTTCACAAAAATGATCGGCATACATCTTGTCGCCGCTGCCCATTACAGCAAAATATTTCCCACTTAAGTCTAAGTCTTTTAGTTGATCATAAAAGTCGGCAATGTCGTCGGTCATGGTGCCTTCGCCATAGGTATAAGTAATAAAGATGCACAAATCACTTGATAAGTAATCACTGGCGTCAGTAAATTCAGCTTCGCTCGTTTCAACGTCAAAGCCTAAATCCTGTAAATCTTCTTCCAGAATATCTGCCATATCTGCATCGTTGCCAGTCATACTTGCATAGACTATTCTAGCTTTCATTAAATTCATACCTTTCACAAAAACTAATTCATCAAAACATTATACCTAATTTTGCGTAATTAATGAAATTCTTTAGTAAACTTTTAAAAAACGCTATAATGTAATCAAACATCATTTAATAGAGGAGAATTTAAATTTGATTACAATTAAATCCATTAGAGAATTAAAGGGTATGCAGGCTTCAGGCAGGTTATTAGCATCAATGTTTGAAGGTCTAAGGGAAGTAATTAAGCCCGGAATTACCACTTGGTCAATTGAAGAATTTTGTCAAGATTTTGTCAAAAGTCGTGGTGGTCGATTGTCAGAGCAAGGCTTTGAGGGTTATAAATATGGGACATGTATTTCTGTTAATGATCAGATTGCTCATGCTACGCCGCGCAAGGATACAATTTTAAAGGAAGGGGATTTGGTCAAGGTTGATGTGACTTGCAATCTTAATGGCTTTGAAACAGATTCTTGTACTACTTACCCAGTAGGTGAAATTTCCCAAGCAGATCAGGATTTAATGGAAACTACCAAAAAAGCCATGTATTTGGGTATCGATCAAGCAGTCTTAGGAAACAGAATTGGAGATATCGGAGCGGCCATTCAGCATTTTGTAGAAGATGAGCATCACTATGGTGACGTTAAAGAATTAGTCGGTCACGGCATTCAACCCAGCATTCACGAGGATCCCGAAGTACCACATTGGGGTAAGGCAGGACACGGATTAAGATTGCGCGAAGGAATGACTATTACCTGTGAACCAATGGTTGAAGCGGGTGGTGACTGGCGCATTGTAGAAAAAAGCGTATCCGATCCTAATGATGATTGGGTCTTTTACGCTACACCGGACGGCTCAAAATCCGCACAATTTGAACATACCTTTGCAATTACTAAGGACGGTCCTAAAATTTTAACGTTGCAAAAACCATATGATGGCTATGAAAAGTACTTACCACATTTTGACGAAATGGATGACTAAATTGCATGGGTAGAAAAGCTGAGGCAGTCAGGAAACGCTCTTTTTTATTTTATAAAACTGTTTCCCTGAAATTTACTCAAGGTGAAGTTTTAACCAGCGCAATTGCGATTGCCTACTACGTTTTGTTTTCGATATTTCCGTTAATTATTATTATCGGAAATATTTTGCCGTTATTTAATATTAATACTGAACCGATTGCCAGTTATTTAAAATTAATTTTTCCAGATAAAATTGCTAAATTTATTATGCCGATAATTAACTCACTATTGAAAAGCAAATCAAGTGGGTATATTTCATTTGGTATCGTATTGGCATTATGGTCAGTTTCTTCGTTAGTCAATGCTATTAGAATTGGTATGAATCGCATCTATGGTGTTCGTGCTCAAGAATTAAAGCAAAAATGGCAGGTCACTGTCTGGACAAGATCTATTACGATTATGTTGACCAACCTCATGATCATAGTATTTGCCTTGCTTAATTTAACTTTGATTTTTGGTCAGCAGGTACTCGAATTTTTACGCCCAATTTTCTCTTTTTCTGTTGGCGAAATTGAAAAAATTTTTAGTTATCGTTACCCAGTAATTATTATCACAATGATAGGTTCACTGTATTATGTCAATTATTTTTTACCCAACATCAGATTAAAGAAAAAAGTTATCTGGCCAGGTGTTTTTACTACATTATTCGGCTGGATTATTCTTTCCTGGCTTTTTAGTTTCTATCTGCATCATTTTCGTATTAGCTGGGAAAACTATGGCATTATCGGTACTTTTATTATTTTCATGTTGTGGTTGAATATTTCCTCAATCCTCTTTTTACTGGGGACATGTGTAAATGCTGCAATAGTGACACTAAATTACGGAGAAGTGCACTATTCAGTGGGTCGCTTAGCTGAATATATTCAAAGAAAGCGCAGTCATTAAAAATTGGCGCATTCAATTTTATTTTGGTATATTAGTTTTATGATTTTAAAGAAAGCGTAAAAAATATGAAAGTAAGAAAAGCAATTATTCCTGCTGCTGGTCTTGGTACTAGGTTTATGCCGGTAACTAAAGCAATGCCCAAGGAAATGTTGCCGATTGTCGACAAACCGACTATTCAATTTATCGTTGAAGAAGCTAAAAAATCTGGTATTGAAGACATTTTGATTGTCACTGGAAAAAATAAGCGCTCGATTGAAGATCATTTTGACTCCAATCCTGAACTTGAACAAAATCTGCAGGAAAAAGGTAAGACTGGTCTGCTTAAAATGTCGCAGGAAATTACCCATTTGGGAATTAATATTTATTATACTCGTCAACCCTATCCAGCAGGTTTAGGGGATGCGATTGCCCGTGGACGTAGTTTTATTGGAGATGAACCATTTGTCGTTATGCTTGGCGACGACTTGATGATGGACAAAGTACCATTAACAAAGCAATTGATTGACCGTTATAGTGAAACGAATGCTTCCACAATTGCCGTTATGCCAGTGCCACATAAAGAAGTTTATAAATATGGCATAATTGAACCAGACAGTGAAATTGCGCCTGGCTTAATAAACGTTAAATCTTTTGTTGAAAAACCAGAGGTCGACAAGGCTCCGAGTGATTATGCCATTATTGGTCGGTATCTTTTAACTCCTGAAATTTTTCCAATTTTGGCTGAGCAAAAACCAGATAAAGGTGGAGAAATTCAATTAACTGATGCGATTGATACCATGAATAAAACGCAACGCGTTCTAGCGCATGTCTTTAAGGGGACTCGTCACGATGTCGGCAATAAAGAAAGTTACTTGGAAACTTCAATTGAATATGGCTTAAAACATCCGGAAACTAAGGATGCATTGCGTAAGTACATCATTGATTTAGGAAAAAAGCTAGAAAAACAAAATTAACAATTAACAAATAAATAAATT
Source organism: Lactobacillus kimbladii (assembly GCF_000970755.1). Taxonomy (GTDB): domain Bacteria; phylum Bacillota; class Bacilli; order Lactobacillales; family Lactobacillaceae; genus Lactobacillus; species Lactobacillus kimbladii. The sequence continues at coordinate 584,581 of NZ_KQ034007.1, forward strand.
TTGCAATTAAAGAAACCAGGATTTAATGGTTTCTTTTTTTATGTAAAATTTTTCTTAATGTCGAACTAATTACTGTCTTCGAGTAGAAAACTTTTGTATTATGCGACTTGAAACTTTTAGCTAGGGGATAGGTTAAATGAAAGATATATACATTGTTGCAGCTAAAAGAACTCCTTTTGGCCGCTATCATGGGTTATGGGCTGAAAAAAGCGCGATAGATTTAGGAGAATTAGCATTAAGAGAAACGTTAAAAAGCATTAATTTGGACGCTGAAAAATTGGATGCCTTATTCATGGGTAATGTTTTGGGTGCGGGTTTAGGACAAAATATGGCACGGCAAATTGCTCTGAATACGGGTATGAGTCCCAAAAGCAGCAGCGTGACCATTAATGAAGTCTGTGGTTCAAGTTTAAAAGCTCTTAGACTGGCCCAAGGGCAGATGGAACTGGTCGACTTTGGCTTGGTAGCTGTTGGCGGCGCAGAAAGTATGTCAAATGCTGTTTATTTGACAGAAGAGCAGAAAAAACCACAATTTCAAAGTGAAATGCTGCAAAATGGCCTCATTGACGCTTTTTCTCATGCGCATATGGGATTAACGGCTGAGAATGTGGCAGAAAAATATGGCGTTACGCGTACTGAAATGGATGAATATAGCGTAAATTCACATCAAAAAGCAGTTGAAATTGTTCAGCAAAATTTTTTCAAAGACGAAATAATAGGCGTAAAAGTTAACGACAAAATGATCCAGCAGGACGAAACCATTCGGGCAGACACTAATATGGCAGCACTGAGCAAGTTAAAACCTGTTTTTAAGAAAAATGGTTTAGTTACAGCTGGCAATTCTTCACCCTTAAGTGATGGTGCTAGTATGATTATTTTGGCAAGCGCAGAAAAAGTCAAGGAACTTAAATTGCAACCTCTGGCCCGATTGGGTGCGTTTGCTGAATCTGGGACTGATCCGGCATACATGGGTGTAGCACCATATTTTGCTGTAGAAAAATTATTACAAAAAACTGGCAACACTATTAATGATTATGACGTAATCGAAGTTAATGAAGCTTTTGCCGCACCTAGCGTGGTCTTAGCCCGCAAACTGCGGATTCCACCTGCCAAACTAAACATTTTCGGTGGAGCTATTGCACTAGGTCATCCTCTTGCTGCTACTGGAACCCGGTTAGTAGGAACAGCCGTCAATATTATGAATCATATCAATGGCCACAAGGCTTTGGTAACTCTTTGTATTGGTGGTGGACAAGCAATTGCATGTGAAATAGAGAAATTGTAAATGAAATTCTATAAATTATCTCCTGAAAAAAGGCGAGATTTCTTGCAAAAACAGGGGATCAAACTGGATCAAATTGATTCCCAGGTTTTGCATAACTTGGATTTATTAAGTGAAAATGTAATAGGTCAGTTGCGGTTACCTGTCGGTTTAGTACAAGACTTATTAGTCAATGGTCAAAATTACCAAGTACCAATGGTGACTGAAGAAGCTTCGGTAGTTGCCGCAGCTAATAATGGCGCTGGTATTGTTGCAAAAGCTGGAGGCTTTACCGCAAGCAGTCAAAGAGATGGTATTTGGGGTCAGATTGTCATGCAGGTGGCTGAAAATTTTGAAGTTTCTCATTTGCATGATATGTTGCCTGTAATGATTAAAAAAACAAATTCCCATTTTGCTAGTCTTGTAAGCCATGGCGGTGGCGTCCGCAAAATAGAACTTAAACAAATAAATGATTTACTTTATGTGAAAGTATTAGTTGATCCGGCCGAGGCGATGGGCGCTAACAAAGTAAATTCTATTTTAGAACTTATGGCTGATGAGTTAGAGAATTTTTCTGGCATTAAACAAAAATTATTTGCCATTTTGTCAAATTATCCCAGCCAAGTCACAACGGTCAGAGCAGCTGTTCCCATTGATTTAATTGGTGGAATAGAAACTGCAAGGAAAATTGTTTTATTAAGTCGAATTGGTCAAGATGATCCAATGAGAGCCGTTACCAATAACAAAGGGATTATGAACGGAGTTGATGCTGTTTTACTGGCAACGGGAAATGATACTCGCGCAGTGGAGGCAGCTTGCGGTGTTTTTGCAAGTAAAACAGGCACCTACACCAGTCTCAGTGAATGGCGGCTTGAAAATGAAAAGCTTGTTGGCAAGCTTAGCATTCCCTTGCCAATTGGAACTGTTGGTGGCTCAATCAATTCCAGAAAAGATGTTAGGCAAAACTACCGTATTTTAGGCGAAAAAATTGCTGCAGAACAATTAGCTAATATTATTGCTGCCATTGGTTTAGCTAATAATTTAGCAGCATTACTGGCAATTTCTACCAAGGGAATACAGGCAGGACACATGAAACTACAGGCCAGAAATATTGTGACAAGTTTAGATGCTACTGCTGCCGAGAAAAAAGTAGTATTCCAAAAAATCATAAATAACAAAAAATACAGTCAATCTGCAGGCCAGGAATTTTTAAGAGAAATTAGAGAGGAAAATAATGCAAGTCGGAATTGATCAAATTGGTTTTTATACACCAAACAAATATGTCGATATGGTAGATTTGGCGCACGCGCGAAATGAAGATCCTAATAAATTTTTGATTGGTATAGGTCAAAATAAAATGAGCGTTGCTGATCAGACGCAAGATGCAGTTTCAATGGGAATTAATGCAACGCTTAGATATTTAGATCAAATTGCACGCGAAAGAGTTGGTTTATTAATCGTTGGAACAGAAAGTAGCGTTGACCAATCTAAATCGGCCTCGCTTTTCATCAAATCAGCTTTGGCATTACCGGCAAATGTCAGAACATTTGAAGTAAAAGAAGCATGCTTTGGCATGACTGCAGGCATCATGATTGCTCGGGATTATGTCCGGCTTCATCCCCACCATAGCGCAATTGTAATTGGCTCTGATATTGCTCGCTATGGTGTTAATACTGGCGGTGAGGTAACGCAAGGGGCTGGCAGTATTAGCATGCTAATTAAGGCTGATCCCCAAATTTTGGCTATCAATAATGGACACAGCTCACACAGTGAGGATATTAATGACTTCTGGCGCCCTAATGATTCAGCAGTCGCCGTAGTTGATGGTAAATATTCTAAAAACGTGTATTTAGACTTTTTTAAACAAACATTTACGGCTTATCGAAAACAAACTGGAATAAAAACTAGCGATTTCACAGCATTACTTTATCATTTGCCTTTTGTAAAAATGGGATTTAAGGCAAATGAGTGGGCTATTACCGCTCAAGATGAAAAGACTAAAAAACATTTGACAGAGAATTTTACTGCTGCTGCTCGTTATGGCAAGGAAGTCGGTAATATTTACACTGCTTCTTTATATTTAAGCCTTTTGAGTTTACTGGAAAATGCTAAATTGCCAGCAAATGCAAAAATCGGTTTATTTTCTTATGGTTCGGGGGCAATGGGTGAGTTTTATTCAGGACAAATAGTTAAAGGGTATGAAAAGAACCTACATACAAATGCAGATCAAAAAATGATTGCTCGCCGTCAAAAATTAACTATTCCTGAATACGAAAAAATTTTTAATCAGGCTTTAGAATCTCCACAAGATAATTTAGAGCTTCAAAGTGACGAACAAACCGGCACCTGGTATTTTGCCGGAACCAAAAACCGCATTCGTCAATATTTCCAAAAATAGATAAAAAGGCTGCCAAACGGCAGCTTTTTAGGTTAGTCTAACTCCATTTTGATCAGGTAAAATTTGAATACCATAAACAGCAATTCTCTCTTTTTGGTTATAAATAAATATTGGAATACTGCGACCGTGGATATTTTTAACCAAATTAACCAGTTTGCCTTTTGTTAGTGGCTTTTTTCCGGGAAAAAGGAGGCATTCATTGCTTGAAATTTTCACTTTTGCCAAAGGAATATTTTTTTGGCCAATAGATAAATACAAGCTAGTTTGGTTGCTTAAATCATTGGTTAATTGTAATAAATCTGTTAATCTCATTTTTATTATTCCTATACAAATTTAACATGTTATACTATAAGATATTATTTTAGTGAGGGTGGCAAAACTAATTGAAAAAATTAAAACATAAAAAGCTATGGCTTTCATCAATTATTATTATCTTACTAGTATGTGTATTATTTACAGGAGCAGGTTTCTATTTCTTTAGGGTGGCATGTGTACCAGGTAAAAAAAGTTTTTTAAGTTCTTCCAGTGATGTGATCAAGAAGTCAGATCCTCTTTATCGTGAAAAAATTTGGTTTAAAAAAACTGCTAAACAAAAGTGGTATATTGAATCAGCTGATGAAAAATTCAAATTAGACGCAAATTTTATTCCTTACAAAACTTCCAACAAGACAGCTATTGTTTTACCTGGATATATGGACACGAAAGAAGATATGGGAGAATATGATGCCTTGTTTCATCAATTAGGCTATAATACTTTAACTCCAGATCCGAGAGCTCAGGGAAAGAGCGAAGGAAAATACATTGGGTATGGTTGGCCGGAAAAAGATGATGTCAAAAAATGGGTCTCGTATTTATTGCAAAAATATGGTCAGAACCAACAGGTAGTAATTTATGGCTTAAGTATGGGTGCGGCAACTGCCATGATGACAAGTGGGCTTAAACTTCCTCATCAAGTTAAAGCGTTTGTAGAAGACTGTGGTTATACCAGCGTCAAGGATGAAATTGAGCATGAAGCAGGAGTCTTGTACAATATGCCTGCTTTTCCACGTTTTCCCTTAGTTGAAATACTAAGTGGCATTAATAAGCTAAAAGTTGGCTATTTCATGGGTAATGCCTCTAGTGTTAATCAATTGCATAAAAATCACCGACCAATGCTGTTTATTCATGGCAGCCGTGATAATTTTGTGCCTACTAGAATGGTCTATCCTAATTATAAGGCTACCAGAGGTCCAAAGGAAATATGGGTGGCTCCTGGAGCCAAACATGCCAAGTCATTTTCAAAGCATCCAAAAGAATATAAAAGACGAGTTGCAACATTTTTAGCCAAATATGTAAAATAAGCCATGCATTTTGTTTGCTAGCGCTTACATTAATTTGCTATTATAAAAGTGTGGGTAAGGTTAACAAGATTTCTATCTCCATAATATGTTTGTTATCTACTTTTGAAATAACAATTTTATCGCGAAATTTTTATAGTTTTATATATTTGTATATGATGATTTTATCTCAAAAGAAAATATTCTCAATTGACACCCGATCCACAAAAATAGTTGTCGCTAATTGCGACAACTATTTTGCTTTTTATTTATCTTAAAGTTAGTTTAACGACACATTCACACCTTGGAGTCTGTGGCAACATGTCGACGTTTTCAATCAGTCTGACATTGTACGCTTCACTCAAAAGGACTAAATCTTGAGCGAGGGTAGATGGGTTACAGGAAATGTAAACAAAGGTTTTGGGTTTTACCCTCAACAGGGTTTTGATCAAGCTTTTGGCCAGACCAGTTCGTGGTGGGTCCACAATCAGCGCATCAATTGGAATTCCATTTTGAGCTAGTTCAGGTAAAACTTTTTCTACACTTCCCTGAATATAATTAGCATTTTTAATATGATTGAGTTCAACGTTATGATTGGCGTCAGCAATTGCTTCAGGAATAGTTTCAATACCAATAACCTGTTTGACTTGATCTGCTGCTAAAATTCCCAGCGTTCCCACACCACTGTATGCATCAATCAGGGTTTCATCTGCTTTTAAATCCAAAAATTTTAGTGCCCGTGAATAAAGGGTAATAGTTTGCACTGGATTTAACTGGAAGAATGCTCGCGGTGAAAGTGCAAACTTTTTACCTAAAATTTCATCAGTGATTTGGTTTTTACCTGTTAATTTAGTGGTTTTATTGCCCCAGACTTGGGGGTTACGCCAATCAGTTTCATTTTGAAAAACACTGACTACATTAGGAAGCCTCATAATCTCTTTTGCAAGTTGCTCCAGATTTTTAAGACTGTGGCCCACTGTAATTAAGGTTACTTGAATTTCGTGAGTGGCATAAGCCTGACGAACTACTATAGTTTTGAGCCCGTCAAAATGACGGTAAGGATCCGCAATTCTAATGTGCAGCTTTTCAACCAAAATTTTAATTTTGCGTTCAGTGTCTTGAGTTGCCAGACTTTGCGTTGGCATTTCGGGAAGATCAAAAAGTTCGTGCGAATTAGGTGCAAAAAGTCCTAAGTTAATTTGGCCATGAGACAGTTCAATTTGATATTGAGCCTTATTACGATAATGCCATTCTTCTGGAGCCGGAATTGTCTTTTTGACTTTATACTTGCTGTAACCACGGGGATGATATTTTTTAAGGGCCTCAAGAACATTGTCCCGTTTAAATTCTAGCTGCTTAGAATAAGCTAAATGAGCAAGTTCGAGTCCACCAATTTCTGGATTGACATTAGTGGGGAAAGGTACTCTGTCAGGACTTTTTTCTTTAATACGGACCAGTTCTGCATCAATATAACGGGGGTATTCTGTAATAATTTTGGCAACAACTACTTCATTAGGCAGGGCACCGGGAATAAAAATTATTTTTTTGCGGTAATAGCCGATGCCTTCACCATTGATTCCTAGTCTTTTAATTGTAATAATAATGTCTTTATCTTTGGGATTGTTTTGATTAAATTTCTTGTACATAATTTTCTTTCTACAATAAAATATTAAATGTTAATAATTAATTGTACTCCCAGTAAAAAGTATTTAGCAAGAAAGAGCAAAATTTGCTAGCATGGAATTAAGCGATAGAAAGGTGATCTTTAATGCCAATTATTACTAAAGTTAGTAGTCAAAAAAGACCTGGCCGATTTAATATCTTTTTAGACGGTAAATATTCTTTTTCGGCTGCTGAACAGACTGTAGCTGAATTCGTGCTCTTAAAAGGGCAGGAACTGTCTGAAGAACAAATTGTGGCCATTAAGCAATTTGATGCTGACGCCAAGGCAACAAATATTGCGGCTAATTATTTGAGTTACGAGCCTCGGACTGTTTTTGAAGTTTTGCAATATCTTAATAAACATGGTATTGATAATGAATCTGCCCAGGCTGCGGTTAGTCAGATGACAGAAATGGGCTTTTTAGACGATGCCAAGTACGCCCAACTATTAGTCAGGCAAAATTTACGCATGGGTACCGATGGCCCACTTAGTATCAGCAATAAACTAAAGCAAAAGGGGATTGATCCTGAAATAATCGACAATACTTTAGCCGAAATAGCTGACGATAAGTGGCTCGATGCTGGCAAAAGAGTGCTCAAATCAATGAAAAGCAAGGTAGGTAAGTTGTCGCAGCGAGAATTGGAACGAAAAATGACAACTAAGTTGTTAAACCACGGCTTTTCCGGTGCTCTTGCCAGTGCAATAATGGGGCAAATGGATTTTGCTCAAAATGAGGAAGATCAAATCGCAGCGTTAAAAAAGCAAGGAATCAAAGCTTATAAACGTTTTCGCCGCTTACCTGAAAGCCAAAGACAGAATAAAATACGCAATTACCTGTTTACACATGGTTTTGCCAGCAATGAAATTGATGCCTTTCTGGCCGGTGAAATTATTCCTTTAGATGAACTAGCTGAATATTAGGAGAATTTATGAAAAAACTGCAAAAAAAAGTAACATTTGTTGGTCGTCCTTTTCCAGATCAGGTGATGGATGAACAAAAAACTTTTAATCAGGCAAACATGGAAATGGAACAAAATCAAGATTTCCAAGATTTTATTAGCAAAAACAATTTGAAAAATACTAGGAGCAGTATGGTGGTTTTTGGTCCTGAAAATTTCATGTATTGGTATGGTGTTGTTGCACCAAGCAATATCAAAGTTTCTCAAGGCTTAATGAAATTTGTTTTACCTGAAACCCAAGTTGCAATTGAAGAAAAAACCGATCAAAACATTTCCTTTTTTAGTCAACCTTTAAATATGGTAATTTCACAGTTTTTAGCTGCTGTTGCAGATGAAGGCATTAAAATTTACCAAAATCCGGGAGATAGTTTGACTCCCTATATTTTGCAAAACTTGAATTTAGACACAAAAAAACTGACCCAAGAATTATATCTTGAAGACAGTCTTAAGAATTAGTGTTGTTTGGGATCAATTGACAGGTTGTCATACTCCACATATGCACCAAGACAAGTTGACAAAAGCATGATCAGCATCACGATGCCGGCAGATTTACCCACAATCTGATCAAGTGTTAAAAATTCTCTAACCACAAAAGTGGCAGCAAAGCAGAGAATGAAATCCAAAATTACGTTAGCAATTTGCAAAAGATAGCGTCTTCTGATACTGAAAAAACGTAACAATTGCTTTAAAAAGCCATCGTTTATTTCGACTGCCAGCAAATCGACCGGTCTTTGAATCGTTGCCTTAATTGCAAACATAATTAAGGCACCGACTGTTGCACCAATACTAGTGCGAAAAAGATCAGCGGAATGTAAAACCAGAGCGTCATAACCAATACCAATAATGGTAAGACTGCATAGATAGGGAATTAACAGTAAGAATGTGAAAACAAGTATGACATGACTTTTTTTCATAGTTTGACCTCATTTCTTACGTGCTATTCTAACATATTGTGTGCGTACATGATATAATGTTGGTATTTAATACGTTATTTTAAGAAAGAGAGCAATAAAATGGCTAGCGACCCCGACAAGGGGAATTTATTTGAGCGTTTCAAAAATAAATTTTCCCCTACAAACGATGAAGAAACAAGAGAGCGCTTAATTACAGAAATTGAAGATTTACACAAAAATAAGAAGATTAGTGACAATGAATTTTCAATGTTAAATGCAGTTTTGGATTTTCAGGGACGAATGGTACGTGAAGTGATGGTACCCAGAATTGATGCTTTCATGGTTGATTGCCAGGAAAGTTTGCAGGATCATCTCAAAGAAATACTGCGTGAACCATATTCCAGAATACCGGTTTATCAACATGATAAGGATAAAATAGTTGGTATTATTCATATTCGCACCGTTTTGCGTAAAGCTTGGGAGAAGGGTTTTGATAATATTACCTACGATGATGTCATGAATCCGCCACTTTTTGCGCCAGAAACAACCGAACTTAGAGAGTTACTCGTTGAGATGCAGCAGACACAGCAGCAATTAGCTATTTTAACCGATGAATATGGTGGAGTAGTCGGAATAGCAACCATTGAGGATATTATCGAAGAGATAGTTGGTAATATTGATGATGAAGTTGATCAAACTGAGGTTTTAGTGCACCAGCTTGCCCCTAATAAGTATGTCATTTATGGTAAAATGCCTCTTGATGATTTTAACGAACAATTCGGTACGGATTTGGAAATGGAAGACGTTGATACCATTGCCGGCTACATGATCACTAAATTAGGCATAATTCCTGCCAAAGGCGAAAAATTGTCGGTTAAATTAGATAACGGCATGGTGTTAACTACCAGAAGAATGATGCGTTCAAGATTGATGACTGTTTTATTAACTATACCTGAAGCAAAACCTAAGAAGAAAGAAGAACAAAATACTTAATGAGTAATGAACTGTTAGATAAGGTAAATAAAAGAAGAACATTTGCTATCATATCGCACCCAGATGCAGGGAAGACTACGATCACGGAGCAAATGCTTCTTTTTGGTGGTGTGATTCGCAGTGCCGGGACGGTCAAGGCGCGTAAAAGCGGCCATTATGCTACCAGTGATTGGATGGAAATTGAAAAGCAACGTGGCATTTCAGTTACCAGCTCCGTCATGCAATTTGAGTATCAGGGAAAGAGAATCAATATTCTTGATACTCCAGGGCACGAAGACTTTTCCGAAGATACTTATCGCACTTTAATGGCAGTTGACTCAGCAGTCATGGTGATTGATTCAGCTAAAGGTATTGAACCGCAAACCAAAAAATTATTTAAGGTCGTGAAACAAAGGGGAATTCCGATTTTTACTTTCATGAACAAGTTGGATCGTGACGGCAGACCTCCTTTGGATTTGATTGCTGAACTTGAAGACTTGCTGGGCATTGAAGGAGTGGCTATGAATTGGCCAATTGGGTCGGGTCAAACCTTACAAGGACTATATGATATCGCTAATAACAAAATTGAAATGTATCATAAAGATGGACCTGACCGCTTTTTATCACTAGATAAAGATGGTAAATTGCCCGACAGTGAACCTTTTAGTCAAAATCCACAATTTCAAGATACCCTAGGAGAAATTGAATTAATTAAAGAGGCCGGCAATCAGTTTGATTTGCAAAAGATTGCTAAAGGTGATCAGACTCCAGTCTTCTTTGGTTCTGCCTTGACAAACTTTGGTGTTGAAACTTTCCTGCAAAGCTTTGTCAAAATGGCTCCTGCACCTGCAAGTCATATAGTTAATGAAACTGAAGTCCTGGCTCCTGATAATCAAGAATTTACTGGCTTTGTATTTAAAATTCAGGCTAATATGAATCCTCATCACCGTGATCGCATTGCTTTTGTCCGAATTGGCAGTGGCGAATTTAAAAAAGGCTTGGATGTAACTTTGGCTCGGACTGGTAAAGCGATTAGACTTAATAATGCTACCGAGTTTATGTCGAGTGAAAGGATGCAGGTTTCAGATGCAGTTGCTGGGGATATAGTTGGTTTATATGATACCGGTAATTTTCAAATTGGCGACAGTATTTATGCTGGCAAAAACAAAGTGGTTTATCCACCGCTGCCAGAATTTACTCCAGAATTATTTGTAAGAGTCACTGCAAAAAATGTGATGAAGCAGAAATCATTTCATAAGGGAATGGTCCAACTGGTTCAAGAGGGTGCAATTCAGTTGTACCAAAATTATCAAACTGATGAATATATCTTGGGTGCTGTTGGTCAATTGCAATTTGAAGTCTTTAAATTCAGAATGAAAAATGAGTATAATTCAGACGTTGAGATGACTAATATTGGTCATCGCGTAGCGCGCTGGATTGATCCTGAACAACTTGATCCAGCTATGGCAAATAGCCGAAATCTGCTAGTTAAAGATCGTTATGGTCAACCACTATTTTTGTTTGAAAATCAATTTGCGGAGCGCTTTTTTAAAGATAAATATCCTGATGTTAAATTAACTGAAAAGTTGTAATAAAAAAACTGGCTTTTAAGCCAGCTTTTTTATTTATCAATATGGATTTCAATGACATGTTGACTTTTATCAAAGGTCAATATATATGAAGGGTCTTTTTCTTTAATTAAGCGTTCAATCACAAAATCTGTTTCCTCTTTACGCACTCGTCGATTGTGATTTTCCAAAACAATTCCGATCGCCTTATCACTTTCGGTGTAGATAACAGAGGTATTACCCAAAGAGTAAACCTTAACATAATTTACATTGGTCGAATTTAATTGACTGTGAACTAGGTCCCTGTAGCTATTGGTTACATCTATTAAATGCATGGATTTCACCCGTTTCTTCTAGTAGTTCTTTTTATTTTAGTATACAACTTATTAAAACTTTTTTCTTTAGTAAAAAGCATGATTATTATTATCTGTAATAATCATGCTTAATGAAGAGTTACTTTAACTAATTATTTGTAGTTTGATCAACGGACTCAGTAGCACTGTTTTCATTATTATCTTCACTAATGATAATTTGATTATCAGAAACACTGGCAATTAAATTCTTGGCAGTGGAATGATCAAGTTTGTAGTCGGCAACCTTGTCTTCAATTTCCTCCTGAATAGTTCTACGTAATGGTCTTGCACCCATAGCAGGATTGTAGCCTTCATCAACCAATTTCTTCTTAGCATCATCACTAACAGTGATTTGTAAGCCTTGGTTCTTAACCATGTTGTTAACATCGGTGAGCATTAAGTTGACAATTTTCACTAAGTCGTCCTTGGTTAATTCGTTGAATTCGATCACGTCGTCTAAACGGTTTAAGAATTCAGGCTTAAAGAACTGACTCATTGAATTTCTGGCAGTATCAGGTTTATCTTTAGCATTTTCAGCAGCGAAACCTACACTGGCATTTTTAATACCCTGACCAGCATTAGAAGTCATGATAATAATTGTATCTTTGAATGATACAGTTCTGCCTTGAGAATCGGTCAAACGACCATCATCTAATATCTGCAGGAAAAGATTCATAACTGCTGGATCAGCTTTTTCAATTTCGTCCAGCAAGATCAAACTATATGGATGACGACGTACACGTTCAGTTAATTGACCAGCTTCTTCATAGCCGACATAACCAGGTGCCGAACCAATCAATTTGGAAACTGAATATGATTCCATATATTCTGACATGTCAAAACGAATTAGAGCATTTTCTGAACCAAACATTTGCTTGGCCAACTGCTTAGCCAGTTCCGTTTTACCGACACCGGTTGGTCCAACAAAGAGGAAGGAGCCAATTGGACGACCTGATTTATTAAAGCCTATCCGATTACGCCGTATTGCTCGTGCCAGCTTATCGACTGCCTTATCTTGCCCAATAACATGTGCTTTCAAATTTGGCGCTAAATTTTGCAACTGGTTTTCTTCTTGCTTTTGCAAGTCCCCAACGGGAATGCCAGTTTTTTCTTCCACGATCTTATTCATAATTTTACTAGTGATCACTGGCGATTTATCTGGATCAACCTTTTGATCTTTCATCTTATTATATTTCTCAATTTGATCGCGGTAGTAGGCAGCTTTTTCGTAATCTTCGTTCTTTAAGGATTCCTGCTTTAGTTTTTGGGCTGCATCAATTCGCTCTTTCATTTTATCTTTATCAACATATGGAATCGTCAGATTCATGCGTGAACCTGCTTCATCAAGCAAATCGATGGCTTTATCCGGTAAGAAACGATCTTGAATATAACGCTCAGATAGTTCAGCAGCAGCTTTAATGGCATCATCAGTGTAGTGAACGTGATGATAATCTTCATAGCGCTTTTGAATACCCTTTAAAATACGGATAGTTTCTTGAACCGAAGGCTCTTTAACGTCAACGGGCTGGAAACGTCTTGCCAGAGCAGAATCTTTTTCAATTTCACGATATTCCTTTAAGGTTGTCGCACCAACTAGTTGTAAATCACCGCGGGCAAGAGCAGGTTTAATAATATTGCCTGCATCCATTCCGCCTTCAGCATTGCCTGCACCAACTATTTCGTGAATCTCATCAATAAAGAGAATGATATCGTCATGATTTTCTACTTCTTTGAGCAGTTGTTGCATACGCTGTTCAAATTGACCGCGAATGCCTGTACCTTGTACTAAAGAAACTACATTTAATGATATTATTCTTTTGTCTTGCAGTTTGGCAGGAACTGAGCCATCGACAATTTGTTGAGCTAAGCCTTCAACTACAGCAGTTTTACCGACACCGGCTTCACCAATTAAAACTGGGTTGTTTTTTGTTCTGCGATTTAAAATTTCGATCACACGTGCGATTTCTTTATCGCGCCCGATGACTGGGTCAATCTTGCCCTTTCTTGCCAGTGCAGTTAGATCTGTTCCATATTGATCTAAAAGTGAACGACCACCGCCTGCACCATTATTTCCATTGGTATTGCCGGGTCCGCCATTACTCATTCTGGGATCTCCTGGATTTCCAACGTTGCCATTGTAATTAAACAGGTCGCTGAAATCGCCAAAAAAGCCATTATTGTCATTATTCATATTAATATTTCCTTGTTGTTTAAGTTGTTGATAACATTGTCCGCACAAATTAATTTCGCGACTTTGTCCATTAACCTTTGCAAATAAGTGAATGGAAGCTGGTCGTTTTTGACAGTTTTGACAAAGCATTGTATTACCGCCTTTCATATCAGTTTACTAAATTATATAATTAGCACTCGGAATAATCAAGTGCTAAAACTTGGATCTTATTATTTGTAAGTATGCTAAATATGCTAAAATACATGTAGGCAAAATCAAAAATGTTGCTGAAATAATATAGATTAAAAGCGGTGGTAAATTTGGATTATCAGAAAATTCTTGAGCAGTTGGCAGATGGTGAACTAGATCATTATGAGGTTGATCCTAAAGATGCTTTTGAATTTCAATCTGCATTAAGGTCTTTTGGTAAAAGGCAAAACATAACGGGAAAGGCCTTGCGGGGTGGTAAGATAATTTATTCGCAGTCCAAAACTGGAGTTTAATGATGTAAACTGTTACATTTATGTTGTCTAATTCACAAAAAAATGATAGTCTAAGTAAGCGAATAGGTATTTACTACCGTTTTGATTTTTTGAATTAAAAGGAGATATATATAATGGAAAAACGCGATTTTCATGTTGTTGCAGAAACAGGTATTCATGCTCGTCCAGCTACTTTGCTAGTACAAGCAGCTTCTAAGTTTGGTTCAGATATCAACTTGGAATACAATGGTAAATCAGTTAACTTGAAATCAATCATGGGTGTTATGTCACTCGGAGTTGGTAAAAATGCTGATGTCACAATCAGTGCTGATGGTGATGATGAAAAAGACGCCATCAACGCTATTTCTGAAACAATGAAAAAAGAGGGTTTAGCTGAATAATGACCAAGACTTTAAAAGGAATTGCTGCAAGTGATGGTATTGCTGTAGCACCAGCCTATCTCTTGGTTGAACCTGATCTTTCATTTTCAAAAACTACGGTTAGCGATGTTGAAAGTGAGTTAGCACGCTATAAGAAGGCAATTTCAGTATCAACTGCTGAAGTTGAAAAAATCCGTGATAGCGCAAAAAAGAGTTTAGGTGAAGATGAAGCTCAAGTTTTTGAAGCTCACCTGATGATCTTAAATGATCCTGAATTTACTGGTGCCATTGAAAATGAAATTAAGGAACAAAAAGTTAATAGTGAAGCTGCGCTAGATGAAACTGCACAAAAATTTATCAGCATTTTTGAAGGGATGACTGATAATACTTACATGCAGCAACGTGCAGCTGATGTACGAGATGTTTCTAAGAGAATTATGGCTCATTTGCTGGGCAAAGAATTGCCCAACCCGGCATCAATTGATCACGAAGTAATTGTGGTAGCTCATGACTTGACACCAAGTGACACTGCTCAATTAAATAAGAAGTTTGTTAAGGGCTTTGTTACTGACATTGGTGGACGGACTGCGCACTCAGCAATTATGGCACGTTCTTTGGAATTACCTGCTGTTGTAGGTACTGAATCAATCACAAAGGATGTCCAAAATGGTGATACAGTTGCTGTTGATGGCCTGAATGGTGATGTTATCGTTAAGCCAACTGATAGCGAGATTGAGGAATATAAGCAAAAAAGTGCTGACTTCTTGAAGCAGAAAGCTGAATGGGAAAAATTAAAGAATGAACCATCAGTAACTGCAGATGGTAAGAAATTCACAATTGCAGCTAATATTGGTACGCCAAATGATATGCCAGGGGTAAATGATAATGGCGCCGAGGCTGTAGGTCTTTATAGAACTGAATTCTTGTATATGGACTCAAAGGATTTCCCAACAGAGGATGAACAATTTGAAGCCTATAAGAAAGTTATCGAAGGCATGCATGGCAAGCAGGTTATTATCAGAACCATGGACATTGGTGGCGATAAGCATCTTGATTACTGGGACTTACCGGAAGAAATGAACCCATTTTTAGGTGTACGTGCAATTAGACTTTCACTGCAAAATGAGGATATTTTCCGTACTCAGCTTCGTGCTTTATTACGTGCGTCTTCTTATGGTAAGTTGGGCATAATGTTCCCAATGATTGGTACCTTAAACGAATTACGCAAGGCTAAAGCAATTTTAGGTGAAGAAAAAGATAAGCTAGTGGCAAAGGGCGTTAAAATCGGTTCAGACTTAGAAGTAGGAATGATGATTGAAGTTCCAGCTGCTGCCGTTTTAGCTGACCAATTAGCAAAAGAAGTTGACTTCTTCTCAATTGGTACTAATGATTTGATCCAATATACAATGGCTGCTGACCGTGGTAATGACAATGTTTCTTACCTGTATCAACCAGCGAACCCATCAGTTTTACGTTTAATAAAGCATACAATTGATGCAGCTCATGAAAATGGTATTTGGTGTGGCATGTGTGGTGAAGCTGCTGGAGACAGTACCATGTTCCCAATTCTCTTATCAATGGGCTTAGATGAGTATTCAATGAGCGCTACTTCAATTTTACGCATCAGAAGTTTGATGAAGAAGCTTAATACTAATGACATCAAGGAATTAGCTAATAAAGCTTGTTATGTTTCAGAAACTGCTGAAGAAAACGAAAAATTGGTTAGTGATTTAATGAAAAAAGTAAGCAATTAAATATATTTTTAAAAAGGGTACAATTTCATAAATTTGTGTATCCTTTTTTAGTTTCTTTAATCTTTCTTGGTAAAAAGTTCACAGAATATTCATTTTTTGAACTTAACATAATAATATAGTCAGTTATGAAAAACATTACTTACAAAAAAGAAGTAGTATGTTATAATAATTTAGAATACAATTTAAAGGAGCGTGAAATATATGGTCAACTTATATATATCTCCGAGCTGTACATCATGTCGCAAGGCAAAGGCTTGGTTAAAGAAACATGACATTCCCTTTAAGGAAAGGAATATTTTTTCAGAGCCCTTGACAAAAGACGAGCTTATGCAAATTTTGCGAATGACTGAAAACGGTACGGAAGAAATTATTTCTACGCGTTCAAGAGCCTTTCAACAACTTAAAGTTAATCTTGATGATCTGTCAATAGACCAACTACTTGACTTAGTTGAAAAAAATCCTAGTTTATTAAGACGTCCAATTATTATGGATGATCGGCGTTTGCAAGTTGGGTATAATGAAGATGAAATTCGGCGCTTTTTGCCAAGAAAAGTGCGTCGTCTTGAGCTTGAAGAAATGCAAAAGATAGCTGATTTATAAAATTCAGGTAAGTTTAAAATAAAAGCGTTAGTTTTTAAACTAACGCTTTTATTTTATGAGCAAAGTACGCTACAATAGAACAAAGAATCTGATGGAGGTGAGAACTCATGCAAGTAGATCATATAAACAATAATACGATTCGCGTGAGAATAGGTAAACAAGAATTAGCTAATCGTGGTCTCAAAGTTTTAGATTTACTAGGTGATAAAAATAAAATCCAGCATTTCTTTTATTCAATTTTGGATGAAATTGATACTGATCATTCATTTAGTCAGGATGCACCGGTAACTTTTCAAGTAATGCCTAATAATGGTGGACTTGATTTATTAATCACAAAAGTGACAGAGAAAGATCGTAATAATCTTGCCCAGTTATTTGATAATGATTTTACTGACAACAATAAAAAGAATAATGATGCTCGTAAATCTTTTCTTGACCTTGAACCTGAGGATGAAGAAACAGATAAGGACGAGTCAAATGAACCAGCAGATTCTTCTCAACCTAAAGTTAAGAAGCAGTTTTGGAAATTGCAGAAAAAGCAGGCATATAGTTTTACTGACCTTGATCAGGTGACTGAATTGGCGGAAAGTCTTAAAGCAAATGATTTGTCTTCCAGTCTTTATTTTGAACGGGGAAAATTTTACTTAGAGCTGATTTTTACTAGTCAAGACTATTCGGAAATAAAGCCCGCTGATGCATGGGCAATTGCAAATGAATATGGTATTAAAGTAAAAACAAGTGAAATGGCTCGTGTTCGTACTAATGGTAAATGTTTGTTAACTAATGATGCATTAGATCAACTGCGGCATTATTTTAGCGGTATTAAATAAATTAACAAATATAGCTGAATAAAAAGGGCAGGTTAAATCCTGCCTTTTTGCGTACTTATTTTTAGGTGATAAATATGTACGCAGCACTGTTAAATAATACTTTGGTTTTAGCTGTTGAGGAAGCTAAATCGACCAAAAGTAACAAAAAAGTTAAGAAACATTATTTTTGCCCACATTGTGAACGAGAAATGCAATTAGTATGTAAAGATAAGCAGTCCTATTTTAAACATATACCTTCCAAAGTAAACTTATCTGGGGAAAATAAAGAACATGCACAGAGTAAAAGTATACTGACAAAAGCACTCAGAGAAGTACATTTTAATGCAGAAACAGAAGTTAATCTTGCTAATGGACAACTGCGAGCTGATATATTAGCAGCTTCAAATTTAGCTTTCGAAATTCAGTGCGCTCCTTTAAATAAGTCAGAATTTCGCCACCGCCATTTTTTGTATAAGCAAATAGGCGTTAAAGATATATGGATAGTTGGCCAGAGACATTTTTTAGGACAAAACATAAAAAAATCGCAGCTTATTTTCTTTCGCAGAAACTATTTTTGGCAAGATTATTATTTAGAGATTGATCCGTTTAAAAAAATTATTCGACTAAAATATAACGTTTTGCTTGAGCCATTAACAAATAAGCTTCATTTCCAAGAGAAAAAATTTGATATCAATGCAATAGGCTTAAAACAGTTGTGGCATTTTCACCCTTTATTGCAAAAATATCATGTTAATTCCACACAGCAAAAGCAATATCTGCAAATGCAACTAAAACATATGAGTTTGAAAGGCATGCAAATTGCAAACTTGCTATATAAAAAGCGCCAAACCATAGAAGATTTGCCGCCCTGGGTTTTTACCAATTTTCGAAAAATAAATTCACCAGATAATGTAAGTAAATATTTAAATCAGTCGTAAGTGTCTCACTGGGTAGTAGCCCTTTGGGTCACTTGCGATACAACCATTATCCTTAAGAAGCTTTATTAGTTTGTCATGTGCAAGAATGCCTTCTAGCATTACCCCATTATAATTGCCACTTTCATTAAAAATAACTGTAGTAGGGAAATTACGAACATTGAATTTACGTGCAAGATCCTTGTCTTGTTGGATAGATTCATCAACATAGTGGGCAATTTTGCGATCATTGATCCGATTAAAATCCAAGTCTAAACTTTCTGCAATTTGTTTAGGCAAACTTTCTGTATATTTATTAAAATCGTTGCTAATAACTCGTTGCAAAGCGACTAAATAAGCACGTGCCTTTTTGTTGCCATATTCTATCTTAATAGCATTGTAATGTCGTAAGACCTGAAAAGAGACAATTGTGTATTGTGGTATATCTTTTATTTTCTGTCCATCATTTTTTCTTCTAATAATGTCCTCTTTGATTACTTTTGCATTTATAATTGGAACAAAATGAAATGAAGAGTTGATATTAAGTTCATCAATTGCGTCTTTGATTAAAACTTCCGTATTATAGCAATATATACCAACGGGATTAACAAAAAGAAAAATCTCGAACATGATCAGGCTCCTCCAATACTGATTATCAAGTATAAAATTATTAAATATCTATCCTTTGAAAACTATCCTTCAATTATATTTTAACACGATGTATGTAAGCGCGTGCAATTTTCGCTTGGTTAGTGTTAGCATAATTTTGTGTAAACTGATATTCTTTCTTTAATTTTGCCAGAGTTTCTGCTATCAAGTCTGGGTTACAATTTTCAATCTCAAGTTCAAAATCTTCGTAGTTGTCTGGATAAGTGTTATCATCAAAAGTTAATTCACAATTTTTTGGTCCATTCGCTAATATGCGATGAGTTTTGCAATAAGTTTGCAAATGAAGGTTTAATTTCTGTGAAAATTTCTGATTCAAATATTTTCCTGCACTATACTTAAAAATTATAGGCGATCCAGCGGCCCCCCGCTTAATAAATGCTTTTGCTTCATTTAATTTTAAGGAATCGTTAATTTCTATTGCTTCATGAAAATCTTTTTGTATGGGATTCTTATTTGGAACCTTGAGAGTTTGCTCTGCGTGGTCAGCAAAAAGTCTAATGCGGCAGCTTATATTAGACTGCTTTAGCAAACCGTCGCTAGTGTCAAAATAATAATTTTCCTGGTTAAAGCTGTGCTTAAATGGAAAATCATGACAAAGTTTTAGATATATTGCCTTAGGTAAAATGATTTTAGCTTCAATTTCATTGTTTTGTGACATTTTATAATACTCCATTTAATATTGTGGCTATCAAAGAATTCCCTTTAACATTTTGTGTCAAAGTCTATATTTATTTTAAAATTTAGCTTCTAAAAGTGAAAAGCGACTGCATTTAATTTTTAAAATTCCCTAAATTAGTGAAAAAAGGGCTAAAGCTATGATAGTATAGCCTAATTGAAATTAATAAATTTATAATATTATTAAAAGGTTTAATGTGCAAGAAATAAGACTTTATAATAACCTCCTGGTTTTGTATAGGAAATTGCCATTTTATTAAGGCAAATCATCATATGAAATTGCTATCATATAATTTATGTTAAAATGAATATGCTGTTTGAGAAAGGGTTATTTCTATGAATTATGATTGGGATAATTTTTTATGGCCATATGAAGAGGCCGTGCGAGAATTAAAGGTGAAGTTTCGTTCTTTAAGACAAAGTTTCTTAACCAAAGGAGAACATTCACCAATAGAATTTGTAGTCGGCAGAGTTAAAACTGTTGATTCAATTAAGGAAAAAATGCAAAGGCGTGTTATCAGTCCGGATGTGATTGAGACTGATATGCAAGACATAGCAGGAATTAGGATAGTCTGTCAATTTGTCGATGATATTTACAAGGTGGTAGACTTAATACATGCACGTGATGATATGGAAGTCATTGAAGAACGTGATTATGTTAAAAATGCTAAGCCTTCAGGCTATCGCTCTTATCATATGGTTATTTCTTATACGGTTTACCTGCCAACCGGATCCAAAAAATTATTAGCCGAAATTCAAATTAGGACTCTAGCAATGAATTTTTGGGCTACTGTTGAGCATACTCTTAATTATAAATATCAGGGTTCTTATCCAAAAGATATTTCTGAAAGACTAAAATCTACTGCAGAAACGGCATATAAACTTGATGAAGAAATGTCTTTGATAAAAGATGAAGTACAAGAAGCGCAGAAGGTTTTTACTAAAAACAAGGGTAAGGAAAAATAATGAGAATTACAATTGCCCATAACACCAATCAAGAAACTTTAAGGGTGGTAGCGCACTTGCGAAAATTGTTAGAAACTAAAGAGGGCGTTGTCTTTGATGCCAAATATCCAGATGTAGTTATTACTGTCGGCGGTGATGGAACTTTGATAAATGCCTTTCACCGATATGAAAATCAAATTAGTTCAATTCGCTTTATTGGCATCCACACTGGACATTTGGGCTTTTATACTGATTGGCGTGGTCCTGAAGTCGATAAAATGGTAGATGCATTGTTTTTAAGGGAACCTGAGTCTGCCAGCTATCCGCTGTTAGAGGTGGAACTTCTAACTGAAGCTAATGAAAAGAAACACTTTTTAGCTTTAAATGAGTCAGCAGTAAAGCGCATTTCACATACGCTTGAAGCTAAAGTTTACATTGATGATCAGTTATTTGAAAATTTCCGGGGAGATGGCTTATGTATATCAACTCCTACCGGTTCAACTGGTTATAATAAGTCACTTGGTGGTGCTGTGATTCACCCAAGACTTAAAGCCTTGCAAATGGCAGAAATAGCTTCAATTAATAACCGAATTTTCAGATCATTATCTTCGCCAATAGTGTTGGCACCAGAGCAGTGGATTACTGTCATACCTGATGCTGACCACTGCGTTATGACTGTTGATGGCCGTCGCATTAATGTCCGCAACGCTAAACAAATTGAATATCGTATTTCTAGTAAGGAAATTCATTTTGATCGTTTTGGGCATACTCATTTTTGGTCCCGTGTTCAGAGCGCCTTTATTGGAGATAAAGATGACACCATTTAAAGTTATTGTACAAGACAAAGTTCCCAAGAAATTAGGAGCTTTTTTACTGAAAAACGGTTTTTCAAAAAGAGCAGTGAATAATGCTAAAAATGCGGGTGGAATGATTCTTGTTAATCATAAAAGGCGCTATACAAACTTCATTTTACATGTTGGCGATGAAGTGATTTTCATTCCGGGTCAGGAAAAGCATAATCCATGGCTCATACCTTCGCAAAAACCTATTGAAGTTGTTAAAGAAACTGAAAACTATCTGGTTGTTAATAAGCCTGCAGGGATTTTATCGATTCCTTCTCGCTACGATGATAACGCACTCGTTAACCAAATTTTAGGTTATTTTGAGCGCAAAAAAAGTGTGAATATCAAGCCACATATTGTAACGCGACTCGATCGCGATACTTCTGGTTTGGTTTTAGTTGGGAAAAATGCTATTGCTCATGCTCGTTTTAGTCAGATCGATAAAACTCAATTTATTAAAAAATATCATGCAATAGTTCATGGCAATTTTGCGCCGGAAGAATTGACAGGAGTGATAGATCAGCCTATTGGTCGCAAAGGAACCTCAATTGTGCGCAGCATTGATTCCACTGGCAAGAATGCTAAAACTGCTTATAAAGTGATTGCTCAAAAAAGCGGAGCCAGTTTAGTAGAACTGCGCCTATATACCGGTCGAACTCACCAGATTCGTTTGCATATGCAATATCTTGGTCACCTCTTATATGGAGATCCATTATATGGGCAAAAAGATAATTTCAAAAGGCAAGCATTAAATTGCTTTCACTTAGAATTTCCTGATCCCTTCAAGAAAGAGAGGCAAGTTAGTATTGAAGTGCCCGATCCACATGATATGCAGGAATTATGGCATAATATTCCAAAATAGTTTTAGTAAATGTAATAAAAAAGAGTTGTCATTATATTAGACAACTCTTTATTTGTTATAGGAAAATTATTCACTAAAAAGTACGCGAGTACCTTCGGGAACAAAAATATTTTTTTGCACAGGAGTCAAACAGCCATTTTCCGCGTCCCTGGTATATAAAGTAGCATTATCTGAATTTTGGTTGGTTGCCACCACATATTTTTCATCTCTGTCCCAGTTAAAATCTCGCGGAAATTCACCAAAAGTTGAAATTCTCTGACGTAACTGCAGGGTATGATCATCATTAACTGCAAAAACAGTGATAGTATCATGGCCACGATTAGAAGTGTAAATAAATTTACCATCATGGCTAATTTTTATGGCCGCTGCGCCATTGTGATCGGAATAATCATCAGGGATGGTTGAATAAGTGGCAATACTCTTAAATTGCCAATTTGTCTCATCAAACTTGACTAAATTAATTTTGCTTGAAAGCTCACCGACAACATAAAAATAATTACCGTCAGGGCTGTAAACAATGTGGCGACTGCCGAAACCGGGTTCGTTTTGATATTTTGCTAAATGATGCAGCTTATTATTTTTAAAACTGTAAAAATCAACACAGTCATTACCTAAATCACAACTTACAAGATTTCCTTGTGGTGTTTGATCAAAAAAATGCGGGTGGGGGCCATCAGCTTGCTCAGGACAAGGTCCTAAGCTATCTGCAGTGTGAGTCACTGAATCCAAAAAAGTTAACTTGCCCTCATCATCAAATGAGAATACGGCTAATACTGCTGTATGGTAATTGGCAGTATAGAGCAATTTCTTTTTCTGGTTAATGCCAATATAAGCTGGTGACGAACCGGGAGTTAAGTAAGAATCTTTTTCCTGATACTTACCATTAACTAGTTCAAATGAACTGATGCCACCCTTAGCGCCAGCGTTATTAATAGTAAAAATAAGCTTACCATCTTGGACAAAGTATGTTGGACCTCCAACTTTTATTACTTCTTTAGCTGGTCCCATCTGCATTTCTAGTCCGTTTTCAGCAAGTGTGAGTGGTAATTCATAAATTCCCGTTGACTTTTTTTTAGTGTATCCGCCGATTAATAATTTCATGCTTGAAAAGCCTCCAATTTCATTTATAATTGTCTCAATAATTAGTATAGCATGACACGCAATTGTAAAAATATTGAGTGACTTTAACATTTTAAAAAGTGTTAAAGTATGGTGTCGGCTTTATTTATTAGTTTAAAATTGAAAGTTTTGAAATAAGAGGTATGTTGGGAATGGAAGAAAATAAAATTCGAGAGCTTTATGCTAAGAATGATATTTCTGAAGTTTATACTAATCTTCACTCATCTTCTGCAGGCTTAACTTCTGCAGAAGCAACCGCAAGATTGGCTAAATATGGTCGTAATGAAATAAAAAAGTCTCAAGAAGAGTCTGAATGGAAGACTTTTTTTAAGAACTTTATTAGTATGATGGCAATCTTGTTGTGGATTTCCGGAGCTGTAGCGATGTTCAGCGGTACCATTGAATTGGGAATTGCCATTTGGATGGTTAATATTATTAACGGTTTGTTTAGTTTTTGGCAAGAAAGAGCTGCTAAAAGAGCCACAGATGCTTTGAATAATATGTTGCCAACCTACGTTCAGGCAATTCGTGACGGTAAAAAAGCACAGATTGATGCTAAAGAACTGGTTCCTGGAGATGTTTTTATTCTTCAAGCAGGTAATGCTATTCCAGCAGACGCCAGACTAATTACTGCCAGCTCGATGCAGGTTGACCAAA
The DNA here is from genome assembly GCF_000970755.1 of Lactobacillus kimbladii. Lineage (GTDB taxonomy): Bacteria > Bacillota > Bacilli > Lactobacillales > Lactobacillaceae > Lactobacillus > Lactobacillus kimbladii. Next base: position 608,842 of record NZ_KQ034007.1, read on the forward strand.
GTGCCTTAAACGGTGAATCCGTACCTGAATCAAAAACAACGGATTACGCACCGGGCGAAGGCAGTTACGCTGAAGCTAACTTGGTTTATTCAGGAACAACCGTTGGCTCAGGCACAGCTCGTGCAATAGCATTTGCGACGGGAATGAATACTGAATTTGGTAAAATAGCGCAGTTAACCCAAAAGCAAAATAAAGTCGATAGTCCACTAACCCAGGAATTAAACCGTCTGACAAAGCAATTATCAATTATTGCTGTTTCGATAGGCGTTTTATTCTTGATTGCAGCAATTTTCTTTGTTAAATATCCGTTTGCTAAAGCATTTATTTTTGCTTTAGGGATGATTGTAGCTTTTATCCCAGAGGGATTATTGCCTACTGTAACTCTTAGCTTAGCTCAGGGTGTTAAACGCATGGCCAAAAAACATGCACTGGTTAAGGAATTAAATTCTGTTGAAACACTAGGAGAAACTACAGTTATTTGTTCAGACAAAACGGGTACTTTAACCCAGAATCAAATGACTATTCATTACATTTGGACTCCTCAAAATGAATATAAAGTTACTGGCAATGGCTATGTCAATAATGGCCAGATTGAATTAAACAATAAGCAGTTGTGGTATGAAGAAAATCCCGACTTGCATAAGTTGGTTCAAATAGCATCTTTGGACAACGATACTGCTGTTCAACCCAGCAAGGTCAAAGGAGGTAAGCCCAAAATTTTGGGCACCCCAACTGAAGCCTGTTTAATTATTATGGCTGAAAAAGCAGGCTTTGATCGGCAAAAAGTTTTGGTCAAATATCCTCGATTAAGAGAACTGCCTTTTGACTCTAATAGAAAGCGTATGTCAACGATTCACCGCTGGAATGATCACCAATATATCATTTTTACTAAAGGTTCATTCAGTGATGTGATTAAGCAGTGTGACCAAATTCAGGTCGATGGTAAAGTTCGCGCTCTGACTGATGATGATAAGAAACGCGCTGAAAAACACAACGCCGACTATGCTGCTAAGGGTCTTCGCAGTATGGCTATGGCTTATCGCATTGTAGAAAAAGAAAATGCTGATGTTACCAAGCTAACTATTGAAACAGCTGAGCAGCATTTAGTATTTGTAGGCTTGACCACAATGAGTGATCCACCTCGGCCAGAAATATATAACGCTGTTAGACGTTGTCACCAGGCAAAAATTAAAATTATCATGGTTACTGGGGATTCCAAGTTGACAGCAAAATCTGTTGCAGTTCAAATTGGTTTGACCTCTGACAAGGCACGAGTCATATCTGGTGATGAACTAGAAACCATGAGCAATGAAGATTTACGAGAAGCATTGAAAGGAGAAGTGATTTTTGCTAGAGTAGCTCCTGAACAAAAATATAAGGTCGTTAAAACTTTACAGGAAAATGGTGAAATTGTAGCTTCTACTGGTGACGGAGTTAACGATGCACCTGCTTTGAAGCAGGCAGATATTGGTATAGCAATGGGCTTGACTGGTACAGATGTAGCTAAAGATGCTGCTAATATTATTTTAACTGATGATAATTTTGCGTCTATTGTGGCCGCAATTGAAGAAGGCCGTGCCGTTTACAGCAATATCCGTAAGTTTTTAACCTATATTTTGACTTCTAATGTGCCAGAGGCCTTTCCATCAATTTTATTCTTGTTTTCTGGAGGCTTAATTCCTTTACCGATGACAGTAATGCAAATCCTGACAGTCGATTTGGGAACGGATATGTTGCCAGCATTAGGACTTGGTGGGGAAGCTGTTGATCCGGATGTTATGAAACAAGCACCGAGGAAGCATAATGAGCACCTGCTTAACAGAAGCGTCATTATTAAAGCATTTTTGTGGTATGGTTTGATTTCCAGTGCTATCTCGATTGGTGCATATTTCTTTGTGAATCTCCAAAATGGCTGGCCGCATGTGCCATTAGCTGCTGATGGTCCAGTTTATATGCGCGCAACGACAATGGTTTTGGGAGCAATTATTTTTACACAGATTGCAAATGTCTTAAATTGCAGAACAAATAAAGTTTCACTATTTAAGAAAGGCATATTTAGTAACCGGAACATTTGGTATGGCATTATATTCGAAATACTGCTGTTTTTAGCTTTAACGGTTACTCCTGGCTTGCAGCAGTTATTCAATACGACTAGGTTATTACCGGTTGACTGGTTATTCTTATTCTGTTTGCCAATACCGTTAGTTATTATTGATGAAATTAAGAAATGGCTGCTTTACCATAAAAAATAAAGAAGTAACAAAAAAACCGCCTATATATTAGTTAAGCGGTTTTTGTTATGCTAAAATTAAAGCTTAAGGAGAACAAATTATGAAATGGACAGCAACTATTACAAAAATTGGTAAACAAGCTATTGAACCTAAGGGCAATATGGTAATTTTATTTGGTGAAAATGTCACTCCAGAATTAGTCGATGTTTCGGTTATTCAAAAATTTGATCCCCAAACTCCGCTTACTGGTTTTATTATGAAAAAGGGCGATACAGTTACAATCGATGGCCAGACCTATGTTGCTGACTTTGTTGGCTCCATGGTTGCCAGTGATATGAGAGCTTTAGGTCATGTTACCTTATTTTTTAATCAGAAAAAGTCAAAAAATCCACTGGCTAACGGTGTATATTTCACTTTAGAAGATAAACAGACAATGCCCGAATTTAATATCGGTGATGACATAATATATGAGCATATTTGATTAGGATGATTTGATGGACTACGAGAAGAAACATAAAAAAAGAACCATCTTTCAAAAATGGTTTTTGAATAATCGGTTTAGTATTGCACTACTAAACATTTTGTTGTTCTTCCTTGTGATTTGGTTGTTCAACAAAATATCATTTGTTTTAAATCCCGCTAAGGTCTTTGTAAGTGCGATTCTTCCCCCATTGATGCTGGCTTTGATTCAGTTTTATATTATGAATCCACTGGTAGATATTTTAGAGAGGAAGTTTAAAGTACCAAGGATTATTACTATTCTTGGGTTATTTGTTTTGGTAGCAGTTTTGCTCGTTTGGATAGTTAATACTTTATTGCCGATTGTTCAAAGTCAAATTAACTCGTTAATTGCGCATTGGCCTCACATCTGGAAAGACGCTACCAATGCCGTACAGAATTGGCTCAGTAATCCACAACTTCACAGTGTAAAGGGCAATATTAATGATGCTATCAATCGTGCTCAAGATATGCTCTTTAAATCAGGGCATGAAGCTATCAATGCGACTTTGAGCAATATTTCTTCGGCAATAAGTGTTGTAACCATTATTGTTATGACTCTGCTTACTGCACCCTTTATTCTTTTCTTTATGTTAAAAGATGCTCATAATCTGAGACCATATTTAACACAATTTGCACCGAAGCGCTGGCAAAAAAGTTTTGGTGAGCTTCTTTACGATATTAATACTGCACTAGCATCTTATATTAGGGGACAACTTACTGTTGCCTTTTGGGTCGGAATTATGTTTGCCATTGGTTACAGTATCATTGGCCTTCCGTATGGCATTGCCCTGGCCGTTTTAAGCGGTATTCTTAACCTTATTCCATATTTTGGTACTTTTATTTCCTTTATACCTGTAATCGTGATTGCTATTATGCTTTCCGTGCCAATGGTAATTAAAGTTTTGGTTGTTTTTGCAATCGAACAGACCATTGAATCTCGAGTTATTAGTCCTTTGGTAATGGGAAACAAGATGGAAATGCATCCTGTTACTACTATTTTATTATTGATTGGCTCAAGTTCTGTTTGGGGACTTTGGGGCGTCATTTTTGGTATTCCAATTTATGCTATTTTAAAAATCATCATTTTACGTGTTTATAATTATTACCGAAAGGTTTCCCAGGTATTCAGGGAAGATGAAGAAGATGAAAACTTCCAAAATGCCGCTGAAAGCCAAAAAATTTTGAGCACGGAATCAGAAGAAAAACCGCCAAAAAAATAATTCTTATTTGTTAAAAATTTAGTGAAGGAGAAACAGATTGACAAATCACGTAGTGTTATATGAACCACTGATGCCGGCCAATACTGGTAACATTGCTCGGACTTGTGCTGGAACTAATACAGTTCTTGATTTAATTGAGCCATTAGGTTTTCAAATTGATAATAAAAAAATGAAACGAGCGGGTTTAGATTATTGGGATAAAGTTGATGTTCATGTACATGAAGATCTTAATGCATTCTTGAGACAACTTGGGCCACAAGATGAAATGTATCTTATTTCTAAGTTTTCTTCCAAAAATTATGCGGAAGTAGATTACACAGATTTTGCAAAAAATTACTACTTTGTATTTGGTAAAGAAACAACTGGTTTACCTGAAACATTTATGCGGGAATATTACGAACGCAATTTAAGAATACCAATGTCTAATAATATTCGTTGCTATAATTTAGCCAATTCGGTAGCAATAGTTTTACTTGAAGCATTGCGGCAGCAGGGTTTTCCTAACTTAGAAACTGCACATCATTATGAAAATGATAAATTAAAAGATAGCTACAATCGCCCTGAGCGGTATGAAAGAAATTTAGGAGGAAACTAAGATGGATTTTGAAAAAGAAACTCCTGTTATAGTCAAAAACTTTCATTATGATATTAATGAAGAGCCGGAAACTAAAGATCAGGTTAATTTTGGCTTGAAAAAGGTTGAAAAACAAAATGATGATGGCACAACTGATGCTGGTACTGACGGCAATTATTTTGATGTAACCGTTGTTTTTGACGTGGCACCTGCGCCAGGAGATTTTTCAGTAAGCGGAATGATTAGTCAAATCGTTAAAATTAAAGATTATTTTGGTGATGGCAGTGACCTGGAAAAAACAGATTATAAATTGCTTAGTCGGCCATTAGTCGAATATATTGAAACCCTTACTTATGAAGTTACTCAAATTACTTTGGATGAGCCAGTTAATTTGAACTTCCAAGCAAATTTTTAATTGTTGATTAGGTAGCATTATGCCTAAAAAGAAAAGGAGAAAAACCACCAAGGTTCATCAGAAAAATCAAAATACTGGGATTACCTGGGCAATTATTGGACTGATACAAATTATTATTTCAGTTTTGGCATTTGTTAAATATGGAATTTTAGGTAAACAAGTTGCTAATATGTTTCGTTTCTTCTTCGGAGATTCCTATTTGTTAGCAGCTGGAATTTGCATTATTTTTGGTCTGGTCATGCTAATTTACAACAAGCCCATGCACTTTAAATTTAAACGCAGCTGTGGCCTGTTTTTTGCAATACTGGGATTTTTATTGATCCAAAGCAGCATTTATTTTGAAAGGCAATTTGTAAATAATGCATTTATGAATGCTTTTTGGCATGAAATTTCTGCTGAATTTGGTCGCATGGCCGTTACTAAACATGTTGGGGGAGGAGTCATTGGTGCATTATGCTACCAAATATTTTATCCTCTTTTAGGTCATATAGGTTTGCGTGTAGTTGCAATCTTACTGATTCCATGCGGTATTTTGATGTTCTTTGATGTAAAGTTTGCCACGATAATCCAAAAATTCCAGCAGGTTAGTCAGCTTTTTATTAATAAAAATAAGGCAGCCGGAACGAAAATAAAAAATAAATACGGTTCTTTCAAAGAGAAAAAGCAACAGAAAATCTCGGAGGAACAATCTCAGAATTCACAGGAGACAGCGGTATCTAAAAATATGGTTTTTCCTGATGTTGATGATTTTACTGTTAATGACCAATCTTCTGAAGAATTTGCAGATACTCAGGATATAGACGATGCAGTTGCTAATGAATCTGAATTTGGCGATATGCCAGAGCATGCTCCGGTTGAGCCGCAAATTCAGGTGGCCAGTCAAAATGATAGTCAAAAAGAGAGGAGGGTAACTAGTTCTAGTAGTAGTTTATCCAAATCACATTCTTTTGCTGCAGAAGATAGAAAAATTAAACAAGAATTAGGTTCTGTTGATCATGGCGAACTTAAACAGGACCAAAAAGTTAGTCCCAATTACCAAAAGCCACCTTTAGCCTTACTTGATAGCATTAAGAACACTGATCAAAGTACTGATAAGGCTCTCATTCGCAAAAATACGCAAACTTTACAGTCTACTTTTAAAAGCTTTGGCGTCAAAGTTATCATTAAAAAAGCAATTTTAGGACCTACAATTACACGGTATGAAGTTCAGCCTGCTGTTGGGGTTAAAGTTAGCAGGATTGTAAATCTAGCAGATGACTTGGCTCTGGCCTTGGCTGCAAAAGATATCAGAATAGAAGCACCTATTCCAGGTAAGCCATATATTGGTATAGAGGTGCCTAACAAAAATACTTCAGTTGTTGCTTTTAAAGATGTAATGCAAAGCCAAGATAATAAGGCTAAGAAAGACCCTATGCAAGTACCTTTGGGAAAAGACGTTAGTGGTCAAACTATCTCAGCAAACTTAACGAAGATGCCGCACCTTCTCATTGCTGGTTCAACAGGTTCTGGGAAGTCTGTTGCCATCAATACGATTTTAACGAGTATCTTAATGAAAGCACTGCCGGATCAAGTTAAGTTGATTTTAATTGATCCTAAAATGGTTGAACTTTCAGTTTATAATGGCGTGCCACATTTGTTGATACCGGTAGTAACAGATGCCAAGCTGGCCGCAAATGCTTTAAGTAAAGCTGTTAAGGAAATGGAACGTCGCTATAAATTATTTGCCGCAAGTGGTGCCCGTAACATTGGTGAATTTAATGATAAGGTTCGACTTAATAACCAGGATAAATCCAAGCCAGCAATGAAACCATTACCATATATTTTGGTCGTAGTTGATGAGCTTAGTGATCTGATGATGGTTGGCGGGCGCGATGTTGAAGGTGCTATTGTCCGTTTAGGGCAAATGGCTCGTGCTGCAGGAATTCACATGATCCTTGCTACTCAAAGACCAAGTGTTGATGTTATTACCGGTTTAATTAAGGCAAACGTGCCATCTAGAATTTCCTTTGCTGTCTCAAGTGGCATTGATTCAAGAACAATTTTAGACCAAACTGGAGCTGAGAAACTGCTCGGCAGAGGGGACATGTTATATATGCCGGTTGGAGCGTCTAAGCCTGAGCGTATTCAGGGAGCTTATGTTTCTTCTAGTGAAGTTGAGAAAATAATTTCTTGGGTAAAGAAACAACAAAAACCTGAATATGACCAAGGTATGATTCCGCAAAAAGGTCAAGAAAATTCTGAGAAACAAGATGAGGAACCAGAGGATGAATATTATGATCAGGCTGTTGAACTGGTCAGACAGCAACAAACAGCTAGTGTGTCACTCTTACAAAGAAGGTTTCGCATAGGTTATAATCGTGCTGCCCGAATTGTTGATGCGATGGAAGAAAAAGGCATTGTAGGACCGTCTGAAGGTTCAAAACCTCGTCAGGTATTATTACCACCCAAAAAAGATGAAGACAAAAGCTAATTTTTAAGAAAGTTTATCATGTCGCTTTATTAGTTCAAACTTGCCAAAAAATAATGTTAAAATATAATCGAATATGAATGCATAACTGAATTTATTTTTAAAAAATAGTTTAGCTATATGGTCATCTTCATACAATTTTAAAATAAAAGGAATGTTTTAATTGCAGCGAGCGCTTGTATTTGGTGCAACAGGTGGCATTGGTCAAGCTATTTGTGCTGACTTAGCCCAAGCTGGTTGGTCTCTTTATGTTCATTGCAGTCAAAATTGGCAGAAAGCTTATACTATGGCTGAAGGAATGAGTCAGAAATATCCTGATCAGGACTTTATTCCGATAAAATTGGATTTTTTGGCTAAAAATGATGAGTTAAAAAAATTTGTGAATAATCTTTTGCCAGTAAATGCTGTTGTGTTTGCTCAGGGAATTACAGATTATAATTTTGTTAGTAGTCAAAATATGGCAAAAATTGATGATATTTTGCACATCAATTTGCTTACACCAATTAAACTAACAGGATTATTAGAACCCCATTTGATAAAAAATGATTATAGTCGTATCGTTTATTTAGGTTCAGTTTACGGTGGTTCAGGCAGTGCTATGGAAGCTGTCTACAGTTCTTCTAAATCAGGTCTTGAACGTTTCGCACAAGCATATTCTCGTGAGGTTGCTTCGGCCAATCTTACGGTAAATGTTGTAGCACCTGGTGCTGTTAATACAGCAATGAATTCAGTATTAGCACCTGAAGCAATGGAAGAAGTTAGAGGCGAAATACCTGTTGGACGTTTAGCAGAAGGCAATGATATTTCCTATTGGGTTAGGACACTACTTGATGTTCATTCAGGATATTTAACTGGACAAACCATTTACGTTAGTGGTGGCTGGCTCATATAAATGTAAAAATAATATGTAGTATATGTTATACTCAAAGAGTAAATTTAGAATTTAAAGAGGTAACTATGGCAGATATCGGAGATAAATTACGCAGTGCCAGAGAGGCTAAGGGACTTTCAATTGAAGATATTGAAAAAGCAACCAAAATTCAAGGCAGATATCTGACGGCGATCGAGCAAAACGATTTTGATAAACTTCCTGGAGATTTTTATGTAAGAGCATTTATCAGACAGTATGCCCAAATAGTCGGTTTGGATGGTAAAAAGCTTTTGAGTGAATATCATGAAGATATTCCTAAGGCTGAGCCTGATGAATTTGTCGAAGATTCGATTGACAACAAAAGTGAAGAAGTCCGTAAAACTACTAGTAACAAGAAAAAAATATGGCAGGATTACCTGCCACGAATTATTGTTGGCTTAGGAATAATAGTCGTTATTTTGGTATGTTATGTTGTTTATGCCCATTTTTCTTCTAGTCGCAATCAAAATAACAATACAGCTGGGGATGTTTCTGTTTCTTCAGATAATGGTAAACGTAAGCAAAAGGTAAAGAAACCTAAAAAGAAAAGCGTTAAAATTAAAGAATTGGCCATAAATCAATTTCAGATTACTGGTCTAAAAAATAATCGTAACTTAGTCGTGCGGGCTGGTGATCAAGCTACTACCGTTTCTATTGCAATGAATGGGGTAAACCAAAGTGGTCAGACATTAACTGCGGGTCAAAAGCATACACTAAGGATTCCTGAAACCGCTCAAACAGTTGTTGTTACATTCAGTAATGCTATTGGAACTTCAGTTACAATTGGTGGTAAGAAAGTTCCTTATAATTCTCAGAATTCGAATCTCACTTTGACCTTCTATATCGGTAAGCGTCATAGCAGTCAGAGTAATCAAACTCAAAACGGCCAGAATAATTCTGGAACCACTAATTATAATTCCGAACATAGTAACTCAAATCATCAAAATCAGAGTCATAATCAAACTGGCGGTCATAGCAATAGCAATAACAATAATACTAATGACAATAATCATTCTAGTTCGACCAATAGCCAAGAAAATAATCAAAATAATAACCAGAGTAATCAGAATGGTCAGTCAAGTCATGACGGCAGTCAGTCAAATAATAATGATCACAGTAGTGAATCTGGTCATTCTGGAAGTAATTCTTCCAGTGGGAATGAAAATAATGAAAGATAACTATTTTGGAGGAAAAGTTAAGAATGAATTTACCTAATAAGTTAACTGTTTTTAGAATATTATTAATACCAGTTTTTATGTTAATTGTCATTTTTGGTGGCGATGCCAGCGTTAAAGTAGCAGGAACAACTGTTTATTGGAAATTAGTCATTGCTGCTGTTGTTTTCGCAGTTGCATCTGCAACCGATTGGTTTGATGGGCATATAGCGAGATCACGTAATTTAGTTACCAATTTTGGTAAATTTGCAGACCCGCTCGCAGATAAAATGCTGACTATGACTGCTTTCATAATGTTAATTTCGTTAAATCTGGCTCCGGCTTGGGTTATCGCTATTATAGTTTGTCGTGAATTGGCAGTAACAGGTTTGCGTTTAATACTGGCAGAAAATAAGGGCCAGGTTATGGCTGCAGCCATGCCCGGTAAGATTAAAACTACTTGTCAAATGCTATCAATTATCTTTTTATTAGTTGGAGATTTCTATCATATAGGAACTATTTTACTATACATTGCACTAATCTTTACTATTTACTCAGGTTGGGACTATTTCCACAACTCATGGGATGTTTTTGAAGGTTCAATGTAAATTTAATGACAGGTTAAATTAGGAAAAAGCACTACTATAAGTGGTGCTTTTTTGTGCATGAATTTTAATATAAAAGTCTGTAAAAAATGCTGATTGTTGATTAAGTTACATTTACTTGTTAGGATTAGATTAAGGGAATATTGGAAAAGGAGGAAATTTTATGGTAGAAAAAGTACCAGCAGTTGAATTTAGGGATGTATCAAAAATATATCCTAAGATGAAAAATGCAGCTGTAAAAAATATCAGTTTCAAAATAGAAAAAGGTGATTTTTGCTGCCTGATTGGTACCTCCGGTTCAGGAAAAACTACTTTAATGCGTATGATAAATCGCATGAATAGTGTAACTAAGGGTGAGGTGCTTGTTGACGGCAAGAACGTTAAAAGTTTTAACCCAGTTAATTTACGGCGACATATAGGTTATGTTATTCAGAATAATGGTTTAATGCCTCATATGACCATCAGGGAAAATATTATTTTAGTACCCAAATTACTAAAGTGGCCTAAGGACAAGCTTTCTGGTGAGGCGCAAAAGCTTATTAAAATGGCCGAATTACCTGAGTCGTATTTAGACAGGTATCCTTCAGAGTTATCGGGCGGTCAGCAACAAAGAATTGGAGTTGTGCGTGCATTAGCGGCAAATCAAAATTTGATATTAATGGATGAGCCCTTTGGTGCACTGGATCCAATAACTCGTGAAAGTTTGCAGAATTTAATTCAAAATTTACAAGTGCGATTAGGCAAAACAATTGTTTTTGTCACTCATGACATGGATGAGGCATTAAAGCTTGCAACTAAAGTAGTTGTTTTGCATGATGGGCAGTTGATCCAAGTAGGAACACCCGACCAGATTCTACATCATCCTGCAAATGACTACGTTAAAAGCTTGATCGGTGAAGAGCGCTTGTCAGAAGCAAAATATGAAACTGTAAAAGTTAAAAATGTGATGTTGACTAACCCAACTAAAATAGATTTAGGAGCTTCGCTCACTGACGCTTTAACCATGATGAAAGAGCATCGCGTCGACACTCTTTTAGTCGTTGATAATGGAGACCATCTAAAAGGCTACATTTCAATTGATGATTTGCAACGCAATTACCCTAAAGTAAGTAGTGTCAGTGATATTTTGATTACTAAACTGGGTACTGTCGGTCCTGAGGAATATCTGCGTGATAATTTTAGTCGAATTATGAGCCGGAATAAGAGTTACATACCAGTTACAGATTCAGATAAAAAATTAGTAGGTATAGTCACTCGTGCTAGTTTGGTAAATGTTGTTTATGAAAAAATATGGGGCGATAAAAGTCACCTGCAAAATTCTTCAGAAAAAGAGGCGAAATAATAATGTCAGCCTTTTTTGCACAACATGGTTCAGAATTATTAGTAAAAACCTGGCAACAAATATATATTTCTGCTATTTCTTTAGGGTTAGGAATAATAGTTGCAATTCCATTAAGCGTTGTATTAATGAAATTTAAGCGAGTTGCTAAAGTGGTGATAGCAATAGCCAGTATGCTGCAAACTATACCCGCTTTGGCTTTGCTGGCGATAATGATACCGTTTTTTGGTGTTGGCAAAGTACCAGCAATCATTGCTCTTTTTCTTTATAGTTTAATGCCCATTTTACGTAACACTTACGTAGGACTAACTGATGTTAATCAAGATACAATTGACTCTGCTAGAGGTTTAGGCATGACTAATATGCAGCTTATTTTAAAAGTTGATATTCCTTTAGCAATGCCCGTAATTATGGCAGGAATCAGACTTTCTGCAATTTATGTAATTGCCTGGGCAACGCTTGCTTCATATATTGGTGCTGGCGGATTAGGAGACTTTATTTTTAATGGACTCAGCCTCTATCAAACGGATTTGATTTTTGGAGGAACGATTCCAGTAATTATTTTGGCACTTCTTACGGATTACCTATTGGGTAAGCTGGAACGTAAGCTGACTCCAAAAGGAATATAAGGAGGTGTTCATCGTGAAAAAGTATTTGCAAAAAATATTGTTGATGATAACCGCCTTGCTCATAATGCTTACTGCTAGTGCTTGTGGTTTACCCGGACTTTCTGATAGTCAGGGCAGTGAAAAAAATATTAGAATTACGGCCCTGACAACCACTGAGTCGCAAATTATGGCTAATATTGTTGCCCAATTAATTGAGCACGAGACTTCATATAAGACTTCTATTGTTAATAATTTGGGGTCTGCACCGATGCAGCACCAGGCTTTGTATCGTCATGATGCTGATATTCAAGCAGCTGCGTATGATGGTGGCGAGTTAACAGCTAATTTGCTGTTACCTGCGATTAAAGATTCCAAAAAGGCAAATGATACAGTTCGCAAAGAAGTAAAAAAGAGATGGGACCAAACCTATTTGCATACCTATGGTTTTGCTAATAATTATGCCTTTATGGTTAGAGCAAAAGATCAAAAGAAATATCATCTTTATAAAATTTCAGATTTAAAGAAAGTTAAAGACAAATTTTCTTTTGGTGTAGCATCCGAGTGGGTAAATGCTCCAGGAGTGGGTTATCCAGCTTTCCAAACAGCTTACGGAATGACTTTTGCTAAAGCCCATCCTATGAACATTGGTTTAGTTTATTCTGCTTTGAATAGTGGGAAAATGGATGTTATTTTGGGCTATTCAACAGATGGTCGAATTGACAGCTATAATTTACATCTCCTAAAAGATGATAAGCATTTCTTTCCACCATATAATTGTGGGATGTTAATCAATAATTATTTATTGCGTGAGCATCCTGAATTAAAACCAATACTGACTAGACTAGTTGGCAATGTGAGTGTGCATGATATTCGTAAAATGAATTTTCAAGTTGATGACAAGTTGCTTGAGCCGTCTATTGTTGCACATCAATTTTTAGTAAAACATAATTACTTTAGGGGGGAGAAATAATGTCTCATTTATCATTGTGGCAGCAATTTATTTATTATTATGTCCATAATGGCAGTTATGTATTAGAACAATTTAATCGTACTTTCCTCATTTCAATCTATGGGGTCCTATTTGCTGCAATTATAGGTATTCCAGTGGGAATTTTTATTTCTCGCAATGGCCATTTAGGTGATTTTGTTGTTGAAATTGCTAACTTTATCCAAACAATCCCATCTTTGGCTCTTTTATCCATCGTAATGATTGGCTTAGGCTTGGGCGTTATGACTGTTATCGTAACTGTTACGCTTTATTCACTTTTGCCTATTATTAAAAACACATATACTGGTATGAGTAATGTTAATAAAAACGTTATTGATTCCGGAAAAGGAATGGGTATGACAAAGTTGCAGCTGCTTTACATGGTCCGTTTGCCCTTATCAATGTCAGTTATTATAGCTGGTTTAAAAAATGCTTTGGTCATAGCTATTGGTATCACTTCAATTGGTTCGTTCGTTGGAGCAGGTGGCTTAGGGGACATTATTATTCGCGGCACTAATGCTACTAACGGCAGTGCAATTATACTGGCTGGTGCCCTTCCTACAGCATTAATGGCGATTTTGGCAGATGTCATTTTGAATTTTTTGCAGAAAATATTACAACCAAAGGGATTAAAAAAGGCAAACTAAAAAAGTTTTTGGCAATTTTTACGTAATTATTATTGTGAATAAAATTAATAAACATTTGTTCGCCTTTTTTCTTGCAAATATACACTAAAGCAAAGTATAATTATTACGTATTAAAATGATAAAACTATTTATAGGAGGACAAGAGTCTTGGCCAAAGATGAAAAACAAGCTGCATTGGAAAATGCACTTAAGAAAATTGAAAAGAATTTTGGTAAAGGCGCCGTCATGCGAATGGGCGATAAGGCCGACACCAAAATTTCGACTGTTCCTTCAGGTTCGCTTGCTCTTGATGCGGCCTTGGGAGTTGGCGGCTATCCCCGTGGTAGGATTGTAGAGATTTATGGACCAGAGTCTTCTGGTAAAACGACAGTTGCTTTACATGCGGTCGCTGAAGTGCAAAAAAGAGGTGGCACCGCTGCTTATATTGACGCTGAAAATGCCATGGATCCTGCTTATGCAGAAGCACTAGGTGTTGATGTTGATTCGTTAATTTTATCCCAGCCTAACACTGGTGAAGAAGGATTACAGATTGCGGATACATTGATTACGAGTGGTGCGATTGACATTTTAGTAGTTGATTCAGTTGCTGCACTTGTGCCACAAGCTGAAATTGATGGCGAGATGGGTGACAGTCATGTCGGACTGCAAGCCCGTTTAATGAGTCAAGCATTGCGTAAACTTTCAGGTAATATTAATAAGACCAAAACCATAGCAATTTTTATTAATCAAATCCGTGAAAAAGTTGGGATCATGTTTGGTAATCCTGAAACTACACCAGGTGGTCGTGCACTTAAGTTTTATGCTACTATTCGGCTAGAAATTAGGAGAGCAGAAAAAATTAAACAAACTGGTGGTGAAATCACTGGTAACCGCGTAAAAATCAAAGTTGTTAAGAATAAAGTTGCTCCACCTTTTAAAGTTGCCGAAGTTGATATGATGTACGGCAAAGGTATCTCGCAAAGTGGTGAACTTCTAGACATGGCTGCTGACAAGGACATTATTGCTAAAGCTGGTTCTTGGTATTCATATCATGATGAACGAATTGGGCAAGGACGAGAAAATGCCAAAAAGTATCTTGAAGATCATCCTGATGTTTATGATGATGTTCAAAAACAAGTTCGTCAGGCTTTCGGCATTGATGAAGAATCCGTAGCTGAAAGAGAAGATCCAGAAAAAATAAAAGAGAAAAAAGCTAAAGAAGTTGCAAGCAAAGAAAAGGAAGCTTCTGCTAAAAAAGAAGCTGACAGCAAAAGTAGCTAATTATGAGGAAATAGACCTTGACCTGTGAAAACTGGTTGAGGTTTTTTTCTTGTCGTTTGACATAATCCCTGTGGTTCTTTATCATTAATATTGTGTGAATAATCTAAAAAAATAAAAAAAGGCGATAGAAATCATGATGAGTAAATTTTTGATTCCCGTCGCGATTGCTATTATTTCAATTATAGTAGGCATAGTTGTAGGATACGCTATACGTAAAAACATTTGGGAAAAGAAAGCCCAAAATGCTCAAAACGATGCCGATCATATTTTAACCGAAGCAAAAGCACGAGTCGATGCTGCTAAGGCAGAAGTCAATGCACAAAAGCAGGCAGCTGACGCTATCAAACAAAGTGCGCAAAACACCAAAAAAGAAAAAATTCTTGAAGCTCAAGAACAAATTCAAGATTATCGACAAAAAGTTGAAGATGAATTAAACGACAAACGTGATACAATAGCACGTGATCAAAATCGCTTAACGCAACGAGAGGATACTCTTGATCATAAAAACTCTTTGCTAAAAGAAAAAGAGGATGATTTAGCTAAAAAAGACCAACAGCTAGAAAATAAGCAAACTGAATTAACCACTAAGTTGCAAAAGGCAGATGAATTAGTCGAACAGACTACACAAAAGCTATATGAAGTTGCTCACTTGGACAAGGAGCAGGCACAAAAGCTTGTTTTAAATCAATTGTCAGACCAATTAGTTAAAGAACGAGCAGAAATGATTAGTAATAGCAATCAAGAAGTGAAAGCTAAAGCTGACCATTATGCACGTAAAATAATTATTGATGCTATCCAAAGCAGTTCTGCTGATACGGTAGCTGAAACTACGGTATCAGTAGTTGATTTGCCTAATGAGGAAATGAAAGGCCGAATTATCGGTCGTGAAGGGCGCAATATCAGATCTTTTGAAGCGCTAACGGGAGTGGATCTAATTATTGATGATACTCCTAAAGTTGTGACACTAAGTGGTTTTGATGCCATTAGACGTGAAATTGCAAAAAGGGCAATGGAACGTTTAATTAAAGACGGAAGAATTCACCCAGCTAGAATTGAAGAGACAGTTGATAAAGCTCGTAAAGAAGTTAATGATGATATTTACGAAGCTGGCGAAAGCGCTCTAATGGAACTGGGGATTCACAAAATGAATCCGGAGTTGGTCAAAATATTGGGTAGACTCAAGTACCGGACATCATATGGTCAAAACGTTTTGGGTCATTCGATTGAAGTTGCAAAACTAGCTGGAACAATGGCTGCGGAGCTTGGATTAAATGAGAAATTAGCGGTTCGCGCGGGATTATTACACGATATTGGAAAAGCAGTCGACCATGATATTGAAGGTTCACACGTTGAAATAGGCGTGGAATTGACCAGGAAATATCATGAGCCGGATGTGGTTGTTAATGCAATTGCAGCACACCATGGGGATGTGCCGAAGCTATCATTTATTGCTGAACTGGTAGTTGCAGCAGATACAATTTCTTCTGCAAGACCTGGTGCTAGAAGCGAGAGTTTGGAAAACTACATTAGAAGACTTACTGACCTGGAAGAAATAGCTAACAGGTATGAGGGGGTTAAGCAGGCATATGCTATTCAGGCTGGACGTGAAGTCCGCGTAATGGTTGAGCCTGATAAGATTTCAGATGATCGGATTACAGTATTGGCACGAGACATTCGTAACCAAATTGAAAAAGAACTTGATTACCCGGGTAATATTAAAATAACAGTTATTCGTGAAAAGCGTGCTGTAACAATTGCAAAATAAAGTATAAGGTTGAATTTTAAAAATTCAGCCTTTTTTGTTTATTTCTTTTTTATAAATATGACTAAAAAGTGGCGTATTTTAACATATATTATCGTAAAGAAACATATTTTGCTAAAATGAAAGGGTATACAATTGAAATTGAATGGAGGAAACTGCTGTGAATCAAAAAATAACAATTGAGCTGAAAGATTTTTTGCAAGAGCTAGGGTATCCATTTGATTCTATTTCGGGGTTACTTGATTCCAGCGTTATGGACAAATATCTCAATGCCAAGTGGATTAAGAATTCGCATGTATTTGAGGTGCTTGATAGAAAAGCAAGTGATGAGCAGTTGCTGGCTTGCAGCGATGTCCGAAATTTTTACCAGTTTGTTCCTCCATATTTTGCTGCATTATCAAGCATAAACGGAATACAAGCAATTTCCCGTTTGGCAACTTACCAGCAGCTTATAGGACCAATCGAAATGGGAAGATTTAAAGAAGGTGAAAATTTAAGAATCCATATTAGATATTTAGATCAATATCGTAAATACTCACGATTTAGTTTACTGGTTGATCAAATTTCTCTGGTTAGTCTGATTAGAGCAGGAACAAATAAAACTATTATCCCTGTGTCTATTGGTAGTAAATACAAATATGGATCAAAAATTAATAGTTATTTAGGCATTAAAGGTCAAAATAGTTTAGATAATTATTTGGTGTTTAGAAAGTGTGATTTAGAACAACCTTTTATAACTAAGAACGATGTAATGTGGAACTTTATTGAACCCGGTTTAAAAAAGTACATTAAAAAATTAAATATTAATCCTCCAATTTCAGCCGTTGTGCAAAACACTCTTTTTAAGCTGATTGCTGGTGGTAATTTTCAGCTAAAAGATGTAGCAAATAAACTGGGTATTTCTTCACGGACCTTGCAAAGATGGCTGCAAAATGAGGGTACTACATTTAAAAAGCAACTCAGTATTGTGCAAAAAATTTTGGCACAAAATCTGCTTCAAGATAAAACTTTAAATACTGCTGAAGTAAGTTTTTTAGTTGGTTTTAACAGTGTTGCCTCATTTTATAAGGCTTTTAAGAAGTGGTCCGGGGTAACAGTCAGAGAGTACCGACTGCAAAAAATTTTACAATCTAATAGCATTAATGCAATTTAATTTGGGAGAAAAAAATGTTTTTAAAAGATAACGAATCATGGAATGCAACTTATGACGTCGTGGTAATCGGTTTTGGCGGAGCAGGTGCTACAGCAGCGCGTTTTGCCGCAGATAAGGGAGCTAAAGTTCTTCTAGTTGACAGTGCGCCAGAAGGACATGAAGGTGGTAATACCAGATACTGTGGTCAGATTGTTGAAGCAGGTTATGATTATGACAAGCTCAAAAAGTATTATCAAAAAATGACTGCTCCACTTGATTTAGATGAGCAGGTGCTTGAAACTTTTGTAAAAGGGATGGTCAATTTGCCGGATTACTTTGAAAAGTATCTCGGTGGTAAAGCATTTAGCGTAAAAAATAATCCAGGTAACAAAAATGTTGCTATGTTGGCATATATGAGTGCAGAATATCCTGAATTTGAAGGGGCAGATACCAATGACGACCTGCTGGTGCATGATCAGATATTCGATGCAGCTCTTTGGAAAAAGCTGCGCCAAAACGTTTTAGACCGCAGCGATCAGATTGATGTACTTTATTCAACACCAGCAAAGCATTTAATCCAGGATCCTGATAAGACAATTATAGGTGTACAGATTGAAAATAAAGACAAGCTGTTCAATGTTCAAGCAAAAAACGGTGTAGTTTTAGCGCTAGGTGGATTTGAAAATAACGAACAAATGGTTCAGGACTATTTAGGTGAAACTAATTTACTGCCATACGGAACGCTTTATAACAATGGCGACGGTATCAAAATGGCTATAGAAGTTGGTGCAGATTTATGGCATATGAATAATTATGAACCTGGTGGAACTGTTAATTTAGCTGCTCCTAAAGGTCAAAGAGCTCATAATATTATGGCCTGGAAAGCATTATTTGCCGGTTCACTGATCACAGTTGGCGATGATGGTACACGTTATGTAGCAGAAGACGATCCAACGCGTCATGGTCATCGCTATAATCATGGTCTTTGGAGAATCCCTTTAGCCCAAGTGCATCCTCATATGATTTTTGACCAGAAGAAATATGATGAACTATTCTCAGCTGAGAATGATGAATTTCAAAAGGAAGCTTTAACTAAAGTAGTTAAGTCAGAAACTATTGCTGACTTAGCTCAAGAAATAAAAGTTGATCCGGCAGTTTTAGAAAATACTTTGAACACATATAATTTCTTTGTTGATCAGGGAGTCGATTATCAGTGTGGACGTAAGCCAGAATCAATGGTCAAAATTGCACTTACAGGTCCGTTCTATTCTTTAGCTCAGCAACATACGATGTTAAACACTCAAGGTGGACCACGTCGAAATGAAAATGCTGAAGTCATAGATACAGATCAGAAAGTTTTGCCACACTTATATGCTGCTGGTGAGCTGGGTCATATAGGTGCAAATCAATATAATGGCGGGGGTGACATGGCTGACTGCTTAATATTTGGTAAAATAGCCGGAGAAAATGCCGCCAAGACTAAAGATGATCAAGTAGTCTCAGGTGCCAGTGCTAGTGAAAATAATACTGATGCTGCATTTCCTGAATCTGAAGGTAAACAAGAAGATTATTCCACTGCTGAAAATCAATATATTGGCAAATCAACAAGCGGCATGGGCAATGAAATAGTAGTGCGAATAACAGTTGACAGTGATAAGCGTCCAACCAATATTGAAGTTTTAAAAGAAAGTGAATCTCCTGACTACGGTGAAAAAGCGATTAAGAAAATGAAACAAGAAATGCTGACTAACAAAACAGTTAATGTAGATGCTGTATCTGGAGCTTCTGCATCAAGTCGTGCATTTAAAGAGGCTGTTGAATCTGCGTTAAATCAAGCTTAGTTTCTAACGAAAGGATAAGAAATGGCAAATTTAAAAGATGGCGTTTATCAGGGACAAGGTTCTGGTAATCGTGGTGAAGTTAAGGTTTCGGTAACAGTCAAAGACAATAAAATTACGGATGTAACAATTGATCAACAGGATGAAACTTCTGGTATAAGCACTGCTGCTTTAAAAAAAGCACCAAAGCTAATTGTTGAGCATCAGTCATATAATATTGATGCAGTCACTGGTGCAACTATTAGTTTTCAAGCTGTTCAAAAAGCAGTTAAAGACGCTGTTTCAAAGGCTGGCGATCCCAGTGGTCTTGATAAAAAGGTTGATTTGAGAAATACTGCAAAAAAGGTTAATGGTGAGGACTACCGTAACGTTAATCCAGATGATTTGCAATTTGAAGATCAAACAGATATTTTGGTAATCGGAGCGGGAGCTGCTGGTCTTTCAGCTTCTATTGCTGCTAGGCAAAAAGGTGCTGCAGTAATTTGCTTGGAATATACTTCAAGTTATATGCTGTCCGACATGACTCTGTCTGGCGGTTATTACAACGCTGGTGGGGGCACTAGTTTGCAAAAAGCCCAAGGAATAGCTGATACCAAGGAAAACTGGAATAATTATTTAAAAGCAGTTGGTCAAGGCTATGAAGATGCGGACATGAGAGAAACAATTGTTGAACATGGCGCAGAAGATTATGAATGGCTGGCTGGTGAAGTTGGTGTCAATTTTCAAGAAGTCCAAGAAATTGGCAATGAAGAAGCAATGAAAGACTATGCGACTCCAGCAGCTAGATCTCATTTAACTGTCGAAAAAAGTGGCTATGGTTTGTCAAAGCCGCTTTACAATAAGGCAAAAGAAGTTGGCACAAAATTTATTTTTAATATTACAGCTGAGAACTTAATAACTGACGAGAATAATAATGTAGTTGGTGTACATACTAATAAGGGTAACTACAAAGCTCAAAGTGTTGTTATTGCTACAGCAGGCTTTTCTCGTAATAAAGAAATGCTTAAGAGTTTTGCGCCTGATTTTGCTGTTGGAGAATCATATGGTTCAATCAGACAAATGGGTGATGGTATCACTATGGGCGCTGAAATTGGCGCTAAGTTAAAAGATATGTGGATGCCAATAGCAAACTCAATTGGCACTCAATCCGGCGATAATGTATGTATCGGTCCTCTGTGTACTGCCTGGACAAAGCCTTACATTTGGGTAGGCACAGATGCTAAAAGACACTTTAGGGAAGATATGTATTTTGAATATGCCTCTAAGAAAATCGCAAGTCTTGATCAAGGCTACGTTTGGTTAATTTTTGATGAAGGCATGGCAAATGAAATGCCAGCTGCTTTTTCAGCACCAGCTCCGTCACCACATTTAAAACGTGAGGTAGAAGATGGTTACTTCAAGAAAGCTGATACGATAAAAGAATTAGCTCAGCAGATTAACCTAAATCCGGAGGTATTAGAGAAAACAATTAAAAAGTGGAATAATGACATTATTAAAGGAGAAGATACAGAATTTGGTCGTCAAAAAGATTTAACAGCTTTTAAAGCACCATTTTATGCTGCTAAACTGGCTCCTTCAACACCTGACATGGCAGGTGGATTAGCTATTAACACCAAAGCAGAAGTTCTGGACAATTTTGATAAAAAGATAAACAATCTTTATGCTGCAGGAAGTACTACAGGTGGTTGGCGCGGAATGACTTATCCTGGATGTGGAATGGGCATTACTAATGCTGTTGTTTTTGGAAGAATAGCTGGAGAAAGTGCGGCAGCCAATGTCAAAGCGGAGGCTGATACGAGTTCAGCTGCCTCTCAAAGTTAGTTTTTATATCTTACAGATTAATCAGAACTGGATTCATTTGAACCCAGTTCTTTTTATATTAAATAACAGTTTTTTGTTAAAAAATACTTGTATTCAATTAACCTAATTTGTGCATTTTTATTCCACCTTGTATAATTAAGACAACTATAAATGAAAGTAGCCGACTATGTTTAAAATTATTGTTGAATTATTCTTTTTAGTGATTATACAAGCTGCGATCACGCCTTTTATTAGGAGATTGGCTTTTGTATTAGGTGCAGTCGACATTCCAAATAAAAGAAGGGTAAATAAGAAGCCAATGCCAACTTTAGGCGGATTGGGTATTTTTGTGACCTTTAATATTGGTGCTTTTGTTTTATTGCGGGAGCAATTCCCAACGCATGAGGCTTTTAGCATACTTTTAGGATCCAGTGTGATTGTCTTGACTGGTATAATTGACGATATTATGGAGCTAAAGCCAAGGCAAAAAATGTTTGGTATATTTATTGGCGCTCTAGTAATTTATTTTCTTGCCGGCATCAGGATGAACGTCTTAAATTTGCCCTTTCTTAATAAACAAATACAATTAGGCTGGTGGAGTTTACCAATTACTATTTTTTGGATATTGGCCTTAACTAATGCAGTTGATTTAATTGATGGTCTTGATGGCCTGGCCGATGGGGTTTCGATGATTTCACTTATTACCATGGGGATCGTTGGTTATTTCTTTCTGCATACCGGTCAACTATACATACCTATTGGTTGTTTTATGCTTGCTGCATGTCTATTGGGATTTTTGCCTTATAACTTTAATCCCGCAAAAATATTTTTGGGTGATACAGGGGCGTTATATATTGGCTTTATGATTGCGGTATTTTCACTTAAAGGTTTAAAAAATGTAACTTTTATTTCTCTGTTAGTACCGGTCACTATTTTAGGCGTTCCAATTACAGATACAATTTATGCCATGATTCGGCGCAAATTAAATAACCGTCCTGTTTCGCAAGCAGATAAGCACCATTTGCATCATCAACTAATGAAAATGGGTTTGACCCACAGACAAACGGTTTTAACGATTTATGCTTTATCACTTATTTTTTCATTCATTTCTCTCTTGTTTTTATTGTCACCAATGTGGGGGATGTGGGTTTTAATTGCAGGTCTGGCAGTTGCATTAGAGTTTTTTGTGGAATCCATTGGACTTTTAGGAGAAAAATACAAACCGCTTATGAATTTGACACAAAAACTGATTAATTCTCGGAGTAAAAAAGATCCCACGGTGGAAGTTTGGCACCTTGGGCAAGACAAACCTGAACAATTAAAAAAGAAAAAGAAAGATTAGGCTTGGCAGATACTGACAAAAGATACTAGTTTAAAGGTCAATTTGACTATTGCCGAAATTAGCAAGAAAAAAGAAGACAAATTCCTTAAATGTGGATTGTCTTCTTCTTTTGTATAGTTATTGAATTATGTTTTTACTGATCATGATAGTTATGTTGAGTGACAACGACTTCGTTATATCTTTTGGGAAGAAAAATAAACTGTACTTTGCCGGACAAAATATTGGTGAGATCCTTCTCTAATTCCTTTAATTTGTCTTCATCAATGTAAATTGAAATTGTCACGCTGACGCCATAGTCAATATTGGCAATAAAAATTTTTTGTTGTTTAAGATAATGCTGGACCTCATCGAATTTATTATAATCGACTTCGAATTTAACACCTTGTTGCTGAACGCGTTTAACTACACCCAAGGCTTCGGCTGCCTTAGTCACACTATTAGAATATGCACGGATCAATCCTCCAGCTCCCAGTTTTATTCCGCCAAAATAGCGTGTAACTACTGCAGTGACATTTTTAAGTTTCATTAACTGCAAGGCTTTTAATTCTGGTACTCCCGCAGTACCAGAAGGTTCACCGTTGTCGCTAGCTTTAACATGCTCATCGTTTAAACCAATGGTGTAAGCAAACGTATTATGAGTGGCATCACGGTATTTGCTAGAAACAGTGGCAATTGCTTTTTCAGCTTCTTCAATAGTTGAGGTCCGTATTAAAGTCGTAATAAAGCGACTTTTTTTAATCGTTAATTCGTGATTGCCATTTTCTTTAATGGTCAAATAATTTTCTTTTTCATTCAAAAAAATCAGCCCTTTTTGCGTATTTATCATTGGAGGACAAAATGGAAAGTATTTCAAATCTTGCAGGCCGCCAATGGCTTAGTAGTCAAATGGATTTTAGCACAAAGGATGGTTTAACCAAAGTCGAGGCAATTAAAAATGGTCGTTGCTTGCGCTGCAATGCCAATGTTTATGCCCAATTGCCAAGTGGCAAAAAATATTGCAGAGCTTGCATTGGTCTGGGAAGAATTGTGGAAGGCGATTATTTAGTTCGCAATGAACAAGAAATAAATTTCTCGATCAAAGCAAATGGTGGATTAACCTGGGAGGGTGAACTAACCTCACTACAGGCTGAAATTGCACGTAAATTAACTGAAAATTATGTTGATGGTCGCGATTCACTAGTTCATGCTGTAACCGGTGCAGGTAAAACAGAAATGTTATTTCCTTTGATAGCACATTGCTTGGCAGAAGGAAAAAGATGTTGTATAGCCACGCCAAGAATTGATGTGGTAAACGAATTATATCCGCGTTTTCAAAAAGCTTTTAGTAAAATTAAGATCGGTAAATATCATGGGCGT
Organism: Lactobacillus kimbladii; assembly: GCF_000970755.1. GTDB lineage: Bacteria > Bacillota > Bacilli > Lactobacillales > Lactobacillaceae > Lactobacillus > Lactobacillus kimbladii. The sequence continues at coordinate 632,991 of NZ_KQ034007.1, forward strand.
GAGTATCAAGAGCCAGGACTAGAGCAATTAACTATTTGTACAACACACCAATTATTAAAATTTTTTCATGCTTTTGATTTACTTGTGATTGATGAAGCTGATTCTTTTCCCTATGTCCATAATTCAGAATTACATTTTGCAGCAACGAATGCGGTTAATGATGGCGGTCAACGCGTTTACTTAACCGCAACGCCTACTAAAGATTTATTGGTATCTGTAGAAAAAGGTAAATTGCGCAAACTAAAGTTGAAAAGAAGGTTCCATGGAAATCTTTTACCTGTACCAAAAGAAAAATTGTTTCTCCGTCCCTTTCTGAGCCAAAACAAAATTAATGTCAGACTCATTAAAGAAATTGTGAAAGTTATAGAAGCAGGCCACCCATTACTGCTTTTTGTACCTCGGATTGACCAAATAAATATTTATATAGATGCCTTGAAAAAAGAGCCGAAATTTAGTCAGATTAGGATTTCTGGAGTTCATGCAAATGATACTAATAGAATTGAAAAGGTTGAAAAGTTTCGGGCGGGAAAAATTCAGCTGTTAGTGACAACTACAATATTAGAACGAGGCGTTACTTTTAACCATGTCTGGGTAATTGTTGTTCAAGCGGATGATAAAATTTATTCTGCATCGAGCCTAGTACAAATAGCTGGCAGAGTGGGTCGAGCTAAAACTGATCCCAGTGGTTTAATATTATTTTGTTATCATAAATACACTAAAAGTATTCGTGATGCGATGAAACAAATTCGTGAGATGAACAAATGAAAAAATGCATACTGTGTGGTCAGCTTTTTGTTGCTAAAGTGTCATTTATCCAATTATTTTCTTGGCACAAACAGGAAACCAAATGTATTTGCTCTAATTGTCAAAGTAAATATATGCGCATCCCTGACAAACATTGTCCAAATTGTTTTGGTAAGTTGAGCCAAAATAAATTTTGTTTAGATTGTATTAATTGGCAGAAAATCTATGGAAAAAAATTACTAAAAAATCATTCCTTATATTTATATAATGAAGCTTTTCATGATTTAATGGTTAATTATAAGAGGTATGGTGATTATGCTTTGCACAAAGTATTAGAGGAATTATGTCGGGAAGATTTAACTAAACGTCAAGCAGACCTCTATGTTCCTGTGCCCACTTCTCCAGAGCATCTTGAACAAAGACAGTTTGATACTATCAGTTCAATTTATAGTAATCTGGTTTCATTAACCTGTGTATTGGGTAAAAAAGCAGGGCTAAGTGCACAAGGAGAAAAAAATCGCGCTGAAAGATTAAGAAGTGAGCAAAGTTTTTTTGTTAAGAAAAACTTTACGATTAATTTGAAGAAATACAAGATACTTTTATTAGATGATATATATACTACGGGCAGAACGCTTTATCATGCACGGGATGCGTTGGCAGAAGTTTTTCCTAATGCAAAAATTAGTAGTTTTACCTTATGCAGATAAAACTAAATTGTTCAGCGCTTTCATGTTTTGCTATAATTTTGCTATAATATAGGTAACATAAGACTGCATAAGCAGTTGAAAGGAGAATCTCATATGTTAAAGTATAATGTCCGTGGTGAAAATATTGAGGTAACTGATGCTTTAAGAAGTTACGTAGAAAAACGCCTAAAAAAATTAGAGAAGTATTTTGATTTGAATCAAGATATGATTGCACATGTAAATTTAAAGGTGTATCGTGATCACAAGGCTAAAGTTGAGGTAACTATACCACTGCCATACTTAGTATTGAGAGCTGAAGAAACTACTGACGACATGTATCGCAGTATTGATTTTGTTTCTGAAAAACTTGAAAGACAAATTAGAAAATATAAGACCCGTGTGAACCGTAAGAGTCGTGAAAAAGGCATTAATGACTTCTTTGTTGAAAGTGCCGAAGAAGAAACCAAAGACAAAGAGAGTAAAGAATTTTCTATTGTGCGCAATAAGCAAATCGGCTTAAAACCTATGAGTCCTGAAGAAGCTATTTTGCAAATGAATATGCTTGAGCATGACTTCTTTGTTTTCCAAGACGGTGAAACTAACGGCACAAGTGTTGTCTATCGTAGAAATGATGGCCGTTATGGTTTGATTGAAACAAAATAAGAACAGTATTATCAAACAAGGGCCCCACATTTAGTGTGAGGTTTTTGTTTTGTTTATTTTTCATTTGGCGTCAATCATGGTAAAATTATCATGTGTTTTTATACTTTAACTACATATAAGGATCGATTAAATGGTAAACATTTTAAAGAAACTATACAATAACGATAAAAGAGAACTGAAAAAGTTTGAAAAAATTGCCAGTAAAGTTGAAAGTCATGCAGAAGAGTATGGCCAACTTTCTGATGAAGAATTGCAGGCAAAAACGCCTGAATTTCGTGACCGGATAAAAAATGGTGAGAGCTTAGACTCACTTTTACCTGAAGCCTTTGCGGTTGCTCGCGAAGGAGCTAAAAGAGTTTTAGGCCTTTATCCATTTCATGTGCAGGTTCTGGGTGGAATTGCGCTGCATTATGGTAACATCGCTGAAATGATGACAGGTGAAGGTAAGACTTTGACTGCAACCATGCCGGTATATTTGAACGCATTAACTGGAAAAGGTGTTCATGTTGTTACTGTCAACGAATACTTGTCCAGTCGTGACGCTGAAGAAATGGGCCAGTTGTATAAATGGCTTGGTTTAACTGTTGGTCTTAATCTGAACGCAATGTCTCCAGATGAAAAACGAGAAGCATATAGCTGTGACGTTACTTATTCCACTAACGGTGAACTTGGCTTTGACTATTTGCGTGATAACATGGTTGTTTACAAAGAACAAATGGTTCAGCGTGAACTTAACTATGCCATTATCGATGAGGTTGACTCAATTTTAATCGATGAAGCTAGAACACCATTAATTATTTCCGGTGAAGCTGAACAAGCTAACGGTGACTATATTCGTGCTGACCGCTTTGTCAAAACTCTTCAAGAAGATAAGAGTGACGATGATGCAGACGATGACAAGGATTATGGTGATTACAAGATTGATTGGCCTACCAAGACTATTTCTTTAACTAGAACTGGTATTCAGAAAGCTTGTGATCATTTTGGACTTAAAAATTTATACGACGTTGAGAATCAAAAACTGGTGCACCATATTGACCAAGCTTTAAGAGCAAATTACATTATGCTTAAAGATATTGACTATGTTGTCCAAGACGGTGAAGTCTTAATTGTTGACTCGTTTACTGGTCGTGTGATGCAGGGTCGGCGCTATTCTGATGGTTTGCACCAAGCTATTGAGGCAAAAGAAGGAGTAAAGATTCAAGAAGAATCCAAGACCCAGGCTACAATTACCTTCCAGAACTTCTTTAGAATGTATAAAAAACTTGCCGGTATGACAGGTACTGCTAAAACTGAAGAAGAAGAGTTCCGTGAAATTTACAATATGCAGGTTATTACTATTCCGACTAACCGCCCTTTAATTAGAATAGACAATCCTGATATTCTTTATCCAACTTTGTCATCGAAGTTTGCGGCAGTTGTTAATGAAATAAAAGAGCGTCATGCAAAAGGACAGCCAGTGCTAGTTGGTACAGTTGCGGTTGAAAGTTCTGAACGACTCAGTAATTTACTGGACAAAGAAGGAATACCGCATGCAGTTTTAAATGCCAAAAACCATGCTAAAGAAGCTCAGATCATTATGAATGCTGGTCAACGTGGTGCCGTAACTATTGCGACTAACATGGCTGGTCGTGGTACTGACATTAAACTAGGACCTGGTGTCAAAGAACTAGGTGGACTGTCTGTTATTGGTACTGAGCGCCATGAATCACGCAGAATTGATAATCAGCTCCGTGGCCGTTCCGGTCGTCAGGGTGACCCTGGTGTTACGCGTTTTTATCTTTCACTTGAAGACGATTTGATGAAACGTTTTGGTGGCGATAGAGTCAAAGACTTCCTCGATCGGTTATCTGATAATGATGATGACAAGGTAATTGAAAGTCGTTTGATTACCAGACAAGTTGAGTCAGCTCAAAAGCGGGTTGAAGGTAATAACTACGATACTCGTAAGCAAACTCTGCAATATGATGATGTTATGCGTATTCAACGTGAAATTATTTACGGTGAACGGATGCAGGTTATTGGTGAAGAAAAGTCACTTAAGGATGTTTTAATTCCAATGATTAGGCGCACCATTAATAGTCAAGTAGATATGTTTACGCAAGGTGATCGCAGCAAATGGCGTCTTGATTCTCTGCGTGACTTTATTTCTTCCAGCTTAACCAATGAAGAAGAAACAGATGCAATTGATTTCAAAACAATTACCGTATCTGACTTAAAGCAAAAATTATATGATCTTGTTGAAGCCAATTACGAAGAAAAAGAAGAAATTTTAGCTGATCCTTCCGAAATGCTTGAATTTGAAAAAGTCGTTATCTTGCGGGTAGTTGATGATCGCTGGACTGATCATATAGATGCAATGGACCAATTAAGGCAATCAATTAGTCTACGTGGTTACGGTCAACTTAATCCATTAGTTGAATACCAAGATTCTGGTTACAACATGTTTGAAGAAATGATTTCAAATATTGAGTTTGACGTAACTCGTTTATTTATGAAAGCTGAAATCAGACAAAATCTTAGTCGTTAATAGTTAAGATGAAGAGAAAGCAGCTGCTTTCTCTTTTTTACTGAAATTTTATTGAAAATAAGGGAGCTATTGCTAAAAGATGGAAATAAGTGAAATTCAAAATAAATTAGATAGTTTAAATAAGCGGTTAGACCACTTTAGGGGGTCTCTTTGACTTAGATTCAATAACTGAAAATATTATTGTTAATGAAAATAAGATGCAGGACCCCTCTTTTTGGGATGATCAAGAAAAAGCGCAAAGCCTAATTGGTGAGACAAACTTGTTAAAAGAAAAACGCGATTCTTTTGATAAATTAAAGTCTGATTATGAAAATGAAATAACAGCAGTAGAATTGTTGCGGGAGGAACCAGACAGTGACTTACAAAAAGAAGTTGAAGCTGATTTACAAGAGTTGCAGTCTGAATTTCATGATTACGAATTAGATTTGCTCTTAGCTGGTAAATACGATAGTCATAATGCCCTGATTGAAATCCATCCTGGTGCTGGTGGTACCGAAGCTATGGACTGGGGGCAAATGCTACTTAGAATGTATCAGCGCTATGCTGATATTAGAAATTTTAAGTTTGAAATTAATAACTATGAGCCCGGAGAAGAAGCTGGTCTTAAAAGTGTCAGCGCAAAAATTACAGGTAAAAATGCCTACGGCCTCATGAAGTCAGAAAATGGTGTTCACAGGTTAGTCAGAATTTCTCCTTTCGATTCGGCCAAGAGGAGACATACATCCTTTGCCTCCGTGGAAGTTATTCCAGAAATTGATGACAGTATTAAGGTCGACATCAATCCTAAGGACCTTCGCATTGACGTTTACCGCTCAAGTGGTGCTGGTGGTCAGCATATTAATAAAACTTCCAGTGCGGTTAGAATTACTCATTTGCCAACAGGTATTGTAACTACATCTCAGGCACAGCGTTCTCAACTGCAAAATAGGGAAACTGCGATGAATGAATTACGAGCAAAATTGTTTCATTTAGAAGAAGAAAAAAAGCGTAAGCATAAGCAGGAACTTAAAGGTGACCAAAAAGAAATTGGTTGGGGCTCACAAATAAGATCCTATGTTTTTCATCCTTATAATTTGGTTAAAGATTTGCGCACAGGCTATGAAACTTCCGATACAAGTGGTGTAATGGATGGCAAGTTGCAACCATTCGTTTATGCATATTTACAATGGCTTTTAAGTCAGGAAAACCCGGAGTAGGTGATTAGATGAGTTTTTGGGGAATTATTGGTTTAGTTTTACTTGCTGTAGTCATTTTAAGTGTGATTTATGCTTTATTTCATGCTTTTATTCTGTTGTTGCCCGCGGCTCTAGTAATTATTGGTATCATATGGTTGATCAACCACTTTACTAAGAATGATGAAAATAAGAGCATGCACTCCGATTCTGGTCCATATGACTGGAATAATTGGAATCAAAACAATGAAACCAGACCAAAGCGTAAAAAAGTACGTGATGCTAAAACTAAAGATGTCGACAAGTAATAAAGGGGCATTTTAAAATGACAAATGCGGTCAAATTAAAAAATTTAATTCGTGATAATAAAATTGTCCATGTTGTGCACGGAAAACAATATATTAACGATAAAGAAATTATAGTATCCGATATTTACAGACCAGGACTGGAGTTAACAGGCTACTTTGACTTTTACCCCCGCCAGCGTATTCAGTTATTGGGTAGAACAGAAATTTCTTATGCTGCCAGGTTAGATCACGATAGCTTGGTCGATGTTTTTACTAAGCTTTGCACACCTGATACGCCGTGCTTTTTTGTGTCACGTTCTCTGCGTGTACCCCCTGAATTAGTTAAAGCTGCTGATGATGCACAAATTCCAATCCTTTCTTCACCTGAATCAACCACTTATGTTTCTAGTATTTTAACGGAATATTTAAGAGAGCGACTAGCTGTCCGTGATACGATTCACGGCGTCTTAGTTGAAGTTAAAGGTATGGGCGTGTTACTGACTGGTGATTCAGGTGTTGGTAAATCTGAAACTGCTTTAGGCTTGATTCACCGTGGTCACCGTTTAATTGCTGATGATCGAGTTGATGTTTATCAAAAAGATGTGGAAACCGTGATGGGTGAAGCTCCGGAAATATTAAAACACCTAATGGAAATTCGTGGTATTGGTATCATTGATGTTATGGATCTGTTCGGTGTTGGTGCCGTTAAAAACCGTGAAAGTATTCAACTAGTAATCAAACTTGTTAATTGGGATAATAAGGCAAATTACGATCGTTTAGGTTTTGAAGAAAGCAAACGTGATATTTGTAATGTTGAAGTGCCGCAAATTACTATCCCAGTTAAAGTAGGTCGCAACATGGAAGACATTATCGAAATCGCTACAATGAATTTCCGTGCCAAGAGAAGTGGTTATAACGCTACAAGAACTTTTGATAATAACCTAACGAAGTTAATTAAGCAAAATTCTAAAGAAGATTCAGCAAAGGATAAGAATAAATGACATTGACCATTAGTCCAGTAGCATTTAAATTAGGAAACCTAAGTGTCAAATGGTATGGCGTCATCATGGCAGTGGCAATTATTTTAGCCGTATCAATGGCAATTGTTGAGGGACGCAAACGGCAAATTGAAAGTGATGACTTCATGGATTTGCTGTTATGGGCTGTTCCGATTGGATATGTTGGCGCACGAATTTATTATGTTATCTTTGAGTGGAATTATTATTCCCAGCATCTCGATCAAATAATTGCTATTTGGAATGGTGGCATCGCTATCTATGGCGGCTTGCTAGCAGGCTTGGCAGTTCTTTTGGTATTTTGTTATAAAAGAATGCTGCCGCCATTTTTGATGTTGGATGTTATTACCCCGGGTGTAATGGCAGCCCAGATATTAGGACGCTGGGGGAATTTTATTAACCAGGAAGCCCATGGTGAACCAACAACCTTAGCATTTTTACAAAGCTTACATTTGCCTAATTTTATCATCAGCCAAATGAAAATTGGTGGAATCTACTACCAACCGACTTTTTTGTATGAATCTTTTTTTAATTTGATTGGTTTGTTAATAATATTGTTTTTGCGGCATAAAAAGCATTTATTCAAACAGGGTGAAATATTTATGCTTTATTTGGCATGGTACTCTGTGGTGCGTTTTTTTGTGGAAGGGATGCGGACTGATAGTCTTTATTTAATGGGTTCAATTCGAGTTTCACAAATGCTTAGTGTAATATTGCTAATTGTAGTTATTTGTTTGTTTATCTATCGCAGGCGCGTGGTTAAACCGAAATGGTATCTGGACGGTAGCGGCTTGAAGTATCCTTATAGTCGGGATTAAATAATTGTTTTAAGTGAAAGAGAGTTAAAGATGACAAAAATTGCAGTTTTAGGAGCAGGTTCATGGGGTACTGTTTTGGGATCTATGCTTGCTGACAAAGGTTATGAAATCGTATTGTACGGCAATAACGAAAAAGTTAATGGCGAAGTTAATCAGCATCATACTAATGAACATTACATGAAGAATTGGCAGGTAAATGAGACAGTTACTGCAACAGGTGATTTAAAACAAGCATTAAAGGCTGCAGAAATTGTTTTATTTGTCCTGCCCACTCAAGCTATTCGCAGTGTTGCCCAAAATGTAAGCAAAGTGTTAAAGCAGATCAATGCCAAACCACTTTTAGTCACTGCTACTAAGGGTATTGAGCCGGGATCCAAAAAATTGATTTCCGAAATTTTGACAGAAGAAATTTATCCCGATGATGAAGACAAAATTGTAGCAATTTCAGGACCGAGTCATGCAGAAAGTGTAGCTCAAAAAGATTTAACTGCAATTTCATGTGCTTCAACAAGCAGGAAAAATGCGCAAAAAGTTCAGCAGTTATTTTCAAATGATTATTTCCGCCTTTATACAAACAGTGACTTGATTGGTGTTGAAGTGGCTGGGGCAGTTAAGAATGTTATTGCCATTGCAGCGGGAATTTTAGTAGGAAAACACTATGGTGATGATGCTAAAGCGGCTTTAATGACGCGTGGTTTAGCTGAAATTACGCGTTTAGGAGTCAATTATTTTGGTGCTGACCCAATGACTTTTAGCGGACTTTCCGGAATAGGTGATTTAATTGTTACCTGTACGTCAGTTAATTCCCGTAATTGGCGTTGTGGTAAACAATTAGGTGAAGGAAAGAGTCTTGACTACATATTGCAGAACATGGGTCAAGTTGTAGAGGGCGCTACAACAGTAAAAGCTGTTCATGAATTATGTCAAGAAAAGCAGATCGATATGCCAATCAGTGAAGCAATTTACCGAGTTTTATACCAAAATTCCAATGTTGATGATGAAATTACCAGGATGATGGGCAGGAGTCCTAAACAAGAAATTAGACTTTAGTAATTGATTTGTTGTAACATTACTTACGAAAAATAAGAAAGTACTGGGGGTAAAACTATGACGGAAAAATATGATGTGATCATTATAGGAGCAGGACCAGGCGGATTAACTGCCGCTCTTTATGCTTCTCGGGCAAATTTGTCAGTTCTAATGCTTGATCGTGGTTTGTATGGCGGGCAAATGAATAACACTGATGCGATTGATAATTATCCTGGTTTCAGTGAAATAAAGGGACCTGAACTAGGTGAAAAAATGTATAATTCAATCATGAAATTTGGTACAAAATTTGAATATGGCGACGTTCAAACAGTAACCATAGACGGAGACCAGAAAATCGTAAAAACAGATACAGGTGAATATAGTGCTCCTGCATTGATTATTGCTACTGGGGCTGATCATCGTCATTTAGGAGTCCCTGGTGAAGATGAGTACTCCGGTAAAGGTGTTTCTTATTGTGCAGTTTGTGATGCAGCCTTTTTTAAGGACGAAGACATTGCTGTTATTGGTGGTGGTGATTCGGCTATTGAAGAAGGAATCTATTTAGCACAAAGTGCTAAATCAGTTACGGTTATCCATCGTCGCGATCAGTTACGGGCGCAGCCGACTTTACAAAAACGCGCTTTCGCCAATTCCAAAATGCATTTCATTTGGAATGGCTTGACCGAATCTATTGATGGTGATGGCAAAAAGGTTACGGGAGTGACATACAAAGATAAAGAAACAGGAGAAGAAAAACATTTGCAAACTCGCGGTGTCTTTATCTATGTTGGGGTTATTCCTCAAACAGCACCATTTAAAGACTTAGGCATAACTGATGAAAAGGGCTGGATCCCAACTGATGAACATATGAGAACTAAAGTTGATGGCATCTTTGCCTTAGGTGATGTGCGTGCTAAAGACTTGCGTCAGATTGCTAATGCGGTTGGTGATGGCAGCATTGCTGGTCAAGAAGCTTATAATTATCTCCAAGACTTAAATGATCGTCAAATATAAAGATTAAAAAAAGAATTCATTTAAATTGAATTCTTTTTTTGTTTTTACGGCTAGCAATAATGATAAATGCTAGAATAGAATCTATGAAACCGAATTTATTGCTAGAAAAAAGGGGTACTTTAGCGAAATGAATGCAGAAGAAAAATTTAGAGAATGGCAAAATGCACACAACATGCCAAATTACTTGCAAGAACAGTTAGCAAAGCTAAGTCAGGATCCCAAATGGATTGAGGATGCATTTGGCCAGGATATTAACTTCGGTACTGCTGGAATGCGTGGCAGACTTGAGCCTGGGACCAATCGTATTAATTTATATACTGTGGGTCGAGTGACAGAAGGATTGGCCCGACTGATCGATGAAAAAGGTGCAAAAGTTCAAAAAAGGGGTGTGGTAATTTCTTTTGATTCCCGCTACCATTCTCGTGAGTTTGCGGAGCATGCAGCACAAGTCCTTGGAGCTCATAATATTCATGTTTATCTCTTTGATGATTTAAGACCAACTCCTGAACTTTCATTTGCAGTAAGATACTTGCATTCTTATGCAGGAATTAATATCACTGCTTCTCATAATGCCAAACAGTATAATGGGTATAAAGTTTATGGTGCTGATGGTGCTCAAATGGGTCCTGAAGATGCAGAACGGGTTTTTGAATACTCCCAAAAGGTAACTAATATATTTACAGTTAATACTGCATCGGTAGCTCAACTTCGTGCTCAGGGAATTTTGCAGTTAATTGGAGAAGATATTGACGAGCTATATTTAGCAGAACTGAAAACGGTAAATGTTAATACTGAACTTATAGAGCAAACTGCCGACAAATTAAAAATTATATACACTCCTTTGCATGGTACAGGTAAAATACTTTATGAACGGGCTTTTAGGCAAAATGGTTTTACCAATGTAGTACCCGTCCCAAGTCAGGCAATACTTGACCCGGAATTTCCCACTACTAAAAAGCCAAATCCAGAATATCGTGATGTCTTTGATCCAGGGATTAAGCTGGCAAATGAAAAAAATGCCGATTTAATCATTGCAACTGACCCTGATGCAGATCGTATGGGTGCTTGTGTGCGAACAAAAAATGGTGACTTTCAAGTCTTAACAGGTAATCAAATTGCTACCTTGATGATTTATTATTTATTAGTTAATTTGAAAAATAATGGTCAACTCACCAGTGATTTTGAATTAATTACTTCAATAGTTTCGAGTAGTATGCCACTTAAAATTGCAGAGGATTTTGGTATTAAAACAAAATCAGTTTTGACGGGGTTTAAATTTATTGGCGAAGAAATTGACCGTATGAATAAAATGCATGACGGCAAATTTTTAATGGGTTTTGAAGAAAGTTATGGTTACCTTTTTAAGTCATTTGCTCGAGATAAGGATGCTATGCAAGGGGCCTTAATGTTTGCTGAAGTAGCCTCTTATTATGCCTCAAGGAATATGACAGTCTTAGATGGTTTAAGTGAAATCTGGGAAAAATATGGCACCTCCTATGAAATTACCAAAGCTATAGAAATGCCTGGAATTGGTGGACAAAAGAAAATGGCTGAATTAATGGCAAAATTGCGTTCTGAAAATTTATCAAAAATAAATGGAGTGCAGGTCATTAAAATTCAAGACTTCCTAAAGCAGCAGGAGTTCAATGAAGATGGCGCTAAGCCGATGAGAGATTTACCTAAATCAAATGTATTGAAATACTTTTTAGCTGATGAAACTTGGCTTGCATTGAGGCCATCAGGCACGGAACCTGTTATTAAGGCTTATGTTGGAGTAAATAAACCAGATATTGCAACTGCACATGAAGCTGCCGAAAGTTATCAAAAAGCATTGGCAAAACTGTTAAAATAAAACAAAAAGGATGCGAAAATACGTTCGAGAGTGTAAAATATAATAAGTCAAAATAAGAGTTAGGCTGCTTTGTCCAGCTTTTTCTACGAGGGGTCTTTCGATGATTAAACGACAAGAAGAACGTAAATTTGATCTGGTTTCTAAATTTAATCCAGCAGGCGATCAGCAACAAGCGATCGATAAGTTGGCTGCTGGCTTTAAAAAGGGTTATAAAGAACAGATTTTGGAAGGTGCAACTGGTACAGGTAAAACTTTCACGATGGCCAATATTATTGCGAAGTTAAATAAACCTACTTTAGTCATTTCTCATAATAAGACTTTAGTTGGCCAGCTTTACGGGGAATTTAAAGAGTTTTTCCCCCACAATGCCGTTGACTATTTCGTGTCATACTATGATTATTACCAACCTGAAGCTTATGTGCCTCAGTCTGATACTTATATTGAAAAGGACTCGGCGATTAATGATGAAATTGACCAGTTGCGTCACCAGGCTACCAGTGACTTAATGGAACGTAACGATGTGATTGTCGTTGCTTCAGTTTCATGTATCTACGGCTTAGGTGATCCTAAAGAATATGCTGCGAGTGTGATTACGGTTCATGAGGGTGAAGAATATCACAGAAATACTTTGCTGCGTGATTTGGTCAATATCCAATATGACCGCAATGATATTGACTTTCAACGTGGCCGTTTTCGCGTTCGTGGGGATGTGGTAGAAGTTTTCCCTGCTGGAAATTCCAATCATGCTTATCGGATTGAATTTTTTGGTGATGAGATTGACAGAATTGTGGAAGTAGACTCTTTAACTGGTGAGGTGATTGGTGAAAGAGAGAGTATTTCACTATTTCCGGCTACTCACTTTATGACCAATGAAGAACAGATGAGAAGGGCTCTTAAAGCAATTTCACAAGAAATGAATGTTCAGGTGAAAAAGTTTGAGGGCGAAGGCAAGTTGCTGGAAGCAGAACGGATTAAGCAGCGCACTACCTTTGACATGGAAATGATGGGTGAGGTTGGTTATACCAACGGTATTGAAAACTATTCTCGTCATATGGAAGGCCGTAAAGAGGGCGAGCCGCCTTATACTTTACTTGACTTTTTCCCAGATGATTTTTTGATTTTAATTGATGAGTCTCATGCTACTATGCCTGAAATTAGAGCAATGTATAATGGTGACCGTAATCGTAAAAAGACTTTGATTGATTATGGCTTTCGTTTACCTTCAGCGCTTGACAACAGACCCTTGAAACTGGCTGAATTTGAAAAACATGTAAATCAAATTCTTTATGTGTCAGCGACTCCGGGAGATTATGAACTGGAACGCACAGATCACAAAGTTGAGCAAATCATTAGACCAACAGGTTTGCTTGACCCCAAGATTGAAGTTAAACCAGTTGAAGGACAAATTGATGATTTGGTCGCCGAAATTAACAAACGCATTGAAAAGAATGAACGTGTTTTTGTTACTACATTAACGAAGAAAATGGCAGAGGATCTGACAGATTATTTGAAAGATCTGGGTATCAAAGTACAATATCTGCATTCAGATGTTAAAACATTGGAACGGATGCAGATTTTGCGTGATTTGCGGACTGGCAAGTATGACGTTTTGATTGGGATCAACTTATTGCGTGAAGGAATTGATGTACCAGAAGTTTCACTGGTTGCCATACTTGACGCTGATAAAGAAGGCTTTTTGCGTGCATATAGACCTCTTGTTCAGACAATGGGACGTGCTTCTAGGAATGCTGATGGTGCGGTAATTATGTATGCTGATACGATTACGGATTCAATGCGGCAAGCCATTGAAGCAACTCAGAGAAGGCGTCAATTGCAAATCAAGTTTAATAAAGAACATAACATGAAACCGAAAACGATTGTTAAACCAATCAGAGATGTTATTTCTGCCACCAAAGTTGCTGATGAAGACACGCAAACTGACAGTTTTGCCGATCTGAATTTTGATGAACTAACCGTTAAACAAAAGAGAACCATGATCAAAGATTTGCGCAAGCAAATGCAGGATGCTGCTAAGAAACTTGACTTTGAAGGTGCTGCAACTTTACGTGATGCCATCATGGAATTGGAGAGCTCAACTAGAAGCCCAATTAAGAAAAAAGGAAAAGCATTAAATGGTAAATGATAAAATTGTTATTCGGGGTGCGCGTGAACACAATTTAAAAGACATTAACTTGTCTATCCCTAAAGATAAATTAGTTGTTATTACAGGCTTGTCTGGTTCTGGCAAAAGCTCTTTAGCTTTTGATACGCTTTATGCTGAGGGCCGTAGAAGATATGTTCAATCACTCTCAAGTTATGCCCGACAATTTTTAGGCCAAATGGATAAACCTGATGTTGATTCGATTGATGGTCTTAACCCTGCGATTTCAATTGATCAAAAAACGACGTCGCATAATCCCAGATCAACTGTGGGCACAGTTACTGAAATCAATGATTATCTCAGATTATTATGGGCACGAGTTGGACATCCAGTTTGTCCAAATGATGGCACCTTAATTGAGCGGCAGTCAGTTGAACAGATGGTCAACCGTATTTTGGCATTGCCTGAACGCAGTCGTATTCAAATTTTGGCACCGGTAATTAGAGCTAAAAGGGGAGCACATAAAGAAGTCTTTAAACGGGTACAAAGAGCAGGCTATGTGCGTGTTATCGTTGATGGCGAAATGCATGAAATTGGTGAAAAATTTGATTTAGAAAAAAATAAACGCCATTCAATTGATATCGTGGTTGACCGGCTAATTGTTAAGGAAGGCATACGTTCACGCCTTTTTGATTCAGTAGAAGCTGCCTTGCGCTTATCAGATGGCTATATGAATGTTGATATTATCGGTGGTGATATGATCAACTTTTCAGAGTATTATGCCTGTCCTAAATGTGGCTTTACTGTAGGTGAGATGGAACCGCGGCTGTTTTCTTTCAATGCACCGTTTGGTGCTTGTCCAGACTGTGATGGCTTAGGCGTTAAGCTATCAGTAGATGAAGATTTAGTTGTTCCAGATAAAAGCAAAACCTTGGCTGAAGGTGCAATTGCACCTTGGAAAAATTCCAAGTATTACGGGGAGATGCTTGAACAGGCATGTGCGGCACTGAAAATTCCGTTTGATAAACCATTTTCTAAGCTGACTAAGAAGCAAAAAGAAACAATTTTACACGGCTCAACTAAAAAAATTAAATTTCATGTTACTGGTGATTTTGGGGTCAATGATACTACAGCACCTTTTGAGGGTGCTATGGAAAACGTCGAAAGGCGCTATTATCATCCGATGTCCAAATTTATGCGTGATGTTATGGGCAAATATATGACAGAACTTACTTGCTCAACTTGTCATGGCAAAAGATTAAATCGTAAAGCATTAGCGGTTAAAGTTAATGGCAAGGATATCGCTGAGGCATCGGATTTGGCAATCAGTCATGCCCTTGAATTTTTCAATAATATCAAACTTGACGAGCAGGAATCTGTCATTGCTAAGCCAATACTAAAGGAGGTGCGTGACAGGCTCACTTTCTTAAATAGTGTGGGCCTAGATTATTTGACCTTGTCACGTTCTGCTAATACTTTATCTGGTGGGGAAGCTCAGAGAATCCGACTTGCGACTCAAATTGGTTCTAATCTTTCAGGTGTTATGTATGTTTTAGATGAGCCTTCAATCGGTTTACATCAGCGTGATAATGACCGGCTGATAGCTGCTTTGAAGCGCATGCGTGATTTAGGTAATTCCTTAATTGTAGTTGAACATGATGACGAGACTATGAGACAAGCCGATTACCTGATCGATATGGGTCCGGGTGCTGGGACTTACGGCGGTGAAGTCATGGCTGCTGGTACGCCAGAAGAGGTTGAAGAGAATGACCAGTCTTTGACTGGACAATATATGGCAGGTAAAAAGTTTGTTCCAGTTCCGTTAAAAAGACGCAAAGGCAATGGTAAAAAAATTACAATTACCGGTGCAGCTGAAAATAATCTCAAAAATTTAAAGGTTGAATTTCCTTTAGGCAAATTAATTGTGGTTACTGGAGTTTCCGGATCTGGCAAATCAACATTAGTTAATATGATTTTAAAACGGGCTCTAGCGCAAAAACTAAATCGTAACCAAACAAAGCCTGGCAAATACAAGAGCATCAGTGGCTACCAAAACATTGAAAAGATCATTGATATTGACCAGAGTCCGATCGGCCGCACTCCTCGCAGTAATCCTGCTACCTATACCAGTGTTTTTGATGATATTAGAGCTTTATTTGCCCAAACAAATGAAGCCAAACTTCGTGGTTACACTAAGGCGCGCTTTTCTTTTAATGTTAAAGGCGGCCGTTGTGAAGCTTGCCACGGCGATGGCATTATTAAAATAGAAATGAACTTTTTACCGGACGTTTATGTTCCTTGTGAAGTATGTCATGGCAGTCGTTATAATTCTGAAACTTTAGAGGTTACCTACCGCAAGAAAAATATCGCACAAGTCTTGGATATGACAATTAGCGAAGCATGCAACTTTTTTAAGAATATTCCCAAAATTGCCCGAAAATTGCAAACGATTGTAGATGTCGGCCTAGGCTATGTCAAATTAGGTCAGTCTGCGACTACTCTTTCTGGTGGGGAAGCTCAAAGAATGAAGCTTGCTGCTGAACTGCAAAAGTTGTCAACGGGAAAGAATTTCTATATTCTCGATGAACCAACAACTGGACTTCATACTGATGACATCAAGCGGTTACTGGAAGTCTTGCAAAGATTGGTTGATCAAGGAAATACCGTTTTGATAATTGAACATAATCTTGATGTGATTAAAAATGCTGATTGGTTAATTGACCTAGGTCCTGAAGGAGGAGAAGGTGGTGGCAAAATAGTTGCAACTGGAACTCCGGAACAGGTTGCACAAGTTGAGGAAAGCTATACTGGTCAATACTTAAAACCTGTGCTTAAGCGTGACACGGCATTAACGGAAAAGGATAGTAAAAAGCCAAGTAAATAGTATTAATTTATTGCGATAAAGTGTACAATAAAGCGCAAGGAGGAATAGAAATGGATAATTTTTCTAGTTACAGAGAAAATCGCGGGTTTAATTGGGCAGCATTTATCTCTGGTATTTTAATGGTAATTGCCGGGCTGTTCTTATTGCGTCACCCTGGCAAGGCACTTCATGCCTTTGTATTGCTTTTTGCTATTGTGTCTATTGTTCAGGGATTCGTGTGGCTGGTATTCTACAGTCGTTTTCGGTATTTTATCCCTTCCAGTTGGTTGTCGATTGTTTCAGGGGTGCTTGATATTATCGTCGGAATCTTATTTCTCTATTCCTACGATGCTGCTGGCTTAACAATTGCTTATTTGTTTGCCTTTTGGTTCTTATTTGATTCAATTTCCGGGATCATTTTTTCATGGAATATGAGAAAGATTTCTACCTTTTTCTTTTGGCTCAATTTAATATTAAATATCTTAGGGCTACTGATAGCAATTAGTTTGATGTTTAATCCTGCGTTGTCAGCTTTAACATTGATTTGGCTAGTTTCCTTCTGGTTGCTAATCTTTGGTATTAATCAGATAATTGCAGCATTTGTCAACAGATAGATTTAAAAAGTTCATTTGAACTTTTTTTTTGCCAAAAAAGTAATGAAACACCTGGTATGTTATAATTTTAGTAATAGGAGGTCAGCGAAAATGGCTAAGCATAAAAAGCAGCTACTGATTGTTACAGGCATGAGTGGTGCAGGGAAAACCGTGGCTTCTCATGCTTTAGAAGATATGGGCTATTTTGTGGTTGATAATTTACCTCCATCGCTTTTATCTAGTTTTTGGGACTTAATTGTTAATTCGGATGATTTTACTAAAGTAGCAGTTGTAATTGATTTACGTGTTAGACGATTTTATAAAGATCTTGATAATGAAATTAATTCGCTGGAAGACAATGGTACTGTCCAAACCAGAATTATTTTTCTAGATGCTGCAGATAATACTTTAGTAGCACGTTATAAAGAAACAAGGCGTGTTCCGCCATTAGCCAATAATGGTCGCTTACTTGATGGTATTCAGGAAGAAAGACGAATTTTAACCAGCATTAAGAGCCGAGCAAATGACATAATTGATACTTCTAATTTAAGTCCTAAAGAATTGAAACAAGAACTGGCAAATAGGTTTAGCAAACAGCATAAACAGCCTTTTGCAATTGAAGTATTATCTTTTGGCTTTAAATATGGTATACCGATTGATGCTGATATTGTGATGGATGTCAGATTTTTGCCTAATCCATTTTACATACCGGAATTGCGCCCTTTTACTGGCCTTGATAAGAGAGTTTTCAATTATGTGATGGAAAAAAAGGAAACGCGCAGCTTTTATCAAAAATTTTTGGACTTGTTAAAAGATGCCTTACCAGGTTATATCAAAGAAGGTAAAAGCAAGTTGACTATTGCCATTGGTTGTACAGGTGGACAGCACCGTAGCGTTGCAATTGCAAACCAATTAGCCAAAGATTTGGCTGAAGATTACACGGTTGACCTAACCCATCGCGAAATCAGTCGTTACACTAGAAATAGGTGATTATATGACATTTGATGAAAAAGCAAATCATACCAGTAAAAGCAGGAGACCCCAGGTTGTGGTTATTGGTGGCGGTACTGGTTTGCCTGTTGTTTTGAATGCACTCAAAGAGCAAAATGCTGATATCACAGCAATTGTAACGGTATCAGATGACGGGGGTTCTTCTGGTTCAATACGCAACTTTATTAACGTTGTTCCCCCGGGTGATATCCGTAATGTCTTGGTTTCGTTAAGTGAAATATCCCAAGAAGAAAAAGATGTTTTTCAATACCGTTTTGATTCTTCCGATTCCTTTTTCTCTGGTCATGCCATTGGTAATTTGATTATTGCCGCTTTGAATGAAATGCACGGCAACATTTTTGATGCTGTCCAGTCTTTATCTAAAATGATGAAAGTGGACGGACATATTTTCCCAGCTTCTAATGAGCCCTTAACGCTTAACGCTGAGTTTGTTGATGGTTCCATTCAAGCTGGTGAAAAAGAAATTACTGATAAGGATAAAAGAATTAAACGGGTGTGGGTTACTAATACAAACTCCAAGTCTGAACCAGAAGCCGTACCACCTGTTTTAGAGGCAATTAAAAATGCTGATGCTGTAGTCTTAGGACCTGGGAGTTTGTTTACTTCAATTTTGCCTAATCTGATGATTCCTAATTTAGCAGAAGCAGTCAAAAAAACAAATGCAGAAGTAATATATATTTGCAATATCATGACTCAGCTAGGCGAAACGGATCACTTTTCAGATTGTGACCATGTCAGAGTAATCAATGCCCATCTCGGGGGACATTATATTAACACGACATTGGTCAACGGCGCCAAAATAGACATGTCCAAGTTTAATCCTAAAGATTATGATGCCTACCTTGAACCCGTTAAAAACGATTTCAAGGGGTTACGTGAGCAGGGGTGTCGCGTGATCACTGATGATTTTATTGACCAACATAGTGGCTTAGTTTTTCATGATGGCAGGAAAGTAGCTAAGGAAATCATCAATTTGGCATATGCCGCAATGACTCGCAGGAAGGAATAAGAATAATGGCTAGCTATGCAAGTAATGTGAAAAAAGAGTTGACTTCATTGCCAATTCACCCTGAACATGCTAAAGCAGAATTGGCTGCTTTTTTGCGTATGAATGGCGTTTTAAATTTTCACGAGCATCAGTTTAGCCTTGATATTACTACTGAAAACCCTGCAATTGCCAGACGGATATTTTCGCTAATAAAGATTGCGTATAAAGTGGAACCACAACTAATAGTTTCACGCAAAATGAAGCTTAAGAAAAATAACCAGTATTTGGTACGACTGCAAAATCATGTTAAAGAAATACTGAATAATTTAGAAATTTTATCGCCTACGTTAAATTTAATTACTAGAATTCCAGAGAGGATTATTAAATCACGTGAAGGGGCAATGTCATACCTTAGGGGCGCTTTTTTAGCCAGTGGTAGTGTGAATAATCCTAATACCAGTCGATATCATTTAGAGATTTATTCTATTTATCAAGATCATAATGATGACCTACTCAAGATTATGAATGATCGCTTTAATTTAAATGCTAAAAGTACGCAAAGGCGACGGGGTTATATTGTATACCTGAAAGAAGCCGAAAAAATTGGCGATTTTTTACATATCGTTGGAGCTTTAAATGCAATGCTGTCTTTCGAGGATCTGCGTATCATGCGTGATATGCGGAATTCTGTCAATCGGCTTGTTAATTGTGATACAGCCAATTTAAAAAAGACTGCAAATGCTGCAGCCAAGCAGGTTGAAGACATTGAACTAATTGAGCGCAAAATTGGCTTGGAAAATATTCCTGAAAAATTGCAAGGTTTGGCTAGACTGCGATTAGAGGAACCGGAATTATCATTAAAGGAAATTGCACAGCAGGTGCCAGATGGTCCGATATCAAAATCAGGAGTCAATCATCGTTTTAAAAAAATACATGATATAGCTGAAAACATCCAGAAATAAAAAAAACTCATCCATGCGGATGGGTTTCTTTTTTTAATACAAGCTATTTGCTAACGCTTATTTCTTTTGGTTAACCATAATCTCATCGATTAAGCCATAGTCTTTAGCCTGCTGTGCGGTCATGTAGTTATCGCGCTCAGTGTCCTTTTGAATCTTTTCTAAAGGTTGGCCAGTAGTTTCATGTAAAATTCTGTTAATCTTTTCACGGCTCTTTAAAATCTCATTGGCTGCAATTTGAATATCAGTTTGCTGACCCTGTGCACCACCTAAAGGTTGATGGATCAAAACAGTCGAATTAGGTAATGCAAAACGTTTACCTTTTGCACCACTAGTCAGTAAAATGGAAGCCATAGAGGCTGCCATACCAATAGCGATGGTTGAAACATCAGATTTAATAAAATTCATGGTATCCATGATTGCTAAACCAGAAGTAATCACACCACCTGGTGAGTTAATGTAAAGTGAAATATCCTTGGTGTTGTCTTGAGCATCAAGAAATAGTAATTGTGCAATAATTGAATTTGCCATATCATCGTTAATTTCACCACTTAACATGATGATTCTGTCTTTCAATAAACGTGAATATATGTCATATGCGCGTTCGCCGCGTGCAGTTTGTTCAATAACTGTAGGTACAAGCATCTTTCTACCTCCTAAATATAATTAGCACTCTATCAAGTACAGTGCTAATTAAATCACTTACATTACTTGCTGTCAATGAAAGTGTATTAAAATTGTATTCTTTTTAATAAGGTTTTTATTATATAATTTAGATGTAAACTTAAATATTGGAGGATATATTTTGAAGCTTTATAAGAAAACAATAACCTATTTGCTGACTTTAGTTGCCGGATTATTGATCTATACCGGTTTGTCAACTACATCAGTTGCGGCAGATTCCAGTAGCACTCAGCCGCCAGTTCAAGATGATAGTAATAAATCATCGAATAGCTCAACTGATGCAAATTCTGATAATACTGATGCCAATAAATCGGGTCAAACTGATCAAAATGGTACAGATAATCAGGATAATACTAAGCCTAAGCCAAAACAGGTTGTTACCGGTTTTGCTATGATGACAAAAGTTGCCGGTAATAAAAACTATAAGGTTTGGAAAGAAGTTAAAGACGGCAAAGTTAATACTAAAGTAGCTGATGGCATTAATTTTCAGTATAGTCATATTCAGTCAGATCAACTGATCGAAACCAAAAAATATCGTTATTGGCATATTTATGTTAATGGTCGTGAAGTAGGCTATGTAAATGAAAATTACTTTGATAGAAACAAAATTGCTGTGCCTAAAACTGTCACTTTGGTCCGCAATGAGTTTTATAACTTTTCACCAAAAGATGCAATTTCATATGTTACTAATAGTATGGGAACTGTAATTGACAATAGTCAAGTAATTGTGTCAAAGGATAGTATAAATTGTGGTACGCCAAAAACATATAAAGTTAAATATACATATGGGGATGCGACTGCTACAGTTAAAGTAACGGTTAGAAAGAGCACTAAAGAAGGGGTTGTTAATGCTGATACTTTTAATTCCTTCCCTGCTCAACCGGGCACAAATGATTATCAAGCTTGGAAAACTCATTATGGTTCATCCTTAAACTATGTTAGTCCAACAGAGTATAGTCCTGAAGATAGTAAACATACCTTATCTAGTGGTGATTTGACACTGAAAACTAAGTTTTATCAACCAGTTTTATTAAGTGTTGCAGATCCAACAGATGATAATATTAATCGTGTCGGTCATATCCCAGAAGGAGTGAACGTTTCTGATGGGTGGGCCTATACTAGTCTTTTGAGTCATACAGATGTGATGTCTGGTCATATTGTAGGTTACGATTTGAATAAATTGACTAGCCCATATAATGCACAGCACCTACTTGATATGACCCAAAAGAAGTTTAACAATTACGTTAAACATATCAAAGTTAGTCCGTATATTCCAATCGGCCACGGCCAAGCTATGGGTTCAAGCGACAAATACATTTATGTTTTAAACAACGACAATACTTTAAAAGACACAAATGATTCTGAAGAATTGATTCAAATACGTAAAAGTGACTTGCAGATTAATAAAATTTGGACAATCAAAACGTGGATTGATGACGGGAAGACTAACCGCTATTTCCATAATGGTGTGATGATTTCTGATTATGATATGTACACCGTTTATCATGATACTGAAAATAATTGTTATGAATACTGGGAATTTACTCGCACCGGCGATAACTGGTATCCTAAACTAGTAGGAAAAACTGATGGCAACTTTGTTAATAACAATGCCCCTGTTCAGGGTTTTACTTATGATCCCAAGCATAAAAACTTTTATTTAGCCTTTAATGATTTGATTTTTAAAATTGGTCGTAATGGTAAAATAAAGGATACCTACTCATTTGACACTGGTCGAGAAATCGAAGGCATCTCAATTAGCGATAATAAGCTGTATGTAAATCTAGCTCAAAGAGCTGAATTACTCGTAAGTACGAATATTAAGTAGACAAAACAATTTGAAATAAGAGCTGAAAAGCTCTTATTTTTTTGCTTATGAATAAAAAATTCCTTTAATAAAATTACGCATTTATAAATCTTAAAGAAAGTTAAATATCGCTAATCTATAATTTTATAATCATATTTATTAATTATTTATAAATAATGATATTATATAAAAACAAAAAGCTAAAAAGTATTTCTAATAACAAAAACACTAAATTTGGTCTAAATCGTTTTTGTATGTGAATAAATAAAAAGTAAACTGCCACTATAATATTTATTATTATTATTTTTTATATGATGTTCCAAAACCGTTACAGCAGTTCTATTATAATTTGTAGCACTTTTACAATTAGTTTTGCATATTAACTAAAGTAATTGTATGTAGTATAAAATTTGGTTATCTTGATAGGAAATATATATCTTAATTAATGTTTCTATATAATAGAAATAATAATAATAGATATAATTAAGTTTAAAATATTAGATTTGAATACTTGTCTTTTAAAGGAGTAAATAAATGAAAAAATGTCCCAATTGTGGTGCCTTAATGGAAGCTGACGTTAACTTTTGTACTAAATGCGGTACTGATTTGCGTAACATCAATAATACTCAAGTAAATGAATCAGAACTTAAGCCAAATGTTAACCCACCAATTACTCCGGAAAAAAAAGAGCCGGAGCACATGAAACAAAGTACAACTCCGAATGATCGACAGTCTGTTTCTGAGCAAACTAGTCAAACTGAAAGCCAGTTTGCACAGCCTAGAATAACGCCGCAACCTCCACAGTACAATTCTCAGCCAACTTATTCAAATCAAGGACAAACTAATAATCAATATCAAACTTCAAATAGTGCAAGAAAAGAAAAGTTCAACAACTATTGGCAATGGTGTGTGGCATCATGGAAACGCCCATTCTCAGAACTTACTGGGGAAAGTTGGTATGGTTGGGTGACTATCCTCGCAGAAGATATTGTGCTGGTTTTAGGAATATATTTTGGAATGAAAGCTGTTGCTAATAGGTATGGTGCAAGTACTTTTGGTCTAGGAGATACAGTTTCTGGAATTGCCTTTAATTCTACAATTGCATTATTATTTTTTTCAGTCCTTTTTGAAGTGATAGTTATTGGTGGCTATTATGCTGCTTATAGATTTATTTATGGTCACGGGAAAAATTTGCTTGAATTTGTTAATTCTGGTGTTCATTGTAGTAATTTGAATTTGATCCTGTCCGTTTTAACTTTTATTATTATGCTATTAGGGTCAAATAATGGCTCAATGTCAGCTTTATTGTTTTTGCTAATAATTGCAAACTTCTTTATGGGTTTTCAGGTGACTACTTTAGGTGAAAATCTTAAGCCGGTACGTGACAAAATGTACGGCTACATCATTTCTTTCTTTATTATCATTATTGCGCTAATAATTTTGTTCTCTCTGATATATAGTTCAGCCTATGATTCATTAATGAATCAATTGTTTTCAGCCTTTAGCTGATAAGGACAGAGGAGCAAGAAATAATGAGTGGAAGAAGATTTTGTCCCAATTGTGGCACAAAGTTAGAGAGCAACGTTGAGTTTTGTCCCAACTGCGGTTTCAAATTAGCAAAAAAAGAACATGCCAGTCCGTCAAGACAAGCATATCAGCAAACAGTTAAGAAACAGGGCTCATCTAAAGGACGTCAAGCTTATCATGCCCAACCCATGAAAAAGAAAACGAAAGTTTTGCTCACACTGGGTGTAGCATTTTTAGCAGTTTTTACAATATTTTATGCTTGGGGCTCAAACCATTATTCAAAAGAAAATCAAATTAATAGAATTAAATCAGATTTAATTGATACAAAAACTGGATTAGCTAAAGATGTTGTTGCGGACGATTCTGCCATGCAGGTAACAGATGCGGCTTTAAAACCAACTCAGACTTATTTTGCGGAACATCATAAAGCTGCTAACGAATTAATTAATTATTTAAAAGAAGACGCATCATTCAATAGAATTCATCTTGTTCAATCTGGTCATCATATGCTGATTTTTCCGAGATATGTTTTAAGAGTGCCTACGATTTATGCAACTGTAGCCACTAATCATTCAAATTCTTCCATAACTGTCAATGGTAAATACATCGGTCAGGTTAAACCCGGGAATTTTGCTAGTGAAAAACAAGATAATAAATATGGTGTTAAGTTAAGACACTTGTTCGTAGGAACGTACCACATAAAAGTCAAGTCTAATATTTCAAACAGGAATTTGTCGACAACTTCAAATTATGACTTGTGGTCCAGTGGCACAGTTGATATGGGAATTAGGACTGAAAATTTTACGGTTAAAAGTACTCCTGGTGCAATTCTTTACTTGAATGATAAAAATGTTGGCACTTTAAACAAAAAAGGTCAACTTATGTTTAAAGACTATCCAGTAACTGATAAGTTGAAAATTTATGTTAAGGCTAAAGTTGGTAGTAATACTATTAAATCTC
Organism: Lactobacillus kimbladii; assembly: GCF_000970755.1. GTDB lineage: Bacteria > Bacillota > Bacilli > Lactobacillales > Lactobacillaceae > Lactobacillus > Lactobacillus kimbladii. The sequence continues at coordinate 658,295 of NZ_KQ034007.1, forward strand.
AGGAATTGAATTATGGTGATGTGCAATATGATGATGCAAATGATAGTCATAAGACCATTGAGCCTAAGTGGGATGGTTTAATTGCCAAAGAAGATGCCCAAGAAATATTAGAGGACAATTTTAAGGATCCAGATGAAGATGCTTTTCTTAATGGTGCGGAAAACAAAAGTTATCAAGAATTACGCAAAATGGATAAGGGATATGACGAAGATGACGACATTGACAGTTATGATATGTCATGTTCTGTTATTTCTGTCAGTCCTGCACCAAATAAGTCTAGCAATGTAGTTTATAAAATTACCTTTACTTTTGAAGTTGGTGATACTGAAAGAAAACAAGTTTTGCTATATAAAGGTGCTTCATTCCGTTCTTCTGATAGTGATGATGAAGATAATGAAAGTCAAAAGATTAAATCAATTGGAACTGGTAAAATAGTTAGTGATAAAAGGTATTAGTAAGGTAGATTAATTTAGAAGGAGTTTAAACATGAAAAAGAATAGTTTTTACAAAAAAATGATTATGTCAGTGGCTGGTGCAGCTTTGGTATCAGTTGGCTTAAATCAATCACCAAATAACGCATTTAATAGCGGTGTCACTGAAGTCAGTGCTGCCAAGAAGACCAAAAAAGTCAAAACCGTTGGTGCAAATTCTGCAGTATACCAGAAAAAGGGCAAAAAGATGGTCAAAACCAAGAAGACCATTAAAGTAGGAAAAAAAGTACACGTTTATGCTAAGAAAACTGTTAAAGGCAAAACTTACTACAAGATAGGCAAGAATCAATATATCAAAGCTGCTAACGTTGATGGCAAGACCCGTGAAGCAGGCAAAAAGACAGTATTATATACCAGAAGTGGCAAAGTAATTAAGAACAGTAAGGTTCGTAAAGGTCAAAAGATCAAGGTATATGGTGGCGTAGTAACCATTAAGGGCAAGAAGTACTATTCAACAAAATACGGCTACATAAAAGTAAGTGCTTTGACTAAAAAAGCACCTGTTGTAAAACCAAACAATGATACATCAGACAACACTTCAACACCAACAACTACTAAGCCAGTAGAAAATAATAGCAATGGTTCAAATGGCTCAACTACTGGTTCCAATTCAAATGGGTCGAATTCAGCAAATAGTTCAGCATCAAATTCAAGTTCTAGCGGCAGCATAAGTGTGCCAACAGGAAACGATAGCAGTTCTAACAATACTGGTTCAAATGGTTCCAGCTCAAATGGTGGCAGTAGTAATGGCTCGGGTAGCACTGGTTCTAGTTCAAATAACACTAATTCCAACAGTAGCGACAATAACAACTCAAATAGTTCCAGCTCTAACAGTAGTGACAACAACAGCTCAAATGATTCCGGCTCCAACAGCAGCGATAATAACAGCTCGAATGATTCTGGCTCCAACAGCAGCGACAATAACAGTTCCAATGGCTCCGGCTCCAACAGCAGTGACAACAACAGCTCAAACGACTCGGGCTCCAGCAGTAGCGACAATAACAACTCAAATGGTTCCGGCTCCAACAGTAGCGACAACAACTCAAATGATTCCGGCTCCAACAGTAGTGACAACAACAACTCAAATAGTTCCGGCTCTAACAGTAGTGACAACAGCTCAAATGATTCCGGCTCTAACAGTAGTGACAACAGCTCAAATGATTCCGGCTCCAACAGTAGCGACAACAACAGCTCAAATAGTTCTGAATCAAACTATGCTGAAAATACTATAGTTATTCCTTCTGATTACACATTGGAAAAGGTTAACAAAGCTGATGCTAGCGGTGCAACTACTGAAGATATTAGAGCGCTAGATAATGCTTCGAGCACTGGGATGAAAACCAATAAGTTTAAATCAGAATCGCAAGCTGATGATGAAAAAATTGTGGACTTGAATGCACTCACAAATTCGCAAAGTAAAGAATTAAGTGATTTCTTTGTCAAAATGTTGAATTCCGTTAGAGTTCAGTTAAATGAAAAGCCAATACACACAGACCCAAATAATCAAAAATTGGCAAATGATATAGCAGCAATATATTTAAAGAATAAAAAATTTGGTTTTGTAACAGAGACCGAACCTACTGGTCATTACGTAAATGGAATAGTTCAAGCAGCGCAAAATAATGGACTCAATATTAATGATAATTATATTGAAGATCTTAATACGAATTTTCAAATAGAGGGTTCTACGAGCATATTTACAGAAAAGATTAGCATGACTCAAGCAAAGAAATTTGTATACGACGCCATAGTAGGTATGCTCTTTGGAGGAACCACTGAAGAAGATGGAACAATCAGGGAAGGTACAGAATATCACCACGCTGCCTCACTATTAAAGGATGATAATCTTACAGGTGCTGTTTCATTTCATAATGCTAAACCAGATAGTGGCTTAGGAGCTGGATATGGTGTTACGGTTACCCATTTTATCTTAATAAATCAAAGTACTATAGAATATTCAAACAGGCATGGTGGTACTTATAAGCCTACCGGTCAAAAGTAAATTGACATAAAAGGAGTACACAACGTAAAAAAGAATAGCTTCTTAAAAAAGATTATGTCAGTGGCTGGCGCGGCATTGGTATCAATTGGCTTAAATCAAACACCAAATAACGGCATTTAGTGGCGGTGTTACTAAAGTCAGTGCTGCTAAGGAACCGATTGAAAAGAATATTACAGCTTGGAATCAAGTTTCAAGTGAAGGGATGAAAAAAATCATTTCTTTGTTAATCAAAAGCAGATGATGAAGAAGTTGTAGATTTAAATAATTTTATAAGTAATGAAATAAAAACTCTGATTGTGAAATATTGGCAAGTGATAGCATACATGATTTTTGGTGGCTTAACTACTTTAATTAACTTGCTATTGTTTAACTATTTATATATTTGGAAACATATGACTGGCTACCAGGTGGCCACCTTTATGGCTTGGCTGGTGTCAGTCATTTTTGCCTATGTTACCAATAAACTATATGTGTTTCATGCACATTCTTGTACAAAAAAGCAAATGATTGGAGAAATTTTTTCTTTTTTATTCTGAAAAATTCTCAGTTTATTAATAGATTTTTTGATTTTAAAAAATGGTATAGTTATCATGAATGCAAATGCTTTTTGGGTAAAAATTGTCGATAACGTAATAATCGTTATTGCTAATTATCTTTTTAGTAAAGTATTTAGTTTCAAAAATAAGACTCGGCCAGGTAATTAAGAGATGTAGTTAGATTTAGGAATAATGTAAATCGTGAACAAATGAATATTAATTTTTCAAATTTGGTATCTAAAATTTTAAAACTTTGTTTTTTATTATTATTATTTAGTTGCCTTGTGACACTAGGAATTTTTACTTATTGCTTTCTTAAAATAATGCAGACTAATTCATGATAATATTTTAAAATCAAGGAATTAAAGAAAGAGTTCAAAAATTCAAAAATGGAAGTCTTGAAAATGTTAGGTAAGTTAAAAAAGTCAAAAATATTGCAATTTTTAGCTTTTTTATCTTTAGTACTTTTATTGTTATCGGCTTGTAGTCAACAAACACAAAGAAAATCTGGTTCAGCCCCCAAAATAGAAAAATTAAAACCCAGTGAATCTAATTCTAAGACTAAATCTGCACCGAGAAAAGGCAAAGCATTTGATTCCAACATAAATCCTAAAAGAACAGCTACTGTCATAGCGGTATATGCTGCTAAAAAATATGGCGATGACTGGCAAAAAACATTAGCAGACGAAAAAGAAAATGGAATTGGTGTTGCTGTTAAAAATAGCGAATATTTTCCTCATGTACCTTCGAACTTTGGTGTAGTTTACCAAATAGGGGATCATGAAGTGCTTTATACATTAAAACAAGTCGGTCAAGATAATCTTGTCTATTTATATACGAACAATGGCATGAAAGAGTTGGGTCACGCAACATTTAGAACTATGCGTCAATACTTGAAAGAAAATGGCTGGGATTATTTAATTAGCGAATATGCCCATAAAACTAAGATTTTTGATCTAAGGATCAGTCCAAAGCTAATGAGTCAAAAAATGCAGGGTGATGCTGGAGCTTTCATCGTGCCGTTTGTTATGCGAGGTAACTGGTATAGTTATTTTAATAAACGTATGAATACTACGACAATTGGCCCAAATTATACTATTGAAAATGGTGAAAAATATGAATTGCATCGGATCGATGATAAATTTTTTGAGCATAAAACTTATGGAGAAATGTCTAAAGACTATCAAATAAGAACCGAAAACTGGGAAATGACAGGAGAATTGAGCAGGAAAATCCATGGCATCAGATGGATTAATTTTCGAGCTTGGATGCAGGGAGCAGGAGATGGCATATATTATGGCCTGCATTCAGAAATGGGTCAACCAGTTTTAGTTGTTGCAAGCAGTGCCTCAATAGCGACTGATCAAATTTATTGGAAGACACCGCAACTTGCCATGCAAAATAAAAATAAAAAATTTAGCGATTTATATTATCTTAGGTAACTTGCAAAGTTAAAAAATGAAATCAATAGCTATAAATTCAAAAATGCCCAAGATTAAAAGAGATTCATTAATGGAATAAATTAATTTTTCTTTTGACACCTCATTAAAGTAACTTACTTTTAAGTGCAGAACGAAAAGGATATATTGATCTACTTTGATTCTCAAATTTCAACTTGTGGAAGCAGACTTGGATCAGTTAACAAAAAGCAATGGTAAATAAATTTAGTTAAAGAAAGTTACCAATAAATTATTTATCATAAATAAAAAAAGAGCCACTTTGATGTGACCCCCAAATTTTTCTTAAATTGAGGAGTCGTATCATTCAGCTCTTTTTTCTTTCTTTATACAGTCAGGACATAAACCATATATTTCAACATGGCTAGAAGAGGTTATAAAACCAGTTTGTTTTTCTGCTTCTGTTCTCATGTGACTTTCAATTGAGTCAAAATTAGGATAATAAACGTCAGCTATCTTACCACACTTTTTACAGATAATATGAAAGTGGGGTTTGACAAAATAATCGTAGTGTAGAGAATCATCACCATTTTTTATTTCAATTACAATTCCGGCATCAACCAATTTGTTTAGAGTATTATAAACTGTAGCACGATAAGTAGGTTCGTTTCCACTAATTGCTGTAAAAATTGTGGCGGCAGTAGGATGATTGTGATGTGCCATTAAGTATTCTAATATTTTTAAGCGCGGCTTAGTAGCTTTTAAGTGGTGGCTACGTAACAAGTCCTCAGCATCATCATGAAAATTAGGCAAAGTTCTCATCTCCTTTATTATTTAATTATAGTTTAGCATTTTTGGTGAAGAAAAAACCGCCTTAAGCAAGGCGATTTTATTTAATTATTTTTTTCTTCTTGGTGGCGTCTGATAGTCGGCATAATCAATCCAAGTAGCAGTAGTACTACCGGTGTAGCAATATTTAAGCATAGCGTGAACGGATCTGATGAATACATCCCCATTAAACAGCATGCAATCGTAACAGCTAGTCCCCAAAGGCCAGCTATATATGCTAGCCATTGGTGCTTGGTCATTTGGTAGTTATCAAAACCCTTGTGGAACTTTTCATGTTGTTTCCGTAAGGCCAAATATGCAATGAAAACCCATAGATACCGCATTGGCATTACAATTGAATTAAGTTTAACCAATTGCGCCATTACTGCTTGTGCATCAGGCATAACGGCTTGAAGTGCTATAATTCCACCAGAAAGAATAACAATCATCCAAATACCGTTAATGTAGGCACCATGTTTGTTGACTTTTAAGAGCTTTTTAGGAATGAAATCTTTAGCTTCTTTGCCGCCTAGCAGCATTCTTAAAGGAGCATCAATACTTATAACCAGTGCGGAAAATTGACCGATAACATTGCACCAGGCATAGATGTAGAGGAATAATCCACCAACGCCATAATATTCACCCAATTTTTGAAAGGCAATGTAAGGACCGTTTGAAATGTATTCATTCAAATTGCCATTAACGGTCTTTGGATCAAACATTAATGCTAAAGCAATTGTGCCCAAAATAGCTGAAATCATCACCATTCCGGCCAAGCCCAACATCGCTTTTGGAAAATTCTTTGAAGGATTTTTTAATTTATTAACATATGGCGAAATCTTCTCTGCGCCACCGACAGCAAATACTAAAATAGAAAGAGAAGTAAAATACTTAATGTTAAAATCTGGCACAAAGTTTTGCCAATTCCAGTTTACAGTATTGAAATTAGCGTGCGGATTAATCATTGGCGCCGCAAACATCATGATAATAAATAAAATTGACATGATGAACATTGAAGTACCAGCAATTGTCGACAAAGTTTTAATTACTGGAATTCCTCGACTGGCTACCCAGCAAAAGAATAAAAAGACTACTAGTGTAGCTAGTTGTGTCCAAGCAGTTGGCAGGCTGTCATACCAATTAGTATTTCCAAATATGCCCCAGGCCATGCCTCTTAAGCCACCTGTACCTTTACTGGAAATGTAAACTACGTGAACCGCCCAAAAGGTCCAACCAGCATAATAGGCCCATTTTGGTCCAATGGTGGCGTTAATCCAAGAAGCCACACCACCTTCAGAGTCTTTAAAAACAGACCCCAGTTCACCAACCATTAATGCATAAGGAATAAAGAAAAGCAGGAAAATAACAATCCAGCTGAAAATTACCTTAGTACCGTCAAAATATATAAATCCGTTAACAACGTTGCCGAAGCTCCATACTATAGAAAAAGCCATAGTAGCAAGCGTTGTCCACATCATCTTTTTAGAATTGTTTGGTGTTTCACCCATGAAACTACTCCCTTATTTTAAGATAACAATTTTATTATTTTAGCTTAAATGGTTATAAAAATCTAATAAAAAGTAGTTTATTTTTATAACGGCGGTAATTATTGATTTATGCCTGAAAAAGTGCAAAACTGTTATTATATTATAAAAGAAGGGTTGTAAGTTTTAATGAAAAAAAGATTTAAAAACACGTTGCTGGTTGCTGGAACTATAGCCGCAGTTGGTTTATTTGTTGGGAGTAATAATTCTTACATTTCTGCTAAAAGTTATCATAAGGCCGTCACTAAAATAGCTGGTAATGGTAACTATGCAGTTTATCGTCATGCTTCGAAAAAAGGACCATCCGGAAAATTTACATCGACAAAGTATTTTAAACATGCACAGATTCAGTCAAAGAAGTCAATTAACACTAAAAAGGGCAAGTTTTGGAAAATAATTGTTGATGGTCGTACAGTTGGCTGGGTTAACCAAAACTTTTTTGCTAGAAATAAAATTTCAGTAGCTAATAAAGTTAGTTTAGTACAAAATAATAAATATTCATTTAATACTAAAGATGCGATTAATTATGTGACTGATAGTGCCGGAACAGCCGTTGACGCAAGTAAAGTTAATGTATCTAAATCTAAGATTAATTCGGGCACACCAGGAAAAACTACTGTTAATTACAGTTATGGCAAGGCTAAGGCTAGTGTTGCTGTGACTGTTCGCTCTGACAAAAACGAAGGTATCGCAAGAGCCAATAAAACCCCTAAGAAGGGTCCAAAGGAAGTTACAACTTGGAAGGGTAGTTCAAAGTCTTCATCCAGAAATTGGAATGCGGCTCATCATTATACCCCTGAAACCAGATCCAATACTTTTAGAGCTAATGGATTAACGTTAAAAACCAAGTTGTTCCAGCCCCGGTTTGTAAGCCTTGACTACCACAAGGCAGGAGATAAAATGGGTCAGGTAGGTGTTATTCCAGAAGGCATCACTGTTCATGGCTCAAACTTTACTGTTGCGGTCTTTAACTCTAGCAAAGCTCAAAACGGTCACTTAGTTTCTTATGACTTAAAACACATTAACAAGTTTAAGGCTCAAAACTTATTAACCTTAAACTGGTCAACTTTTAAGAAATATGCATCACATATTAAAGTCAGTCCTTATGTTAAATTAGGACATGGCCAGGCTATTGGTTCATCATCTAAATATGTTTACGTAATTGCCAATAATAATACTTCAAGCAATTCAGATGCTTCTGAAGAAATCTTACAAATCCGTAAGTCAGACATGAAGATTAATCAAATTTGGACCTTTAGAATTTCTAACTATGGTAATCCAAGATACATTCACAATGCTACATTTGCCGGCGACAATACAATGTATTGCCTGTTCCATAATGGTGGCCACGGTTATTACGAATATTGGAAAGTTACCCGTAGAGGTGACACCTGGACCCCAGTTGAAGTTGGTGCTACCAAAGGCAACTTTGTAAGCAACCATTCTCCAGTTCAAGGCTTTACTTATGATCAAAAGCACAGTCAATTCTATGTTGGTTTTAATGATTACATCTTCAAAGTTGATAAAGATGGTACATTTAAGAAGACCCACCATTTAAATGTTAGACGTGAAATTGAAGGGCTATCCTCATATGGCAATAAGCTTTATGTTGAATTTGCTCAAAGAGGGGAACTAACAGCCGGTAACACGAATTAAAAAATGATATTAAGCAGCTTGATTTTCAAGCTGCTTTTTTTGTTTATTATTTTTGAAATTGTTAGAAAAGAAAAATACTATCAATTATGAAGTTTAGTTTTAAAATTTATACTTCAACTCTTACTTTAAAATGTTTTAAAAGTAATTAAGACTTTCTATATTCGACTCCAATTGGTTTTAAAAGAAGCGGAATTCCTGTATTATGATACGCAACAACACAAATAGCAGTTATTTTAAGGAGGATTTTTTGGTTAAAAGAGACTTTATTGATACTTGTAGCTTTTCAAAAGACGAAATGGAATATTTAGCTGAGCTGGGTATTAAAATTAAAGAAACTATTAATCATGGATATTACCCATCGTTATTAAAAGGAAAAAGTCTGGGTATGATTTTTGATCAGGTATCTACAAGAACACGCTGTTCAGCTGAAACTGCAATGACTGAACTTGGCGGTCACGCATTGTATTTAGCACCTGGTCAAATTCAATTGGGAGAAAATGGTCATGAAGGCTTAGCTGATACGAGTCATGCCCTAGGTGATCTGGTTGATATCATTGGGGTTAGAACTGCCAGTCATGAGGATATTGTTGAAATTGCTCAAAATTCGCCTGCACCCGTAGTTAATTTTATGAGTGATAATGATCATCCAACACAAGCCCTTGGAGATTTAATTACCATCAGGGAATTTTTGCCTCAAGGAAAAAATCTATCTGATGTAAAGCTGGTTTTTGTTGGAGATGCCACACAAATTACTGTTTCTGCTCTATTTTTGTGCGCACAAATGGGGATGCACTTTGTCCAATATGGTCCAAGATCAAAGTGGGTTCCTTCAGCCGTTTATGATAAAGCAAAGAAGTTAGCGCAGGAAAATGGTGGCACGATTACACTATCTGATGACGAAAAAGTTTTAGAAAATTCTGATTTTGTATATACAGATGTCTGGTATGGTCTGTATGAGCAAGAGCTTGATAAAGAAGAATACATGAAGGTTTTTTATCCTAAATACCAAGTTAATGATGAGTTAATAACTAAAACAAATAATTCCGCTGTTAAGTTTATGCACTGTCTGCCTGCAAACAGAGGGGAAGAAGTGACAGCCGCTGTGCTTGACGGTGAAAAATCAATTGTCTGGCAGCAAGCTGCCAACAAAAAAACAGCGATGAGGGCAGTATTCACTTATCTGCTTAAAGGCCAACTTAATAATGAAAGCCAAAAAGCTTTACAAAATTTATTAGCTTAAAACTAAAAGAGTACCTGTTGGAAAATTGCAACAGGTACTCTTTTTTTAATTATGGGTCCCCTGAGAGTCGAACTCAGATTTTAAGAACCGGAATCTTACGTGCGATCCATTACACTAAGGACCCAAATTGACACAACAACAAGTATAACAGAAAAAAACTAAAAATTGAATTGTTTTTTCTTTAGCAAAAAAAGACAGTAGATTATTTCAAGAATAAGAGTTGGTCAAAAATATTAAGACTTTCTAATTGATTCATTTAAACTTGAATTATTTACTTGGTGTTGCTATACTATAGTTGTCGATTGAGAAATGATTAACTTGATCAGTGTCAAGTCACGTTTCTCATATATTTTTAGACAATCTGGGACATCTAATGACAATAAATGGGTCAATATCGTCCCAGAAGAAGGAGAGATATTAATGTACTCGGAATTTCCCGTGCTTGAAGCTCTCGTTCCTGACATCTTAAAAGTTTTTCGACAAAGATATCTAGTCCTTGAGCAAATATCATTTAATGCACCAATTGGTCGCAGAAGTGTGGCTCAGTCATTAGGACTTTCTGAAAGAAATGTGCGAACAGAAACTGAATATTTGCGTGATCATGGTTTGATCGAGATCAAAAGTTTTGGCATGTTTATGACAGAAAAGGGCAAAAAGATATTGCAGGAGGCCGCACCTCTAATAGATCGCCTGTTTAACGCTCGCAAATCAGAAATTGATTTAGCGCGTAGACTTGGTATTGAACGGACAATCATTGTACCGGGAGATAGCGATTTACAGGAATTGGTTTATGAGAGAATGGGTGAAGAGCTTAATGCAGCTCTAGATCTGATTTTACCTTTAGGACATTCAATTATTACTGTTCTTGGTGGTGAAGCTCTTGCAAGATCTACTAGGAATTTGTCTAAAAGTTTAAGTAAAAATCGACAACTGGTATTTGTGCCAGGTCGTGGGGCCTTGGGTGAAAATGTTGCGATTCAAAGCAATACTATTGTTCAAGAGATGGCAGCTGAAACTGGTGGTAAATACAAAACTTTATATTTACCGGAACAGATTTCTTCAGCAGCCTACAAATCCTTGATTCGTGAATCTACTTTTACCGACGTACTTGAAGATATTTCACAAACGGATGTAGTAATTCATGGAATTGGACTGGCACACGATATGGCTAGGCGCAGAGGATACGATTCAATTCGCTTGTCTGAATTGCGTGAAAAAAAAGTAGTCACCGAATGTTTTGGGTGTTTTTTCGATGGCGAAGGAAAGATTGTTGACCGCGTTCATCAGGTTGGCTTGCAGTTTGAGAATCTAAATAAAATACCCCACATATTTGCATTTGCTTGCGGTGGCCGCAAGGCCAAAGCAATCAAGGCTTATATGCCTAATGCTCCTCATCAAACCTGGTTAATTACTGATGAAGGAGCCTCAGAGAAGATTTTAAAGGAGAAATAATTCTCATTTAAAATAAATTGATGTTTACAGTTCTTACATAGTTCTTAAGGAGGACTTTAGAATATGACAGTTAAAATTGGTATTAACGGCTTTGGCCGTATTGGTCGTTTGGCATTCCGTCGCATTATGGACTTGGGCGAAAAGTCAAAGGATATTGAAGTTGTTGCTATTAACGACTTGACTACTCCAGCACTTTTGGCACACTTGCTAAAATATGACTCAACTCATGGTACATTTGACCACGAAGTTTCAGCTACTGAAGATTCAATCGTTGTAGATGGTAAGAAATACCGTGTATACGCAGAACCTCAAGCTCAAAACATTCCATGGGTTAAGAATGATGGTGTTGACTTTGTTCTTGAATGTACTGGTTTCTACACCAGCAAAGCTAAGTCACAAGCTCACCTTGACGCAGGTGCCAAGAGAGTCTTGATTTCAGCTCCTGCCGGCAATGACTTGAAGACTATTGTTTACTCAGTAAACGATGACACTTTGGATGCAAACGACAAGATCGTTTCAGCTGGTTCATGTACTACTAACTCATTAGCACCAATGGTTGATGCTTTGCAAAAAGAGTTTGGCATCAAGGTAGCTACTATGACTACTATCCACGCTTACACTTCAACCCAAATGCTTTTGGATGGTCCTGTTCGTGGTGGTAACAAGCGTTCAGCACGTGCTGCTGCTGTTAACATTATTCCTCACTCAACTGGTGCTGCTAAGGCTATCGGTCTTGTTGTTCCAGAATTGAATGGTAAAGTTAACGGTCACGCACAACGTGTTCCAGTTACTGATGGTTCATTAACTGAATTAGTTTCAATCCTTGACAAGAAAGTTACTGCTGACGAAGTTAACTCAGCATTGAAGAAGTACGAAAGCCCATCATTTGCTTACAACGATGACGAAATCGTTTCAAGTGATGTAGTTGGTATGACTGCTGGTTCAATCTTTGACCCAACTCAAACTATGGTAACTACTGCCGGTGACAATCAATTAGTTAAGACTGTTGCTTGGTATGACAATGAATACTCATTCACTTGCCAAATGGTTCGTACTTTGTTGAAATTTGCTACTCTTTAATCTGTAATATTTGATTACTGTTAAGTGGTGAAAGAGAAGGCGGAGGGAAATTCTTCCTTCCGCCTTTTTTTCAAAATAAAAATAATTAAATTATCGGAGGATATAGATGGCTAAATTAATTGTTTCTGACCTTGATGTAAAGGGCAAAAAGGTTTTAGTTCGTGTTGATTTTAACGTGCCAATTAAAGATGGTGTGATCGGCGATGACAACAGAATTGTTGCTGCACTTCCTACTATCAAATACATTATTGAAAATGGTGGTAAAGCAATTTTGCTTAGTCACTTGGGTCGTGTAAAGTCTGATGACGATAAGAAAGAATTGTCATTAAAACCTGTTGCGGAACGTTTAAGCGAACTTTTGAAAAAACCTGTAACTTTTGTTCCAGCTAACGAAGGTAAAGAGGTTGAAGATGCTGTTGCCAAAATGCAAGACGGTGACGTTGCTGTTCTTGAAAACACTCGTTTCCAAGATATTGACAATGACTTTGGCAAGCGTGAAAGCAAAAATGATCCTAAGTTAGGTGAATACTGGGCTTCATTAGGTGACATGTATGTTAACGATGCTTTTGGTACAGCTCACAGAAGTCACGCATCTAATGTTGGTATCGCTGAAGCTATGAAGAAAGATGGCAAGCCTGTTGCTGCAGGTTTCTTAATGGAAAAGGAAATTAAGTTCTTGGGTGATGCTGTTGCTAACCCTGTACACCCATTCGTTACAATTTTAGGTGGTGCCAAGGTTTCAGACAAGATCGATGTTATTACTAACCTCATTCCAAAATCTGACCACATTTTAATTGGTGGTGGTATGGCTTACACATTCTTAGCAGCTCAAGGCCATGAAATTGGTAAATCTTTGTTTGAACCAGATAAAGTAGATCTTGCAAAGAAATTGTTGCAAGACGCTGATGGTAAAATTGTTTTGCCTGTTGACAATGTTGCAGCTACTGAATTTTCTAATGATGCAGCTCGCAAAGTTGTAGAAGATGACATTCCTGAAAACATGATGGGTCTTGATATCGGTCCTAAGACTGTTGCCAAGTTCAAAGATGTTTTAAAAGATGCTAAGACTGTTGTTTGGAATGGACCAATGGGTGCCTTTGAAATGTCTAATTTTGCTGAAGGCACGTTAGAAGTTGGTAAGGCTCTTGCTGACTTAACTGATGCTACAACTATTATCGGTGGTGGTGATTCTACTGCTGCTGCTAAACAACTTGGTATTGCCCCTAAGATCACCCACATCTCAACTGGTGGTGGAGCTTCCTTGCAATACCTTGAAGGTAAGGAATTACCAGGAATTGCCTGCATTTCAGACAAGTAAACTTTAAGAAAGGACATTATTTACATGCGTACACCAATTATTGCTGGTAACTGGAAATTACATATGAATCCTAAGCAAACAACTGAGTTTGTTGCTGCCGTAAAGGATAAATTGCCAGAAGCAAGTAAAGTTGAAGCACTGATTTGTGCTCCTGCTGTTGATCTCGAAAGTTTAGCTCAAGCCGCAAAAGGTTCTGAATTACGTGTCGGTGCAGAAAATGCTTATTTTGAGGATGAAGGTGCCTTTACTGGCGAAACTTCACCTAAAGTTTTAAAAGAAATGGGCATGAATTACTGCATTATTGGTCACTCTGAACGTCGCGGTTACTTCCACGAAACAGACGAAGACATTAATAAGAAGGCTAAAGCTTTATTTGCTAACGATATTACCCCAATTATTTGCTGTGGCGAATCACTTGAAACACGTGAGGCTAATAAGCAAGAAGATTGGGTAGTTAGTCAAATCAAGGCTGCACTTGCTGGCTTATCTGCGGATCAAGTTGCCAGTTTAGTTATTGCCTATGAACCAATCTGGGCTATTGGAACCGGTAAGACTGCCAGTTCAGATCAAGCTGAAGAAATGTGCAAGACTATTCGTGATACTGTCAAGGATTTGTACAATGAAGAAACTGCTGAGAATGTTAGAATTCAATATGGTGGTTCAGTAAATCCTGGCAATGTTAAAGAATTAATGGCTAAACCAGACATTGATGGTGGTTTAGTTGGTGGTGCCTCACTTAAGCCTGATTCATTCTTAGAATTAGTAAACTATCAAGATTAGTTTTAAATGTAATTTATCAAAAAGTTTCTGCGATTCGCAGAAACTTTTTTTGTTTGTTCCAAAAGATATTTAGTTTATGCTTGATTTTTAATAAAATAGAAAATAATATAATTTTATAAATAATTTATATATAAATAATAAAATGAGGCAGTAAAATGAAAAAGAAAGTTAATTTTAAACTAGCAGAAATATTGGTAGCCCTCTTGGTATTGCTAGTTTTAGGAATTTGTGTTAGTCAAGGCAATAGTAATTTTGCGGATTTTAATAAAGTTGTAGAGGCAAAGCATGTTAAGGGAGACTTAGGAAAATTTACTGTACCTAAAAAAATGCGCGGCACATGGTATGGCAAGTATTTTGACATCAATGGAATTAAAGCAAAGAAAATTAATAAGATAAAGATTACTGCCCACACGATTGCCGGGAGTCCATTGCATAAGCAAGAAGCTAATTTTAAAGGTACCAAAATACCTAAGGCGGCTCGGAACTGGTCGAGAACATATTATCCAGTAAAGTTTAAAAAAGATAAGGGTATAAAATATATATCCATGTATCCGTGGGTAAGTCCGGCTTTATCTGGTGAGAGTCTTGGCTTATATCATTACAAAGGACATAAGGTTTTAATTGATAGAACTACATCCTCATTTAGAATTACTAATGTTTATTGGAAAACACGCAAGCTGGCTAAAAAATATGGAGGTCATAAGCCTAAAGAGCTAAAAAGATACGGAGAATGGTAATTTCATGCATTTTTCCTAAGTAATCGAGGTCACTATTCATAGTGGCTTTTTGTTTACTTTTAATGATATCGCTTGCAATAAGGAAAATACCTGTCCATAATATGAGGTAAAAATTATAGTAAGGAGTCAATACTATGAAACTTCGTAAAACTGCTATTTGGACAGCAACAGTAATTGCTTTAGCTGCAGCAGGTGGAATTATTAATAGCCAGACAAATCAAGCTCAGACTATTAAGGTGCAAAAATCAGTTAAGAAAATCAGTAATAAAACTAAGTATGGCTTTAAAAGAGATTTCAAATTTCCACGATCATGGCGGGGCAAGTGGTTTAGTAATACACATGGTCACTTGAGCAACATGATTATTAAAAAGAATGGTTTCAACACACCTTGGACCGGAGAGTATGTTGAACTGGTTTCAGCAGGTAAAGTAAAAGGCACCAATAAATACTTGTGGCAAATGCCTCAAAGTTGGTTTACCAAGCATGATAAAATTTTCAAACATTTGGGTCGAGTAACAACTAATAAGATTAGCAACAAAAAATGGATTGTCTTTAGCCCAATAGATGAAAATAATATCAAAATCGGATATGCTTTCAGTTTACAAAATAAAAAAATTGACGGTAAAACCCAGAAAGTAATGTTTGAGGCTAATCCTAAGACTGGCGAAATCTATGATCAATTTTACCGTTCACCAAAATTAGCACAGAAATATCAGAATTATCATTTTAAGAATGAGACATATGCTCCTGTTTTTAATCAATATCAGAAAAAGTAAATATATATTTTAGAATTAAAAACTGGTTTTAAATGGAACCAGTTTTTTTCATAAAAAATGTATTTCTTAAATTGAGCAGCCAGTTTATAATTATTACTATATAATAAAAAGTATTTTAGGAGAAAATAAATGTCTAAAAAAATCACTGCGTTAATTGCCATAGCATCTCTCACTCTATCACTTGGTGTACCAATTAAAGCAAACGAGCCGCTAACGGCGAAAGCTGCGCAAAATCAGAAGAGCCAGCTACTGGGACAGCAATTTAAATTTCCCAAGACTTGGCGGGGTAAGTGGTTTAGCAACAATAATCTCACACCGAGCCCCATGTTTATTCACAAAATTGCGTTTAATACTCCTTGGGCAAATGATTATGTTAAAGTTGTGAAAACAAGTTTTGTTAAAGGAACAAGAAAATATCCTTGGCAAATGCCTAATGCCTGGAAACAAAGTAACAAAGATGAACTTGCTAAATACATGCGTGTTACAAGTAAGAAAATAAATGGTAACAAATGGATTATTCTAAGCCCAGTCCAAGAAAAATCCTTAAAAAATGGCTATGCTTTTATAGTTAAAAAAGAATCAATCGCAGGTAAAAATCATAAAGTACTATTTCAAGGTAATCCTGAAAATGGTCTAGTAATAAATCAATATTTTAAATCTAAAACTTTAACTAATAAATATAGTGCATATGAATTTAAAAATATGAAGTATAGTAAAATTAATCCTCGTTAAGATATTAAACTGTAGTCTCAGCTATTTGTGATTACAGTTTTTTTATGAAAAGTTAGGAGGAAATCGTGAAATTACTGCTAACAGGGGATAGCATTATTGCACGCAAAGAAGGCTTAAAAGTGCCTCATATTAACGTAGCAATAAAAGAAAAAATACCAGGAAGCAAATTAGTTAATACGGCAGTTTCTGGTATTAATTCTGGCGCATTTTACGCTTTATTGCCAGATTTAGTGTTAAAAGTTGAACGTTGTGACAAATTGATTTTACTCTTAGGAACAAATGACCTGGCTATGCATAAAAAAGTTCCCGTCACCCAATTTAAGAAAAATATGTCACTCATAATTTCGAGCGTAATTTGTTTATATCATCCGCAAAATGTAATTTTGATTTCACCGCCTGCAGTTGATGAAACCAGACAAAAAAATAGAATCAATCGTGAAATAGCTATTTATACTGCAGAATTAATAAAACTAGCCGAAACTTATAATTTGCATTTTATTAACCTATTTCAAGCTATGATTAAACGTGGTGACTTAACAAATCTTTGTCGAGGACAATTAAATGATGGTTTGCATTTTGGAGCAGAAGGATACCAGTTTTTATCAGATTTACTGGTAAAAGAATTATTGATTACCTAAAAGTACTCAACATTTTTTACGTCAAAATAGTAAATTATAAAGCCCAAAAAGTTACTAGTAAAGTCAGTTTGATATACTAGTAACTATATTAATTAAAGTTAACATTATATTTACGACCAATAGGTGGAAAAGTTGGCAGTCTCAATGGTGTAGTATGCCACTGGGTGAAAAGAGTAGCACATAATAAAATAAAAGGGACATCTTCAGGTCGTTCAATGTCGCAAATGAGGACTACGCCCTCACTTTGAACAACAGTACGCACTGTTGCGACTTTTTTGATACCAAAGAGGAACTTATAACTTCCCTTTTTGATACTGCCAGAGACTATATAATTTAATCTAGTAATATAAAAAAGGTTTGCCAATTTATTGTTTAAGCGTTTAACCTTTACTAGAGAATGGTTGATAACATCAATTGTGTAGGAAGAAATAAATCCATTGCCATCGGTATAAAGACGTCCGATTTCTTTACCATTAACTTTTTTTAAGTACAAAGTATGATTGGGATTATCTAAATTGCCTTGAATTATATACTGAATTTTATTCTGTTCGTTGGCTACAGGAATTTGACCATATTCCTGTTTTTGAGTTAGTTCCAGTAAGTAGCGCATCTAAGCACCTCTATTCTTTTGCATTATCCTTGATAAATTTTCTTAAAACATAAGCAACTCCATCTTCATTATTTGACTTGGTTTTGACTTGTGCTAATTCTTTTATTGCCGGAACAGCATTGGCCATAGCCACCCCTGTTCCGGCATCTCTAATCATGCTGGCATCATTTAAATTATCACCGATAGCAGCTACTTCTTCACGTTTAATACCCTTTTGACGTGCATAATCAAGAAGCGCTGGTCCCTTTTGTGCTTTAGCATCATTAATCTCAATATTAGCAGCAGAGCTTGAAGTCACAACAACGTCACCTAAAGCATTGATTTCTTTTTTAGCTTGAGTAAAAGCAGCTTGACCGCGACCATCGAATGCAATAATTTTCATGATTTCAATCTTGGGATCTGTTAGTAAGTGATCATAATCATCTACTAAAGTCATGCTAAGCATAGCATCACTACCTGCAGCTGTAGCTACTGCTTTTTTAAAATTAACCTTGGGATCAAGTAACATTAAGGAACGAGCCAAATTAACTATTCGCTTACTAGTATCCGTTGAGAAAATCTTTTCAGCGGTGACTAATTCAAAATAAATATTATTTTCCCTGAGGATTTTTGAAATTAGACTGGCTTTTTTATTTGGCAGTTTGTGCTTAACCTTTAAATTGGCATCCGCATCATAGACTAATGCACCATTAATATTGATAAAGCCAGTTTTAAGACCATAATCATGCATAGTTTTACGAGATTGTCGTGGCGCACGCCCGGTTGCCACTAAAAATTCAATACCATTTTTTTGTGCTGCACGAATCGCAGCGACATTTTTGTCTGATATAGCCATATCACTGTTAAAAAGAGTTCCGTCTAAATCACAAGCTACTAATTTAATCAATGGTAAAATTACTCCTCCTCCAATTTTGCTAGTTAAATGAGTACTTTACATGTTAACATTATGAAGAAAACCTTACCTTTAATTTTTATCAACTTCACATGAAAATTAAAAGAAATTAAAAGTATTTATTGTCCCAGTTTCATTATTAATTTCATGATAACATAAAAGTTAACGAAAGAGAGGCTGTTTAGGTGATGAAAAAATTTATTGGAAACGACTGGGATGAAATCTTGGCTCCAGTGTTTAACAGTGAAAAGTATCAGCGATTACATGAATTTTTAAAAAAAGAATATGCGACCAAAAAGATTTATCCTGATATGTATCATATTTTTACCGCTTTTAAGTTAACTTCATTTGCAAATACTAAAGTAGTCATTTTGGGACAGGATCCGTATCATAATCCTGGTCAGGCAACAGGGATGAGCTTTTCAGTTAATCCCGGTGTAAAATTGCCACCTTCTCTGCAAAACATTTATAAGGAACTTTATGATGATGTGGGTTGTAGACCCGTTAATCATGGTTATTTAAAAAAATGGGCAGATCAGGGAGTTTTACTATTAAATGCTGTTTTAACTGTCCCTTACGGTCATGCTAACGGTCACCAGGGAAAAGGCTGGGAAGAAGTAACTGACGCCGCAATTAAGGCTTTAAGTGATCGTGGCAAAGTGGTCTTCATATTATGGGGTCGCTATGCTCAAAATAAAATCGTTTTGATTAACCAAGATAAAAACTTTGTGATTAAATCAGCTCATCCAAGTCCGTATTCCGCAGACAGAGGATTTTTTGGTTCAAGACCTTTTTCACGCTGCAACGAAGCACTAAAAAATTTTAACGAAATTCCCATTGATTGGCAGTTGCCGACCAAAGTTACACAAGCAGATTTAGCATAGGTAGGAAATAAATGAGCGTTTTTGATTTATTAAAAAATAAAGTACAAAAGTCACACAGAAAGTATCAGATTGTTTTTCCTGAAGGAGATGACCTCCGCATTTTAAACGCAGCCAGCAAATTATCTTTGGATAATGTTGTTAAGCCCATTTTATTAGGCAGTTCCACGAAGATAACTAGTTTGGTACAAGAACAAAATTTAACTTTTAGAGAGTTAGTAATAATTGATCCAGCTCACTATGAGAACAAGGCAGCTATGGTGCAGAGCTTTATCAACGCACGAGGGAAAAAAGTTGACCCCAGTGAAATAGCAGAAACAGTAAAAGATCCAAATTATTTTGGCACTATGCTCGTTGAAATGGGGCTGGCCGACGGCATGGTATCAGGAGCAACTCATTCGACTGCTGCAACGGTAAGACCGGCTTTGCAATTGATCCACACCGCTAAAGGCATGAAACGTGTTTCTGGCAGTTTTATTATGGAGCGGCACGATGAAAAATATATCTTTGCTGATTGCGCAATTAATCTAGATCCAGATAGCCAAACTTTAGCTGAAATTGCATACCAGTCAGTTAAGACTGCACAAATGATTAATATTGATCCTAAAGTCGCATTTTTAAGTTTTTCAACTAAAGGTTCAGCCCAGGCAGATATGGTTGCTAAAGTTGAACAAGCTGCAGAAATTTTTAAACAGCAACATCCAGATATTCCTGCAGATGGTGAGTTACAATTTGATGCTGCTTTTGTGCCTGAAGTAGCTGCTAAAAAAGCTCCAGAATCTGTCATTAAGGGACGAGCAAATATTTTTATTTTTCCTGAATTGCAGTCTGGCAACATTTCTTATAAAATTGCTCAACGTCTAGGTAACTTTGCGGCTATTGGCCCTATCTTGCAGGGACTGCGCAAACCTGTTAATGATCTTTCGCGCGGGGCAAATACTCAAGATGTTTATAATATTGCCGTTTTAACTGCTGCACAGGCACTAATAAGGGATGAAGAAAATGAAGCTTGAGGTCAATTCGACACAGGAAATGCAACATTTAGGTGCAGTTATTGCTCAAACTGCACAAGCTCATGATTTATTACTGTTAAATGGTGATTTGGGCGCAGGTAAAACGACTTTAACTCAGGGAATTGGCAGGGCACTGGGAATTAAACGCCCAGTAAAAAGTCCTACTTTTACTATTGTGAGGGAATATCCTGAAGCCAAGCTGCCATTATTTCATATGGATTTTTATCGTTTGGAAAATGATGATTTATCATCAATTGATTTAAGTGCTTATATGGCGGAACCTGGCTTGGTTGTGATTGAATGGCCGGAAATTGTGCAAGAACAACTTCCTGAGCAATTTTTACAACTGACCATCAAAAGAGTAGATGATAGCTGGAACTCGACTAAGCGAATAGTTGAATTCGCGCCCAAAGGCAGTAGGAATAAACAATGGGCAGAAAATATTATAGAAAAAATAAGTTAAAAAATAGGGTCTAAAAGGCCCTACTTTTTTTATACTATATTTGATAAACTAAGTTTTTCAGCGCTTCGTCACCATATTGTTTATCTTGCGCTATTAATATACCGGCACATGCTTCACTATCACTTAAGGCATTATGATGGTGCCATAATTCTACACCAAGAGCATTTGAAACAGTGTCGAGTTTATGGTTAGGTAATTTGGGTTCAAATAATTTGCTGGTGCGTAAAGTATCAATGACAAAATAGTGTGGTTCAGGTATGTCATAGCGTGCCAAGCTCTGTCGCATGACATTAGTATCAAAGCGGGCATTATGAGCCGTGACTAACATCCCCGGTTGATATAAATCCTTAATTTTAGGCCAAACTTCAGCCATAGTTGGGGCATCTTTGACATCTGCCGCAGTGATATCGTGAATTTGAATGTTGCGAGCATCAAAAGGCATTTGCGGATTAATTACCGTATAAAAACGATCTATAATTTGATTGTCCCGAACCATCACTAGTGCCAAAGAGCAAGCACTCTCTGGATGCTGGTTGGCTGTTTCAAAGTCCATCGCGATGAAATTCATATTATCTCCTTTAAATTTTAATTTTAGTATAACATATGATGAAGCAATTAACTGAATGCGGTAAAATAGTAAAAGATTAGTAAAAAAGGGGATTTTTGTTTTGAAATTAGCGGATTTAGCCCAAAATGGTATTGAAATGGAAAAGCAGGTTCCGCTTAGTAAATACACATTTACTAAAACTGGAGGACCAGCTGAATTTCTCGCCTTTCCTCGTAATGACAGTCAATTAAGGAAATTAGTAATTACTGCTAACGAAAATAATGTTCCCTTAACGGTAATAGGTAATGCTTCCAATTTAATTATCCGAGATGGTGGAATTGATGGTTTAGTCATAATTTTAACCAAGATGGAAAAAATAAAAGTTAAAGGTAATTGCGTTATTGCCCAAGCAGGAGCCACAATTGTTGATACGGCTTTTACTGCTGCTCATCATGGTTTAAGCGGTATGGAATTTGCAGCTGGAATTCCAGGCAGTGTTGGTGGGGCAGTCTTCATGAATGCTGGTGCTTATGGAGGAGAAACTTGCAATGTAATCCAAAGTGTAAAGGTGCTGACACGAGCAGGCGAATATAAAAATTATTCTCAAGCAGAAATGAAATTTTCCTACCGTCACTCCTTGGTGCAGGAAAATGGTGATATTGTAACAGAAGCAGCTTTTACCTTAAAAAAAGGAAATAAAAGCAAAATCTTGGCAAATATGAATTATCTCAACGCTTTGCGTAAGTATAAGCAGCCTCTGGAATATCCATCTTGTGGAAGTGTTTTCAAGCGCCCAGCTGGTCATTATGTTGGACCTATGATTATTCAAGCAGGACTTCAGGGAAAACAAATTGGTGGTGCTCAAGATTCAACTAAACATGCTGGTTTTATCGTGAATAAAGGTGGTGCTACGGCTACGGATTACTTAAATTTAATTCATTTAATTCAAAAGAAAATCAGGTCAAGTTTTGGACTTGACCTACAAACAGAAGTTAGAATTATTGGTAAGCCCAATGATTAAAGTATTATGTTTACACATAATGGGAAGGAGAATTTATGCAAAGTGTTGGTACCCATATTTTTACTTGGAGCACCTTTTCAACAATTCTTGATATTCTAATTATCTGGTTTGTTGTTTACCACCTGGTGGTTTTGATTCGAGGAACTAAAGCCGTTCAACTGGCCAAGGGTATTGTACTGATATTTCTTGTACGCATTATTGCTGGCATCTTGCAATTGCATGCTACCACCTGGTTAATTGATCAAATCGTTTCCTGGTCCGTAGTAGGTATAATTGTGATTTTTCAGCCAGAAATCAGACGTGGACTTGAGCATTTAGGCCGTTTGCCTATTTTTGGTGGCCGTGAGGACAGTGCTCGGGATGAATCAATTAAATTTATTAATGAGCTTGATAAAGCTATTCAGTACATGTCAAAAAGAAGAATTGGAGCATTGATTACAATTCAGCAGGAAACCGGTCTTGAAGATTATATTGAAACTGGAATTAAGTTAAATGCAGATGTTACGGGGGAACTGCTTATTAACATTTTCATTCCCAATACCCCGTTACATGATGGTGCGGTTATCATCAACAATGATCATCAAATTGCAGTTGCTGCGGCCTATTTGCCACTTTCAGATAACAGCATGATTCCTAAAAGACTGGGAACACGCCATCGCGCTGCTGTAGGTATTTCTGAAGTGACGGATGCAATTACTGTAGTTGTTTCAGAGGAAACTGGAGGGGTTACAATTACCCGTAATGGCCGTTTTATGGTTGATTTAACCCGTGATGAATATCTAAAATATCTCAATGCAGAACTGGTTCCAAAGAAAAATGATAACGATAAATGGTATCAAAAAATTATCCGCAAGCTCTGGAAATGGGGTGCTGACCGATGAGAGAATTTTGGAAAAAATCTTGGTTTATTAAACTGGTATCTTTGTTAATAGCTGTTTTACTGGTTATTTATATTAACTCTACTCAGGGCGGATTTTTATCTCAAGGACAAGCAGAGAAAACAAAGCAAACTGCAAATAAAACCCAAACCATTAAGGTTCCCCTGCAAGTTTCGGTTGATACTGATAAGTATTATGTTGTTGGCTATCCTGAAAAAGTAAGCGTGACACTCGAGGGTTCAACTGCATTGGTTACTTCAACCGTTAATACCCAAAACTTCAGAGCGTACATCGATTTGACTAATAAAAGTATTGGCAAACATAACGTTAAAATTCATGTTAACGGCATTAACAGGCAAATATCCTATTCGCTTAATCCTCGCAGTGTTGAAGTTGATATTCAAAGACGAAAATCTACTACAATGCCTATACAAATAGAGTATAATAAGAGTGCTGTTGCTCGTGGCTATCAACTGGGTCACTCCAGTGTTTATCCGCAGCAGGTTGAAGTGACCGGAGCTCGTTCTGAAGTAGATCAAATTGACCAAATAGTAGCCAAAGTAGTTTTACCAAATGGGATTGACCACACATATGAGCGGCAGGTCAATTTAATAGCAGAAGATCATAAGGGCAGGCAACTAAACGTAGTTATTGATCCCGCAACGGCTAAAGTATCAATTCCCGTTACAACAGCCAAAAAAGCAGTTAAAATAAAGCTTGAGCCTGAGCATGAGAAAATGAATAAAATATATTCTCTAACTGCTAAAACTAAGTATGTTACTTTATATGGTAGTGAAGATGATTTGGCTAAAGTGAAGCATTTAAAGGTCCCAGTCGACCTAGGAACTATTACGGCTTCTACTACCAAAACAATTACTTTTAATTTACCTGATGGGGTTGTAAGGTCAAATCCCAGGCAGATTACTGTTGATGTAAAAGTGGAAAATGCAAACGATTCAAAAAATAAAAATAATTAAGATAGGAAGGTTGTTTAATAATGTTGAAATATTTTGGCACTGATGGTGTACGTGGAGTGGCTAATCAAGACTTGTCTCCAGAATTGGCATTTAAACTGGGTCGTGATGGTGGCTACGTTTTAACTAAAAATAAAGCTAAGGAAGAGCAGGCAAAAGTTCTAGTTTCTCGTGATACCAGGATTTCGGGGCAAATGTTGGAATACGCTTTGATATCCGGACTTCTTTCCGTTGGGATTGAAGTTTTAGAAGTTGGTGTAATTACTACCCCTGGTTTGTCCTATTTAGTCCGTGCTCAAGGGGCTGATGCCGGTGTTCAAATTTCTGCTTCCCATAATCCTGTAGAAGATAACGGTATTAAGTTCTTTGGCAGCGATGGCTTGAAATTGTCGGACGAAATGGAGGGCGAAATTGAAAAACTAATTGATGCTCCAGAAGATAATTTGCCTAGACCTTCTGCTAAAGGATTGGGTTCAGTCACTGACTTTCATGAAGGCGGTGCCAAATATTTACAATTTATTGAAAATACTATTCCCGAAGACCTTGGTGGTATCAAAGTGGTTATTGACGGTGCCAACGGTGCTGCCAGCAGTTTGATTTCTCGGCTATTTGCTGATTGCGGAGTTGATTTCACTACTATTGCTACTCATCCTGATGGCTTGAACATTAATGATCACGTTGGCGCTACGCATACCAAAAAACTGCAGGAAGAAGTCGTTAAACAAGGTGCGCAACTTGGTCTCGCTTTTGATGGCGATGCTGATCGTTGCATTGCTGTTGATGAAAATGGTCACGAAGTTGATGGCGACCACATCATGTATATTCTCGGCAGCTATATGGAAGATGGCGGTCGACTGAAAAAAGATACCATTGTCACTACTGTAATGAGTAATCTCGGCTTTACTAAGGCATTACAAAGGCGCGGGATTAAAAATGTTCGTACTCAAGTTGGCGACAGATATGTTTCAGAAGAAATGCGAGCAAACGGTTATAATTTAGGCGGAGAGCAGTCAGGTCATGTTATCATGAGTGACTATCATAATACCGGTGATGGTATGTTGACTGGCTTGCATCTAATGCTAGTAATGAAAAGAACTGGAAAAAGTTTGACAGAATTATTGACTGACTTTAAGGAATATCCCCAATGCTTGGTTAATGTTCCGGTTAAAGATAAAAAATCCTGGAAAGAGCACCAACCTATTTTAGACGTCATTAAAGAAGTTGAAAATGAAATGGGTGATGAGGGACGAGTATTAGTGCGGCCTTCCGGAACACAGTCGCTTCTGCGGGTAATGGCTGAAGGACCTACTCAAGAGGAAACTGACGCTTACGTTAAGAGAATAACCGATGTAGTGGAAGCAGAAATGGGAGTATAAATAAATTAGCCCCACTTGTGCATTTGAGTTAAAAAGCAGTTAAACCAGAATAAGACCCTCAAAATTGAGGGTCTTATTTTATTCTTTAACATTTTTTTCTATGCCAGCTGGTGTGACATCAGCTGCTGTATTCACTGGCTTTAAATTTTGCCAACTTATCTTACTAAAGCAGCCCATGCGTTTTAAGATAAGAATATTTTTTCTTACCCTTTTTGTTATAAACACGAGTCTTATGATTCAAGGTTAGCTTGCCTTGCTCAGAATTTACATTTGACGTAGTAGTTTGAGCTTGATCAATATTAGTTGTAGTAACTGCTAATGATGTTGTTGTCAATATTCCAGCTAATAAGCTAATAAACAATTTTTTGTTAATTTTCATTGTAATTACTCCTTTATCCTTAAATTCTAATAGCTATCTGGTTAATTGTCTATTAAGGGCTACAATTTTACCTAAAACAAAAAGGCAGCAAGAAACCCGCTTTCTTTTGCATATTGAATAATACTTGAATATCATTTTTGTTTATTATCTGATGGTTTATGCTTATACGAAGGTATAACTGTCCTCAATTAAGATCTTCATCAATTATTTTTGCCTGCTTTTTGTGTTAGTAACAGTAGTTTCACATTATAGTATAGACCAATTGCAAAATTAAGGCTTGACCAATTAGTTAAAAAAGGCTAATATGCCATACGTAAGTTGAAATAATTAATTAGCCCAAATCAAAAATATTTTACTAGACCAAAGGAGAAATATATGTGTGGCATTGTTGGCATTGTAGGGAAATCTGCTAGAGAAATTGTTTTAAATGGATTGTCAAAGCTTGAATATCGCGGATATGATTCTGCGGGAATTTACCTCAATGATTTGGCAGGAAAAGAATATTTAACTAAAACTGCTGGTCGTATCGAGGACTTGAAGAACAAAATGACCCCAGAAGAGCAAGGCATGGTTGGAATTGGTCATACCCGTTGGGCAACACATGGTAAGCCCACTGAAGCTAACGCTCATCCCCAATTTGATGAAACTGAACGTTTTTATTTAGTTCATAATGGTGTAATTGAAAATTACCAGGACATCAAAAAGCAATATCTCAAAGATGTTTCCTTTAAATCTGACACAGACACTGAAGTAATTGTTCAATTAATTAGCAAATTTGCTCGTGAAAAAAATGAAGATGCCTTTACGGCTCTAAAGCAGGCCCTACAATTGATTAAGGGATCATATGCCCTTTTATTAATAGATAATCAAAATCCAGATCATATTTTT
This sequence comes from Lactobacillus kimbladii, assembly GCF_000970755.1. Taxonomy (GTDB): domain Bacteria; phylum Bacillota; class Bacilli; order Lactobacillales; family Lactobacillaceae; genus Lactobacillus; species Lactobacillus kimbladii. The sequence continues at coordinate 685,424 of NZ_KQ034007.1, forward strand.
ATAGCTAAAAATAAATCTCCTTTGATGTTGGGACTTGGTAATGGCTTTAATGTGATCGCATCTGACGCCTTATCGGTATTGGATCAAACCAAAACTTTCGTTGATTTACAAGATGGTGAAGTCGGAGACATTACTCAAAACGGGTATCAGCTTGAAACCCTTGCTGGTCAAAAAGTTGAACATCAACCATATGAGTTAAATATTGACGAAAATGCCGCTTCTAAAGGCACCTATGAATTTTACATGCTTAAAGAAATATGTGAGCAGCCAAGTGTTTTACGGCACTTAGATCAATATTATCTTGATCAAAATGGTGACCCTAAAGTAGATGCTAAAATTATTAATGCTTTATCAAAGGCAGACAGATTATATATCTTTGCTGCTGGTACAAGTTATCATGCGGGTTTAATTGGTAAACAACTTTTTGAACATTTAACTAAAATTCCAACTGAAGTAGGTTTTGCTTCAGAAGCGGGCTATCATTTTCCCATGATGTCCAAGCACCCATTCTTTATTTTCTTGTCGCAATCAGGTGAAACGGCTGATTCACGTGTTGTCTTGCAACAGGCGATCAAGCGGGGCATTCCCAGTCTAACTTTGACGAATGTGCCTAATTCAACTCTGGCGCGCGAAGCTAATTATGCTATGTCACTTGAAGCAGGTCCTGAAATTGCCGTAGCCTCAACTAAAGCTTATACTGCACAGGTTGCTGTTCAAGCGATAGTTGCCAAGGCATTAGGAGAAAAAATAGGTATTAAAGACGCAGCAGATTTTGAGTTAAAAAAGAATTTTGCTTTAGCTGCGGAAGGAATAGAACAAGTTATTTCCAGCCAGGAGAAAATTGAACGGCTCGCTCAAAAGAATATTATACCAAGTCGTAATGCCTTTTATATTGGTAGGGGGATTGATTATCCAGTAGCTTTAGAGGCTGCCCTTAAACTGAAAGAGGTTTCTTATATTCAAACTGAAGGTTTTGCAGCAGCCGAACTGAAACATGGGACAATTTCATTAATTGAAAAAGGTACACCTGTGATTGCTTTGATTAATGACTCTGTCACCTCTGATCTGATGCGGGGCAATATTCAGGAAGTAATCGCACGCGGAGCAACTGTAATTACAATTGCGCGTAAATCATTAGCAAAACCAGCCGATGATATTGTTTTACCTGAAGTTAATTATTATCTTTCGCCACTTGTTAGTGTGGTTGCAGCTCAATTATTTGCATATTATGCAGCAAAAGATAAAGGATTGGATGTGGACAAACCACGTAATTTAGCTAAAAGCGTAACGGTAGAATAGGTAGAATAATATTTTGGCTTTTTTTGGAAAAGATATTTGCAGAAAAGAAGGGTTAAAAAAATAAATCATATTATTGATTAATCCTTGATAGATAAAAGAGTAGGCAAACCACTAAAAATGATATGACCCTAGAATTTAGAAGTTATATCAAACTGAAGGCTTGTCTACTTTTTTAGTATGGATAATGACCTACTTTTTTCCCAGACTCTTTTGTATAATAAAGAAAATAGTGAAAATGTGTAGGAGGATATTATTTTGGCAATAAAGTTGATTGCGGTTGACCTAGATGGCACTTTGCTGACAACTACAAAGCAGATTTTACCTGAAACTGAAAGAGTTCTTAAACAAGCAGATAGTCAGGGTATAAAAGTGGTTCTGGCTACAGGTCGACCATTGTCTGGTACAATTGAATTTAATAAACAGTTAGGTTTGCAGGGTAAAAGGCAATATGACATTGTTTTCAATGGTGCTGTGATCCAAGACTTGGCGGGCAATATATTAATGAATGAAGAAATGAACTATCGCGATTTTACTAACATGAGGAAATTACAAAGATTAGCTCAGGTTAACCTTCATTTTGAAACCCCAGAATGCTATTGGACATGTGATCGTGATATAGGAGTTAACCTGGCAAGGAATGCAACTTTTACAAATAATGTGCTTAAAGTGCGTAAAGCTGAAGAAATAACACAAGACTTTGCTTTTAATAAAGTAGGTTTAAGCGTTCTTGATGATGAGCGAGAAGTTGATAAATTATGGAATAATATTCCCCAATGGGCTTTTGCAAAATATGATATTGTTCGCAGTTTTTCCTCAATTGTTGAAATCAACATTAAAGATGCTTCCAAGGGAAATGCTGTTTTACAATTAGCTGAAAGATTGAAAATTAAGCCAAGTCAAGTTATGGTGTTTGGCGATCAGGGCAATGATGTTTCCATGTTTACGAATCCTGACTTTATGAAAATTGCCATGGGTAACGCAATCGAAGAGATAAAAGATTATGCCGATTATGTGACAGAAGATAATGATCATGATGGAATTGCCAAAGCAATAAAAAAGTTTGTTCTGTAGTAAAATAAAGTTGAGTTGATTATTATGGTAGAAAAAAATAGAGAACATAATATTTCCGAAGCTGAGTGGGAAGTTATGAGAATAGTGTGGACTTTAGGAGAAATTCACACTGGTGAAGTGATTCAGCAGCTACAGGCAAAAAAGAACTGGTCTGAATCTACTATCAAAACTTTGATGGGACGTTTGGTCAAAAAGGGTTTGTTAAAAACCCGTAAAGATGGTCGCCGTTTCGTTTATTCTGCTACTGTTACTCAGATCGAAATGATGATTCAGGTCACAAAAGAAATGATGAGTCATATGTGTGATATGCATAAAGGTCAGGTAATGATAGCTATTTTGAAAGATATGCCTCTTGCTCAGGGTGACATCGCTAAGATAGAAAAAGAACTTGCTTATAAAAAAGAAAGTGCTCCTGAAATGGTTAATTGTAACTGTTTAGCTTCGGGTCAACATGACTGTTAGATTAAATAGTTAATATTAATGTGGGAGGTTAATTTAATGAAAAAATTTGCTAGTATTTTATTCCGAGTGATTTTTACTGCAGCGGTTTGTATTTCTGGCTTTCTGCTACTTGAGTCACCAATAACTATTAATGTGCAAAATGTTCGTGGTATGGCACAGAAAGTAATTAAAAAAAGCGTAAATGATACTGGTGATTCAAGGCTAAAAGGTACCTTGAAACTGGCTAAAGATTTCGGTGTTGAGGATAAAATTTTAGAGCAATTACCTAAAAAGTATCATAATGATATGTCTTATGTCAGCTTATATAATCTCGGTGTTACTTATCAAGAAAATGGAGAAGTGTCTGCTAAGAATTTGTCTTTTCCTGAAAATAATGAAGTACAAAAAGCTGTAAGCAACCTTCTGCTAAATAAAATTAACAATGGTTTAGACGAAAACAAGGATAAAGTTAACCAAAGTATTAGTATTTTTCATTATTGCCTTTTTGCAACAATATTAGTTTTTATTTTAGCTGCATTATTGATGTTATTCGGTAAATATTGGGCTTCAATTATTTTATTAATTGCAGCTATCGGATCATTTGGAGCATTACAGTTTTTAGCAAATCAATTAGTTCAATGGCTGGAAAGCAATGTTGTTAGCGGGATTTCATTAACTACCTCCCCGATTCTGTGGGCTGGTTTAGCCTTGGGAATAATTGCTGCAATTATTTGGCCTTTAATTTTAAAATTAACTAAAAAGCGGCAGTAAATAATTTATAATTTAACTAAAGTATTAGCCGAAGATAGAGCGGCTAATGCTTTTTTGTTTTTTAAATCCACTATTTATATTTAGAGAATTTATGCTAAAATTAACTATGACAGTTTTAATATAGGAATAAAAGGACAATTTATGTATTACTTTTTAGATAATAGATTAGATGCGAATAGTTCGGGAATAGAGCATGCAGAAGTCAAAAGATTAATGCTCTTTAAACGCAATCACGTTAAGGCAAAAATAGTGACATCAGCATATAACCGGTTTGCTCACCGTAATTTACCTTTGTATGGCATGACCGATGATGATTATGTTAATAAGTTCGACTTTTTTGCCGGCACAGTAAAGTTTACTAATCGTATTGTAACTATAAAAGATTTGCCGATTCCTAGTGACAATAAGGTGAAACAAATTGACAATGGTTATGAAGTCTATGAGGGTCAACGTAAAACAATGACTATTATTATGTTACCTAATGGTAGCATTGATACAATTAAATATTTTAATGCTGATGTCCACTGTATTAAACAGGATTTTTACGATACACGTGGATTTAAGAGTATGACCCAAATTTATGATACAGTTGATGGTCATTTGATTTATGAATTGTTCTTTCGTCCGAACAATACCATTTACTATGAAATCTCATATGAAAGAAAACCAAATGTCTATCCAGCTACTAACATTCAAATGACCGATATTCATGGCATTGTCCACTCACTAATGAATAATGGTCAGGCCTTTACCATTATGCTTGATGAATTGAATCAGCAAGATGGGGATGAAAGATCAACATTTATTTCGGACCGTTCCAATATTACCAATGTACCAATGATTAATATGAAGACGCCTGCCAGAAAAATTGAGCATTTTCACAGTATTCATTTTAGAGATTACTGGGATCCTACTTCACCTCTTACTTACAACTCAATTTCTAATAATGAGCTACTTAGTAAGACCGATTTAGTAATTACTCCTACAAAACAGCAAGCAGATGATATGCGGAGCAGGTTGAGGACACAAGTACCAATCGTTGCTATTCCTGTTGGAATAGTGCCAGATGAGCAACTACATGCTGAACATATTCCGATGAGTGAGCGCACTAAAGGTAAAATAATAGTAGTAGCTAGACTGTTTTATGAAAAACGGATTGATGATGCCATCAAAGCTTTTAATCAGGCTTATCAAAATAATGATTCGCTAACCTTAGATATTTATGGTTATGGTAATGGTGCTAATAATTTCAAGGAAGAAAAAAAGTTAAAAAAATTAGTGCAGGATCTGGGCTTGGAAGATGTAGTACATTTTATGGGTTATGCGAAAGACATGAATCATATATATGATGATGCGCAGCTTGCTGTTGCTACATCCAGGTATGAGGGTTTCAATCTTTCTGTACTTGAAGCTCAATCTCACGGCGTTCCAGTAGCTTCATATAATATTAATTATGGAGTAGAGGACTTAATCGCTGATGGTCAGAGTGGCTTTATTGTACCAAGTGGTCATATAGATGATTTAGCTGCCAAAATTACTGAGTTTTTTGCTAGTCCAAAATTACGCAGGAAAATGAACGATGGTGCATATGAAAATGCTAAACGCTTTTCAAGTGAAAATGTCTGGCGTTATTGGCAAAAATATGTGATTGATACTGATAAATAAATATTTAATTATAAGAAAAACATCTGAGTCTCAGGTGTTTTTCTTTGCTCTATTTTATTGCATTTCAAAAAAATGTGAGTTACTATGGTTAATTAGTTAGCTTGCTAACTAAATATTCAGGAGGAATTTGAATGCAAAGAAAATTAGACGCAAAATTAATTTGTTCCGTTTTCGCAGCCGGATTAATGTCTTTTTCGGGTGTGCTAATTGAAACAGCGGGAAACGTTACTTTCCCTGTTTTGATGAAGGATTTTCATGTTAATATGGCTACCGTACAGTGGATGACAACTGGTTATTTATTAGTTGCTTCTATTATTATGCCATTATCTGCATATTTAAAAAGAAATTTTAGTTCAAGAAAACTTTTTGTTACAGCCGCTACCTTATTTATTTGTGGTTTAGTGATTGATGCAGTAGCAAACCAATTTATTTTTCTAGTACTTGGTCGTGTTATTCAAGGAGCAGGAGCGGGAATAGCTATTCCATTAATGTTTAATATTATTTTGGAACGGACACCCTTAGATAAAATTGGATTGCTTATGGGAATAGGAACAATGATAACGGCAGTTGCTCCAGCTTTAGGACCAACGTTTGGCGGATTAGTCGTCAATACGTTAGGTTGGCGTTATATCTTTATTTTTATAATTCCGGTGATGATAATTTCTCTATTAATGGGTATAGCTTCAATTAATGACGAATCTAAGAAAATTGTACATACGCAACTTGATACAGCAGGCTTTCTGAGCATTGCTTTAACATTTATCGGCTTGATTTTTGCTTTTAGCAATTTGTCTACTATCATACAAAAACCTTTTATGTTTATTTTGCCTTTAGCAGTCGGCGTTATTTGCTTAATTGTTTTTATCAAGCACTCATTAAATACTGCTACTCCGTTAATTAATATTAGAGTTTTTAAAAATACTAAATTTACTCAAGGCATAACAGCTTATTTTATTTTTCAAGTCAATACTTTAGGATTGTCGTTCATCTTGCCTAATTATGTTCAAATTGTTAATCATTCTACAGCAATGACTGCAGGACTTCTGCTTTTAACTGGTGGACTTGTTGGAGCCGTGCTCTCACCAATTAGTGGCAGACTGCTCGACAGTTACGGTCCCAGAAAGCCAATTATGACGGGTGCTGTTTTTGAAATAATCGGCGGCATTCTTTATTGTTTATTTGCTTCTTCACTATCATCTGGCAAAATTATTCTGTTCTATGCTATTACAATGATGGGTATAGGTCTGGTAATGGGGGACACAATGACTGCTTCCATTGGTCAACTAGATGAAAAAGAAAATACAGATGGCAATGGTCTGTTTAATATGGCGCAGCAATTTGCTGGAGCTGTCGGCACGGCAATTATTTCAGCTATTATGCAATTTGTAGAACAAATGAGTGGTCAAAGCTCCACTACTGGAAAATATATTGAAGCTACTCAGGTAGGTTTTATTTTTATTCTGATTATTGTTCTTGTTGGTGTATACTTACTTTATCAAGCTACAAAATCGGTAAAAACAAAGGAATAGAGTAAGATTAATGAACAGATTAGGATTAGCCCTACAGCGTATACAAAATACTTTTAATCGTAATGTTGATTACTACGCTAGAAAAATTGGCTTAACCGGAACACAGATGCTAATTATTGAATATTTGGCTTCATTTGCCCAAAACAAATCCATTTATCAAAAGGATATTGAGCATGAATTTAACATTAGGAAGTCTACTGCTACTAATGTATTACGCTTAATGGAAGAAAAAGGTTTGATTACCAAAAAAGTTGATCAACATGATACACGATTAAAGGCAATAATCCTAACTGAGAAAGCTATCAAGCTGGGACCAAAAATAACTTATTATTTTGTTAATTCTGAGAATAGTTATGCTGAAATTTTAGGAGCCGATACGAAGAATGAATTAGTAAAAAATTTACAGAAGCTGAATGAAGCCATATCTGATAAATAGATCAAAAAAATAGTTATTGCATGAAAGCAATAACTATTTTTTTATTTACTTTATTTATCTCTCGTAATTAGGGGCCTTTTTAGTAATTTGGACATCGTGGGGATGAGATTCTCTTAAACCGGCATTAGTAATTTTTACAAATTGAGCATTTTCACGTAAATCAGCGATAGTGGCTGCACCTACATAGCCCATGCCTGAACGCAGCCCACCTATAATCTGGAAAATAATATCAGAAACATCACCTTTATATTCCACGCGTGCTTCAACACCTTCAGGAACCAATTTATTAGCTTCGTTGACGCCGCCTTGAAAGTATCTGTCAGAGGATCCATGCGCTTGAGCCATTGCTCCGACAGATCCCATACCACGATAGGTCTTATATTTTTGGCCATCGCTTTCAAACACTTCACCAGGTGCTTCTGTTGTACCTGACAACATACTTCCAAGCATGACGGCATTTCCACCCGCAGCGAGTGCCTTAACAACGTCACCTGAATACTTCATTCCACCATCTGCAATTATTGGCTTGTGGTATTCTCTGGCAGCAGTAGCAGCATCATAAATTGCTGTAATTTGCGGAACTCCAACACCAGCAACGACACGGGTAGTACAAATGGAGCCAGGACCAATACCTACTTTAACAATGTCAACTCCAGAATCGAAAAGAGCTCTAGCAGCATCTCCAGTTGCAATGTTTCCGGCTATTAACGTAACATGAGGAAAATGATCCCTAATTTCTTTGATTTTACGCAAAACACCAGCTGAATGACCGTGAGCAGTATCAATGACAATTGCATCAGCACCCTTTTCGATAAGTGCTTCAGCACGTTCAAATGTATCACTTGTGACTCCAATAGCAGCAGCAACAAGCAGGTGATTGTTGTCATCGACAGCTGCTTTGGTAATGTTAGATGGAACAACAACATTTTTGACGTTTGCAACTTCGCCAGCTTGGGCAGTGATGGACATATTTTTATGGATTACGCCTAAACCACCTTGCAAAGCAATTGCTATTGCCATTGCGCCTTCAGTTACGGTATCCATTCCAGCACTAATAATAGGAATATTGAGTTTCAGATTAGGCGCTAATTGAGTATGAAGATCCACTTCATTTGGCAATACATGGCTTTCCGCTGGAATCAATAACACATCGTCAAACGTTAAGCCCTCTTTAACAAATTTTGTTGTCCAATTTGACATTTAATGCACTCTCCTTTTCAAAAATATTAAAGTTAAATTGATTACACTTTACTAGTGATTTTAATCTTGGTCAAGATAAAATTATAGATCGTATTGTTAAAATTATAATATTACTACCGAAGTATTTCAATGTAAAAATCGAACAAAATCACAATATCAATAGATATTGTAAGTGATGAATAAAAATGTTATGATTTTTAATATTGATTTATAGCTATATAAAAACTTAAATGATCAAGAGGATAATTAGACTTATATTAAAATGTTCGTATTTATAATTATTTTGTTAAGGAGACAAAGATGACCCAAAAATTATCTCGTAAGTTTGTTGACGGATTACCTAAGGCTGAACTGCATGTTCATATAGAGGGAACACTTGAAGCCGAAATGGAATTTGCCATTGCTAAGAGAAATCAGATTGATATTGGTGCTAAGACTCCAGCGGATATTGACAGGAATTATGGAGTAGGATTACCGGAATTTCTAAAGGCCTACTATAAAGGGATGCAGGTCTTGCGTACTAAACAAGATTTCTATGATTTGACTGCAGCTTTTTTGCGCAAAGAAGCTGACAGTAATGTTAAGCACCTTGAATTGTTTTTTGATCCTCAAGCTCATACTAGTCGGGGCATCCCTTTTGCTACAGTAATTGAAGGCATTCATGAAGCGATTGTTGATGCAGCATCATTAGACATTGATGTACAGTTAATAATGTGCTTTTTAAGAGAGTATTCACAAGAATCAGCAATGCAAACTTTAAAAGAAGCTGAACCATATCATAAAAAAGGCTGGATATTAGGTGTTGGTCTTGATTCAGATGAGCATCATAATCCACCGCTGAAGTTTATGCTGGTTTTTGCTAAGGCTCGAAACCAAGGTTATTATTTAACAATGCATTGTGATCTGCACCAAGTTGATACAGTTGATCATATCAAACAAGCTTTAGAAATTATTACGGTCGATCGTTTGGATCACGGCTTAAATATAGTTGAAAATGCGGATTTGATGACATTTTTAATAGACATAAAAATTGGTATTACAGCATGCCCCATGGCTTATTTTTACACCCGCAAAGTTATGGAACAAAAGGCCATTAATAAGCTTTTTAATAACGGTGCGCTGATTAGTTTTAATTCCGATGATCCGGCTTATAAGGGTAGTAATTATATTAATGATGTTTACTATAAATTTGCCCAAAAGTGCAATTGGAGTGAAAAAGAACTGGTCCGAATAGCACAAAATTCATTTAAAACCTCTTGGATCAGTCAGCAGGAAAAAGAAAGCTATCTTGCACAAATAGATGAATACATCTCAAGTAAAAGGTGATATTTTCTAGATAGAAAATATATTTTGTGCCAAAAATTAAATTATATTTAAAAGTTGTTAAAAATGTGGTAGAATTTATCTAATTGTTGCTGATTTAAAAACTATAAGTAATAAGGTTAAACCAATGACAGTTTCTAAATGTATGATGATAGGTGTTCAAAACTTAAAGCAATTTTGTAAAAAGGATTGTCCTTTTAAAAATTGCTTTTTTGTGCTGGCTAGATAACTAAATGAGGTCAAAAATGAACGAAAATGCGATTGAAGTTCACAATCTTTCTAAGGATTATTTTATTAGCAGCAGGGGTGAAAACTGGCGTGCAGTTGTTAAAAATATTTTTAAGCCTGAAAAGACGGCAGTGCAAGCAGTAAAAGCGCTCAATTTTACTATCAAGAACGGTGAAAAAGTTGGCTTTATTGGCAAAAATGGGGCAGGTAAGACCACGACCATTAAGATGCTGACTGGAACCTTGTTTCCATCAGCCGGAACTTGCAGAGTGAATGGCTATGATCCTACAAAAAGGATAAATGATTTCAAAAAATCAATCTCAGTCGTCATGGGAAATAGATCGCAACTTTTTCCTGATTTAACCCCTAGAGATTATTTGAAATTATTGCAGTCAATGTACGATATACCGGAAGAAATTTTTCAAAAAACGGTCAATGACCTGGCTCAGATACTAAATGTAACTTCAAAATTAGATGTACAAACCCGCAAATTATCACTGGGAGAACGAATGAAAGTAGAATTTCTGGCCGGCGTAGCAACCAGACCAAAAATACTCTTTTTAGATGAACCAACTATTGGTTTAGACGTTTTGGCAAAAAGGGATATACGCAAGTTTTTGTTAAGGCTGAATCAGGAAGAAAAATTGACTGTCTTTCTTACCTCTCATGATATGGAAGATATTGCAACTATCTGTGATCACCTGATCATTGTAAATAGCGGTCAGATAATGTGGGATGGACCAAAAACAGATTTATTAGAGAGGTTTAATCAGAATAAATATATTACTTTTATTAAATCGGAGAACTTCAACGAAAGTAAATTGGGCGCCAAGATTATTGATCAGGATGATTTGACCGTGACAATTAAAGTTCCTGTAGAAAAGGTAGATGACCAAATCGCTCAGTTGGCACGGGATAATCAAGGCTCCGACTATCAAATAAATGACCTGAAGCTTGAAGATATTATCTTAGAGCTATTTGCTGAGGAGAAAGAAAAATGATAAAAACCTATTTTTCAGTAAGCAAGATCTCAATGAAGTCTATATTAGCCAATAAGAGCAGCGTCATAATTTTGCTTTTGCAGGCACTTGTACCAAGTTTAGTAATGTTTTATTTATGGTCTTTAATATTGAATCATGGTCAAACTATTGGTAGTTTTAGCAAAAATCAAATGGTAATTTATTATATTGGGGTTAATTTTATTAATTCTTTTGTATGGTATGCAGTTGACTGGGAATTAAATGATGATATCCATTCAGGAGAATTGTCTAATATAATCCATAGACCAATTACAATTGAAAAATATTATTTTGCTAAAATGCTGGGCGACAGACTGGCAAATTTAATTTTGCTTGCTCCGATTTTAATTATTGGATTTATCTATATAGTTGCGTGTAATTTAATTCATATTTCTTTACTCGTGCTACTTGAATTTGCATTTAGTTTAATTATGGCAGCCATATTATGGTTTCTTTTTTCTTATATTATTGGTAGTGTAGCGTACTGGTTTGACAATCTTTTCTTTGTTTTACTGGTAAAAGAAGTTGTAGTCAATCTGCTGGCAGGTTTTTACTTTCCTTTAGAAATTTTGCCGCCTTTTTTGGTAAAAATAATTAAACTACTGCCATTTCAATATTTCAGCTCTTTTCCAATTGATACGCTTGTTAAAGCATTACCATTAAATATATGGCTTAAAAACACAATCATTGAAATTGTATGGATGATAGTTTTTTATTTAATAGTAAAAATAGTTAATAAAGAAGGGCTTCAGAGATACTCTGATGTAATGGGTTGATTATGAAAAGTAAACTTAAAGTAGTCAAATCGTTAATTAAAATTGCCTTTTTGCAAACCATTAGTTTCAGGTTAGACACATTGTTTGGGATAATCTCTTCTATATTGTGGTTAGGCATTCCTATAGCTTTTTTTAAGGTAATTTATTTAAATGTTGATACTATCGGTGGTTGGACCTACAAAGAATGTCTGTTGCTAGTTGGCGTTTATACTATGCTTGACGGCTTCTTAATGGCTTTCTTGGTCAAATCAATGCCTAAAATGGAAAAAGACATTAGAGAAAGAACCTTAGATTCAATTTTATTAAAACCAATTAATGCTAATGTATATTACTTTTTTAGTGCAATTGAATTTACACAATTAATTAATTCAGTGCTAGGACTATTTGTAATTATTTATGCATGTCAGGGTATAAGTATTAATATAGGCCAGGTGTTGTTATTTTTGCTTTCTTGCGTTTTTGGCTGCATTTTATACTATTCTCTTTGGTATTTATGGACAATTTCGGCATTTTGGTTCCCCACAAATTTTGGCAGAAATGATTTATTTTTAAGTATGATACAAATGAGTCGCTACCCTGCAAGTATTTATCGGGGACTGGGTAATATTATTTTTAATTTTATCCTGCCTTTTGGACTAGTTGCTTGTCCTGCCACAATTATTTTAATAAGACCACGTCAATGGCAAATAATATTATTGCAACTTTTGATAGCTTCACTATTCCTTTTTTTAGACCATTGGGTATGGAATTTAGGCTTGAAGAGATATAATGGAGCAGGTAGATAAAAAGCATTATGAATTTGAATTAAATACTTGCATAGCATTAGAGGTTTTTCTAAAATAATTCTGTTAGTTTTTATTTAGAATATAGGAAATGGGATAGACTTTGAAAGACGAACTTCTTACAATTAGTTTAGATGATACAGTAGTAAAAGCAGCTAAAGCTAACCTGGAAAATTATGGACTTTCTGTAGCAAAGTATCTGCAGTTAATGCTGTTTTTGGCCGCTGATAATAAGGCCGAACTTAAGCAAATAATGGTGGACAAAAATGATCTGACTCATTGGTTAAAGCGATTAGATGCAGATTAATAAGGAAAAACTTACTGAAAAAAATCAGTAAGTTTTTTTTGAGCATTTATGTTTACATTTGTAGATATATAATTTATACTAAACTTAGTTTACAAATGTAGACATTAATAATAAGCTTCAACTGGGAGGAATTATCATGAATAAAATTATTATCTTAGGTTTAGGTCTTGCACTAATAGCTTTTATTGCATGGTGGTTCTTTGGTAGCCATCACGTAGAAGAGGAGAAAGCCACTATGAAGTCAAACAAACAGAGTGTTGATATTGAAGTTAAAGGTGGTTATTCACCAGAAAGAGTTGTTCTTAAAAGGGGAGTACCCGCTACTTTAAACTTTAAGAGAACAGACTCATCCAATTGTTTAGATCATGTTGTATTTTCAGATTTTGGCATAAATCAGAAATTACCTGAAGGCAAAGTAGAAAGGGTTAAAATTGATACTTCAAAACCAGGTGAATATCAATGGGAATGCAGTATGAACATGTTTCATGGTAAGGTAATTGTCAAATAGCTAAGGAAAAAGAATGAAAATTACAACACGTTTTTGGACGTCGCTAATATTATCACTGCCAATGCTTCTGGAAATGATTATTCATCCTTTTACTGGATGGATGTTGCCAGGTGGCGAATGGACCATGCTTATTTTTACAACAATAATTATGTTAATTTCAGCAGGTCCATTTATTACTAGTGCCTGGTCTGCCTTTAAAAAGCACCATTCAAATATGGATACCCTCGTTGCTTTAGGAACATCGATAACTTATATTTACAGTATTTATGCGATGTTTACTAAAAGACCTGTTTTCTTTGAAAGTGCTGCTTTTGTTATTACTTTCGTCTTATTAGGGCAGGTTTTAGAAGAAAAAATGCGAGCAACTGCTTCTGACGCTATGGGGAAATTGCTTAATTTAGGTGCAAAAAATGCCTTAGTAAAGCGCGATGATCAATTTGTCAGTATTCCTATCACTGAAGTTGTGAAGGGCGACTACATACAAGTAATGCCTGGGCAAAAAGTACCAGTTGATGGCAAAATTGTTTCTGGCAATTCAAGCATTGATGAATCTATGGTAACTGGCGAAAGTATGCCAGTTAAAAAAGTGACAGGCGATCAGGTAATAGGAGCTACAATCAATCAAACGGGATCATTTGTAATGCAAGCCCAAAAAGTTGGTAATGAAACGATGCTGGCGCAAATTATTGAGATTGTTAAAAAGGCACAGAACAGTCATGCACCGATTCAAAAATTAACTGATAAGGTTGCAAATATTTTTGTTCCCACAGTTTTGATTATTGCAATTGTAACATTTTTAGTTTGGTATATTTTCCTAGGTAAAAGCATAGCAACTGCATTAGTTTTTGCCGTTGCGGTTATGGTTATTGCCTGTCCTTGTGCTTTAGGGCTGGCAACACCAACTGCATTAATGGTTGGAACTGGTCGTGGTGCCAAAATGGGAATCCTAATTAAAAATGGAGAAATTTTAGAGGCTGCAAACAGCATTGATACTATAGTTTTTGATAAAACGGGAACAATTACCAAAGGTCAACCACAAGTAACAGATATTGTGGGAGATAAAGAAAATGTCCTACAATATGCTGCCAGTTTAGAGAAATTATCTGAGCATCCTCTCGCTCCAGCTGTATTAGCTGCGGCTAAAAAGGCAAAGTTGCAGTTAAAAACGGTAGAAAATTTTACTGTAATTGAGGGATGGGGTGTCACTGGTAAAATTTCTGGTACAAATGTTGCGGTCGGCAGTCCCAAAAAACAAAAAGAAATTAAAATTGCTCCAGAATTAGAAGAGCAAATAGTGGCATTGCAAAATGAGGCAAAAACAGTAGTGTCTGTTGTGCAAGATAATCAAGTGCTGGGTCTAATTGCAATTCAGGATGCTCCTAAAGTGAATGCCAAAAATGCGATAAACTACTTACATCGTTTAGGCTTGAAAACTGTCATGTTAACTGGAGATAATCAACAAGTAGCCCACGCTATTGCAGAACAGGTGGATATCGATCAGGTAATTGCTGAGGTTTTGCCGGTTGATAAAGCAGCAGTTATTAAAAAATTGCAAGAGAAGCACCATGTCGCCTTTGTTGGTGATGGGATCAACGATGCGCCAGCGCTAACCCAAGCAGATGTTGGAATTGCCATGGGTTCGGGTACGGATGTTGCCATCGATGCAGGCGGTATCGTGCTTATCAAAAATGACCTGGAAGATGTTGTTCGCGCTTTGAAACTTAGTCGCAAGACTTTTAATAGGATAAAGCTAAATCTGTTTTGGGCTTTCATTTATAATGTACTGGGTATTCCAGTTGCCGCTGGCGTTTTTGCGGGTGTGGGTCTCACACTTAGTCCGGAAATAGCAGGATTAGCAATGGCCTTTAGTTCATTATCGGTTGTAATCAGTTCAGTTTTATTAGGAAAAACAAAAATATAGATATAAAAAATAGCAGTCGCAAATCTTGCGACTGCTATTTTACTGTGTAAGCTTTAATAATGGTGTTTACCTTTAGCCAGAACTGGCTTGATTTGGCTAATATAAGCTAAAATTCCAATAATGAACCAAATAAATGTAATTAATGCACTGTACATTAAGTTGGCGCTACCAGTTTTGATGTAAGTAACAGGTTCTGCAAAAGGGAATAATAAAGCAATTGCTTTTAACCATTCAGGATAAGCTGAAATTACAACTAGTACTCCTGATACTAATTGGGCTAAACTGCTAAAAATATTCTCCAAAAAGTAAGGATCATTCATTTGCCATGAAATAGCCCAAGATACAAAACCTAAAACGCAGCCATAAATACATAAAAGCGGTAGCATGAGTAAAGCTCGTTCAATAATGACTATGGGAGAGCCGGCTAAGTACAATAAAAATAGGTTAATTAATGCTAAAGTGCAACCTATAATAATGTCCACAATGCATTTAGAAAGCCAATACCTGATACTAAAGGGTCTTTTGGCAATTAATTCAAAGTCAATTTTTAAATCGGCATCATTAATTACAGCAGAACAAAATGTTTCAAGAGCCAGTACTGCAGCATCTATTGCAATTGAACTGATGGCAACATCCCAGTTAAATTGATTAGAATACTGCATATTGATTAATACTAACAGGGCCAGATTTATCATTGGTGTAATAAAGAAATAAGTTAATTTTGTACGCCAATTATTGAGAAAAGAAAGGCCAGAGAATTGTGTAGCAAACATTAGATAATTTTCAGAGCTCCTTTCTTTCTGACAAGATCGTTAATTTTTCTCACTATAATCACAATTAACAAAAGCCAAAGAAGTAAACTGCAAAAATAAGCAGTCCAGTTGAGACTTTTATTATGGGACAAAGAAGCAATTGGTCCAGTTATAGGAATAAACCACTGAGAAAACTTGGTTAAGGGATTCAAAATGGTCTCATTGCCAAATAATCCTGCTAATAACAATATAGGAGTGCCAATTAAGCCCTCATAAACCATTGCATTAGGTGAAAGAGTAAGAAATGAAGAAATTAAAATTCCCATTACTGAGCATCCGATCCACAGTAGAAAAATTAGCAAAATCTGGTACAGAGAAATTTTACCAGTAGCTACTCCTAAAATTTTGGCCAGAATATAAGCAATAGGAAATGAAAATAAACCATAGCTCGAAGCAGGTAAAAGTAAAGTAATTAAAGAAGCTCGCTCGTCATATTGACTGTTTAACAAATATGGCAGCGTTCCTTTGTAACGTTCAAAACCGATACAACCGGCAACGGTTGTACACGAAGTCCACATGCCAAAAATACCACTTTGCAGCCACAATTGTGGATTATTCAAATCGTGAGAAGCATAAGCCATAATATATTGCATCAAGAAAATGGAAACAGTACTAGTGATTGTTAACCAGACAAAGTACTGATCGGAAAGATAATCTTTTACATGAAAGAGGAAAAGACGAATAAAACGCATATCTAATTCCTCCTTAGTTTAGGAGCTATTGCCAAATAAGCTTCTTCCAAATTTTTAGGTTTTTGGTTGATTTCTTTTTCAGCCAAACTTAAAACAGCAGAAACGGTGCCAGTGAAAAAAACTTTTCCTGCACCTAGAATAACTACATTTTTAGCTAGCTTTTCAACTTCTGACATTGTGTGACTTGTTAATAAAATACTAATGCCGGAATCTGCTAATTTTTTAATAGTCTTCTGAACGCTTTGCGCTATTTCAACATCTAAGCCACTAGTAGGTTCATCTAAAAGTAATAAACTTGGATTATTTAACAAGGAACGAGCGATATGCAGTCTCTGCGTCATTCCTTTAGAAAATTTCCCTACCTTTTTATTTGCGACATTATCCAGCTCAACAATAGACAGAACTCGCTGTATTTCTGTTTTTTGCTTACGAAAGGGTACTTTAGCCAGATCCGCAAAAAATTGTAAATTTTGCTTTGCTGTGGCGTTACGGTAAAACCCTAGATCTCCACCAAAAGAAACGCCTATGTTGGGTCTTTTACGAGCAGTAGTAATATCCTGTCCGTTTAAAATTACCTGACCTGAAGTTGGGAGCAAATAACCACCTATAATTGAGACTGTGGTAGTTTTTCCTGCTCCATTAGGTCCTAATAGAGCTAATATTTCTCCTTGATCAATTGTAAAAGAAACATCGTCTAAAGCTTGAAATTTTTGGTTTTTATCTTTATATGTTTCTATTAAATGTTTAACTTGTAAAATATTATTCAATTTTATCTCCAAAATTAATTTGTTGGAACTTCATCAATTAAAAAGGAAGGATGATCAAGTTCTTTATACACGTTAATTTGAAGATCTTGTTGTGAGCATTAAATCTAATGAGTAAAGTATAACATATTTTTATTTAGTTTTTAATTTTTGCAGAAATAAATAGAACTGTTCTTATTAGAGCAGTTCTATTTATTTAATCAACTGATTTTAAAGCTTCAAGCATATCAAGGTCTTTTAATTTTTTGTTAACAATAAATCCTAGAACTATTGTAATGATACCGATAACTCCTAATGGCCACAGAAAACTTGAGACAGATAATGCCGGATTAAACATGACATTGTCAGGTGGCACCACATAAAGAATATAGCGGTAAAGCAAATCTCCTGTGAGGTAACCGACTAAAATGCCAATACCTGTTAAAAGAATAGTTTCGCGATAAATATACATCGTTACTTCATTATCGAAGAAACCTAAAACTTTGATGGTTGAGAGTTCGCGAATTCTTTCGGCAATATTGATGTTGGTCAAATTATATTGAATTACAATTGCTAAAAGTCCGGCAACTACAATCAAAACAACCATGATCAAGTTAAGAGATTTTACCACCACGTCAAGCTCTTGGCTAACTGCAGTGTTTTGCACCACACCTGCTACACCATTAAGAGCCATAAATTGCGCAGCGATTTTTCTCGTGTTTTTACGAGTGGAATTTTTTAAGTTAACCAGGTATGCATTTGATGTGAACCGTTTGTTAAAAACTTTCTGGTATTGCGTTTTGTTCATGAAGACGAAGTGTCCCATGTACATTTCAGTGATGCCAGCTACTTTCATTTTCCGAGGACGGTTATTCTTATCCGTTAAAGATATATAGTCACCTTTGTTTACCTTGAGCAATGTTGACAAGCGTTCTGAAATAATAACCCCGTTGTTTGATAAGTGCAACGTCTGCTTAGTTTTACGATCATTTAAATGAACATAGTTCTTCAGCACTTTGCTAGAAGAAGGAGCGATTAAGGTAATATCTTGTGTATCACCAGTCTTACCAGCAGTTTTAGACATTGACTCATAGTAAATTGGTGTTTCTGACTTAATGCTGTTTTCTTTTAACTTGGTATTTAAAGTTTTGTGCTGGTGGGGTGAAATATCAGGCTTTTGGGCCACAATCATGTTGTAGTGAATGAGATCATTGAATTGCCGGTTATTCATATTAGTAATCGAATTTTTTACAGCAAAACCGGCAAAGAGCATGGTAGCGGCACCACAAACACCAAAAATAGTCATCAGCATGCGCTTTTTATAACGAAAAATATTACGGGCAGTAACTTTATGAGTAAAGCTGAGATGGTTCCAAATAAAAGGTATTCTTTCCAGTAATATTTTAGAACCTGCTGCAGGAGGCTTAGGTAGTAGTAATGCGGCCGGTTTTTCCCTAAATTCATTTTTAGCAGTTAAGTATGCAGGCAAAACGGAACTGATCCAAGATAGTATTAGAGCAATCAGACTGATTTGCCAGTGAAAGTGTAATTCGATTGGCGGGATCGTGATGGATTTGTAATAGGCATGATAAACAATTTGTGGCATCAAAGTGTGTCCCAAATAAATGCCCAAAATTGTGCCGATTGTACCTGAAATAAAGCCATAAGCGATGAATTTATTAATTATGACCTGATCATTATAGCCTAGGGCTTTCATTGTACCGGAATTGATTCTTTCCTCATCAATAAAGCGGTTCATTGTAGTAAAGGTAACTAATGCCGCAACGAAGTAGAGAAAAATAGGGAATACTTTAGCTAAGTCTTCGACCACTTGTGCAACAGTTGTATAAACTAAATTACCTTCACCGCCTGGTAGCTCGCGCCGATTGTATACGCTATAGCTTGGTAGAGCCAATTTCCGCAATTGCTTTTTAGCTTTGCTGATTTCTTCTTTGGCTCTTTTAATTTTATTATTGGCACTAGCAGATTTACGGGCAAAGATCTTTTTTTCTTGCTGCAACTTTTGCTCACCTGTAGCAATTTCTTGTTGAGCTTGTTGTAGTTGTATTTTTGCAGCTTGAGGTAAATTAGCTCCAGCATTTTCGGCCTGCGCTATTTGCGCATTTAACTTACTTTTTTGGCGGGCTAGTTGTTTTTCAGCAATATTAATTTGCTCACTAGCAGTCTGTAATTTCTGCTCTGCTTGGTGAATTTTCTTTTCTTGCGGTGCAATTTTTTTGTTAGCAGCAGACAATATTCTTTTTTGTCTTTGACTGGTGCTGTTTTTCAGAGTATCTTGTAAAACTTTTTTATGGTGCTTAACTCTACTAGTGTAGACTTTGCCATAAGAGTCGAGGCCACGTAAGTTCTTGTATCTTAGGTTGGCCACTGTATAAACCCTATGATTAAAAGCATTAGGACTGACTACTGCATAACCTTTAAGTTCTCCAGTACCACTGTTACTTTGCCCTAAGTTTACATTTGATAAAATTTGACTGGACCGAACGAAACCTGTGATTTTGAAGCTTTTTCGTTTTAGCAGAGTGCTTCCTAAAATATTCTTCTTCTCTGTAAAACTGATATTGTGGCCAATTTTATATTTATGTGAATAATGATCTGCCAAAGCAATTTCATTTGTTTTTACCGGCAAACGACCTTTACGCAATTCATATTTTCCTACTGATTTTGGTTTTGAAAAAATACGAAAACTTTCTTGACTATTTTTGACGACTGTATCTGTCATGTAGCCAAATTCAACGGTTTGCAAACCTTTAGTTTGTTTTATTTTTTGTCTATCTTTTTGATCTAGACCATAATTACAGATAACAGTGAGGTCAGCTGTTTTTAGTTTTTGCGCATAGTGATTGCCGGTATCACGCATATCAGGCCCTGTCACCATTAAACCAACTAAAGCAAATGCACCAATCATCATTAACCCCATGATAGAAACAAATTGTCCCTTGGTATGTTTAATCGAGCGCCAAAAATCTTTCAGAATAACTTTATTCATGATTAGCCTTTTCTACCATTTAACACTGGCAACATCTGCCGGATTCGTGTTCTCTTCAATTTGAGTAACTTTGCCGTCATGAAAGTGAATCACACGGTTAGCAAGAGGAGCTAAAGCACTATTATGAGTAACTATCACTACTGTAGTACCATTGTCACGACTCATGTTGATAATGGTTTGCAAAACGCTTTTTCCAGTTTGATAATCAAGTGCACCTGTTGGTTCATCACAAAGTAAAATTTTGGGGTTCTTGGCAATTGCCCGAGCAATTGCCACTCTTTGTTGTTCACCACCTGAAAGTTCTGCAGGAAAATTATTAATGCGGTTTTTAAGACCAACATCTATCAAAGTTTTGACCGGATCGAGTGCATCTGGAACTATTTCCGATGCCAATTCTACGTTTTCTCTTGCTGTTAGGTTTTGAATTAAATTATAAAATTGAAAAACAAAACCAATGTCAGTGCGGCGATAGCCAGTTAATTGTCTTTTATTGTATTTGGCAATATTTTTGCCATCAATAATAACATCCCCGGAACTATTAGTATCCATTCCGCCCAAAATATTTAAAATCGTGGATTTACCTGCTCCTGATGCACCTAAAATAATAGCCAATTCACCTTTTTCCACGGTAAAACTGACATCATTATTGGCTAATATTTCAGTATCTCCAGTTTGATAGCGTTTGTAGTTGTGTCTTACGTCAATATAACTCATGAAAATCTGTCCTTATTGATTTTAAAATAACTGATATAAACTTATTTTAATCTAGAAAACTTTCTAATACTTGTAAAACGCCCATGTCATTATTTGATGGTGCTTCATATTTTGCAATCTTTTTAAGTTTTTCATGACCGTTTTTCATCGCATAACTGTACCCAGCCAATTCAATCATTTCACGGTCATTCATGCCATCTCCAAACGCTATGAGTTCTTCTGGCTTAACATTAAAATACCTCAAAAAATATTTAATGCCTTGCCCTTTATTAACATTGTTGGGCATAACGTCAATATTATCGAAACCACTGGTAGTACAGTGAATATGTTCAGGGTTTGTTTGATTGAACTTTTTTTCTAGTTCGCCAGCGAGCTTGGAAGAACAGTTTAGAGTTAGCTTTGTTAAACTATCGCTTGTAGGGATATCAACTAATTTTGCAATTTCGACTACATTGGGGTAAAAGAAATGCATCATATTTTTGAATTGAGTCGGGGCTTTTTTGTTAATATAAGAATGATCTAACCCACTAGCAGCAATATGTACTTGTGGATAATTATTTTCAATAAAACTGATCAGTTTAATACCCGTTTTATAGGTAAAAACGTGACGAACAATTATTTTATTGTCTTGAGTGAGAATTGAACCATTATCAGCTACAATATCAATTCTGTCCAAGAAATCAAAGAAATCTTGGCGCAACCGTGATAATGGTCTGCCACTGGAAACAATAAAATGAACGTGGTGTTGCCTCAATTTAGTTAAAACTTTTTCAAAGCGTTGATGATCATATTGTTTGTCATCATTTTCAAAAGTACCGTCCATGTCTACTGCTACAGCTTTAAAGGGAATATGTGTCATTTTAATCTCCTTAATATAAGTTCTCAGGTATATTATATAGTAATTATTGTCAGGTTTAACTCCAGATATTCATTAATTTAAAAGCAAAATAAAAGCAAAAGCAGAAATGTTATTAGCAACATTCCTGCTTTTATCTATATTTATTTAGTTGTAATGGGTTTTCTTTTGCCAACTAGCCAGCAGATTAAAATTGCGAATACTGTTTCGATAAGAATCAAAAAGATATTTATACCAATTTTTACCTGACCAAAATTAATGACCGCATTATTAAATAAAGCATTTTTTTCGCCTAAATAAAGGTCAAAGATAATTGAACCAATGATTAAGATGAACATAGTGATCCACTGTTTGCGGTTAAATGCAATGCCATACTCTTCTTCACGACGTCTGATGCTTGGTAATATCACACCTAAGCCAATTAAAACAATAATGGCAATTATGTTGATGATTAGTTCATACCACCAATAACCGCTGAATTTTTTTATATCTTGTGGTGCAATGCCTAAGATAGTAGCTGCAGCAGTAACTATTAATAAAAATAGTCCAGCCAGATATCCTAATTTATCATTTTTAATAAAGACATAGTCTGAAGTAAACTTTTTAGAGTTTTTCCTAATTTGCATGAAGGAGAAAAATATCCAGCAAGTTACTCCCGGTGAGATGATGCCATTCAGGTTTAGCAGCCAATTGAAAATGTCGTTCATGTCTGGTAAAAAGATACCTAAGAGCATGATAAATGCCGATAAAGAAACGGTTAATACGTAACCATTGATCGGCAGACCATTTTTATCTTTTTTCTGTAAAAATTTAGGCATGTACTTATCACCAGTATCGGAAATAAGCATTCTGGTCATCGCGTCAAGTAGTACTGCTAATAAAGCAGCGTTGTAGAAAACAGAAGTCCAAGCCCAGACATAAAGCAAAGTTTTGCCTAAGCCGTATTGGTGTCCGACCATGTCAAATACGTAATAAGCTCCGTTCATTTTTAAATCGTTGGGAATATGATAACTGTTAAAATATATTCCCAGTGCAAATGAACCAAAAACTGTTAAAAAAATAGTCATTAAAGCAAGTGCAATCATTGCTTTAGGAAAATCAGACTTAGGCTTTTTCATTTTGGTCACATAAGGAGCAACCAGTTCACAGCCATTTAAGGCATAAATGAGCATTGCGATAGTTGTCCAATAATGCATGTCAAATTTGGGAATTAATGTCCGCCAGGTAAACGGTTGGGTAGCCATATGACCTCCTGATTTTGCCAGTCCTAGAAATGCCAGGAAAACAAACATCAAGGTCATAATAAGCATGAGGCCACCGCCAATAGTAGATAAAACTTCCATTGAGTGCGAAAAGTAATGTTCAACAATAATGAAAATAATAAACATGGCAAATGTCATTAACGCAAATTTTGTGTTAGAAATTTGGCTTTGAAACTTTTCCGAACCTGTCAGTGCCCAACCAATGTCAACTATAATTTCATTAGCAGAATCAACCGCATAGGGAATGGAAGCAGCCCAGTAAGTCCAGGCTGTAAAATATCCCAGAAATTCGCCATTAGTTCCACGAACCCAAGAAGATAAACCGCCACCTTCACTGTTGAAAACAGATCCCAGTTGCCCAACCATTAAAGAATAAGGAATAACATAGAATAAACACATGATAATCCATGAAGTAACAACTGGCATTCCTTGGTTTTGGAAGTTGTACATTATATCGTCTAACCCAATAACGGTACAAAAAGCCATCAAGGTTAAAACGGGCCAAGAAATATATTTTTTATTTGCATTTATTTCTTCCACTAAAGTTCTCTCCTTTGAAAAACAACTAATGTTTTTATTTTACTAATTAAATAAAAAGATGACCAGAGGCTAGAGAAACTTATTTTAATGAAAGCACATTCATATTTAATTAAAAAAGCAGGAGAAATAGTTGCTTGTATTGAAATTTATGGTCCTGTGCGGTAAGATAATAACGTTAATGATAAGAAAAGAAAGAAGGATTCTTAAATGTCAGGACACTCAAAATGGCACAATATTCAAGGCCGCAAGAATGCACAAGACGCAAAGAGGGGTAAGATTTTCCAAAAATTATCTCGTGAAATTTACATGGCTGCAAAGAATGGTGGTCCTGACCCTTCCGGAAATCCTAACTTGCGCATGGTAATGGACAAGGCCCATGCTAACAATATGCCTAAGTCAAATATTGACCGTGCTATTAAAAAGGCAGAAGGCAATTCAGAAGAACATTATGATGAAATTACTTATGAGGGTTATGCACCAGGTGGTGTGGCTATCTTTGTTGAAGCACTGACTGATAATAAGAACCGGACAGCTTCTGCAGTTAGAGTAGCGTTTACTCGTAATGGTGGTTCTTTAGGAGCAACTGGTTCTGTTGCTTATATGTTCAATCGTAAAGGTTATATTGTCATTGATCGCACAACCACTGATGCTGATGAAGATCAGATGTTACTTGACGTTATGGATGCTGGTGGAGATGACTTGCAAACTAGCGATGATGCTTATGAAATTTATACAGATCCGAAACAATTTGCACAAGTTCGGGATGCACTTGAAAAAGATGGTTATAAATTAGCCAATGCAGAGTTGACAATGATACCTGAAAATACCACGCCTGTGCCAGATGACAAAAAAGAGCAATTTGACCATTTAGTTGATGCTCTAGAAGATGACGATGACGTTCAGAATGTCTATACGGCTGCAGCTGACGAAGAATAAGAAAATATTTATTTAATTTAATGGGTTCTCTAGAATCGAAAATTCGATTTTAGAGAATTTTTTATGTCTAAAATTATTTTTTAATTTTTCTGCCTTGTCTTCTTTCATAAGTATGTTTTTAAATCGTATTATGAATGAGTATTTAATGAGTAAAAGCAGCACTAACGTACGGCTTTTTTGTTTGAGTAAATAAAATTTAATCAAAGCCTGAATAATTTCTGATATCTATTTTATAAATTTAATTGTGAAGATTTCCAGTCTTTTTTAAATATATCTGAAAAAAATTTGCTTTTTTGCGTAATTAATTATGGTAGCAAGGAAAGGAGGTTTTTATGAAAATCAAAGCAGCTGTTAATTCTTTAATTGAAGATGCGATAAATGAGCATGCGAGCGACATTTTCTTTTTAATAGTTGGTGATAATTTAGTTGTTAAATTTCGCACAATAACTGGCTTAGAAAATCAAGCTGAATATTCCATAAATGAAGGCAAAGAAATGATCAATTTTTTGAAATTTGCTGCTCAAATGGATATTGCCGAACATCGCAGGCCACAGGTAGGAGCTTTTGAGTATCATTTTCATGATCAAATATATTATCTGCGTTTATCCAGTATTGGAGACTTTAATGACTGTGAATCACTGGTAATTAGAATTATTTATCAAATAAATACAGGTGAATATTTTTTTGATGAGCAAATAGAAATTCTGAAAACTTTGGCGCATCAAAGAGGATTAATAGTCACTAGTGGTCCAACTGGCTCTGGTAAGACTACAACTATGTATAACTTGGCCAAAATGATTGGTCAGAATCAGATGGTCATGACAATTGAAGATCCAGTGGAAATACATGAAATAAATTTTTTGCAAACGCAGGTTAATCTCACGGCAGAAATTACATATTCCAGGTTGCTTGAAGCAGCTTTGCGCCATAGACCAGATATTTTAATAATTGGTGAAATTAGAAATGCGATAACGGCAAGGCTTGCAGTAGATGCTGCTTTAAGTGGTCATCTTGTTTTAGCAACTGTCCATGCTAAAAGTACTTTGCAGACCATTTCGAGATTAGAAAGTCTGCAGATTAACACGGCGGATCTCTATAACTGTTTGACCGCAGTCAGTTATCAACGACTATTGCCAACTGATAAAGGTTTTGCCTGCTTAATGGACATTGATTGTGGAAGCCAATTACGAGCGGACATAAGCAAGCATAAGCGAGGTGATTATGTTAATTGGCACCAAAATATGGTCAAGCTAAAGGAGAGGAATCAAATTAGTGAACAGGTCTTTGAAAAATTTCAGGCAGGATAAATTATCAAATAAAGAGCGCTTAGAATTTCTTGAATATTTACAAAATAGTTTGTCAAATGGCTTTTCATTAAATACGAGTTTGGAAATGATGCCAATAATATGGCCTCAAAAGAAAATTTTATTTAATAGTTTGAGTAAAAGAATTCAGTCTGGAAAGAAATTAAGTTCTGAAATGTTGAATTTGGGCTTTCCCAAGACTATTGCTACTCAGATTGAGCTATCGATGGTACAGGGAAACCTAATTGAATGTTTAACCCAAATTGCAACTCTTACTCGTTTGAAACATGAGCAAATAAAAAAGTTGAAATCTGAAATGACATACCCTTTTATTTTAGTGTTAATGATGATTTTTCTTCTATTATTTATGCAGACTTTTGTATCTAATCAGTTTGCTGAAACAGGTGAACATACTGGAGACTATCTGCTATTGCTTTTATTAATTTTGAGTTTAGGCTTAGTTTATTTTATGAGCAGAATACTTCTGCTACTAAGAAAACAAGATTATCGCTCTTTGAAGAGACTTAGTGGCTTTCCAATTATCGGGCCGTTAATTCAAATTTATGTGAAATATATCCTGATCTATGATACCGGACTACTACTAGCTAGTGGTTTTTCCTTACAAAAAATTTGTGACTATTCAGCCATGCAAGTTAAGGGATCTTTACAACAATATGTAGGGAAAAAAGTCGGTAGACAGCTGTCTCAGGGGATGAATCCTGAAGAAATCATAGAAAAAGAGCAATTTTTACCTAATGAAATTTTATTGCTGTTAAAAGCCGGAGCAACAAGAGATGACTTGAGTAAAAAGTTTTTATTATTAGGACGTTCTTTTTTTAATGATTTAACACAAAAGATTGAGAAATTAATAGTAAATGTTCAACCCATTTGTTTTATTTTAATCGGTTTATGCATTATTGGATTATATTTGAAACTTTTATTGCCAATGTATGCAATGATGCAAGAAATATAGGAGGAAAAAATGAAAAACATTTTGACAAAATTTGCACCTAAGAAACGCAAGGTAAAAGGGTTTACTTTAATTGAAATGGTAGTAGTGGTTGCAATTATAGTTATGTTGCTTATAATCATTGCACCAAATTTAACAAAGCAAAAAAATAGTGCTAAAGAAAGGACTAATGATGCTTTTAAAACAACCTTGCAAACTCAAGCTACACTTTACGAAGATGACAAAGATCGTAATGGTAAAGAAATTAATTTTCAAAATATGTTTGATGATGGCTATTTAACTAAAAAACAATTTACAAAGTCTAAAAACTATACGGTTACTGATGGTGTAGTTGAAAGAAATGCTAAATAAGTTCAAATTACAGGGTTTTACTCTAGTTGAAATGGTTGTTACCCTCACTATTACGCTTGGTTTAGCTGGTTTAGGTGCTCTAAAAATAAATGAATATAGAGAAAAACTAATACTTGAAAATACAGTTAAAGAAATTAAGAGCTCTATTGAACATGCAGCAAGAAGATCAGCAATACAAAATCGCACAAGTATAGTTAGATATTATCCTTCTTTAAAAGAAATAATAATTACCGGAGGAAAAAAGCCGCAGATAATAAAAATAGAACCACAAATAAGTATAAGCAACTTAAGCCTATTGAAAATTTCAATTAGTGGTTCATTACCACCACACACAATCACTGTTAGTAACCATCAAGATACTCGAAGAGTGAAGCTGCAAATGACCTGGGGACGAGCAATTGATGACAAATAGGAAAAAAAGCGGTTTTTTGATGGCAGAGAGTATGGTTGGTTTAATGATTGCATTAGTAAGTGTTGCAACTTTAGCATTAACTGTGAGAGAAAGTAGAATAATCGAGCGCAGAATAGAGCAAAAAACAGATCGAGCATATGCTTGGCGCGTTTTAAAAGAGCATGAAATAAAAAGAATATTAGTTCATGATCACATTTATGAGCTTAGTGGTAAAAATAGCATTTATGATAAAACAGAAGAAAAGATATACAAAATTAAAAACTAAGGGCTTTATTTTGGCAGAAGCTGTGTTTGTGGTCTTTATAACATTGATCGTAGTACTGATTCTACAGAACTTATTAAAAAGTCTTACATTAGCAAATAAAGTTCAACATCGCACTGACGACATTGTATTTTCTTACGTGCAGCTAAACCGATTTATTAAGGGCAAAAGTAGCCAAAGAGTATTTACTTTACCAGAGAGATCCAATTCTGAAAAAGCAGTTTTTGAAAAAATTGATGCGCAAGGAAACGATACAATATATCGTTTGACACAATATAAAAAGATGTTACGTGTGACAACTCCTGAAGGTGGACACATGCCGCTATTATTAAATGTAAAAAAGTCCAGTTTTACCACTAGAGATAAAATGTTGCAAATAAATGTTACGGAAGCAGATGGCAGAAAATCAGAGTTATATTTCAAATTTGGCACTAGACCAAAAAATAAAGAAAAGGAATTAAATGAGCAAAAACAAAAGTCTAAGACTAAAAGCTAACGCGTTTCTTAGCAGCATTCTGGTATTAATCACTTGTTTAATTTTTATTCAATTTTATCTGGATATTTATCAAGAAAGTATGGAAAATGATTTTTTATTAATTGAATATTTAATTAATGATTGATTCTCTTGCTCTAATTACCTTTTTTCTATTAAAATGTTTAAGAGATAAGGGGAATAAGCAATGGATAAAATTGAAAAACTGTTTAATGATTTCTTAGACTGTGTTAAGTGTTTACAAGAGGCATTGAATGTCTCTTTTGGGGATGCTCTGACAGAAACTTTTGATAACCTTGAAAATAAGCAAATTAAAGTTGAGCTGGGTGCTCCCGATAAAAAAACTATTCAAGAATTGAGTCACAAATATGCAAGATTAAAATATAATAAACTTTCCAATAAATTAAAGTTGCAGATTTTTACTTATTTAACTTTAAAAGCGGTTAATGAAGATGGACTAGATGTCAATCAAATGCCAACACCGCCAGCGATTTCAACAGTGATTGCAATGTTTATGTTAAAACTTTTACCAAAAGAAAAATTGATAATCACTGATCCAGCAATTGGAACTGGGAATTTATTGTTTTCTGTGATTAATCAGTTGAAAAGTGCAAATCATTCGAAGTCTGATTTTGAACTTTATGGTATTGATAATGATGAAGAAATGTTGAGCTTTGCTGATATTGAAGCTCATTTGAGTAATATTGATATTGAATTGTTTTGCCAGGATGCTTTAACTCCCTGGATGTTTAACAGCCCTGATGTTGTCGTAAGTGACTTGCCAGTTGGTTATTATCCACTTGATAAAAATGCAAAAAATTTTGCTACCAAATCTGAAAATGGTCACTCGCTTGCTCATCTTTTATTTATTGAACAGATTATTAAAAATCTTAAAGCCGGCGGTTATGCTTTCCTGATTGTGCCACAAAATATTTTGTCTGGCAAAGGTGGTAGTGACTTTATGCCATGGCTAAGTGATAAAGTTTTTCTGCGTGCAATAATTGAGTTACCCGATAGTGCCTTTCAGAATAAATTTAATCAAAAATCAATTGTAGTCTTTCAAAATCATGGAAAAGATATCAGAAATAGTGAAGTTTTTCTCACAAAGTTAGACTCATTTAAAAGTGAACAGGACCTAATAAAGCTTAATGTTAAACTAAATGAGTGGTATACTAAAAACATTGATTGATTTGTGAAATTTATAAAGTCATGTTTATGGAGGAATTAGATTTATGAAAAAAGTTTTAGCAATCAACTCAGGCAGTTCTTCATTTAAATATAAGTTGTTTGCTTTACCTGAAGAAAAAGTTTTAGCAAGTGGACTTGCTGACAGAGTTGGTATTGATGGCTCTTCCTTTGAAATTGAATTGGCTAATGGTGAAAAACACGCTGAGGATGTAGCAATTCCAGATCAGGAAACTGCTGTTAATTTGCTGCTTAAGGCTTTAAAAGAATATCATGTGATTAGCGATTTGAGTGAAATTGTAGGTGTTGGTCATAGAATAGTTGCGGGGGGAGAAGACTTTAAAGATTCTGCTCTGATTGATAAGAAAAATCTACAAAAAGTTTATGATTTAAAGGAATATGCACCACTTCATAATCCAGCTGAAGGTAAAGGAATTGAAGCCTTTATGAAGTTGCTACCTGGTGTTCCGGAAGTAGGCGTTTTCGATACCTCATTCCATCAGACTTTGGATCCTGTACATTATATGTACTCAATTCCTTATCAATATTATGAAAAATATGGTGTTCGCAAGTATGGTGCTCATGGCACTTCTGTTCGTTATATTGTTGGTCGTGCTGCTCAAATGCTTGGTAAAGATGCCAAAGATTTGAGGCTGATTGTTTGTCACCTTGGCTCAGGAGCTTCAATTACTGCAGTTAAAGATGGCAAGTCTTTTGATACATCTATGGGCTTCACTCCATTAGCAGGTATCACTATGGGTACTCGCTCAGGTGATGTGGACCCGTCTGTTTTGCAGTATATCATGAATAAAGACCATATTGATATCAACGAAATGATTGACATTTTAAATGATAAGTCTGGCCTGCTGGGAATTTCTGAAATTTCTTCTGATATGCGTGACTTAGAGAATAATTCTGATAAAAAAGCTGATCTTGCAAGAGCAATTTTTGTTAATCGTGTTATCCAATATATTGGTTCTTATATGGTGGAAATGAAGGGTGCAGATGCAATTATTTTCACCGCTGGTGTAGGGGAGCATGATTCTGGTATTCGTGAAAATGTTATGAAATCTTTTGAATTCATTGGCTTAAAGCCAGATTTAGAAGCTAATAAATCTAATGGCGAGAAATTTATTACTAAACCAGATTCAAAGATCAAAGCTCTAATTATTCCAACTGATGAGGAATTAATGATTGAACGTGATGTTGTTCGATTAGCACATTTAAATTAATAATATAGAAAAATAGATGAACCGTTAAGAAACTTTCTTAGCGGTTTTCTTTTACTTTGAATTGGCATTTTATGGCAGGCTAGGTTTAATAGTATTGCACTAACCAATATTTAATAGTAATTTAGTGCGCAGTTAAGACAAAATACTATATATTCTATAAGAATTTTTATCAAGTACAATTTATTGTGTAAATAAATGTTTAAAAAATATTTTTAATTAAATTTAATTTTATAGTTCTGCGTTTGATTTATTATTAGGCAAGATTGCTATATTATGCTATAATTGTTTTTACCCAAAGCGGGGGTGTTTTGGGATTCGACAGGCGTAGATTCGCATTGACTGCGGTTCGTAGGTCACGTCTACGTAAAAACGTCACAGTTTTATAACTGCAAATAAAGAAAATTCTTACGCATTAGCTGCCTAGTTTAGGCGCATGTGTTGCTTGTTTTCGAATTACTCACGTTTGAATGCAAGTATCAACTTAGTGAGTTACGTTTAACTACCTCATCTGAATAGTTAAAAAGAGTCATTTCAGGTTAGCTAGTCCATACTAGCCCTGTTATATGGCGTTTTGGACTAGTGAAGTTCAAATAATATAACTATGATCGTAGATGTCAGTGACGGAATGCGTTTGGACAGGGGTTCAATTCCCCTCACCTCCATAAATAAAAGCCTCTAACCGTTGTGGTTAAAGGCTTTTTATGTATTGATGTTCGCTAAATGCTCGCTGACTTGTTATATTTCATCAAGCACTTTGACAATTTGACTATCAGATTTCTGTTTAAGTTCATCCAACATGTAAGCATATGTATTAGCTGTAATACTCATATTTGAATGACCTAATCTCTTTGAAATAGAGTATAGATCTACTCCCTTAAATAAAAGCAAT
Source organism: Lactobacillus kimbladii (assembly GCF_000970755.1). GTDB lineage: Bacteria > Bacillota > Bacilli > Lactobacillales > Lactobacillaceae > Lactobacillus > Lactobacillus kimbladii. Next base: position 717,363 of record NZ_KQ034007.1, read on the forward strand.
GCTACATGGGTATGTCTTAGGCTGTGGAAATGGAAACCTTTCTTCTTAATTCCTAATTTATCTAATTGTTTTCGTAAAACTTTATTAACTGCATTTGAAGTAGGAATGGTACCTGCACTATCAATAAACAATCTTTGATGATTATTTACTTTTAATTGTTTTAATATGTCTAATAGTTTCTGATCAACTTTGATTACTCTAGTTGAAGTTTTATTTTTGGTTTCTTTATTAATCTCATTAGAATCATAATTAATAATTTTATTATTATCATAATCCCAGGACTTGGTAATATGTATTTCAAGATGATTAAAATCTATATCGTCCCAAGTTAAAACTCTTATTTCTCCTGGCCTCATGCCAGTATAGATAATTGTTAATAGCATATATCGACTGACATATGATGGCTTAATATCTTTAAGTAACAGAGTCTTTAATTGCTGAACTTGCTTAAAATTGAGATATTCTATTTTTCTTGTTTTGTCTTCGTTCCAAGTTAAATTAATTCTATCAGTGAAATTAATTCTAACTAAGCCATCACTTACAGCATCCTTTACGCAGCTTCTAATTGTACCGTTAGTTTTCTGAACTGTATCTTTTGCATGATTTTTACCATAGCCATTAAGAAAGTCCTGATATTTATTACGGGACATTTTTGATAACTTAGTTTTGCCAAAGGTTTCTTTTAAAAGTAGGTAAATATGGGCATATCTATTTTTGGTATTATTTGATTTTCCTGGAGCTTTGTAACGTTCATACCATTCTTCAAAATAATCTGCAAAAATTGGATCTTGATCTGATATTAAGTTTTTGTCTTTAGCGACTTCAAATTCATTAGCCCATTTTTTAGCTTGCATTTTTGTTGCAAAGCCACTTTTAGTCTTGTATTTGCGTTTATTTTGTTCGTCATACCAAGATACCTGAGCCTGCCAAGATTTACCACGTTTTTTAATATAAGCCATTTTAAATTTTATCTCCTATGTTATAATAGGGTATGCAAAAGGGCATAACCCTGTTGTTTTTAAGCTATTAAGAACTAGTTTTCCAAGCGTATTCTTAAAAGCTTTTTTATATTACAATAAAAAATTATTTTATATTAACTTTAAATTTAGCTGATTTAGAATCAAAATCAGTTAACGGTTTAAAATGCAACTCAAAAGAACCAAGCTTTTTTGTTCCAAAACCAGTTATAACGTCTGCTTCTTTGCCTGGAGCAATTGAATCAAGTGTAGTATCGTTTACTGGATAATCTTTAAGTTTCGAATTATCAGGGCCATATGCATCTACATCGCCACCAATAGGTAGATCTTTTTTGCTATCATTCTTCACATGGTAGACTATTTTAATTACATTTTTAGGCTTGCTATCCTCAAATTCATTGCGTTCACTAGTTTTAGCTGCTGATTTGAGTGTGTATTCCACCTTACCAACTTTTACAGTATCACCTTTTTTGTAGAACTTAATTTTAGGCTGTGCCTTTTTCTTTGAAGATTTAGTTACTTTTGTTCCGCCTTGAGTGTCGTTATTAGAACTACTGCAAGCCGTTAATGATACTGCTGCTAAAATTGTAGGAGTCATTACTAGTAATTTCTTATTCATCATTTCCTCCTAAAAACATTTACCTTAGGTTTTTTATCGCTGGCTTTATGGACAAATCTTAAGAAAATTTGCTATTCAATTTATATATATTTATTATACTAAAAATAAATCAAAAAACGATCTGATTTAAAAACTATCTTACTAACAATAAAACTACTTAAATTAATTTAAACTTAAAAACGGCAAATTATGTGCGTTGTAATAGTTAAGTACATAGTCTGTCGTAAATTTAAAAAGAAGTCACAATGAAAAATTTAACACAAAAAAACAAACTACTTTTAGGCTATGCCATTTCAGGACTGGGTGATCAATTTTACACTTTTGCAATTCCATTGCTGATGCTGTCTAGAACTCATTCATCAGTCATAATGGGACTGTTAACTGCAGTTGAATATCTGCCCACAGCATTGTTTGGACTAACAATTGGACCCATTTTTGATATATATTCTCGTAAGAAAATCATGCTCTTTTCTTTAATAATGCAAATGGTGCTAATTATAATTGCACCATTTTTGGTTATCAAAAATATTTCATTATATTGGCTTTTATTAGTAGTCTTTATACTTGGTTCATTTGATTTAATTACTTGGACCGGATATCAAATTTTCATAGCCGAATCGGTTAAAAAAGAAGAACTATCATCCGTTTCAGGACAAATGGGGTTAATTTCGTCGATTCAAAAAACTTTTGGTCCAGGTATTGCAGCTGTCATTATTAATTTAATTGATTACATAGGTGGCTTTTTACTGGATGCCTTAAGCTTTGGTTACTTAACTTATGTTATCAAAGATTATGAACCTTTACATACAGAAAAAAAGTCAGTAAAGGGTGAAAAGTCTTTTAATAAAAGTGCAAAAGAGGGAATCACCTTTTTATTTGCACATCATGATATTAAATGGCTGATCGCAAGTTTTTTCGTGGCAAACATTGGCTTTCAAGCAGTTGTTCCCATGCTTACTTTTTTGTTAAAACAAGAAATGAAAGTTTCTGTTAATTTGGTCAGCATCTTTTTCACGGTAGCAGCGATTGCAAGTATTCTAGGCAATTTTATTTATTTACGTATTAATAAAAACATGAGACTAGGTACGCAAATGATTCTGGATAGCCTTGTTGATAATGGTAGGCTTCCTAATTATGCTTGATGTCCAGTCATTTATTTGGGTTACTTTTGGTTACGCATTGGTTTCGTTTGGTAGCGTATGGTCGCAAGCCAACTTCTTTACTATAATTCAAGCAGAAACTCCAGACCAATACAAAGGCACCATAACTTCGATTTCAACTTCGTTAACCAGGATTATAGGACCAATTATGTCTTTAATTAGTGGGTTTTTAATCAAAGCAGAAGTACATTCAATATTCGTTGTTGCTTCCGTTTGCATGTTTCTCTCAGTGCTTATAACTATAGTTACTGGTTTAGGTAAATTAGGAAAACTATGAATATTATTATTTGTCTCTAAAAAATTATTTTATTAAACTCCAGTAAAGGACTAACTTCTAATTTTAGATTAGAAATGGTCCTTTTAATGTTACCCTGAATTTTTCTTTAAAAAACATTCACACACTTTAGAGGATAAAGCTTCACATCTAAATAAAGATTTGATCGGCTTATTAATCTATAAATTTAGTTTTAAATATTTGGTATTATAGGTAAAAGGGTTGTGTTTTTTGTATACTTTGATATGTTTTTTATTCAGAGAATAAGAAGGGATATTAAATGAATCCAGTCCAAGCGAATATATTAGGAAACTTGACGAAAACTATTAGTGTTGATTCTAGTGACATAGATACAATTTTAGCTAAGTACTTTATTAGCCATTATTATGAGGCAAAAGACTTTAATATTTATACAATAGCTGAGAAGTGTAATGTATCCCGATCCAGCATCAGAAGATATTGTCAGCGAATTGGTTTTGAAAATTTTTTAAATTTAAAAAAAGCCATGATTGAAAATAATTCTAAAGGGGACATAGTTACTGACTCTGCTTACAGAAAAAACTTAACATCAGAAATTCTTGCTATTATACGTGAGTTGGACAATCGAATGAATACTGACGAAGTGGGCAAAATAAGTAAAAGAATAAAAAGTTGTTCTAATTTCTATATACTCGCAGAAAATACTGAAAATAATGTTTCTAAGGAATTTCAAATCGAATTAGCAAGATGCGGAAAAATAGTTTTTCCAATAACAACGAAAACACAATTTTTAAAAATAAAAGAAAATTTCCAAAAAACAGATTTAATATTTTCTATTTCCGTTACAGGAAAATACGCAGAAAAGATTGGTGATTATGTTCATAGCTGTCCCTCAAAATCAATCTTAATAACCTGTAATAGACTTAAAGAATTTACAAATAAATTTACATACGTATATTTTATGAGTCATGTTGATCAAACTGCTAATGCTCAAATATATAGAGAGTTCGGTGTCCCTTACTTCCTTGCAATTTTGGCTAATAATTACAGGAATCTTTTTTTGAACCCTATAGATAAATAGGGTTCAAATGCTGATGCGCCTTGCTTCCGAGTCAAATCTATAATTTGGATAGATGAGGAAGAGAGGAAGATAGATATGAAAGAGTACATTGAAAAACCAGTATTTCCAAAGGGATTTTTATGGGGAGGATCATCATCCTCATGGCAAATTGAAGGAGCAGTTGAAGAAGACGGAAAAACTTTATCTTTAATGGATTTAAACTCAAGAAAGAAAAAGCCTTATGCAGACGATACATATGCTTCTGATCATTATCACCACTATAGGGAAGATATACGATTGATGGCCAAAGCAGGTTTAACATCTTATAGATTCTCAATATCTTGGTCTAGGATTTACCCAACTAAAGATGGTAAATTGAATCAAAAAGGAATAGATTTCTATAATGATTTAATTAATGAGTTATTAAATTATAATATTACTCCAATTGTTACCATTTATCACTATGATATGCCAGTGTGGATCGATAAAGAATATGATGGCTGGTATGGCAGAGGGATAATAAAAGAATTTGATAAATATGCCAGAACGCTTTTCTCCGAATTTGGCGATCGTGTCAAATATTGGCTTTCAATTAATGAACAAAACATGCAAATTTGCTATGGTGATTGGTTGGGAATAGATAAACATCCAGATACATGGTTTAAAGACAAATGGAAAGTTAACCACGTTATGAATTTGTGTCACGCTAAAGCAGTTATTGCTTGTCATGAATTAGTCCCTGGGGGCAAAATTGGGCCTGTTCCTGGATATGTTCCTATTTATCCTTATTCATGTAATCCGCAAGATCAAATTGCTGCTATGAATGCCGAAGAACTAACAGAAAAAGTGTGGGATGATCTTTATGCGCATAGAGAATACAATGGTTTTATAAAAAACTATTGGAAACAATATCAAATTAATCCAGATATTCGTCCTGGAGACATGGAATTAATAAAACAAGCTAAAATTGACTTTTTTGGTTTAAATTGCTACCGGTCAAATACGGCAAAATATTGTTCTCAAAATGATACATCTCAAGCATATATACTCAATAAGACTGGTAAAAAGGGTGGATTAATATTCCCTAAAGTTCCTGGTCTGTATCAATTGGTAAGAAATCCATATGTTGAGTACACGGATTGGGATTGGGAAAAAGATCCTGTTTCTTTAAGATATATGTTGCGCTATGTTTGGGATCATTACCAATTACCAATGATTATTACTGAAAATGGTTATGGAGAACATGAAAAAGTAAGTGATGATGGAAAAGTTCACGATCCAGAAAGAATAGCCTTTTTGCGTGAACAAATTAAACAAGTTGGACTAGCTATACAAGATGGCTGCAAAGTATTTGGATATAACCCTTGGACTTTTTTAGATGTGCTAAGTACAGGTAATGGTATGTCAAAACGATATGGCTTTGTTTATGTTAACACTACCGATGAAGATAAACTTGATTTTAGAAGAATACCTAAGGATTCATATTATTGGTATTCAAAGTTAGTTAAGTCGAATGGAGAAAATTGGGGTGAATAAAATGCTCAGCTATAAAAATTTGGCACAACAAATTTATGACAATGTTGGGGGAAGTAAAAATATTGAGAACATAAACCATTGTGCTACCAGATTAAGAATACGTGTTCATAGTGTCCAAAACATAAATGATACAGCAATTAAAAATATAGAACAGGTGGCAGGTACTGTAAATCACGGACAAGAATATCAGGTAGTTATCGGAACAGATGTAGCAAATGTTTATAACGAAATTATTAAGATTAATGGTACTATCGATAAAAAAAGTCTCCAAAGCCATGAAAAAACAGACAATATGAAAAAAACTAATTTTTCGTGGTCAAATCTGGGACATACTATAATTGACTTTATTTCAGGTACTTTTGTACCAATACTAGGCGTTTTAGTTGCCGCTGGATTAATTTCCGCTGTTTTAAATATTGGAACATCATTCTTTGGGTTAAGTACAAAGAGTGGGACCTACACAGTTTTATTTGCTATTTATCAAGCGGGCTATTTCTTTTTACCCCTTTATTTGGGGTACAGTGCAGCCCGAAAATTAAATCTAAATCCTATGATGGGTGGATTTTTAGGTGCAGTTTTAGTATATAAAACCATTGATTCAGCAAAAGGTTTGAGCTTTTTGGGATTACCTATTCCACAAGTACAATATAATACCTCTGTAATTCCTGTCTTATTGGGCATTATCTTAATGAAATTTGTTGACATAGTTTTGGAAAGGGTGGTACCCAAAAGCATTAAATTTTTTGTGAACCCTTTAGTCACAATGCTAATTGTTGTTCCAATAACTTTATTATGGTTAGGTCCTCTGGGGTTTCAAATTGGTTCTATTATTGCTAATATTTTAAAATTTATCAATTTAAAATTTGGCTGGTTTTCTGTCGGAATCATTGCAGCGATCACTCCATTCCTTGTTATGACTGGTACCAATCAGGCCTTATTTCCAATTTGTATTGCAGCCGTTTCAACTACTGGATATGATGCCTTCATTCTTCCTGGTATGTTAGCTGCTAATGTGGCAGTAGGTGCATCAGCTTTGGCTGTAGCTGTATATAGTAATGATAGTAAAGAAAAACAGTTAGGTCTCTCTTCTGGCCTGACAGGTTTAATGGGTATAACGGAACCAGCATTATTTGGTATCTTAATTAAAAATAAAATTGCATTTTTAAGCACAATGTCAGCTTCAGGTTTAGTTGGAATTTTAGCAGGATTTTTAGGATTAAAACAATATGCAATTGTTTCACCTGGAATAGCAGCTTTACCAACTTTTATACATGCAAATAATGGACAAATGGATATGAACTTATGGATTGCAGTATTAATTCTTTGTCTTTCCGCTTTATTGTCCTTTGGCTTAACGTTATTTTTTGGCAAACGAGAACAACGAAAAACTACAAATAATATATATTTACCAGTTAAAGGAAAGATTATACCTTTAAGTAGTGTAAAAGATGAAATGTTTTCAAAGGGGATGCTCGGAGATGGTTTTGCAGTAATACCTGAGGGTGAAGAGATCTACAGTCCTGTTACCGGTCAGGTAACAATGATTGCCAAAAGTAAACACGCCATAGGTTTGAAAACAAAAGATAGCACCGAGATATTACTTCATCTTGGAATCGATACTGTTGACTTAAATGGTGAACCTTTCGAAGTAAAAGTAAGTAAAGGACAGCAAGTAAAGCATGGAGATATCCTTGTTAATATGAATTTGAATATGATTAAGGCAAAAGGTAAAGATCCAATAGTTATTGTTGTTTTGACCCAAAAAAATAAAAAAATTAAAAATAAAAACTTTTCAGTTAACAATTTGGAACAAGACATTGGTCAAATACTTTTTAGCGAGTAAAGTTATAACACTAGCAACCTGCAAAAACATCAGCAAGTTGCTTTTTGTTTTATAAATAAGATGTTGTTAATTTTATATACATTTATTTTCACCTCAGGCATTTTTACAAAGAATGAAAATAATTCTGCATTAAAGAATATTATTTTAAAACTCATTAACAACAATAATTGCCATATGATGTAAAATAAATTGTTTAATCTACTACAAGGAATGCTCCAATATATTATAAATGGCCGGATTTTTATATATCGCAACAACATCGTATTTTAGTTTAGGCAAGTTTGGTAAAAAAGTAACATATTTATCATATATTTTCGGCAGAGGCAGTTCCTCCGGATAAATTGCCATACCATGATCTAACACAACGTTGGCTAGAGCAGAGTCGAAACTGTCTAAGTAAATTATTTGGTCATAATTGATATTCATTTTTTCCAGAATATTTTTAATTTTTGTTTGTACGTCATTATTATCAGTAGCAGTCCATTTTTGTAAGAAAAGGGGCTGCTTTTTTAGTAGGTCTTTTTTAAGCTTTCCGTTAGAATCAAAAGAATTCTTATTCAACAAAATGCCGAAATTGGCAGTGCCAATTTTTCTGACATGGATGTTTTTAATTTTACTGACGGCAGTGGAAAACCCGATCAATACGTCATAATCTCCTGCATCTAGTTTAGGTATGCTAGCGGCAAAATTTTCAGTATCAAGTTGTAATTGTAAATCAGGATTGTTTTTAGCAAGAGAATGTGCCAGTTCAATAGCCCAATAATCAAAAGCGTGCAAATAATGTATCCTTAAAGTTTGAAAAGAATTGTTTAATTGGCTGATTTTTTCGCTAAATTCGTAATATTTGTTTAGCACGGGCACTGCACAATGGTACAAATTAATTCCGGCCAAAGTAACCTTAAAATGAGAAGTTGACCGATCAATAAGTTGAACACCCAGGTCTTTTTCTAAATTTTTTATAGCATTGCTAATTGCTGTTTGAGAGACAAAATTTCGTTTTGCAGCAGGGGTAAATCCTTGAGTTTCAACGACGTCAATAAAGTACTTATATGTTAATAAACTGTATTTCATCACACTTTGTCCTTTTGCTTATAACTTTAACTAATAAGTTATTATCATTATATGTTAGCGCTTCCCAAAAAGCGAGGGTAAAATTGAATTGTAACGACAGTTACCTTTACTAAATTAGTTTTAAGACTAAAAAGGAGAAAGTATAATGGCTGAAAAATATATTTTAGCGATTGATGAAGGTACTACTAGTACAAGAGCAATTATTTTGGACCATTCTGGTAAAAAAGTAATTGACTCACGGAAAGAGTTTAATCAATATTTTCCTAAACCTGGCTGGGTAGAACATGATGCCAACGAAATTTGGAACTCAGTTTTATCTACAATTGCCAATTCTTTTATTAATTCAGGGATTAAACCTAACCAAATTGCAGCTATCGGTATCACCAATCAGCGTGAAACGACTGTTATTTGGGATAAGAAGACCGGCTTGCCGATTTATCATGCTATTGTCTGGCAATCCCGTCAGACTTCGGATATTGCCGATAAAATTATTGCTGATGGCTATACGGATATGATCCATGAAAAAACGGGACTAATTCCTGACGCTTACTTTTCAGCTACCAAAATTCGCTGGATTCTTGATCATGTTCCGGGAGCTCAAGAACGTGCAGAAAACGGTGAATTATTGTTTGGTACTATTGATTCATGGTTAGTATGGAAATTGACTGGTGGCAAGGTTCACGTAACAGATTATACGAATGCCAGCCGGACAATGCTGTTTAATATTACCAAGCTTGATTGGGATGATGAAATACTTAAGTTATTAAACATTCCAAGAAAAATTTTACCGGAAATTCGGTCTAATTCCGAAATTTATGGTACTACAGCTGAATTTCACTTTTATGGTAGTCAAGTACCAATTGCCGGCATGGCAGGTGACCAGCAGTCAGCTTTGTTTGGGCAGTTAGCATTTGAGCCGGGAATGGTTAAAAACACCTATGGAACTGGTGCGTTCACCGTTATGAATACGGGTGAAAAACCTAAATTTTCAGCTAATAATTTGTTAACTACTGTGGCATATGGCATAAACGGCAAAGTAAATTATGCTTTGGAAGGTAGTATTTACGTTGCTGGTTCAGCTATTCAGTGGCTGCGTGATCAACTGGGAATTATTGACGATGCTCCTCAGTCAGAAGAAGCTGCCAAGCGCTCAAAAGATAACAATGAAGTTTTCGTTGTTCCTGCATTTACAGGTTTAGGTGCTCCGTACTGGGATTCTAATGTCCGTGGAGCTGTTTTCGGTCTGACTCGTGGAACAACCAGTGATGACTTTACAAAAGCTACTTTACAGTCTCTAGCTTATGAAAGTCGGGACGTTATTGATACGATGCACGAAGATACCAAAATTCAAATTCCAAAATTAAAGGTTGATGGTGGTGCTGCTAATAATGACTATTTAATGCAGTTCCAAGCTGATATCTTGGGTATCGAAATTGAGCGTGCTGCCAACCTCGAGACAACGGCGTTAGGTGCAGCTTTTCTAGCTGGTTTAGCTATTGGCTTTTGGAAGGACTTTGATGAAATCAAGAAAATTCAAAAAGTAGGTAAAACCTTTAAACCGCAAATGAGCAGTGCAGAAAGAGATCACCTGTACGAAGGCTGGAAATCAGCTGTTAAAGCTGCTCAGAGCTTTTCATATAAGCCATATCAAAAAAATAATTAGAAATTTTTATTAAAAAGAAAGAGGCTAAATCATGGCGTTTTCAATTGAAACCAGAAAAGAAGAAATTGAACGTTTGAAAAATGAAAAATTAGATTTGCTGGTTATCGGAGGCGGCATTACAGGAGCAGGCGTTGCTCTTCAGGCTAGTGCAGCTAAAATGAAGACAGGCTTGATTGATATGCAAGACTTTGGTGGAGGTACGTCATCACGGTCTACCAGACTTGTACACGGTGGTATTCGCTATCTGAAGACATTTGATGTTCAAGTTGTTTCTGATACAGTCAAGGAACGTGCGGTTATCCAGCATATTGCCCCACATATGACCCAACCTGATCCTATGATTTTGCCAATTTATGACGAACCAGGGACAACGTTTACTATGTTCTCGGTAAAAGTAGCAATGGATCTTTATGATCACTTAGCAGGTATTGAAGGAGATTCACCTTTAATTAAATATGCCAACTACATGATGGATAAGGAAGAAACTTTAAAACGAGAGCCACAATTAAATAGCGAGAACTTGCAGGGCGCAGGTGTTTACTTAGATTATCAAAATAACGACTCCCGCTTGGTAGTAGAAAACGTTAAAAAGGCTCATGAATTAGGGTGTCTGGCTGTTAGCCGCCTGAAGTGTATAGCAATTTTACATAATGATCAAAAACAAGTTAATGGTGTTCGCGTTCATGACAATTTAACTGGTGAAGAATTTGAAATTCATGCTGATATTGTAATTAATACTTCTGGGCCTTGGTCAGATTTAATAAGACAAGAAGATAAAGAAGTTTACAAAAAACCGCGTTTGCGTCCTACAAAAGGTGTCCACTTGGTAGTTGATCAATCTCGCTTGACCGTGCCACAACCAACATATTTTGGTTCGGGTACGGCTGATGGCCGAATGATTTTCACTATCCCTCGGGAGGGTAAAACTTATTTTGGTACAACGGATACTGATTTTACCGGTGATTATGCTCATCCAACGGTTGAACAAAGCGATGTAGATTACTTGTTAAATATCATAAATAAAAAGTATCCAGCGGCTCATTTAACAATTAACGATATTGAAGCCAGCTGGGCTGGTGTACGTCCTCTAATCGAAGTTGAAGTGGAGGGTAACGAAGCCGCAGATGCGGCAACAGGTGCCAGCGTTTCTGATAGTACTTCAGCGCCATCTGCAGTATCACGTGGTAGTTCCTTAACTGAAGCAGAAGATGGATTGATCACCTTAGCCGGCGGTAAGTTGACAGATTACCGCATCATGGCTAATGGTGCAATGAAGAAAATCCAGCAAAAATTTCATGACGAGTTTTCTAAAAACTTTACGTTGCAAGATTCAGCAGAAATTAAAGTTGCTGGTGGCGATTTCGATTCTGACAATGCAGAAGCAGAACTTGCTCGCATTGCTAAAGATGGTGTGGCTGCCGGCCTTGCAGCTGATGATGCAAAAGAGATTGCAAACTTATTTGGTTCTCAGGCGGAGCAAATTTATGATTATGCCCAAACAATCAAGCCAGAAAAAGGATTGAGTATAGGTGAAACTGCAGCTCTTGATTACTCGCTTGCAGAGGAAATGACCTTAACACCAGTTGATTATCTATTAAGACGTACTTATCATATTTTATTCAAGAGTGACACCTTAGACCAGGTAAAGAATGGCGTGATTAAACACATGTCTGATTATTATGGCTGGGATAAAGCTCAAAGAGAACAATATGAAAACGAGTTAGAAGACGAAATTGCAGAATCAAGACTGGAGGGATTAAAGAGCAAAAGAAAGTAGAAGAAAACAATAAAAATAGTAGTAAATTATTCCCCATTTAAAAACCTGTCAAATCAATCTGACAGGTTTTTTCTTTGGCCTTTTTAAACCGATATATTAAAATAAGCGATATTATTCATTATAAGTATTTTATACGGAAATTAGCTCTTAAAATAATAACAATTGTTTTCATATTTGAAAAAATAGTTTTAAATTTATAGTTTAAAAGATTAAACTAATAGTGAGGTGATCATAATGGAACCATTTTTTCTTACCCCATATTTTAGACCCAAAATTTGGGGCGGACGCAAATTAAAAACTATTTTTAATTACGATATACCAGATGGTAAAGTAGGTGAAGCTTGGGTTATTTCAGGTTATAAAGATGATGCTTCAACTATTACAAATGGTGACTTTGAAGGACAAAGCTTACGTAAAGTGTATCACGAAAATCCGGAACTATTTGGTAACCCCGAGAGTGAAGAGTTCCCACTTCTTGTAAAATTTTTGGATGCTAATGATAATCTATCTGTACAGGTTCATCCCAACAATGATTATGCCCGCAAAGTAGAAAATGACAGTGGAAAGACAGAAAGCTGGTATGTTTTACAGGCAGATCCAGGGTCATATCTAATATATGGTCATACTGCTAAAACACGTTCAGAACTTGCAGATATGATTCACAAAGGCGAGTGGGACAAATTATTACGCAAGATTCCTGTCAAAGCCGGAGACTTTTTCTATGTCCCCTCGGGAACGATTCACGCACTGACTAAAGGTATTTTAGTTATTGAAACGCAGCAGTCAAGTGATGTTACCTACCGTTTATATGATTATGATCGTGTAGATCAAAAGACTGGCAAAAAAAGGGAGCTGCACACCCAGAAGTCTATTGATGTCACTCAAGTACCTCACGTTGATCCTAAACTTGAAATAACAACTAGCAAAAAGCAAGATGCCATCATTAAGACCTTGGTGCAGCCACCACTGTCTCCTCATTTTTACCTGTGGCAAATAGATTTAAATGGTCAGTGGAATACTGGCTTAAATGGGCATCCTTTCTTATTAGTAACAATTATTAATGGTTCAGGTACAATTGAGTGTGAAAACAAGACTTTTAATTTATCTATTGGTACAAATATGATAATTCCGAATAATATTAAGGAATTTAAATTTTTAGGTAATATGAAAATGGTTATTTCTACTCCTGGCAATCAGGATTAATTCTTAAGTCTTAAGATGGAAAGGAAAAGAGAATGATTTATATTGCGTGCGGTTCGATTATTATGGTAGTTGGACTGTTATGGCTGATATCGCCTCCCAAAAGACCACGTCCATTTTATAGTTATTATTCCTACTTGGCCCAAGTTAATAAAGCTAGTTTCAAATTTGCCCAGCACAAGGCAAGTTACTATTTTATTATATTTGGTTTAATCCAATTAGTATTGGGGATTGGAATCCATTTACTTAAATGGGATCGATATTTTTTACTTTGGCTGCTGACATTTTATCTTTTCATTATCTTTCCAATCATGGCTACGGAGAAGAGTTTAAAAAGCTTTTTGCAAAAGCGTCATGAATTACCAGCAGATTACATAGACCCTGACAAAGTAAAAAAGGAGAGAACAAAAGGATTTAGGGACCGAAAATGAAACTGAAAATTTTAATGGTCGAGGATGATCAGTCGGTTGCAGAAATGATGGAAATGTTCTTTGAAAAAGAAGGATGGACCACTGAAATTGCGACTGATGGAGAACAAGCCGTTAAAATGTTTGCTAAAAATCCAGATCAGTATGATTTAATAACATTAGACCTTAATTTGCCAAAAAAAGATGGCATAGAAGTTGCTAAAGAAGTTTGTGCAATTTCACCTACCATACCAATTATCATGTTGACTGCTCGTAGTAGTGAAGAAGAGCAGATTCAAGGATTTAATGCTGGTGCTGATGACTATGTGTCTAAACCATTTAGTCCACTAGCTTTAATAGCCCGCATCAAAGCTTTACAACGTAGGATTAGAATTGATGATAAGCAGGAACAAACAAAATCAGCAGAGAATACTGAAAAATTTGATGTCGAAACTGATCACATAAAAATTTCTAAAAGTCGGCGTGAGGTGCTTTATGATGGTCAATATGTTGAAAATATTACACCTAAAGAGTTTGATTTACTCTATACCATGGCACAGAAGCCCAAACAAGTATTTTCTCGTGAACAATTGTTAGAGTCTGTCTGGGGTTATGATTATTATGGTGAAGATCGCACCGTGGATGCACATATTAAAAAATTGCGCCAAAAATTGGAAAAAGTAGGTGCAAATGTCATCCAAACCGTTTGGGGCGTTGGCTATAAATTTGATGATTCGTAGGTTTTCACATGAAGTTAATTTATCAGCATATGCTTAGCTTTTTACTAATCATTCTTACTACGGTATCAATAATCGGTTTTTCTGAAATAAATAACGCAACTAAACAATCATATGAATATAATTATCAGAGAATGGAGGATTTTGCCTCAGCTTTAGGTACTTTAGCCGTAAGCGATGAAAAAAATGGCTCGGCCATGTTGAACCCCAAATTTTTGCATAAATTAGAATTCGTTCTCCATAGTGATAGGGTTTATCTTAGTGTTTTTGATAAGCATGGAACCCAAATCTATCCTGAGAAAAATGAAGACATAAGCTTAACTTCAAAGCGCGTTATGCAATTAAGACAGGGAAAGAAGCTTCACATCAAAAATAATAATGAGGCTCTTTCCAGCTTAGGGCATAAAAAAGCTGCTTGTACTGGCGTTCTTTTACCATGGAAAGACAAAGGTAAATTTATTGGAGCGATTTGGTTAGGCGTCCGAGTTGCCAAAGTGGAAAGACCGGTGACAATAGCTAAGCAAAATTTGTTTAGTGCTCTTGTTTCAGCAATTATTGTGGGCTTGATGCTTAGTTTGATTCTTTCTTTTTATGCAACGGACAGAATAAAAAAGCTGTCAAGTGCTACTAAAAAAGTTGCTGCTGGTGATTTTGACGTCCAAACAAATTATAGTGGAAATGATGAGATAACTCAGCTGGCTGACAACTTCAATCAGATGGTTCGCGTTTTAAAAAAATCAAACCAAGAAGTTAAGGAGCAGGAAAAAAGGCGTGATCAATTTATGGCTGATGCGGCTCATGAAATGCGTACGCCTTTGACTACTATTAATGGTATTCTAGAAGGTTTACAATATGATGCTATTCCCGATAAAGCTAAGCCCAAATCTATTGCCTTGATGAATAGGGAAACTAAGCGTCTGATTCGATTAGTTAACGAAAATTTGGATTATGAAAAAATTCGTAATAATCAAATAAACTTAGTTAAGACCACCTTTAATGCTAGAAAAACGCTAGATGATGTAACAATGCAGCTTAAACAAAATGCTGCCAAGGTCAGTGATACACTTACTATAAATGCACCCAGGGATCTGCCAATTTATGCTGATAAAGATCGTTTTACTCAGATAATGGTTAATTTGGTTCAAAATGCAATTCAGTTTACTTCCGATGGCGAAATTCAAATAAGTGGCTATCGCGTTGCTCATGCAACAACTATTATTGTTGAAGATAATGGTATTGGGATGAATCAACAACAAATTAAATATGTATTTGAAAGATATTTTAAAGCTGATACTTCTCGTAGCAGCTCTGGTAAAGGAGAGTATGGCTTAGGATTGGCAATCGTTTCTTCTTTGATCAAACAACATGGAGGCAAAATAAGCGTGCAGTCAGAAATAAATCATGGGGCTGAATTTACAATTATTTTATTTGATCGCGGCTATGAGCAATACCTCGAAAACTAAAAAATCATTTCCAAATGCGGAAATAATTTTTTGTTGTGCAGAATTTATTCGTTTTCTTTTGTTGCTTCATGCCAGATCTTTGCAGTCGCTGGAATGCTTCCTAAATTGGTAAGGTCGTCTTTATTGACTACAATTAGATTGTTAGGTCCTTTAGCTAAATTATTAAAACTGTCCAAACTCTGATTTTTAAAGTAACCGTCACTTGCTTTAGCCAGGCTGGCTTGTAATTGATTTATTCGATATGCTTCAGCATCTGCTTCTGTTTTGACAGCTTCGGCCTTAGCCTTAGCCGTTGCAATTAAAGCATCATTTTTAGCCTTTGTGGTTAGTTCAATATTTTTAGCTTCGCCTTCAGCTTTTTCAATAGCAGCTATTTTTTCACGATCGGCAGTTAACTGTTTGTCCATGGCTTTTTGAATTTCAGTACTAGGTAAAAGCTCATCAATGTTGACCCTAACTACACGAATGCCATAAATATCCGTTAAATCACCGATAGCATCGGAGAGCTGACTATTTATACTACTTGTTGACCCCAAAGCATCATTTAGATCCATCCGCCCGATAATGTCTCTCAAATGACCACGAATTAGTTCAACCATTGATTTTACCGAGTCAGTATTATTGTAAAAATATTTATAGGAATCAGTTACTAGGTAATTTAGGGTTAAACTGGTAGTAATTTCTGCGTTGTCTTTGGTAATAATCGAATATTTCGAAATTTCTGCCGGAAACATTGCCAGGGAAACTTTGCGCAACCTCTGTATTACCGGAATGATTAGCACTAAACCTGCTTTTACGGTTCTGGAATATTTTCCTAATGTTTCTATTAAACCTTCATTGTTTTGCGGGACGACCCGGCAGCACGAGAGTAATAAAAACAAAAACAGCACAACAATTATGAAAATTTTCATTTTATCCTCCAAAATTAAAAAATTATGTTTATTTCTTAATTATATGACTTTTTGTGATTTTTACTAGGCTTAGTCTGCTTTTCAATTAAATGATTGCCGGAAACAGATTCAGGAATTTTTGTGATTTCTTCTTCACGACCCTTAAGCTCTGTAGCGTCCGTTTTGTATAACTTAGTAGTAGATTTGCGCTGTTTGCTTATAAGAGCAGTGGATTTATTTTTCAATTGCTGCCGGAGGTCTTCCATCTGTCTGTAATTGGTTAAATAGTCAAATTGTGTGGGGTCAACGGGTTTAAATCCGCTAGGAGTGTAAAAACGCAATAAATTATGATTATTTAGTAAGTCGGAGTATTTAAGGGACTTTTTGCCTTCTTTTGCCAATTTTGTGATTTCATATTTTTCCTGCTCGGTAAAATTAATAATCTGCTTGCCACTTTTGCGGTCGTAAACAACGCCTTTTAGGCCTTTACCACCAATAATAACGTATTTTTGACTAACAATGGTGCCATTCCTAAAAGTAAGCCAGGGGCGATATTTTGGCGCTAGCAGATCACTGCCAAATTGAATATAATTGCGATTTGAAATTCCCAGAAGATGGATCAAGGTCGGCAATACATCTATTTCGCCTGCGACTTCTTGCTTGATTTTTCCCTTTAAATTTTGAGCATGTATCATAAAAGGTACACGTTGCATTTGAACATTATTATAGCTATTCCATGTATCAGAACTTTCACCCACAATTGGTGCCAAAGTTTCGTTTTCAGAATTAGTTAATCCGTAATGGTCTCCATAGATCACAACCATAGTATTTTTAATCAAACCTGATTTCTTCAAGTAATTGAAAAATTCACGGATAGATTGATCCAGATAATGAGCAGTTTCAAAATAATTGTTAATTGATTTGTCTGACGTATCACTGGTTTTAAAACTCGGATCCAGATCCTCTTCGTCCATGTCAAAGGGAGTATGATTTGTAACGGTAATAAATTTAGTATAAAAAGGCTGCTGCATCCTTTCTAAATATTTGATGCTTTCAGCAAACATAATTTTATCTTTGATGCCATAGCCAATATGATCATTTTTATCGTGACTAAAGTAATTTTGATCAAAGAAATAGTCATAACCCATGTTTTTATAAACATCATCACGGTTCCAAAATGTACCAACATTACCATGAAATACGGCAGAAGTGTAGTTGCCGTGTTGACGCAAAATTTGCGGTGCAGCCTGAAAAGTATTCGAACTGCCCATTGCAGTGAATAAAGAGCCGTCGGAAATACCATAGGTACTGGTTTCCAGCATGTTTTCTGCATCACTAGTTCGGCCAATGCCAACTTGGTGGTAAAAATTGGCAAAACTTAATGTATGTTTGTTGTGATAAAGTGAATTGAGATAGGGCGTAACTTCCTTACCGTTGATTTTTAAATCAATTAGAAACTGCTGAAAACTTTCCAAATGAATTATTATTACATTTTTGCCTTTTTCTTTACCAAAATATTCAGTATTTACGGGTAATTTATTTTTTTTGGTGTAAGCCAAAATTTTATTTAAGTCAGCTGTATTGGCGTTTTTATTTACCTGCTCGGTTTGTTCATTTTTAACGGCGTCATAAACTGTATAGGTATCAATACCAAGATATTTAACAATGTATGATCGATCGAATGTGGTACCTAACAAGCGTGGTCTGGAAGACTCGGCCAAAAAGACATTTAGCACTAAAATTAATGCACCAACTGAAGTAACAGCAAAAGGTGTAAGAAGGCCAAAGGATTTTTGATCAATTCTGATTTTGTGAGCAATTAGTAATATGATTATTATGAAAAGGTCAAGCCACAATAATAAGTCAGAAGGTTGAAGCAGTGCAACTGCACTTTTTCCCAGACCAGGGGCAACCTTACCAGCATTTGTAATAGTCTTTACGGTAATAAAATCGGAAAATTGACGATAATAAAGAACATTCGCAAATAACAGTCCCGAATTTGCTACATCAAGCAGGACCATTGCACAATATGAAATGACTGGCTTAGAAAAATATAATCCAACGCTCATTAGTAAAATTGCACTACCAACAGGACTTAACCACATGATAATATGTTGATAAGGATCTGAAATACCCAAATTGAAATCATGGTAGGCTGCAAAAATGTACTTGAGCGCAAATAACACAACCAGAAGGCAGAAAAAGCCTATCCGAGTCTGAATGAAGTTAGTCAGATTTTTTTTATTCAAAATGAACTCTCCCTTATCAGACTATTTTAAAAGTTTCTGTCCTTTTAAACAATCTTTTCCGTTTTGTTAGACCTTTTTTAATAATTAATCGCAGAAACTTGAGTATAATTTAAATGAACTATATTTTAGGAATTGAATCAGAATGATATTTTTAGGACCACTATATAACCTGCTTTCGCAACTTTACGCTACTAAAATAAATCATTTTGCTTTGATTAAGTTGATTGTACTGGCACTGGATAAAACTATCTTTTATTTTCTGTTTTTTATGGTAATACGCTTAATCTGGCTAATGACTATTAGGAGTCGGCGTACAATTAAGTCTGAGGCGTCAGTATGGTTATTTGCTTTTTATTTAATTTTAGTGCTGATGTTAACTACTTTTCGTAATACTTATTTTCCCTGGAATCTAACACTTAATCTGCACAGACCTTTAAACGAAATAAATTTCGTCTTCTTAAGGGAAACTTGGAAAATGTATCATGCCCCCAGCAGGCTGGACTTTGTATATAATTCTTTAGGTAATATCCTGTGCTTTATCCCATTTGGATTTTTGTCACCCTTTGTTTTTTCAAAAAAACAAACCTTCTGGCGTGTTGTTTTGGCCGGTGTCATTTTTTCGGTATTTATTGAAGGAATGCAGTTTTTACTGGAAACCGGCGTGACTGATATTGACGATGTGTTCTTTAACAGTTGTGGAACGGTAATTGGTTATTTCTGCTATTGGCTTGTAATGATAATCAGGAGAAAGACGCGTAAAACTAACTAAAAGCACTGGTATTTGTAAAATAAGATTGCTAAAATGTTCTTGTGAAATACATATTTAATTCAGTAAGGAGAGCGTGTTTATGAGTTTAATTAAATTTGATAGTACAAAACTGACACCATTTGTTCACGATAACGAACTAGGCGAGATGCAAGCTTTAGTTAACGTTGCCGATAAAGAACTTAGAGATGGTTCAGGTGCTGGCAATGATTTTCTGGGTTGGGTCGATTTGCCAGTTAATTATGACAAAGAGGAATTTGCCAGAATCAAAAAAGCAGCCCAAAAGATTCAAAGTGACTCTGAAGTTTTAGTTTGTATCGGTATTGGTGGTTCATATTTAGGCGCTCAGGCAGCTATTGAGTTTTTAAATGGTGCATTTTATGGCAAGGGTAAAGAAAAATATCCTACTGTTGTATTTTGCGGCAACTCCTTATCAGGCTCGTATTTACATGATCTGATTGAATGGCTTGGTGACAAGGACTTTAGTGTTAATGTCATTTCTAAATCTGGTACTACTACTGAACCAGCTGTTGCTTTTCGCATTTTTAAAGATAAATTAATTGAAAAGTATGGCGCAGATGAGGCTAAGAATAGAATCTTTGCTACAACAGATCGTGCTAAAGGTGCTTTAAAAACTGAAGCAGATGCTGAAGGTTATGAGGAATTTGTTGTGCCGGATGACATTGGTGGACGCTACAGCGTACTATCAGCTGTTGGTTTGTTGCCGATTGCAGTTTCTGGTGCTGATATTGACCAATTAATGAAAGGCGCTGCTGATGCCAGAGCAGAGTATACCGATACTGATTTAAGTAACGCGACTCCTTATCAATATGCTGCTCTGCGTAATATTCTTTATCGCAAAGGCTATACTACTGAAATTGTTGAAAACTATGAACCAACTTTAAGAATGTTCAGTGAATGGTGCAAACAATTAATGGGAGAATCAGAAGGAAAGGATAATAAAGGCATTTGGCCGGCCAGTGCCAACTTTACGACTGATTTGCACTCATTGGGTCAATATATTCAAGAAGGCAGAAGAAATCTTTTTGAAACAGTTATTAGAGTTGAAAATCCAACAAATGATGTCAAAATCCCTTCTGACGATCGTAATTTAGACCAGTTAAATTTCTTATCTGGTAAAAGCTTAAACTTTGTAAATGAACGTGCCTATGAAGGAGTTGTTCTGGCCCATACTGATGGTGGTGTCCCTGTTATGACAGTTAATATTCCTGATCAAACAGAACACACTTTGGGCTACCTAATTTACTTCTTTGAACTGGCAATTGCTGTTTCTGGTTATGTTAATGGCATTAATCCGTTCAATCAACCTGGTGTTGAAGAATATAAACGAAACATGTTTGGTTTGCTTAATAAACCAGGTTATGAAGATTTACACGATGACTTAGCAAATAGATTTAAGCAGGAAAAATAATTTTTATTATTGAAATTATTTTAAAATAAGATTAAGATAAATATATGCTTACTTTACATGAGTTATGTTTATATAAGAAAAAGACATATCATCCTGTACATTGTATTTATTCATATTAACCATTATGGAAAGGGTAAAAGTTTTTGGCTTTTAGCCTTTTTTTATTAAGGAGATTTAATTTTATGGCAGAAAAGAAAGAAACACCAAAGCGGGTTTTGGCAATTATCAGTTGTGCTTTAATGGCTTTTGTTTCGATTTTGACAGAAACGAGTTTAAACGTTACTTTTCCCACATTGATGAAACAATTTCATATTGGTTTAGGATTAGTTCAGTGGACGACAACAGGGTATTTACTAACAATTTCTGTGATTATGGTTGCAAGCTCATATTTAAATGAGCGCTTTTCAGCAAGACAACTGTTTTTAACTGCTGCAATTGCATTTATTGCCGGTTCAATTGTGGCTGCTTTTGCCTCTAATTTCTGGGTCTTACTCGCAGGTCGGTTGATTTCTTCAGTTGGAGCAGGATTGTCAATACCATTAATGTTTAATATGGTTGTAGAACTAATGCCGCAAGAAAAATGGGGCTTTTATATGGGTTTGACTGGTTTAGTCATTATTCTTGCACCGTCTCTAGGCCCCACATTTGGTGGCACAGTTGTTTACTATTTTGGCTGGCCCTTAATTTTTGAAATTGTAGTGGTAATTGCTGTATTTATAATGATTTTGGGTTTATTCGTAATTGAACAATATCATGAGAAAAAGCATCCGAGTTTTGACTGGTTAAGTTACATAGTTATAGCTAGTGCGATGGTAATTTTTAACCTGGGTTTCAATAGAATTAGTAATGGTTTTACTGATATTGGTTTTTGGCTCAGCATGATTATCGTGGCAATCTTGGTATACACGTTCATTAAACTGTCACGCACGAGCAAAAAGAAACTAATAAACTTGAATATTTTTAAAAATAAGCCCTTCATTTTTGCTATGATATCTTATTTATTATTGCAGTTTATTAATATTGGTACAAGTTTTGCTGTGCCTAATTATGTGCAAATTGTTAATCATGCCAGTTCTTTAATCGGAGGATTAGTTTTGCTTCCCGGTTGTATTATCAGTGGTATTTTAAACCCCTGGTTTGGTCATATTTATGATAAAAAGGGTGCGCCATTGCCACTGCTTACGGGAACAGTATTCTGCTTAACGGCCTGTTTGCTTTTTTCTTTGTTTAGTTTGAAAATCAGTACATTCATGGTCGGTGTTTTTTATGGCATTATGATTATTGGTCGCCAGATGGCGTTTAACAACACTATGGCTGAAGCATCGAAATTACAACCAGAAGAATTGCATACTGATGCGACTGCAGTCTTTCAAACTGGCCAGCAATATGCTGGATCAATGGGAACAACCGTAATGGCCGCTATTATTTCATCTTGGCAAAAAAGACCTGGTAATTATGCAGCACTCACGGCACAAGGCAGTCAGGAAGCATTTTTATTTTTGACATTTGTCAGTGTGATAATTTTGCTTAGTTATTTAAACTTATTCAGACTTGAGAAGAAATTGAAATAAAATCAAAAATAAATATCAAAAGAGTCTGGGAAAAAACTCTAACCTAACTAAAAAGGCTGACAAATCACGTCAATAAAACGTTGATTTGTCAGCCTTTTTAAATTGTGAAATTTTTTAATTTAACTTCAAAGAGCACTATTTTCCCAGACTCTTTTTTTCACCTCTTTAGTGCAAATCTTTAATTTAAGTAATTCCAAAAATTTGTCATGATAAAGCTGTAGAAAATCTATTTTAGAAAGGAAAACGTTATGAGTAAGAAAGTTTTATTAATTTGTGGCTCGGGGGCATCTTCTGGCTTTATGGCCGCAAATATGCGTAAAGCCGCAAAAAAAGCAGGTTTGGATTTTAAGATTCAAGCTAGAAGTGAAGCAGAATTATCTGATTATGCTAACGATATTGATGCATTAATGGTAGGACCTCACTTAAAAGCTGAATTTGATGCAATAAAAAGTAGAGTACCTGAAAATGTAAAAGTTATTTTGATGAAACCAGATTACTATTCAATCCTTGATGGCAAGGGTGCAATAGAGCATTTGGAAAAAGAACTAGAACAGTAGGATGAGAAAGGAGTTTTAAAAATGAATAGCTTCATGAATTTTTTAAATAATAAGTTCGCTCCTAGAGCGCAAAAAATTGCAAATAATCAGTGGATTGTTACAATTAAAAATTCAATATTGGAAGTGCTGCCATTTATTTTTGTAGGTTCATTGATAACTCTATTAAATATTCCAACTAATTTTTGGAAATGGTGGCCAGACTTGTCACCAATCAGTAGTTTTACTTTTGGCTTAACCTCAGTCTTTGTTGCTTTTTTAGTACCGTTTAATTTTATGGAATTTAAAAAGATTAATAAGCAAAGAATTATAGCCGGTCTATCCTCAGTTGCACTTTTTCTGATGTTGGCCAATCCGTCTTGGGATAAGACAGGTAATATAATCTCATATCAATTTTCAGAACTAGGTGCAGGAGGCATGTTTGTAGCTTTAATTGAAGGAATTTACGTTTCTTTAATTATGGAATTGTTTGGTAAATTTAGTTTCTTTAGTGAAGATACGTCGATGCCAGACTTTGTGACTGCATGGTTTGATTCTATGTTGCCAGTCACGGTCGTGATTGCGACAGGATGGCTACTAACAAACATATTACATTTTAATTTTTATCAATTGATAGTGAATATTTTTGCGCCTTTAACTACTTCACTTGATACCTGGTGGGGTTTTTCCATATTTCTTTTTTTCGAATGCTTTATCTATTCAATGGGTATATCTGGATGGGTGTTAGCAGCAATTGATCAGCCTGTAATGTTTGCTGGTATAGCCGCTAATGCTAAAGCATTTAGTTCTGGACATGCAGTTACACATATCTTTACCAGTGAACTTATTTATAGTTTTCCTTGGATTGGAGGGGTTGGTTGTACTATGCCACTAGTACTAATGATGCTATTTTTAGCGAAATCAAATCGTCTAAAAGCTCTTGGCAAAGCTAGCGTTTTACCAACTATTTTTAACATCAATGAACCAGTTGTATTCGGCACAATAGTTTGGAACCCTTATTTAATGATTCCGTTATGGATAAATGGCATTGTTCTACCTTTAATAACTGCTTTATGGTTTAAAGCAGGTCTTTCTCCAATACCTCACTCATTAATGCAGATGTGGTATATCCCATTTCCTTTTGTCACTTGGATCGTCAGTCCCGCAATCAGTTCAATAATTTTATTATTACTTCTCTTTGTCGTTGGCGGTTTAATTTATTATCCATTTTTCAAAGTTTATGACAGGAATTTGGTTAAACAAGAAACTGGAAGTGAGGCATAGAGGTGGAAGATAGTAAACAGTTTAGTGAAGAAAATATCAAAAACACAATGAACATTATTCTAAACGCTGGCGATGCCCGTGATTTCATTAGTAAAGCCCTTGATGATGTCGCAGATTATAATTATAACAATGCAAAAATAAATATGAAGAAAGCAAATGAAAAATTAATAATAGCTCATCGTCTGCAAACCAAGAAAATTCAGGAAGAAGCTGAAGGTAAACCTATAGAATATTCTGTATTATTTACCCATGCTCAAGATACATTGATGACAATTAATAGTGAATATAATTTGGTAAAGCATTTAATAAATTTATTTGAAAAGCGCAATTGTAAATGTGGAGGTGTTCAAAGTGAGAAAAAATAATTTTCCATTCTTCCCCAATAACTTCTTGTGGGGAGGTGCTCAAGCTGCGAGTCAAGCAGATGGTGCGTTTAAAGAAGATGGTAAAGGATTAAATTCCTCAGACATACAGCCATATCTTCAAGGTTTAACTAACGACGAGTTACAGAGTATAGAGTCAAAAGGGATGACACTTAAGGACGTTAAAAAATATAGTCAAGATAATAAAAATTATTTTCCTAAACGCTTTGGCATTGATTTTTATCATACTTATAAAGAAGATTTACAGCTTTTAGCTGATGCAGGTTTTTCAACTTTTAGAACTTCTCTAGATTGGTCAAGAATTTTTCCTAATGGAGACGATGAAAAACCTAATGAAAAGGCACTAAGGCATTACTCAGACATGATTGATTGTATGGTGCAATTAGGAATCGAACCAATTATCACAATGAACCATTATGAAACTCCTGTAAATATTACACTTAAGTATGGAGGCTGGCCAAATAAGGAGGTTATTCCGTTTTTTGTAAAATTTGGCAAGGTACTATTGGATTGGTTCGGTGATCGTGTAAAATATTGGATTGTAGTTAATCAAATTAATATGGTTCAATTAGAGCCTTGGCTTTCGGTTGGTGTAGCCAGTGACCAATATGCGAATCAAGAACAAGCTCTTTATCAAGCAATGCATAATCAAATTGTGGCAGCAGCCGAAATAAAAAATTATGCACGTTCTTTGAACAATCCTAATATACACATAGGAACAATGGTTGCTGATGGTACTGTTTATCCTGCAAGTAGTAAGCCGGACGATGTTATCCTTGCGATGCAGCAAAATCGTATGCAATATTTTGTGACAGATGTTCAATTTAGAGGAAAATATCCCCAATTCGCCCTAAATTATTTTAATGATAAGAATATTGAACTTGATATTACTCAAAATGAATTGAAGTTAATTAACGAAAATCATATGGATTTTTTGGCTATTTCTTATTACTATTCTCGTATGGTTGACTCAACAAAAAATAAAATGCAACCAGCAGATAATTTACAAAATCCGAATTTGAAACAAAGTAGTTGGGGCTGGGCTATTGATCCTCAAGGACTATATAATACTTTATCTCAATATTATGATCGCTATCAAAAACCAATTATTATTGCTGAAAATGGCTTAGGTGCTTATGACAAATTGGAAAATGACAAAAAAGTACATGACCCTTATCGTTCAGAATATCTGAGTATGCATATTGAACAAGTAGGAAGGGCAATACATGATGGGGCAGAAGTAATAGCTTATTGCGCTTGGGGACCGATTGATATCGTTTCGTGTTCTTCTCAACAAATGTCAAAACGTTATGGCTTTGTTTATGTAGATATTGATGATAATGGTCAGGGAAGTAAAAAACGTTACTTAAAAGATAGTTATTTTTGGTATAAACAAGTTATTGCCTCAAATGGTAAGGAAATATAAAAATGAAAAAGCAAATACGACATGTCTAAGAAAAATAAATTATTGTCATATTTACAAAACTTTCCCGGATGGCATACTTCTCAAGAATTAGCCATTCAGTTAGAACTATCAAAAAGAACTATCAAAAACTATGTTCAACAGTTTAGAGATCAAGGAATTTTGATATCATCAAGTGTTAAAGGTTACCGCCTTGAACAATCTAGTTTAGATAAAAAACAAGATTATACTAAATTTAAAGTTCATAAACTACCCGATAATAATGAAGAAAGGGTAAATTATATTATAAACGTGCTAGTTAATAGTTCTTCGTCAATAAATGTGTATGATTTAGCAAATAATCTTTTTGTCAGTGAATCAACAATTTTACAGAATTTAAAACAAGCTGATCGTGAGGTAAAAAGTTTTGGAATTAAACTAATTAGAAAAGGTGATTTTTGGAGTTTAGAGGGGAATGAACGACAAAAAAGAAGTTTGCTTAGCTCGCTCATTTATGAGGAAACTTCTGGAGTATTTATGAATAGAAATATTATTCAAGAGAATTTTCCTCAAATAAATATTCATCAATTAGAAAAATCTATATTGAAAATTTTTCATAAGCAAAACATTTATTTAAACACGTTTGAATTAAATAATTTGATACTTCATTTTGCTATTGCAATTGATCGTTGCAGTAATGGTCATAGAATAAAAAATAATAATTCTTCAAGTTCAGTGAAAAAGCAGGGGTTTGGTATGGATTTGGTTAACAGCATTGTTGGTGATTTACAGTTGGTGTTGACAAATGCTGATTGCCAAGAACTTGCTCTTGTAATTGAAACTGATTTAGGTAATGAAAAAACAACTAAAAATATAGTTTCAGAAGAAACACAAAAATTAGTTACTGATTTAATTTCTTATGTTTGGCAAAATTACGAAATTAATCTTGATACATATTCCTTTAAAAAGAGGTTTGCTCTTCATTTAGACAGATTAATTATGCGTTCAAGAACACAAAATATTGAACACAATCCTCTTGCCACTAATATAAAATATTCTTCACCAACGATTTATGAGTGTGCAGTTATTATGGCCAATAGAATATCTGAAAAAGCTAAAATCACGATTACCGATAGTGAAATTGGCTATATAGCTATGCACATTGGCAATGCAATGGCTGAACAAATAACCGATAAGCAAAAAATTTCAGTTGTGATAATAATACCTGAATATTATGACAATTCTCTTGTATTATTAAAAAGATTACAGAAAAAGTTCTCGGCTGAGATTGATATTAAGAAAATAATTCACGATCCCGCAAATATTAGAAGTACTCCTAATGCGATAGATTTATTGATTTCTGTTGGTTCAAATTATATTGATTCTAAAATTAGTACAGTCAATATTTCACAGTTTTTATTATCTAATGATATCCAAACTCTGCAAGTTGCAATCACATCAAGAAGACGCCAAATCAAGAGGGATCATTTTCAAGAGGAACTGCTAAAATTTTTTAGTAGTGATAACTTTATTAAAAGCAAAAAAGTAACAAATATAGATCAAGTTTTTGAAATTGTAAATGAGAAATTCTTTGAACAAGGGGTAGTTGAAAAAGACTTTAAAAAGTTGCTTAAACAACGTGAAAACTTGTCGTCTACAGCTTTTGACAAAGTAGCAATACCACATTCATTGAATATGACTGCCAGAAAAAGTCGTGGTTTTGTCGTTATTAATCCCAAAGGAATTGAATGGAGTGATAATAATAAGGTTTATTTAGTAATAGCTTTAGCAATTGATCCCAATAATAAGCAATTATTTCGTAGCGTATTTGATGAACTGTCTGATATTATTACTAATATTGATAATGTGATTAAACTGATAAATTCTCAAAATTATGGTGAATTTATCATTAACCTGGTAGAAATGTTATAGAAAAAATAAGATAAGTGCGGAAAAGCCTGAGAATCTGTAATTTCAAGCTCTACCGCATTTTTTCTTTATTAAATTTTATTGGTCAAAAGGCGAAAAAGTGTTTAAATACAGATAAAGTAATGGCTTACACAAGAAAGAAATGATTTTTTGAAAAAAGCAAAGTATCGCGTATTTGAAAAGTTGAGACAACTATTAGATGATAAATCTGCGGTAACCACAAAAGAAGTTGCAAAAGCAATGAACCTTTCTCGAGGTGTAACTAGTTCATATTTGGCACAATTATATCATGAAGGACTACTGCTTAAAAAGGGTACCAAACCTGTTTATTGGCAACTGATATCTAATAGTCAAGACGCTTTTGAGCAATTGATTGGAGCAAATGGTAGCTTGAAGAACATTGTTAGTCAATGTAAAGCTTCTGTTAACTATCCTCCTAGTGGTTTTCCTTTAATTATCACTGGACCATCTGGTTCTGGAAAAAGCTATTTAGCATCATTAATTTTTAAATATGCGCAACAAGAAGGAGTTATTAACAAAGGTGCACATTTTGTTGTTTTGAATTGTGCGGATTATGCTAATAATCCAGAACTTTTATCATCTGTCCTTTTTGGCTATAAGAAAGGCGCTTTTACAGGAGCGGACACTGATAAAACCGGATTGGTTGATCAAGCAGATAATGGCTATTTGTTTTTAGATGAGGTACATCGGTTGCCTCGGGAAAGTCAGGAAAAGTTATTTGTTTTACTAGATTCTGGTAAGTTTTATCCGTTAGGCGAAAATAAACATTTTAAGCAAGTTAATGTTCGTTTTATTTTTGCAACAACGGAAAAAATAGAAGATAAACTGTTGAATACATTTTTAAGAAGAGTTCCCCTAAAAATTGCTTTACCTAGATTTTCTGAAAGACCGCTTGTTGAAAAATATCAGCTAATTGAATTCTTTTTGAAACATGAAGCAAATAGAATAAATCGGACAATAAAAATTTCGTTTAATACTATCCAAGTTTTAGTTAATCAAAAGCAGGAGGGCAACATAGGTTCATTAGCAAACAAAATTAAATTGTTATGTGCTGAAAATTTTAATTCTTCTGATAAGAAGGCTATTGAGATTCCTAATAATAAAAATATAAGTGGACCTAATGTTGATTGGCTTGTTTTTAAGCCAAATTCTCAAGACTTATTAGTAAATTTAGCAAAGGAAAACTCAAAAAAATATTTAAGCACATTGTTAAGCACTTTGTATGACAATGAAAATAAAAATCGAGAAATTTCTGAGCAAAATCTTGTTTTAAACCAGTTTGTACATGACATTAAAAGGAATTCCGTCTTATTGATATATGACCAAAATTTCGAAAAGCTTCTCATGCAGCAGTTAGCTACTGCTACTGAAAAAATTGGCAAAAAATATGGAATACTCAAATACCTTAATAGCCAAAAATTATGTGAAGCGGCTAAAGTTTTATCTGTAATCCAGGAATGTCTTGATCTGCCTGATATATCTAATTTATTAACTTTAGTAAGTAAACATTATCCACGAACGGTTTATTTGTGTAAACAAATCAGAAGCTGTTTCAAAGTAGATATCAATAATGACTGGTTTATACCCATTTTTTTATATGCGGTTTTTGACGAAATTGCTGGGAAAATTGAATCTCAAAACCTTTTGGCAATTATGGTTTGCCATGGTGGCAATGTTGCCTCTGACATATGTGCAATCGTAAATGAATTGTGTGGCAACTATATATTTGAAGCATTTGATATGCCACTTAATGTTTCTAATCACGAAATTGCCCAAAAAATTGAGCTTTACATTAGAAAACAAGGACGAAAATATGATGGGACAATTTTATTGTTTGATATGGGATCCTTAAGTAATTTATATAAAGAAGTAAAGGTGTTATTAAATAATGATTTACTGGTAATCAATAATTTAACTACGGAAATTGCTCTTGATTTAGGTTTGCAAATCCAGCAAAATAAAAGTTTCAAAAAAATCGCAGAAAAAGCTGAAAGTTATCCGAGCACAATGAGTGTGAAATATTTTGAAGGAATTTCACAAAAAGCAAATATTATTGTTTCTTGTATGTCTGGTGAAGGACTTGCTGAGGAAATAAAAAGGATTTTGCAAAAAGTTTTGCAGACAGACGTTGAAATTATTACTATGGATTATCATGAGCTAAAGTCAACACTTCAAAGACATGATTTGTCATATTTTAAGAATACTAATTTTATATTGACTACAAATAACGTTGATCATCAAAAAGAATTAGATGTACTTAACTTATATGACATAATGGACGAAGATGGGGATAAAAGACTACGGCAATTGTTAAAAGAGATGGGAGAAACTAAAAAAAATGTTGATAAATTAACCAGCGAACTGCTTAAATTTTTCACTATTGGTGGTATTAAAGGAAGACTACGCTTTCTTAATCCTGACGTAGTTATACCTGAAATTCAAGAAATTGTAGCAAAATTTGAAAACTATTATCATGTAACCTTGACGAATAAGTTTAAATTGAGTTTATGCATGCATCTAGCTTTGATGCTGGAACGGTTAATGCTTGATCAAACTAGTGACCAAGAAAGCAAAGATACTCAAGAAAAAAGTAAGGAAGAGAAAGATTTTTACCATGTTGCAGATAAGATTTTTCACAATATTGAACAAAAGTATAACATAAAAATAAACGATTATGAATTATCTCTTATTTATGAATTATTTAAAACAAACAGTGAATAAAAAATCTGCTTAAGGAAGTGCTCAAAAATGCTCTTCCTTTTTCGTTTTAATTTTAAAAAACCTGGTTATAGCTGTGTTTATTATAAGTTGGCATGATACTTGCTTAGTAATTAGTGACAACTTGGAGGTGAAAGAATGAGAAAATTCGTTTTAGCTAGTCATGGTAGTTTGGCAGAAGGAATTAAAAATTCAGTGGAAATGATTAGCGGAAAGCAGAATAACTTGTATGCGTTTTGCATGAAAGAAGGGGAGAGTCCAGCGGTTTTAAAAGAAAGAATTGAAGAGATTATATTTGATAGTAACAAAAAAGATGAGATCGTGTTGGTTTCAGATTTTCCTGGTGGCAGCGTAAATACATTGTTAATGAGTTTTTTGACTCAAAATAATATTTATCTGGTTTCAGGAATGAATTCAATGTTGGTATTGAATCTTCTTTTGAGTAAAGAGCCTATTGATTCATGCCTTAAGAACGCAATTAATGCAGGAAAAAACACTATAAAGAGAATTGAATTAGAAGAAGAAAATGAGGAGGATGATTTTTTTGATTAGTTTATTAAGAGTTGATGATAGATTAATTCATGGGCAAGTGGCTGTTGTTTGGAGTCGATATTTGAACGTGAACCGCATTGTTGTTGCCAATGATGAAATTTTGGATAATAAAGTACAGATTATGGCATTAAAAATGTCTGTACCAGAAGGAATTAAGCCGTTTTTTGTTAGTTTAGACAAGGCAATTCAATTATTAAATAATCCCAAATCCGATAAATTGAAAATTATGGTAGTTGTCAATAAACCAAAGGACGCGTTAAAAATTGCCAAAAAAGTTTCCAATATTCCACTGATTAATTTGGGTAATTACGGTAGAGTCGGATCAGAAGATATGAAGGGCAAAAAGCAGTTAAGTAAAAATATTTTCATTACTCCTGATGATGAAAAAGATTTGAAAAAGCTTCTAGAGACAAATATAAAGATTAACGTTCAACCAGTACCTACAGATCCAGATGTGCAATTATCAAGTTTGTTATAAAAAGGAGGTAAAAAAATGTTAGTACCAGCTTTATGGGTAGCGTTAATAATGTTTGTGGGAAATTTTTCTGATTGTGGCATGTCCGATCCAATGATTAGACGTCCACTTGTTATGTCAATGCTTGTTGGACTTGCTTTAGGTGATTTAAAAACGGGAATTATTATGGGAGCCTCACTAGAAGTGATTTTTCTTGGGATCAGTGGAATTGGTGGTGCAATGCCTTCTGATTCTATGACTGGTTCTATATTTGGGACAGCCTTTGCAATTTTAAATCATCAAGGAGTTGCTGTTGCACTATCTCTTGCAGTTCCAATTAGTCTCTTAGCCGTTTTTGTCAATCAACTAGTTATTTTTATACGTGGTCTTTTACTCAGTACTTTTGAAAAGTATGCTGAGGAGGATAAAAGTAAATCAATTGAAAGGTTACATTACCTAAGCATATTTGGAGGACCACTTGTTTATGCACTTATTGGCTTTTTAGGAATTTATTTAGGTTCGGGTTCAATATCGGCTTTAGTAAAAGCAATTCCTCCTGTAATTATGAATGGGCTTACAGTTTTGGGTCAGATGCTTCCAGCATTAGGTATCGCGTTACTGTTAAATATGATTTATGAAAAGGGAAATATGTTGTATTTACTTCTAGGATTTGTACTTTCAAGCTATTTAAAGTTACCTATCATAGCAGTTGCCTTAATAGGAATCATACTAGCGTTTATTCTTGCATCAATAGATAAGAATATTTTGGAAGTTAAAAATATGAAAACTCCGAAGGCAAAAGCAGTATCAGAAGATAACACAAATAATTCACTTGAGGAGGATTTTTTCAATGACTAATAAAACAACTAAAACTGAAATAATGGATAAAACAACTTTTAGAAAAATATTTTGGCGTTCTTTTCTACTCCAGGGCACATGGAATTATATTAACGGTGCTGGTGTGGGAGCCTTATACATGATCTTGCCATTTATAAGAAAACTGTATCCTAAGCCAGAAGACAAGTCAGCAAGAGTTTCAGCTTTAAAAAGGGGATTAGCATATTTTAATATTACACCTGCCTTAGCACCTTTCCCTATGGGAATTGTTTCTAGTATGGAAGAACAAAACAAAAATATAGTCGATTTTGATCCAAGTTCAATTAATGCCGTGAAGGCAAGTCTGATGGGACCACTTTCCGGAATTGGTGATTCTCTATTTTGGGGAACAATTAGAGTAATCGCTGCTGGAATTGGTATTAGTTTAGCAAAAGCAGGGAATATTCTTGGACCTATTTTATTTTTAGTTATCTATAACATTCCAAATTTCATTGCAAGATATTACGGCTTAAAGTACGGTTATGAATTAGGCGGAGATTTTATACAAAAAGCATATAAAAATGGTTATATGAAAATTATTACTAAAGCTGCCGGCATTTTGGGTATGATAATGGTTGGCGCAATGACTTTTAGCACTGTTACTCTGAAAACTATTTTAAAATTTAAAATGGGTAGCATGAGTTTTGATCTTCAAAAAATTTTAGATCAAATTATGCTTGGAATCATACCTTTAACGGTCACTTTGATTACTTTTTGGTTGATTAGAAAAAAGGTAAGTGCAAACAAAATAATTGTGTTAATGGTTATTTTGTCATTTGCACTAAGTGCTTTGAAAATTCTTTAATTTTTGAAAGGACTGACATGGAAAAATATTTATATAGACCTAAAAACTGCTTTTTTGGTGATTGTATGCCATTTTATAACAGGCATGACAACTTATTTTATTTGTATTTTCAAAAAGATACTAGAAATCCCGTGCCTTTTGGTGAACCTTTTGGATGGGAACTAGTTACAACCAGCGATTTTGTTCATTATAAAGAATATGGTGAAGTTTTAAAAAAAGGTTCTGAAGAAGATCATGACGAGTTTGTTTATGCTGGTAGTGTGTTTGAACAAAACAACAATATAAGAGCTTTTTATACCGGGTATAATCGTAATTTTGTAAATAAAAGTTGCTCATCACAAGTTTTAATGAAAGCTTCAAGCAAAGACGGGATTCATTGGTACAAAGATGGACTTGCAAAAGAACTTTCGCCACAAACTGGTTATGATTCAGATAATTGGCGGGATCCCAGTATTGTCTGGAACCCCGATAATCAAGAATACATTTTAATATTAGGCACACGTTTAGTGTCTGATTTAAAAGCAAAAACAGGAAGATTGGTTTATTACACATCAAAAAATAGTCAGGACTGGACTTTTAAAGGAGATTTTTGGACGCCAAATTTATATACCATGATTGAAATGCCACAAATTTTTAAAATAAAAGATTGGTGGTACTTGGTCTATTCTGAATACGATCTTAATAAGACTACTCATTATGTGATGAGTAAAAAAATTACGGGACCCTGGTTATTTCCAAAACAAGATACCTTTAATGGCAGGGCTTATTATGCCGCAAGGACTGCTAGTGATGAAAAAAATAGATATCTTTTTGGTTGGGTACCTTCTAAAGAAGCTGGAAAGGACGAAAATAATTATTTATGGGGTGGTACCTTTTTACCTTTGAAAATTACTCAGAATAATGATGGATCATTAAAAACGTCGATTCCAGACACTTTAATTAAAACTGTTTCAGAAAGATATAGTTTTGAATCTCAAAAAATAAAATCAAAATATAAAAGGACAGAAACTCAACTTCAAGGTAATCAGCCTAAAAAACATTATTTACTGAAAAATAAAATTGTGTATGAACCTGGCACCAAAAGTTTCTCCTTGATATTCTTTGAAAATTCTGATACCAAAGAGGGCTATGAATTCAATATTGATCTCAATAAACAGCAACTAAGTGTTAGAAGAACACCAAATTTAAGATGGTACCAAATGTTAAATATTGGTTTGTCCAGACAAGTTAATTTGGTTCCTAATAAAGAATATGATATTTCTTTATTGATTGACGATACTATTGCTGTTATAGAAATTGCTGGTGTTGTATTGAGCTGTCGGATTCAGAAAAATACCTGTTATGGTTTATCATTTGCGGTAGTTGATGGTATAGTTCAAATTAAATCAGTTTAAATAGTTAAAAAAGTCTAATCTCACAATATTGAGATTAGACTTTTTATGCGGTTGATAAATGGGTGTTTCAAATGATATCTAAAAGCAAAAATTAAATTATTTTTAACTTTTTTGTGTACTTTTTTAAATAAGATGATAAAATACTTAATAATTAATTTTAAGGAGGAAAAAGCAATGAGGCGAATTAGCAATCAGCATATTTCGATTTTGTCACAAATTATTTTGCTGACAATGTATACCTAAGCACTATTATATTAAAGGAGTACAAATATGGCTGATACAACCAATACTAACAAACTAACAGTAAAAACTTTTCTTAACAACATTTTAGCAGGAACTGCAACGGGAATAATCGTGGGTTTGATTCCAAATGCGGTTGTCAGTGCAATTTTAAAGCTATTTGGTCAAAATTCAGTAACGGCATCTATTAACCAGGCGTTATTGATTTTTCAATGTGCTACACCTTTGCTAATTGGGGCATTAATTGCCATTCAATTTAAAATGGTTCCACTGGACGTTGCAATTGTGGGTGCCGCCGCTTATGTTGGTTCTGGTGTTACAAAATTTGTACCACAAATTGTGAACCCTGCTACTAAAGCTCAAGGTGTCTTTGTTTCGGCAGGAACAGGCGATCTTATTAATACCATGATTACGGCTGGCTTAGCCGTAGGGCTTTTATTAATGGTTGGTCAACGTTTTGGCTCTGTCAAAATTGTTGCAGCTCCGATTGTTGTTGGTGGAGGAGCAGGTTGGATCGGCATGATGATTTTGCCATATGTAAGCAAAATCACCACCTGGCTTGGGTCAGTAATTAATTCCTTTACTAATTTACAGCCAATATTAATGTGTATTTTAATTTCCTGTATGTTTGCAATTTTGATAATTTCACCAATATCAACTGTGGCAATTGGAATGGCTATACAATTAAATGGTCTTTCGGCAGGTGCAGCAGCAATGGGAGTCGCGGCAACGACACTGGTATTGGTCGTCCATTCTTGGCGAACTAATAAATCAGGGGTTACTATTGCAATTGCATTGGGGGCAATGAAAATGATGATGCCCAATCTTTTCAGGCATCCAGTTATTGTTTTACCAACATTAATTACAGCAGCGCTTTCCGCTATTCCAGTGGCTCTATTTCACGTTAGTGGCACTCCAGCTTCTGCTGGTTTCGGTCTCGTTGGCCTGGTAGGGCCTCTTGCATCCTTAGATGCTGGCAAAGCGAGTATTAATATTGTAATGGCCTTGATTGTCTGGATAGTATTTCCAGTTCTAGTAGCAATGGTATGCCGTTTCCTCTTTGAAAAGGTCTTTCATGTTTATGATGAAAAGGTAGCTTTTGCTTATCTAGGTGAATAATTGTAATTATTTAATTCTGTCATAAAAAAACCAATCCTTATTTACACCAATTTATTTTAAGCATCAAAAAACTCGTGAAAAAATAATTTTGTTTTATTCACGAGTTTTTATTTGTAAACTGATTCCTAATTTAAATTAAATTTTTCCCATGCAGTTTCGATTTGATCATAATTTAATGCTGCTGTCTTAGGAAAAAGTAATTTAGCATCTTTTAGATCCGTTTTAGAGCCAACGCCAACTGATAAAGCACCTGACTCGTTGATAGCAGTGATACCTGCAATTGAATCTTCAATACCTACGCAATCTTGTGGTTTGAGATTAATTGCTTCAGCGGCGGCAATAAAAATGTCTGGTGCTGGTTTACCAGCGGCAACTGTACTGGGATCTGCAATAGCATCAAATGCATCTGTCAATTGTAATTTTTCCAAAATGAATGGACCATTTAAACTAGCAGAAGCCAAAGATAGTTTAACGTTATTTTTCTTAAGGGCTGAAATTAATTCACTAATTCCAGGTAAGATATTAGCAGGGGTTAAACTAGCTAGTAAATTCCGAAAAATATTGTTTTTTTCAGTGGTCATTTCATTAAATTTTTCTTGTGACACGGAGATATTTAAAAATTTTAAGATTGCCTTTAAAGAATCTGTTCGGCTGACACCTTTTGTTTGTTTTTCAAGTTCATCTGGCAATTCAAGATTAAAATGAATTTTGATTAATTTTCTCCAAGCTTGGAAATGGTATACGGATGTATCTGCAATGACTCCATCTAGATCAA
Source organism: Lactobacillus kimbladii (assembly GCF_000970755.1). Classification (GTDB taxonomy): domain Bacteria; phylum Bacillota; class Bacilli; order Lactobacillales; family Lactobacillaceae; genus Lactobacillus; species Lactobacillus kimbladii. Next base: position 754,522 of record NZ_KQ034007.1, read on the forward strand.
AGAGAACGCCTTTCATTTAAAAACTTCCTTTCACTTGTTACTGGCGTAGTATCAAGTATTTTCTTAATTTGGTTAAAATCTTCGTCTGAAATATTAATAAATGGCAACAGACTATTCAATTCTACCATAGAATTTTCACCAAATTTTTTGAGATTATCGGGATCTTGCAAAAAGTCAAAAACAGTATTGATTGGTCTTAGCTGTTTAACCAGTTCCGGATCACCCATTATTAGTTTGACTGGCATGTTGATATTGTAGTATTCAATATAACTGTTTTCAGGCACATAGGAAATTGTAAAATCACCGTTAGTCAATTCCAAAGGTAAATATGCTCGCTTGCCATTAATTTCTACTTTATCCTTCACTCTAGGTAATTTTACAGTCACTTTTTGACCAAAGGGAATGCTAAGGTTGACCTTAATAGTATGTTGGGCATCAGCTTCAAGTTGGTAAGCCATTTTGAGATCACCGTATGAACTGTGGTAGTGACCTGAAATCTTTTTCAACCGGTAATCAAATTGGGGTGCAAAAAGCACGTTTTGATAGCCATTGGTTTGTTTTCTTAGTCCCAAAACTTGTTGATAAACCCACTGCATAATAGCACCGATTGAATAGTGATTAAGGGAGTTCATCCCTTCCGGATTCATTGAGCCATCTGGCAAGACTGAGTTCCAGCGTTCCCAAATAGTAGTAGCACCCAAATTAACTTCATAGAGCCAGCTTGGAAAATCTTCGTTGAGAAAAATTTCTGTTGCTAATTTATGTTCGCCATTCTCAGATAAAACCTGACAAATAAAGGGCGTTCCAATAAAGCCAGTTTGTAAATGATTGTTGTCCTTTTTTAGCCTCTGAACGAGATCCTTAACAACGCGTTTTTTCTGTTCTTTTGGTACCAGATTAAAATGAAGGGCTAGGGCATATGCAGTTTGTGTATCAATTGCTAGACGGCCATTTTTAGTAATAAATTCAGCTCTAATAGCTTTTTTAATGGTTTGGGCTTGTTGTTCATACTTTTGAGCATCAGTGGTATTACCCAAAATTTTTGCTGCTTGAGCAACAATCCAACTGGAATAAGCGTAATAAACCGAGGCAATATAATCTTCATCGGTCTTTCCACTAGGAACCGCAGGGTTTTCACCATCTAAAGACAGCCAATCGCCAAATTGAAAGCAACCAGTCCAAAGGTTCTTGGTAGTGGTTGCTTGACTGATCCAATCTACCCAGGCTTTCATACTAGAATAGTTTTGCCTTAAAATAGCGGGATCAGCTGTTGCTTGATAGGCAGTCCACGGGATAACAGTCGCTGCATCACCCCAAATTGCTGCACCACCACTGTCATTTCCCATAGCTGGCGCGTACATTGTTAGCATACCGTTATGCGCAGCCTGTTCAATTTTCATATCTTTAGCATATTTTTTAAAAAAAGGATAGGCATTCATGTTTAAGATGGCAGTGCTGGCAAAAATGTCGGCATCCCCAGACCAGCCTAAACGCTCATCTCGTTGCGGACAGTCTGTTGGAACATCAAAGAAGTTGCTTTTTTGACTCCATAAAACGTTTTGAAGCAGGCGATTAACTTTGGCATTAGTGGTTTTTATACTACCAGTAATTTCAAGATCGGAATAAATTACCGCTGCCCTGAAATCATCTTTTCTTAAGGGGTGGGAATTGCCGGAGACTTTGACATAGCGGTAACCGTAGTAGGTAAAATGTGGTCTGATCCATTTTTGTTTACCGTTTGAAATATAATGAAAAGCAGCACGAGCCTCGCGCAGATTATCCCGGTAAAAATTGCCGTCTTGTAGGATTTCTCCCATTTGCAGCTTGATTTCCTTGCCAGCTGATTTGTGATTGTAAAATTCGGGCCAACCAGCATGATTTTGACCAAAATCAAGAACAGTTTCACCTTTAGGAGTGTGAATAATTTCTTTAACAGGTAAATATTCCTTTACTTTTAATGGCAGGCTTAGACGGTCATGCAATATATCTTTAGAATGATGCAATATAATTGCCGGTTGCCAATCAATTATTTTCTTGGTAGCGTCAAAGTCTTCACCATAATAAATGGCTGATTTGGTTATTTTACCAGCAGTAGTTTGCCATGAGGCGTCGGTATTTATTATCTGACTGCTGCCATCATCATAATCGATATGCAACTCAGCGATAGCCATTTGCTGGTCACCATAAATGCAACCTTTACCGCCATCAAAGCCAAAGTTGCCCTTGTACCAACCATCACCAAGGGAAACCAAAAGTTCCTGCTGTGACTTTTCCTTCAGCATCTTAGTTACATCATAAGTTTGAATCTGTATTAGCTTATCATAAGCTGTGACACCAGGTGCGAGAAACTCATCACCAATTTTTTGCTTGTTCAAATAAGCTTCGTAAACACCTAAACCGCTAATATAAAGACGTGCATTAACAACTTTTTTAGGTAAAGTAAATTTCTTCTTTAAAAGTGTATTTTGAATATCTTTATTTTCGTTGCCAATCCATTCGGCTGTGAAAGTCTCATTCATCTTACCAGTTTCAAAGAAACTTTTTGCGCTTGTTTGAGTATCATCGCTTTTTAACCAAACAGTAACTTTATATCTCGTGCGCGGTTTAAGCTCCAATTCAAAGTCAAAATAATTGTTATCATATTGTTGCCACTGACTGTCAAAAATTGGTTTATTTGAATCAATTGTTATTCTTTTTTGAATATTGCTTGAAATCTGACTCGCTTCAGCGCTGAACTCAATTCTCAAATGATTGTCTAAGTCATAACCAAGAGGTTCGGTATAGTGGTTGACTAAAATATCTTTGATTTTTAACATTGATTTTCCTCTTTATAAATGAGTTTCAAAATGGCCACAGAATGGATCTACAGGGCTTTGTCCGGTGAATTTTTCATGTCCCATCATTTTTTCTAGAAGAGCATCAATTGTGACATCATTGCCTGTATAAGCATTAATGTAAGTTGAAACCATTGGAATATCGAACAGGTGATAGGGATTACAAGTAGAAACAAAAACTGTAGGGATGCTTTTCATGAACCACGGAGCGTCCGCTGCCATTAGATGAATCCAATCAAGTCTGGTTGTGGTCTGATTGCTTGCCGTTTCAACGTTAGCCACATAAAATGCCAGGTCAAACTGATCTTTTTCATATTGCACTCCACCTTCGAAAACCTCTTTAAAATTAAGATTTTTCCGATCAAAAACTGTAACTTTAAATCCCTTTTCTGTCAGTTTCTCCTTAAATTTTGCGGTTACCTTACCGCCTTCTTTAAAACCACCATCGTCTGTATCACCTAAAACCACTAAACGAACACGGGGATATTTTTCTGGTGTAATAGGCAATAATTTGTCGCGCTCTTTAACTAAAGTAACAGATTCTTTTGCTACTTTGGCGGCCAATTTTTCATGTTCTGCCAATTTTAAATCAATTTCTTGCGATGCAGGTTCGCAAAGGTTATTTTTTGTATCCATCACGCCTTGTGCGACTTTAGTGGCAATTATTCTGGTAACAGCTTCATCGAGTCGCGTCATTGAAATCTTGCCACTTTTGACTGCGTCAGTCACAAATTGATAGTCTTCATCGATATCCTTGTTGAATAAGATCATGTCGATACCCGCATTAATGGTTGCAGGTAAGGCTTCTGAACGTGGCAAAATTGCATTGTATCCGATCATTGGTGTGGCATCAGTTATTGTGAGACCATTAAAATGCAAAACAGTGCGCAAAAGGCCATCAATTAGCAATTTGGAAGTAGATGCAGGACGTAAATCCTTATCTTCAATACCAGGTTGTAAGCGACGTTCCCAAGCTGGTTGCATAATGTGGGCAATCATGACAGCAGGCAGACCATTTTGAATTAAATGATGATAGATTTGCCCGTAAGATTCCATCCATTTGTCAGCAGGCAAGGAGTTAATTGAGCTCAAGAGGTGTTGGTCGCGTTCATCAACGCCGTCTCCAGGGAAGTGTTTAGCTACCGGAATAACATGATTAGCCTTAAGACCTTTGATTTGTGAATCAGACATTCTGATGACACGCTCTTTATTGCTGCCAAATGTGCGCACATTCATGATCGGGTTACGGAAGTTTTGGTCTAAATCAACAATTGGTGCAAAAGACATGTTGCCGCCAACTTGTTTTGCTTCATAGCCTGATACATCCCCTAAATTATATGCATTCTGTTCGTCATCCGTAGCGGCAACCTGTAAGGGTCTGCCAAACCATGTGCCTTCAGTTAATAAACCATTGCCGCCAGCTTCCAAATTAGCAGCAATGAACAGGGGCGTTTGACTTGCTTTCTGCGAAACAGCAATTTCGCGCTGCAATTTTTGGGCTTTATCAGGCCGGTACATGATGCCACCTGGTTGATATTTTTTAACAAACTCTGTTAAGTCAGTGTTGTCTTCATCCTCACCAATTACAAAGAAAAGTTGTCCTATTTTAGCTGAAAGTGGCATGTTAGTTACTTTATTTTTGACAAAATCAATTTCTGCGCTTGATAAGTTGTACGGACTTTGAGTTAAATCAGTCATATTTTCCTCCCAAATTTTGAAAAGTCTTGCTTTGTTCTTCATTTTAACTTAATGTAAAAAAGTAAACTATTGTTAAATTACATGATAAAACTGTCTATTTCACAGAATTTAAGTCACTAATTAAAAGGGATCAAAAATGCATGAAAAAATAATTCAAATGTTACGCCAGAATAATGGCTTTCGCGACTGGAATACTATGTTGCAAGATTTTAAATCAGGTGACTTTAAATTAAAAGTTGCTGGTCGTATTAATAGTGAACCTATTTATGAATTCTTTAATACATATTCAGATAACTTCGTCTTAAACAGTAGTTCTATTACAATTTCTGTTCAGCCTGTACAATCATATATTCCTTTTCACGTTCATGATTATGTAGAAATTAATATACCTTTAGTAGGTAATTGTGTCGTAGTAACAGAGCATGAGCGTATTAAAGTTAATCAGGATAATATGATTTTTATCGGTATCAAAACTCCTCACAAAGTAGAACCAATTGGTAAAAATGGTGTAGTTTTAAATATTGAGCTCCGAACCTCTGCTTTTTCTCTAAATGAACTTGATTTTTTACAATCAAAGGGTAAGGGCGTTTCAATTTCCAACTTGCTTTTTTCTTTATTGTCAGACGAAGATCATGGTGAAGGGCGATATAGTCTGTTCGAGATTGACCATGATTCCAAAATTACTGCTATTATTTACGATATCATTGACGAATATTATGATGACAAAATTCAGTCTGACCAGATCATTAAATTAGAAATGTTGACTATGTTTTCCTTACTCATCAGAAAAACTTTTTATCGTGAAGCTCAAGTCACTGACTCAAAAAAGAAAAACAATAATTTGCTTTCCTTGTTACTTTACATTGAAAAAAATTATTCTGATATCACATTGGAGCAAATGGCGCAGCATTTTGGCTTTAATCCTAATTATTTATCAGATTATTTAAAAAATGAAACTGGATTGTCATTTATTAAACTGGTTCAGTTGCAAAGGGTGAATGTCGCCGCAAAATACTTGACCTACACTAAGGCTTCAATCGAAAAGATTGCTGCCAGAGTAGGATATGAAAATGCGTCCTATTTTTATAAAATTTTTAGACATTACTTTGGCATTTCTCCAGCAAAATACCGTTCTAATACCAGATGATAGCCTCTTTTTTCGATTTCTTATTTTCCTAAAATCTGTGAAATCAACATAGATTGTCTAGCTTTTGCATATTGTTCGCTTATTTCAATGAACATATACTTTAAGAAATGAAAGCGAATTAATAAGATAGGAGCGTAGAAAATGAAAAATTTTCAAAAATGGCTGGAAAAATATCTGGTCCCGTTTTCAAATAAATTAGGACAAAATAAGGTTCTGCAAAGTATATCTTCAGGTATGGTAATGACATTACCAGTTACTATTGGTGCCTCGGTGTTCTCAATATTTGCCAGCTTTCCAATCAAACCTGTTGCAGATTGGTTTGCTAAGGTGGGAATAACCCCGTCAATGTCAGCTATTGTTAATGGTACGATGAACATTTTAGCTGTTTTTATAGCTTTTACCATTGCTTATAATTATGCCAAAAGCTGCAAGCAAAACGGAATTGTTGCTGGCTTATTCGGTTTGGCCAGCTTTTTCGTATTAATGCCACAAACTGTTCCCGGTAAAAAGCCTGTTAATGCCTTTCAAATGACATATTTGGGTAGCGAAGGCATAATTGTAGCAATTATTTTGTCAATTTTAATCGGAGTATTTTACGTTAAATTAAGCAAAAATAAGAAACTGACTATTAAACTGCCAGATTCGGTTCCCAGTATGGTCAGTTCGTCAATTGAGCCACTGATAATTGGCATAATCATATTTATTGCTGTCTTTATCGTAAGGGCAATATTTGATTTTTCTCCGTTTAATAACGTATTTGACTTTATTAATAAGTTAATAACCACGCCGTTAATGCACGTCGGTGGTTCACCATTAACTTTAATCCTGATTTTTGCTCTGTCCAATGTTTTATTTACATTTGGAATTCATCCAGCTGCTATCGAATCTGTGGTTATACCATTAATTATCTCAATGATGGTTAGCAGTACACCCGCTTTTCAAGCTGGGAAGACTATTCCATACTTGAGTAATCTGGTAGTTTTTGCATTTTCAAATAATGACGCAGCAGGTGCTACTCTTGGTCTGGTTTTAATGGGTTTAATACTAAGTAAGTCTAAGCGGTACAAGGAATTCTTTAAGGTTTCTGCTTTGCCAAATCTATTCAATATAAATGAACCTATTATCTTTGGTATGCCAATTGTTTTAAACCCACTGATGTTTATACCCTTTGTTTTATCAACCTTTGTTTCTGGTGGCATCGGTTTGTTAGCCGTAAAGATCGGTTTTATTACTAATTACAACCCCAGCTTAGGAATGGGAATGCCATGGACAATGCCGAAAATAATTGCTGATACAATGATTATGGGTTGGCAAGGGGCAGTAGTTTGGTTAATTAACTTTTTACTGATGTTTGTGATTTATCTGCCATTCTTTAGGGTTGCAGATAAGCAGGCATTTGAAGAGGAGAATAAGTAAATATGGACAATCAATTTCATCTTCAAGATGATTTTCCTAAAAATTTTCTCTGGGGAGCTAGTACTTCGGCTTTCCAGGTTGAAGGCGCCGCATATGAAGATGGCAAGGGAGAATCGGTTGCTGATTTAAGATCTCAAAACAGTAAATTTTTAGATACTTCAGTTTCTGTTGATCATTATCATCATGTTGAAGAAGATGTGGCTTTAATGGCAAAATTAGGATTGAAAAGTTATCGTTTTTCAATCTCATGGTCGCGGATTTTTCCTCACGGCAATGATAAAGAACCTAATCAAAAAGGAATTGCTTTTTATAATAAACTAATCAATTTACTAATCAAAAATCAAATTGAGCCTATTGTAACAATGTTTCACTTTGATTGCCCCATTTCTTTAGTAAAACAGTATGGTGGTTGGGCTAATCGCAAGGTCATTAATGATTTTTATAACTATGCCAAAACGCTCTTTAATGAATTTGGAGATAGAGTTAAATATTGGTTAACTATTAATGAACAATCTCTGCTGGCTAATGTCCCTGAAATGAATGGGATTAAGGATAACGACTTGCGCCTCTTAAGAGAAAAAGGCGAAAATTCAAACTATAATATGTTTTTAGCTCAGGCGAAAGTATACCGGCTTTGTCACGATCTGTTTCCTGACTCTATGATTGGACCAGCAGTCTCCTATATGACTAATTTTCCTTATGATCATACTTCTAAAAATGCACTCAAAAGTAAGAACATGGAAGACTTAATCTCATTTATTGATATGGATGTGGCTCTGAGGGGAGAACTGCCTAGTTATTATTTACGTTACTTGGAAGATAGCAAAATCACTCTTGATTACCATGAAGGGGATGCAGATATTTTAAAAAACGGACGTGCTAATTTCTTAGGGTTAAATTGGTATTCAACGTCAGTTTTTAAGCTGAGCAATGAAGAAAGCCCCAAAATGCTCGCCGGTGTCATCTCCAATGTTGAAAAAGTAACAGACGACCGGTTGATGAACTCCGAATGGGACTTTTCTTATGACCCTGTCGGTTTGCGTTTTGCTCTGCAAAAAGTCAATGATCGTTATCCCCATATTCCGATTATTATTACCGAATGTGGTTGGCCTGAACGGGACCAACTTGAAAACGGTCAGGTACATGACCCAAAACGGATCAAGTATCTCAACGGGCACATTTTTGAACTACGTGAAGCTATTAAAGACGGAGTTAATGTCATTTCTTTTAATCCGTGGTCATTTTTAGATTTGTTAAGTGTTAACGATGGGATGGACAAGCGTTACGGCTTGGTTTATGTTAACAGGAACAATCAGTCAATGCTTGATATGAAGAGATATCCCAAGGATAGTTTCTACTTTTATCAAAAAGTAATTGCTACGAATGGTAAAAACGTGACCAAAATGGAAATTGATGAGTAGGCTTTGATTATAATTTGATGAAAAGTTTTTAAAACAATATTTAAATCGCGTCAAAGCCAGCTTCGAAAATTTAATTATTTTGAATAGCAAATAAAAGGACTTTAGAATTGTGATTTTAAAGCCCTTTTTGATAATTGAAAAAGCAATTAAATTACATAACTCACAAAAATGTTCAAAATGCTTTCATCAAAAAAATGATTCTAAAAAAAGTTTACTAATGCTTACGGATGTAAACATTTTGCAACAATAACAATTAAAATAAATAATTTTAGCAAAACTACTTTTAGGTGATTAAATAACTAAAAAAAGCCCCATTTTTTGCCTAAAAAAAGGTATAATTTGAAATGAATTGAAGGGAGTTTTTTTACAAATGATGTGTGATAATTTGTTTCTTAAAATCTTGTGGGTAGTCGTTTACGCTATTACCGCTTATTTTACCTTTACCGGCAGCATGATGATGGCGATGTACTGGATGGCAGGCGGTATGCTGGCCCAAGCAGTAGTTGATCTTGTTTATCATTTTTGGCCAAATCGTAAAAAGTGTTAAAAAAGCAGCTTCTATTAAACGAAGCTGCTTTTTATTCGTCGTTTTCTTTTAAAAAGCTCTGAATAATTCTTTCTCTCATAGTTAGAAAGACCTGATTATGACCAGTAGGGTGAATACGATTGGTTAAAAGAATTAAGCCAGACTTTTTTACGCGGTCAAGAAGCATAAGAACACCAGTGAAGCCAGTATGCAGAATTAGGGGGTAATGCAACTGAGGGTCAAAGCGCAAGTCCCAGCCCCATGAGCGTGGCTTGACACCCGCCGGATTTTTATTATCGAATAACATTGCGACAAGTTCTTGACTGAAGGGCAGAATTTGTTTATCTAAGCCCAAGTAACCTTTACTTAATTTAACCAAGTCATTCATTGTGGAGAAAAGTCCTGCTGAACCGCAATCACTGCCAAGCTGGCGTGCTTTAGGATCGTGCGGCTCACCCTGCAAAACTTTTCCTTGGTAAACAGCGGTGGGCACACATAAGTCCTTAGGGGGATTGAATGTCGTGTTTTCCAAACCTGAGGGCTCAATTATTAATTTTTGACCAACTTCTTGAACTGGTTGACCAAATATTTTTTTAACAACCAGCCCCAACAAGATAAAATTCGTATCGGCATAGCGCATTTTATGTTCAAACTCGTCTGTGACAGGTAAATGAATAATGGCATTGATTAATTCGTCGCGAGATAATTGATCGCGCTTTTCAATCCAGCCACGGATTCCGCTAGTGTGGGTAAGCAGATGAAAAAGGCGGACACGTTCATCTTTAAATTCAGGAATAAAATCGTGCAGTGGTTCAGTAAAATTGAGCTGCCCATCTTGATATAATTTAAGCAAAATATTTTCAGTAATAATTACTTTGGTCAGACTGGCTAGATCATAAATGGCAAACGGACTAAGCTGCGTAACCGTCGGATAAGTACTTGCAAAGCCGACAGTTGAAGTGAAAACTTGTTCATTTTTTATAAAAGCATAGTTAACGCCCGGTACAATGCGTTCCGTAACCATTGATTCAATTAAATTTTGGCTGTTTGAGTAGTCAATCATATAAACTATCCTTTGTTAAAAGTTTCTTACTCTATTATATACAATTCATTGATTTATTTTTGCAAATAAGTGCGAATGAAATTTTAAATGTTAAAAAACAGATTTAATGGTAAATTTGATGTAATCGCTTGCATAAATGGAATTCTAATGTTAGATTTAAGTTTGTAAAATAAAAGAACTTTTATTTGACGTGTTACTGGTAATGCAGGCAAGATCAAATGTATGTAATTAATAACCGAGATTAACGGTTTTATTTACGTATGTTTGGTCTTTTTTATTGAAATAAAAGAGGAAAATTATGGATAATCATAAAATCGCACTACAAATCCTAGATGGTGTAGGTGGAAAAGAAAATATCTCTGGTTTAACTCATTGTTTTACCAGATTGAGATTTGTTTTAAAAGACGAAAGTAAAGCTAGTACGGATAAAGTTTCCAGTATAGAGGGAGTGATTCAGGTCGTAGAGGCCAGCGGGCAATTTCAAGTTGTTTTAGGTAATAAAGTTGAAGCAATCTATGATGAAATCATGCCTCTGCTCGGAACTACTGAGACCGAAAATGATGAGCAAGACAAAAAAGTTGGTATTGGTACAAAGATTTTAAATGTTGTAACTGCTATTTTTACGCCAACTATTCCGGCCATTGCTGCTTCGGGAATGTTAAAGGGTATCCTGGCTGTTGCAGCATTAATTGGCTTAAATGTCTATCACGTTGATATAAAGACATTTAATACTTATATTATTTTGAATGCCGCTTCAGACGCTTTATTTTATTTTATGCCGGTGATTTTGGCTAGATCGGCTGCTAAAGTTTTTAAAACAAATGAATACATAGCTATGACTTTGGGGGCAACGCTATGCTATCCCACTTTGGTAGAGTTGATGACCGGAAATAAAGCAGTAACGCTGTTTGGGATTGGAATTACCAAGGCAAATTATGTTTCCTCGGTTGTTCCCATCATCATAGCTGTTTTTGTACTGGCCTACGTTGAAAAATTTGTTAAAAAAATAATGCCGGATGTGCTCAAAATTATCATGGTACCAACTTTGTCTTTACTTATTATGGTACCGGCAACTTTAATGATTTTCGGCCCAATTGGTATTTATATTGGTAACGCTGTTAACTGGGCATATCACTATATCATGAATTTGAGTCCGATTTTATTAGGTGCCTTTGTAGGTGGTATTTGGTGTGTACTTGTTATTTTTGGTGCTCACAGAGCAATCATTCCAATTGGTATAAACGATGTTGCTAAAACAGGACGACAAAACCTGCTCGCTTTTGCCGGTGCAGCAAACTTTTCACAAGCTGGTGCTGCTTTGGGAGTTTTTCTCAAAACTAAAAATAAAAATCTGAAAACTGTTGCAGCTTCAGCCACAGTGACAGCATTGTTTGGTATTACCGAGCCGGCTATTTATGGTGCTAACTTGCGTTTGAAAAAGCCCATGGTTTATGCAGTAATTAGTGGTGCTTTAGGTGGCGCTTTGATGGGCTGGGGTGGCTCTTACGGAAATGCTTTCGCCAATCAAGGTGTTTTAACCATTCCTGTATATGCTTCTGCTGGGACTAAGGCTTTCGTTTGTTACATTTTGGGTTGTTTAATTGCCTTTGGTGGCGCCTGCATTTTAACAGTTATATTAGGTTTTAATGATTTACCTAGTGATGCAGCTCCTGCAGAAAAAAATAGTTCAAAAACTGACCAGATTGAGGATAATCAGGGAGAAAATCCTACTAAAACCATTGATGAAGATTTAGTTGCAGATGACTGTGATTTATCTGTAAATTCTCCGGTTGAAGGTAAGACGATACCTCTAGCTCAGGTTTCAGATGAAGTTTTTGCATCCGGAGTTTTGGGTAAAGGCGTTGCAGTTCAACCTACTTCAGGAAAAATTTTGGCTCCTGCAGACGCCACAGTTAGCATGATATATCCTACTTTACATGCAGTTGGTTTAATATTAGACAGTGGAATTGAAATGATGATCCATATTGGCATCGACACTGTTAAACTAAATGGAAAGTATTTTGAAAAGCACGTTCAAGATGGAGACCATCTCAAGAAGGGGCAGCTGCTAGTTTCATTTGACATGCAAAAGATTGAACAGGCAGGTTATGACTTAACCACCACAGTTGTTGTAACTAATTCGAAAAACTATGCAGCGATTGGTTCTACAAACAAGAATAACGTCACTAATAACGACCAGTTGTTATACTTGTTATCAAATTCATAATATCTTAGTCTAAAAAAATGATTAAATAGAGGAGTAAAATATGGAAAAATTTGATTCAGACTTTTTATGGGGTGCGTCCTCATCAGCCTTTCAAATTGAAGGCGGCTGGAACGAAGATGGTAAGGGAGAATCAGTAGCAGATTATAATTCTTTTGTTCATGCTGGTCCTGAACAAGCTGATACAAAGGTAGCCAGTGATTTTTATCATCATTATCGAGAAGATATTTCTTTAATGAAAGAATTAGGTCTTAAAGTATACCGTTTTTCCATTGCCTGGTCGAGAATTATTCCTGACGGTGATGGTCAGGTTAACCAAAAGGGAATCGACTTTTACAATAAAGTGATTGACTGCCTAATCAAAAATGGGATTGAGCCGTTTGTTACCTTATATCATTTTGATTTGCCTCTGGCCTTGGTAGAAAAATATAACGGCTGGGAAAACAGGTCTTGCATTTCTGCTTTTAGAAGATACGCCCAAATATGTTTTAAAGAATTTGGTGACAGAGTCAAGAACTGGCAGGTGATCAATGAGCAAAACCTGATGGTTCGTGTAGACGAGCGCTTAAATATGTATCATGTTGAAGCCAAGAATAAAGAACGTGTCAGAGCACAAATGGATTACAATATGTTTGTAGCAAGTGCCTACGTTATGCAAGATTGTCATAAGATGATGCCCAACGGTAAAATAGGACCAGCAATATCATCCACCATGACTTATCCGGCATCTACTAAGCCACTTGATGTTTGGGCTGCTAAAATGAATGATAATTTTAAGACTAATTATGCTCTAGAAATGTATTGTCATGGTCAATATCCTGGGTACTATAGCAATTACCTTAAAAAAGTTGGCATTTTGCCATCAATGCAGGATCAAGATGAGCAAGTATTACGGGATGCTCGGCCTGACTTCATAGCAGTCAATTATTACCGTACGCTCGTTGCCAGTTACTTGCCGAGCGATGCCAAGCACCCATTTGGTACAAGGAAAAATGATGTGGATTTTGATCTGTATGGCTATTTTAAGATCGAAAAAAATACTAACTTGTCCGCAACGGAATATGGTGCTCAAATCGATCCAATTGGCTTGAGAATTGTCCTAAATGAATATTATCGTCAGTTTCGTTTACCAATGATTATTACTGAAAATGGTTTAGGTACTCCAGACATTATGGCAAAGGATGGCAAGATTCATGATCAATACCGCATAAACTATCTTGCAGATCATATCCGGGCTTGTTATGATGCAATTCAGGACGGGGTAAAGCTAATCGGTTATTGTCCTTGGTCAGTTATGGATCTGTTAAGTTCACATCAGGGATTTAAAAAGCGTTATGGCTTTATTTACGTCAATAGAACTGACAATGATCTAAAAGATCTACGTCGGATTCCCAAGGATAGTTTTTACTGGTACCAAAAGGTTATTACAAACAAAGGATTGGTCAACTAAACAATAGTATGCAACTAGGTGGTGAGCTGATGAAAGTGCTAAAAGTTTTGAATAATTCGCTTGTTTTAGCTTTAGATGAATCAGGAGCAGAGTGTATCCTAATGGGCAAGGGTCTAGGCTACCATAAAGCAATTGGTTATCCTGTAAAAAAAGAGGAAATTCAAAAGATTTTTGTCTTAACCGATAATAAAATGCTGGAAAACTTTATTCAGCTAGCCAGTACAATAGACGAAACTTATCTAAATATGGTTAGAGAAATAATAGATTTTGCCGCCAAAAAATATCAAATCAAAGTTAAAGATTACCTTTATTTATCGTTAGCTGATCATATTTCTTTTGTGGTAAAGCGATTTAAAGAGGGAAATATTGGTGAAAATTTCAACTATCCTGATGTCTTACTTCACCATAGAAATGAATATCAGATAGGTTTATTTGCAGTTAATTTGATTAATAAAAAAATGCATGTTTTATTACCGAATAGCGAAGCAACAGGCATTGGTTTACATTTTGTGGATGCGGAAGTTGACGTTGGTGACCAACAGAAAAACAGGAAAATAGCTGAGCTGGTGAGTAGTCTCGAGAAAATAGCTCAAAGGATTATTGGTGGCAATATCGACCAAAACACTTTCACTTATTCACGATTTTTGACTCATCTAAATTATTTTTGTGAAAGGGTGTATGAAAATAAACTGTTTTCTGATGAAGATCAGGAAGGACTTTACCAGGACTTGGCTGCCAAAATGACTAAGGAGGCTGAAATTATTAATGCTTTCGATGAGTTTATTAGGAAAAAAATTAACTTGAGGATTACTAAACAGGAGAGAATATACTTGATTGTTCATTTACACAAAGTAGTTGAAGAAAATTGCAAAAAAGTGTAGTTGGTCAAAAATATGGGCAATAATAAAAAACTTCCGGATTGAAAAGCTTTCCGAAAGTTTTTCTTTGGGCTAAAAAACCTTATTAGTTAAATTTAGTTTTTGAACTGAAAGTACTTGACAATAAGCGTCTCTTCAAGCATAATAATTACTGTTGATTTTGCCCGCTGGTCAAATGGTTAAGACGCCACCCTCTCAAGGTGGAGTTACGAGTTCAATTCTCGTGCGGGTGATTTAACACTGGGATATAGCCAAATGGTAAGGCACAGGTTTCTGGTTCCTGCATGTTTCGGTTCGAGCCCGGATATCCCAATAAAAATAGCTCAACGGCAGGGTTTGTGAGAGCTAAAAAACAAATTTGCCCATCATTTGCCCATCATTTGCCCATCAGAATTGTTACAAAACGCTAGATGAATTGCTCATCTAGCGTTTTTACTTATCATATAGTGTTTGGTGTTTTATATCCGATACTTGTTTTTTAAAGGTAGTTCACTTTTTATAGAAATAATCGACGAAAACTGGGTTTCTCTCAACATTTACTCTCTGGCATGTTAGTATTTTTGCTCAACAGAATATTGTTCAAATTCAATCATAGTGTTAGAGCATCGTTTTCTATTTGGTGGAGCCGACCATTAGCGTTTAGACAACTAATTCTAGCAGATCATGATTTACCATGATTTTTGCTAACATATTTATTTTGCCTTTGATTTCTAGCTAAAATAGGGTGAATTAACTATTTAGCTATTGCTTATCATAATTAAATTTTAGATGTGGTTCCAAGGGAATTCTTAAACGCTTATTGTATTGTTCACTTTACTTTCAGGATTGCACGATAGTTTTTTGGAAAATGCATATCGTGTAAGATTGCAGCAAAACTTACAGATTGAAAACATGGCTCATATTTGTCAAATAATTTATAAAGTTGTTTGACAAAATCGTAATATTCCTTTTTACTCAAAACTAATTTTAGGGCAACGATTAATTCGAAGACACCGCTTTGACTGTTAACTATAAAATTATTGAGTTTTAAATCCTGCTTAATCAATCTGAATTTTTTAGTTTTTAAAATTATTTTGTTATAGGTAATTTCATCATGGGCTACAGAATTTCTAAAATAATTTACTAAGATATTTAAAGTTTCAATAGATTGGGGTTGAATTTTAATTTTAGTTTTATAGTTGCGTTTATATTTTAATGAAAAGTCGCTAGCTATAACTCTTTTGATTTTATCTGTACAAACACTGTAAAAATAATTTAATTCTCCAAAAGTTAAATAATTTACAAGAACCCAAAGAGGTACATGCTTATGCTCATTGACATAATGACTGATAGCATTCTTCTTGTTGGCATTTCTTTTAATTTCATTAGACAAATTGCTTATCGTTTTTACTATAGAAACTATTTTTTCTTTATCATTTGAATAATTGTCTATTGCTAGATAGGAATGGGGTTCTTTGTATTCTTCAGAAAACCTATAAGATATTTCGGAGCCTAAATTGCTTTCATATTCCATTAATGGTGTATAAAGAATTCTGCGCAAGTTCTTATCAAAATCATATAAGCTCTTTATTTCTTTAAAACTAGCATTCTTTAAATATTTTTCTGGTGATACAGGAGTGCCGCTAGAATCCCTCTGTAAGAATAATTGCTTGTATCCATTAACTATTGAATAGTAACCATGTTCTTCTAAAGCACGTTTATCAATAGACTTTACCGTAAGACCTCTTTCGCGCAGAATTTTCATTTGTTGATTATGACTTTTAAACGGTTTTTTATTAATAAAATCATTTACTGACATTTGTATTCCTTAAAAATTATTTTGGTAAAACAAAAAGCCCCATATCTGTAATAATACAGAACATGAGGCATTGTTAGTTCGACACCTACTCCTCGGGCCCTTCGAACTTGATCCATATTCGTATTATAGCAAATTTATTTTTGTAGTAAATATACAATATTTGGTAGTTTTTCTACAAAAATCATTAAAAATAGAGAAGATTACACAACATCTTGTGTTTTTTACATATTAGCTATAAATGAAAAAAGTGATATATCTTGAAACATTTTTATTCAAATTTAATATTTGTATAAATTTGCTGTAGTTCAAGTATGGCTATTATGATGGACATTTGCGACTTCATTTACCCTTATTTTTTACTACAGTCCATACAAACTATATGTACTGAGACTCAAAAGCTAGACAACTTTTGTAGTTTTATTTCTTTTAACAGAAACTGCTTTATTTTAAATTAGTTTCAGTTTTAGACACTAGTTTATCATCGGCAAATGTGAAACTGGCATTTGCTCCTGCACTTTTTGCTTTAATTCCAGTGAAGTAAACCGCAGTTACATTTTTCTTTCCTAAAACAACATTTTCGTTCAACCCGTCGGGTTCACCATAAGTGTTGACAAGTGCCTTGTAAGAACTGCCTGTTTTTATTGAATTAAATGCTTTAAGCGTTAGCTTAGTGCTGTGGCGGGTCCATTTAAAGCCCGATACAGTTTTGGTGATAGCCTTTTTGTGACTAAATTGAACCATTATTGTAGTCCCATATTTAGTCCACGAATATGATTTTACCTTAAAGCCTTTAACCTCAGTGGCTGAAATCGAATTTGGCTGACCTAAAATGTTTTTCACATCTTTAAGAGTGCTCCCGCCATTACCTTGTTGCATGACGTCACCGACTTGAATCTTGTCAAAAGATTTTCTAAAAGAAGTTTTTTGAGTGTTTGTTTTCTTTACTTTTTGGTTGCTTTTCGGCTTATTGTTATCAGACTTATTACTACTGCTACTATTGGAGCAACCAACTAAAGATAAGGCTGCTAAACAAATAGCAACTACTGACAAAACATTCTTACGTCTTTTCATTACTTCCTCCTATATTTAAAACTAGATATTTTGAGTCGTTTAAAATTTTTCGATACTTTCCGGAATATATTTGCTATTTTATACCAATTATTGTAATCATTAATTTACTTTAGATAGATCAGTATAGGTAATAACAAAAGAGCCAAGTACCGATTTTACTTTTTTGATTTTTAGAAAAACAGTATCTCCTTTTTTGGCGTTTGGGTTTTCTGGACTAACAAAATTAAGATGTTTACCGGTTTCCATGTTGTAACCGAAGGAACTTTGAGGTTCGAATTTTTTGATTTTAAATTGTACCGTCTTACCTTTTAAATTTTTACCTTTACTAAGGGCAGCTTCCGCATCTTTAATATTTGGATAGTCTGCAACTTTTGGCTTAGGTTTCTTTTGCTGGTGAGTGGTTTTAACAGATTTATTAGTACTTCCCTTACTAGTAGTCTTATTGTTAGAACAACCTGCAATTGTCAGTGCCGCTAAAATTGTGGCGCCAATCGAAAAGGCCTTCTTAAATTTAACCATTACTTCCTCCTTAAGCGATATTACCGTAGGTTTGGTGTCTCTGGCGTGGTGGACAGAAATACCTGATAGCAGAAAATTAATGACAGTTTCTAAATTTATAATCAATTCCTAATCAAGTATACCTAATTTTATCGTACATTTTTAATATCGTAAATGATGTTCACCAATCTTATTTACAGCAAATTAAAGATGTTTTAATGCTTAAAATATAATTTTCATGGTGTTTTAGCCAAATGTAAAAAATATGCTGGAAAAATTTAACTCTGCAAGTGGGAGCTATCGGGATCTATATCGTTGTATCCCAATACTCACCTAGGTATAAATACATTAGTTTTAAGTTCAAAAGCAAACTAAAAGGACTAACTCCGATTGAATATCGGAGGTTAGTCCTTAGTTGAGCTAATAAAGTGTCCTAATTTTAGGGTTCACATCAATGAAGCATTTTACAGGTTTTATTGAGATTATTACTTTTACATCCCAGCCTTAATCATCTTTTTCTCAGCCATAGTCTTACGTAAAGAGAGCATAGCAGTATAGGTAGACAAAATGTAAACCTTTTTCGTTGGTAAATTAGTAAGATTGGCAATTACTTCCTCATTGTCAGTGCAAGTAACCATTTTACCCGGATCAAAACCGGCAACTTCCAGACGAAAGCCCATGTCGTGCCAGCGCTCGCCGCCAACCAAAATTTTTTTAATTTGATCGTGATTTAAGTCTTCGAATTGACCGTCCCATATCCAAGAAGTGTCGATGCCGTCAGCGTGGTTAGCGTTAAGCAATGTGACTAAGGAATAATCATCTTTTTCCGTGTTAAGCATGTGCAGCACCTCATCTAGACCAACCGGATTTTTAACTAAGATCAGGTCAATCTCTTTTCCTTCATATTTAATTAATTCTTGTCTGCCAAAAATCCGCTTGTTTTTAGCAAGAGCCTGAGCAATTTCATCTTCACTGAGATCAAAATAACGCGCCACAGAATAAGCTGCTAGAGCATTGTAAATATTATAAGTGCCGCCAATGTTGATGGTGTAGTCTTTTTTGCCCATTTGAAACTCAAGTTTATTAGGCGTCTGCTCAATAATTTTGTTCACAGAATAGGTTAATTCGGGTCTGTGATAATTGCAGTTAGGACAGAAGAAATCTCCCAAATTGGCATAAATACGTTCATGATAGTGCAAGATATGATCGCACTTAGGGCATAAAATCCCATCAGTATTGACGGGAGCTTTAGTATCATTTTGTGGTTCATCACTAGGTAATTTAAAACCGTAAAAAATTTTATGATTAGGTAAGTCGACTGAAGAAAAGATACTGGCATCACCATTGGCAATAATAGTAGCCTCGGGTGCCAGTTTAATTCCTTCAACAATTTTATCGTAAGTGGTGTAGATTTCACCGTAGCGATCCATTTGGTCGCGAAAAATATTGGTTAAAACAAAAACGCTGGGATGAAGAAGTTCCGTCACCATTTTGACATTTGCTTCGTCAACTTCTAACACTGCAATTGGTCTTGAAGATTTTTTCTTTTTGTGTGCTAAAAAGGCCGTCACAATTCCTTGTTGCATGTTGGAACCCGATGGATTGGTTAAAACATCGCCGTATTTTTCTCTTAGTGCAGCCACGATTAAAGCTGTAGTCATGGTTTTGCCGTTTGTACCGGTAACAATAACAGTTTCATATCCTTCAGCCAGTGTTTTTAAAATTTCAGGATCCAGGTCCATTGCTAATTTGCCGGGAAAACTGGTACCGCCTTTTAAAACATTATGTAAAAACCAGTAACTTGATTTACCCGCGCTTTTTGCTATTACAGACTTAAAACTCATTTTCTTCCCTCGCTTTAAAATCATTATCAACTATAGCATAGCCACAAACTGAAAACGAGTTTTTAACCATTTAACTACACATATTTTATTTTTACATTATACTAGATTAGTTAGGTGAATTTAAATGAATCAAAGGAGCAAAAATGGCACAATTATTTTTTGAGTATGGCACGATGAGCAGTGGCAAAACTTTAGAGATACTAAAGGATGCTCATAATTATGAAGCTCAAGGTCGTAAAATCGCTTTGTTAACAAGCGGTATTGATAACCGCAGTGGAGTTGGAACTGTGGCCTCAAGAATTGGACTTCACAGAAATGCAGTTCCGATTGACCATGATTTTGATATTTTTGCTTATATAAAAAAGTTGAATGAGCAGGAAAAAGCACGTGGAGATGGCGCGATTGCTTGCGTGTTTGTTGATGAAGCTCAGTTTTTGGAGCGTCATCATGTGGTGGAATGCGCCAAAATAGTCGATGACTTATGCATTCCCGTAATGACTTTCGGCTTAAAAAACGACTTTCAGAATAATTTATTTGAAGGAACCAAGAATTTATTGATTTTTGCTGATAAAATAAAAGAGATCAAAACGATTTGCCACTACTGCGGTAGAAAGGCTACAATGAATCAACGGATACACAATGGTAAACCGGTTTATGAAGGTGAACAGGTTCAAATTGGTGGGGATGAAAGTTATTACCCAGTTTGTCGGTTTCATTATTTTCACCCGGATCAAACAAGATAGGAAGGGATTAGAACAACATGGATAAGATTATGGCACAGCTTGAAAGTCTTGTTGCTCATTATGACGAATTACAAGAGATGATGGCTGACCCAGAAGTTATCAATGATACTAAAAGGTATATGGAGGTTTCTAAAGAAGAAGCAGATTTGCGGGATGTAGTTGAAAAATACCGCAAATATAAGGCGGATAAAAAAGAAATCTCTGATAATAAGGATATTATTGCTAATGAAAATGATTCTGATTTGGTGGAAATGGCCAAAGAAGAAAATAATGATTTAGAGCAGGATATTGCTAAACTTGAAGATGAAATCAAGATTTTAATGCTGCCCAAAGACCCTAATGACGATAAGGATATTATCATGGAAATTAGGGGTGCAGCTGGTGGGGATGAAGCCTCCTTATTTGCTGGCGATTTGCTCAGAATGTATGAAAAATATGCAGAAAGACAAAACTGGCAGGTTTCTATCGTTGACAGTGAACCAACCGAAGTTGGCGGTTATAAGCGGGTTGCCATTATGATTACTGGCAACAAGGTTTATTCAAAACTTAAATATGAAAATGGGGCACACCGCGTGCAACGTGTTCCTGTAACTGAATCTCAAGGCCGTGTTCATACTTCAACGGCCACTGTTGCTGTCATGCCCGAATACGAACAGGTTGACCTTGATTTAGATCCTAAAGATATTCGGGTTGATGTCTACCGCTCAAGTGGTGCCGGTGGTCAGCACATTAACAAAACTTCGAGTGCTGTGCGTATGACGCACTTGCCGACAGGAATCGTTGTTGCAATGCAAGACCAACGTAGTCAACAACAAAACCGGGAAAAAGCGATGCAGATTTTAAAATCTCGTGTCTATGATTATTATGAAAGTCAAAACCGGGACAAGTATGATGCCAAACGCAAAAATGCGGTCGGCACTGGCGACAGGTCAGAGCGTATTAGAACATATAATTACCCGCAAAACCGTGTGACTGATCATCGTATCGGCTTGACGCTTAATAAACTTGACAGGGTAATGAACGGTGAACTTGACGAAATAATTGATGCTTTGATTTTGTATAACCAAACTAAGCAACTAGAGGAGCTGGCTGAACAAAATGTCTAAGATTGACACTTTAAAAAGCTTGAGAATCTGGGCTGCGGAAACGGCACCAGAACAAAGACCAGAAGATATCGCTTTTTTGCTAGCTGAAAGACTGCAGCTGAGTCCTAGTGAGTTTCAATTAAAACAGGACATGGAATTATCACCAGACCAAATTAAGCAAGCACAAAAAGATGTGCGCCAGCTGGCTAAAGGGATATCGCCTCAGTATATTTTGGGTTACTCCTGGTTTTTTGGTTACAAAATTTTAGTGCAGCGCGGCGTTTTAATACCCCGCTTTGAAACAGAAGAATTGGTTGAATGGGCTCTGCAGGATCTAACTAGCGGAGACAAAGTGCTTGATTTAGGTACCGGTTCTGGTTGCATCACTGTAACTCTAGCCAAAGAAGCTGCCAAAAAACAAATTACTGACCTTGACTTATATGCTTCTGATGTCACCGATGCGGCCCTAAGAACAAGCGAAGAAAACTTTTTGATTCATAAGGTCGATGTCACGGTCCGTAAAGCCAATATCTTAATTGGACTGGAAAAATTCGATAAAATTATTTCTAATCCTCCCTATATTAAGGAAACAGAAAAAGACGTAATGGACCAAAATGTTCTGGAAAATGAACCAAAAGAAGCTCTTTTTGGTGGAAAAAACGGAATTGAATTTTATCAGAAATTTGTCAAACAGGTGCGCGATCATTTAAATAGTGGCGGCGAATTTTTCTTGGAGTTTGGCTTTAGTGAAAAAGACCAGCTGGCAGACTTATTTGCCCAAGAATTGCCTGATTTTACTATTGAATTTAAGAAAGATTTAGCCGGCAAACCACGTATGGTTAGGGGAAAGTGGAATAAATGATGGAAACAAAAATTTTTTCACAGGATCAAATAGATGATGCAGTAAAGCTGCTTGCTGAAGGAAAGTTGGTTGCTTTTCCGACAGAAACAGTCTATGGCTTAGGTGCCATTGCCACAAATGAAAAAGCTGTAAAAAATGTTTACGTAGCTAAAGGTCGTCCTAGTGACAATCCTTTAATTGTGACCGTTTCTGATGCTCAAATGATGTCTAAGTATGCCAAAGAAGTTCCAGAACGTGCTCAAAAGTTAATTAAAAAATTTTGGCCTGGTCCGCTAACTCTCTTGCTATATGTTAAACCAAACAGTTTGCCTAAAGCTGTTACCGGCGGTCTTGACACTGTTGCTTTTCGTTGTCCCAATGATGCTTTGACTCATGAGTTAATCAGTAAATTGGGTTATCCAATTGTCGGACCTTCAGCAAACACATCAACTAAGCCCAGTCCAACTACAGCCCAGCATGTTTATCATGATTTAAAGGGTAAAATTGCAGGGATTATTGATGGCGGACCTACAGAAGTGGGGTTGGAATCAACAATTATTGACCTCTCTGTTCCAACTCCAGTCGTTTTACGTCCTGGTGCAATAACACCGGAAGAGTTGAGCAATGCCTTGGGAGAAAAAGTTTTAATTAACAGCGGCAAGGTTTCTGATAAGGATGTTCCAAAAGCTCCGGGGATGAAATATCGCCATTATGCTCCTAGCGCTCCTGTAGTCGTTGTCGATGATCCGCAGGATTTTGCAAATATAGAATTGACGAGTGCGACAGGCGTAATGGCTTTAGCCACTGTGCTTAAAAAAATCAAGTTGCCAGAAGTTAACAAATTTAATCTAGGTCAAAATTTAACGGATGCCGATCATAATTTATTCGGAGGCTTGCGTTATTTTGACGATAAGCCCGAAATTAAACAAATTTTTGTGCAGGGATTTAACGGCAGCGAGGACACTCTAGCCTACATGAATCGGCTTAATAAGGCTGCTGCAGGTCATCATTATATGGCAAAATAAAAATTTACTAGCAAAGGACTTTAAACCCTTTGTTTTTTTTATTAAAATACTCGTAAACGTAATTATGTTTATAGGAGGAAAAAGATGGGCAAATTTACGGTTTTGAATCATCCGTTAATTCAACACAAGTTAACAATTATTAGGCGTAAGGAAACAAGTTCCAACGAGTTTCGGCGGATAGTCGGTGAAATCGGGGGACTGATGACTTATGAAATTACCAGAGATTTGCCGCTCAAAGATGTTGAAATTGAAACACCAATTGGCAAGACCACCCAAAAAGAGATTGCCGGCAAAAAGATGACGATTGTGCCAATTTTACGTGCCGGTATTGGTATGCTTAATGGTGTTATGGAAATGATTCCGTCAGCCAAGGTGGGAGTAATTGGCATGTACCGGGATGAAGAAACTCTTACGCCACATGAGTATTTCTGCAAAATGCCGAAAGATGTGGCTGAACGTGAATGTTTGGTCGTAGATCCAATGCTTGCTACTGGTGGTTCTGCTAATATGGCGATTGGTGCGCTTAAAAAGCGTGGCGTCAAAGTTATCAAACTAGCAGTACTAGTAGCTGCTCCTGAAGGCGTCAAAGCTATTCAAGAAGAAAATCCAGACGTTGATATTTATGCTGCTGCAGAAGATGAAAAATTGTTGCCAAACGGCTATATTACACCAGGTCTGGGGGATGCCGGCGACAGGCTATTTGGTACTAAATAACTGTTTTTAGGTAAAATAGTCGCAAAATTCGCTTACATTTTTCACAAAATTATTGAATGGTGTTAATATTGTATGAGTGTTCGATAATTTGGACACGAGAAGGGAGGTCACGAAGAATTGGAGCAATCATTTGTTTTTAAATTTCTGGGTTTAACATTTGATCTGTCTGGGATCATAGGCTCAACGTTAATGGCAGCTGTAGTATTGTTTGTCTGCATCTGGCTATCGCGCAAAGTTGAGATGAAGCCGAATAAAAAGCAAAATATCATGGAATACCTCATAGACTTCACTGATGGTATTGTTAAAGACAATGTCAGTGATGTCGATGCTAGAAAGCACCTTTCCTTGTATGCTTTTGTTCTATTCATCTATATTTGGTTTATGAACCAGTTAGGCCTCTTCCTAGAGGTTAAAGCGGGAGATAACATCTTTGTTAAATCTCCTACCGCAGACCCGGTGACGACAATGTCGTTTGCAATGATGACCTTGCTTCTTTCATTTACATTTGGAATGCAAAAATTCGGTACTGGTGGCTATTGGCGCAATTATGCCGAACCTGTTAGTTTCCTGTTTCCCATTAATATGATTGAAGAGGTCACTAATTTCTTGACATTATCTTTGCGTTTATATGGTAATATCTATGCAGGTGAAGTGTTGTTAACTTTAATAGGTAACAGTTTTGCTCCTAGCTTTGGTGTTGTCACTTTGGTTTTAGCAGCACCGCTTGCTATGATCTGGCAAGGATTCTCTGTCTTCATTGGCTCTATCCAGGCATATGTTTTCGTAACCTTATCCATGGTTTATGTTGGAAAAAAGGTTACAAAAGAATAATTTATTGGAGGTTTAAATATGTCACAAGCTTTTAAATATATCTCAGCAGCTATCGTAGCTGGTATTGCTGCTTTAGCAGCTTCTTGGGGTAATGGTAAAGTTATCACTAAGACCGTTGAGAGCATGGCCCGTCAACCAGAAAGCGCTGGTAACTTGAGATCAACAATGTTCATCGGTGTTGGTTTGATTGAAGCCGTTCCTATTTTGGCGATTGTTGTTGCTTTCCTGATTCTCTTCGTTTAATTTTATTTAAAATAATTTAGGTAAAAGAGAGAAGGGCAGTAAATGACATTTCAAATTTTATTTGCGGCCTCAGCAGGTCATATTTACCTGGGAAATACCCTCTGGTATTTAATTGTTTTCGCAATTTTGCTTCTTTTGGTTAAGCATTATGCTTGGGGCCCTGTCTCCGACATGATGGAAAAAAGACGCCAAAAGGTAATCAGTGATCTTGATTCGGCTGCAGACAATCGCAAAAAGGCTGAAGTTTTGGCTAATGAGCGTGAAGCTGCCTTGAAGAACTCAAGACAAGAAGCAACGCAAATTCTTACTGATGCAAAGGCGAATGCTGAAAAAACCAGTACGCAGATTGTGGCAGAAGCAAATGATAACGCGGCTTCAATTCATGAAAAAGCAAAGGTCGCTGCCGCTCAGGCGAAAGCCGATGCTTTAGACGAAGCCCGTGCACAAGTAGCAGATATTTCTGTAACGATTGCGGAAAAAGTAATTTCTAAGAATTTATCTGCTGATGACCAAAAAGATTTGGTTGATCAGTTTATTAAGGGGCTGAATAAATAATGGCCTTAAGTACAGAAGAGATTGCTGCACGCTATGGTACTGCACTATTTGATTATGCAGAGGATATGGCTGCCTTGGAGACCGTTCATGCGGATTTGCAGGAACTGGCACAAGCTGTCTCAGATTATCCGCAGATTTTGCAAGCTTTTAGCGACCCAATTTTTAACAGTGCTGAAAAAGCAAAATCGCTTTCTGCGATTGAGCAAGGTCTGACCAAAGAAGTTCAAAATTTTTTGAATTTACTGCTAGACTATGACCATTTTTTGGAATTGCCGGAAATAATAAAATGTTTCAATGACTTATATAACCAAAGTCAAAAGATCGAAACTGGAGTTGCTGTTTCAGCAGTGCCACTAGATAAGGAGCAATTACAAAAATTAGGTGCTGGTTACGCCCAAAAATATAATTTGCAAAAAGTCATTCTCACTAATGTGGTTGACCAAAATATTATTGGCGGCGTAATTTTAAAAGTTGGCGATTGCGTAATCGATGGGTCAGTCAAAAATAAACTGAAAAAGATTCGTGCGCAGTTAATTAATAAAAATTAAAAGAGGTGAAACCATTGAGCATAAAAGCAGAAGAGATTAGCTCTTTAATCAAGCAGCAGCTTGAACACTATGATGATAAGCTCGACATTAATGAAGTTGGAGTTGTTACATACATAGGTGATGGTATCGCCCGGGCTCACGGATTGAACAATGTTTTGGCCAACGAGCTATTGGAATTTGACAATGGTTCTTATGGCATTGCACAAAACCTTGAATCAAATGATGTTGGTATCATTATTTTGGGCAATTTTGATGATATTCGTGAAGGTGACCAAGTCAAAAGAACCGGTGAAATTATGCGTGTGCCGGTTGGAGACGCACTAATTGGTCGCGTTGTAAACCCATTAGGTCAGCCAGTTGATGGACTTGGCGAAATTAAAACGTCAAAGACTCGTCCAATCGAGTCTTCGGCACCGGGTGTTATGGAACGCCAGTCAGTTAATCAGCCGCTGCAAACAGGTATCAAAGCTATTGATGCTTTGGTGCCAATTGGTCGAGGTCAACGTGAGTTAATTATTGGTGACCGTAAGACTGGTAAAACAAGTTTGGCAATTGATACAATTTTGAGTCAAAAAGGACAAGACGTTATTTGTATTTATGTCTTTATTGGTCAAAAGGAATCAACTGTCAGATCTCAAGTAGAAACATTAAAACGCTTTGGCGCAATGGATTATACAATTGTTGTCGAAGCCGGACCAAGTGAGCCGGCACCTATGCTGTATATAGCACCATATGCCGGAACAGCTATGGGCGAAGAATTCATGTACAATGGTAAGGATGTATTGGTGGTCTTTGATGACCTGTCAAAACAAGCCGTTGCCTACCGTGAACTTTCTTTGCTTCTCCGTCGTCCGCCTGGTCGTGAAGCTTATCCTGGTGATGTCTTCTATCTGCACTCTCGTTTACTAGAACGTAGTGCAAAATTGAGTGATAAACTTGGTGGCGGCTCAATGACTGCCATTCCATTTATTCAAACTGAAGCAGGAGATATTTCAGCATATATTCCAACTAACGTAATTTCAATTACTGACGGACAAATTTTCTTGCAAAGTGATTTATTCTTTGCGGGAACCCGTCCTGCTATTGATGCTGGTAACTCAGTTTCTCGTGTTGGTGGTAGTGCTCAAATTAAGGCTATGAAGAAGGTTGCTGGTACGCTTCGTACGGACTTGGCAGCTTACCATGAACTTGAAAGCTTTGCTCAATTTGGCAGCGATTTGGATCAGGCAACTCAAGCCAAGCTGAATCGTGGCCGAAGAGTTGTTGAAGTTTTGAAACAGCCTTTGCATACGCCAATTCCAGTTGAAAAGCAAGTTGTCATTCTTTATGCTTTAACTCACGGCTATCTTGATTCTGTTCCAGTTGATGATATTGCCAAGTTTGAAAAAGAGTTATACGACAACTTCGATACTAATCACGCAGATTTACTAGAACATATTCGCAAGACTGGTGACCTGCCAGATGAAAAGAAATTACAAGCAGCAATTTCTAAATTTGCGGATAGTTTTTCACCAAGTAATAAATAGGAGGTAGTTATATGCCTGCATCTTTACTTGCGTTGAAGAAAAAAATAGCTTCAGTTAAGCAAACTGGTAAAATTACCGAGGCCATGAGAATGGTTTCGGCATCAAAATTAAACCAAACTGAAAAGCGAGACAAAGGTTACACAATTTATAATGATCATGTGCGACAAACTTTATCACGTTTGATGAGTGCTGAGGTAGTCAATCACTTGCATAAAGAGCATGTGGCAATTGACGAAGAAAGTATTGGCAAAATTGACTATGAAAATGTCTTTGGCTTGGGAATTGTTTCCGATATGGTCCAGGCACGCAAAAAGATCAACTCTACCGGATATTTGGTTATTACCGGTGACCGTGGTCTAGTCGGATCTTATAACAGTGCTGTCATTAAAAACATGATGGGTCTGTTTGAGGATTCAAAAGCGGAACATAAAGATGTTAAAGTCTTAGCCGTTGGGTCAGTAGGTGCTGATTTCTTCAAGAAAAACAATCTTAATGTTGTTTATGAAAATGACAGTATTACTGATGTACCTACTTTTGATGAAGTTTTACCAATTGTTTCAACTGCGATCAAAATGTATTTGAACGGAGTTTATGATGAGCTGTATGTTTGTTATACTCACCATATTAATTCGTTATCATCTGCATTTCGGGTTGAAAAAATGTTGCCGATCGTTGACATTGATATTGGTGTCAAAGAAGCTGAAGCTCATAAAGACTTAGAATACGATATCGAACCTGATGTTAATGCCGTTTTAACAACACTAATTCCTCAATATGCCCGCTCTACAATTTACGGTGCTATTTTGGATGCCAAAACTGCAGAGCATGCCAGTTCAATGACTGCAATGCAGAGTGCTACGGACAACGTTGATGATTTGGTTTCGAGTTTAACTACTAAATTAAACCGTGCAAGACAAGCAGAAATCACTACTGAAATTACTGAAATTGTCAGTGGTGCTAATGCTTTGAAATAATTAAGAAAAGGAGGTAGATGTTTTGAGTGAAGGTGAAGTTGTTCAAGTAATCGGCCCAGTTGTCGATGTCAAATTCCCGCTTGACAAAAATCTGCCTGATATTGACAATGCTTTGCGCGTCGTTAAGTCGGACGATGAATCTGTTGTTCTGGAAGTTACATTGGAGCTTG
Source organism: Lactobacillus kimbladii (assembly GCF_000970755.1). Lineage (GTDB taxonomy): Bacteria > Bacillota > Bacilli > Lactobacillales > Lactobacillaceae > Lactobacillus > Lactobacillus kimbladii. The sequence goes on from NZ_KQ034007.1 coordinate 783,645, forward strand.
GCGACGGTATTTTAAGAACAATTGCCATGGAATCTACCAATGGCCTTAGACGGGGCATGAAAGTTGAAGACACAGGTGGCCCTATTTCAGTACCTGTTGGTAATGATACTTTGGGTCGTGTCTTTAACGTTTTAGGGGAACCTATCGATAATGGCCCTAAATTTGACAAAGATCATGCTCGTGACAGTATTCATAAGAATGCTCCTAAATATGATGAACTAACTACTAGTCAGGAAATTCTTGAAACTGGTATTAAAGTTATTGATTTGCTTGAACCTTATGTTCGAGGCGGAAAAGTTGGATTGTTCGGAGGTGCCGGGGTCGGTAAGACCACGATTATTCAGGAACTGATTCACAACATTGCCCAAGAACATGGGGGTATCTCAGTCTTTACCGGTGTTGGTGAAAGAACACGTGAAGGTAATGACCTTTACTTTGAAATGAAAGCATCTGGCGTTTTAAGCAAAACAGCCATGGTCTTTGGTCAAATGAATGAGCCGCCTGGTGCCAGAATGCGTGTAGCTCTGACTGGTTTAACTTTGGCTGAATACTTCAGAGACGTTGAAGGCCAAGACGTGTTGCTCTTTATTGATAACATTTTCCGGTTTACTCAGGCTGGTTCCGAAGTTTCCGCTCTGTTAGGACGTATGCCTAGTGCCGTTGGTTATCAGCCAACTTTAGCTACTGAAATGGGTCAGCTTCAAGAAAGAATTACTTCAACTAAGAAGGGTTCTATTACTTCGATTCAGGCGGTTTATGTGCCGGCCGATGACTATACTGACCCAGCTCCGGCTACTACTTTTGCCCACCTTGACGCTACTACCAACTTGGAACGTAGTCTAGTTGAGCAAGGTATTTACCCAGCCGTTGATCCGTTGCAGTCAACTTCCAGTGCTTTAGACCCAGAAATTGTTGGTCAAGAACATTATGAAGTGGCAACAGGGGTGCAACACATTTTGCAACGTTACCATGAATTGCAAGATATCATTTCAGTTTTGGGAATGGATGAGTTGTCCGACGAGGAAAAGGTGATTGTTAGCCGTGCTCGTAAAGTACAGTTTTTCTTATCACAAAACTTCTTTGTGGCAGAGCAATTTACTGGTGTGCCTGGTTCTTATGTTCCAATTAAGGAAACAATTAAAGGCTTTAAGATGATTTTGGATGGTCACTTAGATGATCTTCCTGAAGATGCATTCCGTAGTGTAGGCCGAATTGAAGATGTTTTAAAGAAGGCTGAGCAAATGGGTGTAACTCCTAGTGATCCAGAAGCTAAAGCATTATTAGAAAAGTAAGGTGATGTCAAATGGCAGATCCAGAAAAACTTTTTATGGTAAATGTTGTAACTCCAGATGGACTGATTTTTTCTCATCACTCCAGTATTGTGGAAATGCGGGCAATTGATGGTCAACGTTCAGTGATGTATAATCACTTGCCGATTTTAACTCCACTTGCGATAGGTGAGATTAAGGTTAAAAGAAGCCGCGAAATGAATAATGTTGTCAATCACATTGCTGTTAGCGGTGGCTACTTTGAATTTTCCAATAACGTAGCTACAATAATTGCTGACAGTGCTGAACGAGCTGGCAATATTGATGTATCTCGGGCTAAGGCAGCTAGAGAACGTGCGCAAAATGCACTGAAAAAGGCTCAAGCTGCTCATGACCAGCGATCACTTGAGAGGGCACAGGTTGCACTCAGAAGAGCCATCAATCGAATAAGTGTTTACAATTCAGACAATTAGAATTAAAGTTTTAAGCGGATGCACTGCTTTGTGCGTCCGCTTTTATTGTGACTTAAGAAAAGTGAGAAAGAATATGTTTCAACTTGGCGTCCATGCCTTAATTAGTATAGTAATTTATTTAATTACGATCGGCTTGTCCTTTCAGATTATGAAAAGTGTCCGCATTGAAAAAATAATTCGTAAAAACAGGGTCTTTGAAGCACAGCTGCTGCTGATTTTTGCTGCGATTGCTCTAGGTTTTCTTGTTGGTAATTTTTTAATCACATTAATTGATACTTCTTTGCAATTAAGTAATTTCTTTTAAGACTTGGTAAAGCGGATAAAGTCCCAAACAAACTTGAAATCTTTATGGTAAAATATACATTGAATATGATGGAGGATTATCGTGGCAAGAGATATAGGAATAGATTTAGGAACAGCAAACGTGCTCATTAATGTTTCCGGCAAGGGAATTGTCTTAAATGAGCCCTCAGTTGTTGCCGTTAATACAAGTACAAATAAAGTAGTAGCTGTCGGAACTGAAGCATACAAGATGGTAGGAAGAACTCCGGGCAATATCCGCGTAATTCGTCCTTTAAAAAATGGTGTTATTGCTGACTTCGACATCACTGAAGCGATGCTGTCCTACTTTATTGAAAAGCTGAACGTCAAGGGCTTTATGTCCAAGCCAAATATTTTGATTTGTGCTCCTACAGGAGTAACATCAATTGAACAGAAGGCGATTATTCAGGCTGCTGAAAAATCGGGCGGTGGCAAAGTCTACCTTGATTTTGAGCCTAAAGTTGCTGCTGTCGGTGCTGGTCTTGATATTTTTAAACCTCAAGGCAACATCGTAATCGATATTGGCGGTGGTACTACTGATATTGCTGTGCTGTCCATGGGTGAAATTGTTACCAGTCAATCACTGCGTTATGCCGGTGATCATATGAACCAGGCAGTTGTTTCTTATATTAAAAATAAGCATAACTTGCTGATTGGCTCACGTACCGCTGAACAAATTAAAATTGAAATTGGTAGTGCTTTTGAACCAGATAAGGATGAAACAATCACTGTTCGCGGTCGTGATGTGGTTGATGGCTTGCCGAAGCAGGCCACTGTGACTGCACCGGAAATTCAGGAAGCACTTCACGATGGCTTGATGACTATTATCGCGTCTACTAAAGAAGTTTTGGAAAAAACACCACCTGAGCTTTCGGCGGATATCATTGATCGCGGTATCATGTTGACTGGTGGCGGAGCGCTTTTGAAAAATATTGACAAGCTGATTTCATATTACCTTAAAGTGCCGGTACTTACAGCCGATCATCCACTGGAAGCTGTAGCACTTGGTACTGGGATTTTGCTCAAGAACATTGAAAAGCATCAGCGCCACTAATTTTTTGGAGGCTCGATTTGCGGAAAATACTTATTTATTTAGTTAGAATCTACCAGAGATTTATTTCTCCGGCTTTGCCAAAGTCTTGCCGTTATTATCCGACCTGCTCAACTTATATGGTTGATGCATTGACCAAATTTGGGCCGTTTTTAGGACTAATAATGGGAATTTGCCGGATATTGCGTTGCAATCCTTTTGTGCGCGGTGGAGTTGATCCGGTACCAGATAAATTTACAATTTTTCGCAATCCCCATCCAGAACGATATGAAGATGAAATCATAGCGAAAAAGTTTCATCCAAATATAAAGTAGGAGAATTTATGTCAAAAAAACCTGAAAATATTAACGTTGAAATTAATGAAGTAAAGGGTAAAGAAAACCCTACCTGGGAAGTAGTAATTCCTCAGAAAAAATCTATTGGAGTGATTGAAAAAATTGCTGGTCGCTACCGGGCTACAACTGGCAAAACCAATAGCATCTTGTATGCCAAAAGCTTAGAAAGCAGCATTAACGATTTGCTTTCATACTTTGCTTTACATGAAAAATAATAGGTTGTGATAATTAATGGTCAAAGTACAAAATAAATCTAGTCTTTTTGATCGCATTGCTTGGAATATTGTTGTCCCTGTACTGCTGCTGGCAGCAGTGGGCCTTTATTCCATTTATTTTGCGGCGGTTGACGATCCCAGTCACATGGGTAGCCCGGTTAAAGCTGTGGCTATGCAAGGACTTTGGTATATTATTTCGGTGGCCATCGTTGTGTTTGTAATTCAGTTTGATGCTGAGCAACTTTTCCGCATTGCGCCGTATGTTTATGGACTTGGCATCTTGCTCTTGATTGCGGTTTTGTTCTTTTATAATCGTAGTATTGCTGCAGATGCTGGTGCCAAAAGCTGGTTTAAGCTCGGGCCAATTTCTTTTCAGCCATCTGAAGTCATGAAACCAGCCTTTATATTAATGCTGGCGCGGGTCGTGCGTGAACATAACGATAAGTTTGCTCATACTATCAAAAATGACTGGATTTTAATCGGTAAAATGTTAGCTTGGCTGTTACCGATTGCCATACTGTTAAAATTGCAAAATGACTTCGGTACGATGCTGGTCTTCATTGCAATTGTTGGTGGCGTGGTGCTGGTTTCCGGTATTTCCTGGAAGATAATTGCACCAATGTTTGCGGCAGTTTTTGTCTTGGGAGTTGTGGTCATTTATATGGTTACCACGCCCGGAGGACAATCAATTTTAAGTCACTTTTTCCAGCCATACCAGTTCAGACGTATTATGTCTTGGCTGAATCCATCTACTGATACTTCCAAAGCTGCCTATCAATTGTGGCAAAGTATGCAGTCGATTGGTTCTGGACAAATTTTTGGCAATGGCTTTGGCAAGCTGAGTGTTTACGTACCAGTGCGGGGCTCTGACATGGTTTATTCAGTAATTGGTGAATCATTCGGCTTTGTTGGTAGTGTAGCCGTCATTCTGCTTTACTTATACTTAATTGTGCAGATGGTACGCATCACATTTGATACTAAAAACGCCTTTTATTCCTACGTCTCCACCGGCGTAATTATGATGATACTTTTCCATGTGTTTGAAAATATCGGCATGAGTATTGATCTCTTGCCGCTCACAGGTATTCCGTTGCCGTTTATCTCCCAAGGTGGTTCAGCCCTAATTGGAAATATGATTGGTATTGGGATGATTTTGTCCATGAAGTTTCATAATAAAGACTACATGTTCAGCCAAGCAGGCGATTTCTAAAAATTTAATAACATACAAAAAGAGCATTTCAGAGATGAAATGATATGACCCCCAAATTTAGGACAAATTTGGGGTTATTTTTATGTCTAAATTATCTAAACAAGATAAAGTTGAAATCTATCATCTTTGGCACGATTATCAAATCAGCCCTGCTGAGCTAAGTCAGCGCTATCAGGTTGGCAGGACTAATATTAGTTACTTGTTGGCTTTGATTGACCGTCACGGTCTAGCTATTTTAGACCAGCCTTTCACTGCTTATACAAGTAATTTTAAGGAGCAGGCTCTTAGGCGAATAATAGTTGACCATGAACCCCTTTATCACGTAGCACTAGATTTAGGTTTAAAAAGTCGTGGCATGTTGTCCAATTGGCTGCGCGAATATCGTAAAAATGGGTATAATATCGTTAACAAGCAGAGAGGACGACCGCCCCATGACCAAAAGAGAGCAGCTGATCAAACAGGAAAATCATCGGCTCAAGCAAGAGAACGACCGCTTACGCCAGCAGAACTTGAAGCTGAAAATCGAGAACGAATTCGTAAAAAATTGAGCGTCTTAGTCGACCAGCGGACCAAGAACCGCAAGCCGCGGAAATAGCCCAGGCAGTTACCCAACTAAGGCGCGAGCTTAAAGTCAGCGTAACTTTTATTCTTGATGCCATTAATGCCAATCCTGATCTGCCCCATCTATCCCGTAGTAATTACTACTACACTTTAAAGAAGAAGGATAAAGAGCGGGATAATCGAGAAATAATGGCAGAAATCAAAGCTATTTATGAAGAACACAAGCACCGCTATGGCTATCGTGGCACTCAGGGTCCGATTAAGCCTGACATAATTAAACGCAGCTTTAGTGCGGTTTACCCCAATCACAAATGGTATTCGGATATAACTGAGTTCAAACTCAAGGGGCAAAAGACCTACTTGTCACCGATCATTGATGGCTGCACCCAAGAAATTATTTCCTATACTATTTCCCGTAGTCCTAATCTTAAGCAGACCATGGACATGCTAAGGCAAGCTTGGCGCAAGCATCCGGCACTGAATGGCTTGATCTTCCACACCGATCAAGGCTGGCAATACCAAAATGGCCAGCTTCAAGCGTGGCTGAAAAATCATGGCATTAGCCAGTCAATGTCACGCAAGGGCAATTCGCTTGATGATGGGTTAATGGAAGGCTTCTTCGGGATACTCAAGCGAGAAATGTTTTATGGCTTTGAAAAGCAGTTTAAGAATCTCACTGAACTGGAAGACGCAATCAGAGACTACATTGAGTATTACAATCAGAAAAGAATCAAGATCAAACTAAAAGGACTAACTCCGCTTGAATATCGGCAGTTAGTCCTTAGTTAATAGCTAATATAAAGTGTCCTAATTTTAGAGTTCGCATCATTTTTTTGTTCAAAAAAATTAAATATTTACAGATATATAAATATGTTATATTATTAATATAGTTTTAATAGTACCCTGTATATTATTTTTATGAAAAAAGTTCATTTAAAGATAAGTAACCGGTTTTATCTAAATTTTGTATTATTTGTCTTTTTTAACAGTTATATTATTATAGAATATTAGGAGGAAGGCTAATTTTGCGTTGTTTTAATATAAATTCAGAAAATGGAAATTTTGATACTATTATTTATATTCAAGGTAAACACAAGAATTCTCATAGAAAATTAAATAATATCACGAAATGTGCATGGGCGTATATAATTGATCGTAGAGACAAAAATAAAGTAATACCAAAGGAGGGAACTGTGGAAAAAGGTCAGTCGTGGTATGAAATGAGTTTGATAGCATTAATAAAGGCAATGGAAAACTTAATCGGACTTCAATTAAACAAAACTCACCTTTTATTTGTTTCTGATGAACAGTCATTTACTACAGCTTTAGTAAATTTAGAGACTGATGATAATGTTGATAAAAAGAAGTATTCTTTCGAATGGAAGAAAATTAAATCTCTTCTCAATAAGTTTCCTAATAGTGAGATACTATTTTTAAAAAAAGATGATGAAGATTTGGAATCAGTTTTTCCAGAGTATTATACCAGACTTTCTGAAGTGAAAAATAACTTACATAATATTCTTGACAAATGATGATTATGTAGAAATTTATTTTTAGTGTTTAAATATATTTGTTTTGATTTTTAATTATAGATGGAGAAAAAATGAATATTGATGATAGTTTTTATAGTCTTTTAAATTCAGCTAAGCATAAAGATGGTAGTGGTCTGACTTCAAGTGAAAGATGGACACCAAAAGTCAAAAAAAGTGACTTTAAACTTTCAGATCCGTGTGAAAAAACATTAAATGATGAAGTAAAGTCAAACCTTTTTTATAATTTCGAATATCTTGAATTTCTTCAGTTTGAATATGATAGTCTTGTATTAACTCCGGTTTTAAGAGCCATGTTAGTAAAGAATTATATAATCACTGGTGTATCTATTATTGAGTTATGTTTTCACTTTCATTTATCTTCTTATATTGATCCGAACGACTTAAGCCATATGTCTCTAGAAAATAAAATAAATAAAGAGAAAGAAAATAGTTCTGATTATTATAATCTCACTGAGGAAGATTTTAGAACAATACATAAACTTAGAAAGCTTCGTGATCATGTACACATTTATATACGTAAAAAAAATAGTAATTCATATGTGAACAAAAATAAAGAATATAATATGTTCAGCCCAGACGGTGATAATCTAGACGCTAAAAAGGCGATGGGGGATATTTTATTTAAATTATTCGGAAGAAAGGGTTCTAAATTTACGAAAAATAATGAAGCTTTCAATTATTTAAAAACTGATAAATAAATGACTTAAATTATTAATTTTTAAGTATTTGACTGATTTAAAAAGCCTCTTTGTCAGATCTTTTTCGATACTTGACATTCTATAAGAAATCCTGCTGATAGAGACTAAATGAGTAGAGTCAAGCAGCTAATAAACTGCTTGGCTCTTTTTCTTTTACCTTGTTTTCCGCCAAACTAGTCCTAATTAAAAGATTGTTGAAATTCCCGAAAACGGTTATACTTATTTGGTTATTGAACATAAAAATAGCATAATTACTTTACACAAAACCAATTCCAAAAAAGGTCTTCCTGTTAAGGCAGTTAATAGAACTAGGAAGAGCCATATAAATAGCGGAGTTTCATTTGATTATCCACAACTATCACTATTTGAAAATCCTCCGTTAGAAAAGGACATGATTAGCCCTGATCAAATGTATTTAATGGTTACATATGGTGGTACTGATTATAAATTAGATTATGTAAATATTGGAATGCCTAATGATGGAGTTACGTCTTGGATAGATATTAAAGACATTACTAATTCGTTTACTACTTTTGAAACTGTGAGTGCTACAGAACAGAAAGAAATTGATTTGGAATTTCAAAATGAAGTAAAACGTATGTTAGAAAGAGAGAAGAAAAATGGAGGTCAAATTTAATCCTAATCAACTTAAAAAAGCCAGACTAATGAGAGGACTTAGCATGACAGAATTGGCTGCTAAATCTTCTCTTTCGCGAGAATCAATCAGTAAGTATGAGTTAGGTGCTACTAAACCTCGTGGAGAATCAATTTTAAAGCTTGCAAATGCTTTAAAATTTCCAGTTTACTTCTTTGGAAAACCAGATATTGTTATTCCAATGGGTACTGTGTTCTTTAGAAGTCAAGCTGCAAGTACAAACAAACTAAGGGAAATGCAAAAAATTAGATTAGAATTGGCCGCTCAAAGTTTATTATATATATCTAAATATATTAAACTACCACAACTGAAAATCCCTGAACCACTAAATATTAAAATTGAAAAAATTACACCAGAAATAATACAACGTATAGCTTCACAAACTCGTAAGATGTGGCAGTTAGGAAATGGTCCAATTAAAAATCTTACTAATGATATGGAGGCAAATGGTATTATTATTACCGAAACGACTATGCATAGTGAAAAAATGGATGCAGTTTCTACACGTATAAATGATGTGCCACTGATTGCATTAACAGATAATAATGAATCTGTAATGAGAAGACGCTTCAACTTGGCACATGAACTAGGACACATATTGTTACATAATAGTGTTGAAAATGTTTTTGACTTGAATAACAATAAATATAAGAATTTATTGGAAAAACAAGCTAATCAATTTGCTTCCTACTTTTTACTTCCTGATGAGTCGTTTACTGATTATTTAGTGGCTGGTAGTATGAATTTTTTCAGGCAAGCTAAATTATACTGGAACGTTTCTATCGCTGCTTTAATATATAAAGCCAATGCGTTGCACTTATTATCCGAAAAACCAATACATTTATCTGCAAAAGCAAATTTCAAAAAATCATTGGAGAAAACATGAACCTGATGATAATAAGTTACCACAAGAATATCCAAGTATTTTCAAAACTGCTTTAGGTATGCTTTTAGATGCAAACTTAGTAACTAAGCAGGATTTAATTTCAATTTCGGGTCTGCCTATCGAAGAACTAGAAGCTATTTATAGAACGTCGTTCATTGAAGATAATACTAATACTTCACCTACACCTACACCATATTTAAGGTTAGTCAAATAGAAACATGAGCTTTGAATTATAAAGGTAATAACACACAAAAAGAGCATTTCACGTCAAAAATGAAATGCTCTTTTTTACTTGGTTAAGTTTTCGTTTGAACGACAGACTAAGACGTCACAATCAGCAGTTCTGGTAACGTATTCTGTTACACTGCCGATTAGTATGCGCTCAACAGCGTTCAGACCAGTAGCTCCTAATACAATTAAATCAACTTGGTGCTTTTTAGGAAACTGGTGGGCAATGATTGCCTTGGGAGCCCCAAATTCAATTGAGTAGTGAACTTCCTTGACGCCAGTTTCCGTAGCTTGCTTGTAGTAATTCTGCAATTTTTCCTTAGCATCGTTTGATACTTGCTCAACCATCTCTGAATCAAAGCTGGAAACATTTTGGAAAGATCTGGTATCAATGACATGCAGAATTTCCAATGCAGCATCATTCCGTTTAGCTGCAGAGATAGCTTTTTTAAAAGCTAGGTCGGCTTCCTTCGAACCATCAACTGCGACTTGAATACGGTGATATTGTTTCATCATTTAAAACACCTCTCTTACAACTATTTTACCAAATTTTAGTGCAATTAATCACCCTTTTGATTAAGTAAAAGACTAAAAATTAAAATAGTGATGCTGCTGAGAGCCAGGGTAATTAAATTAAGGTACTTATTTGCCTGAAATACTAAAACTAAACCCAATAAAGTTTCTAAACCCAAGATAATCGCAGTCCAGGACATTATAGAACTGAAGTTAGAAATGTTTTTACTATCATAGATTAAAAAATGACTGTGGCGATTATGCCATAAATAAAAGGCAGTCAAAAGTAATATTGCAAGATATATAGTGATAACAACTTTTATAGCCATAAAATCTCCAAACAAAAAAACGGTCCGCAGACCGTTTCCTAATATTCTCAAGAAATCCGAGTCATCGAAACATAGCAAAACAATGCTTGTTGAACCCGCAGTGTTCAAAAAATGAGATGTATCGCAACGAATGTGGATCCTATCGCAAAAGATAGTCTTCCGATTCGAAAGTTATTTACTATCTCGCATGTCTTATGTTTGACCGGTCAACCTTATACAATTAAGCTATTCGATCGACTCAGATCAATTATTATAGTACTAAGCATCATAACTTTTGTCAAGACAGAAAACTAAATATCTGTTTCAGCAAAATAATTTTTTATTTTTCAAAAATTGTAGGTATTTATTTGATGATACTCTTTTACTAAGTATTTGCTATAGGCGATGAAAATTGTACAAATATGTTACAAAAGCAAGTTTTTTATTACAAATTTTTCAAGTCAAAAAACTGAATTTGTTATCAGACTCAAGCGTTTTTAATTTTTTTCCCCAGTTAGGAAAAGAAAATTATTTTATTATTTTCCAGATCCCATTTGAATAACAAAAATTGCGGTTGTTGCAAAGTGCTTTTTAGCATTTTTGTTTATTCAAAAAAACATAGTTATTAATTTCACTAAATTATTTATACTAATTATCTGCTTCAGAAAAGGAAGTAAATGTCAATTTTTATGTTCCTTATAATGTTATTTTTTACATAAAAAGTCACAGCTTAATAAAATATTTAATGTTTATAACGTTTTTTAATTTTTAAATTTTATCAATTTTTATAGTATGGTTATTTATAAATACTATATTTGACTTAGATATTATATTGACAATAGCTATTTTCAATCCTAAAATAGTATTCGAACATACTAATCATACATACTTTTTAGGAAGGATAAATATGCTAGGTAAAAATAATTACAATGAAAGATTAAGAAAGATGGAGATGCAGGACAAGCAGGATCATTTCTCAATACGTAAATTGAGTATTGGTGCTGCTTCTGTTTTGTTAGGTTTCACCTTCTTTGGCTTGAATAGCCAAAGCGTAAAAGCCGACACTGTTGAACCTGCACAACAAGTAAGCGAGGAGTCGAATAAGGATAACTCTACTACTGAAACTAAGGAAACAAGTACTAAAGATGCAACTAAGGCTGAAGCCACTGCTTCTAAAAAGAAGACAAGTACTGACTTGTCAACTTTTTCAGGCTTGAGTTCGTTCTTAAAAGACTCAAAGACTAGTGAGGTGAAAGATACTACAGCTAAGGATAAGGCTGATACTACTAAAGATAAAGCTGATAAGGACACTGCAGATGAAGATAAGCAGGAAACCACTACAGCTGATTCAAATAATAGTGCAGCTACTCCCGTAACAGATTCAGATAAAGGTAATCAAGATACCAATACTGATAAAACTCCAACTGACATAACTGGTTCAGATGATCAAAATTCTGATAGCAGTAAGTTGCCGGCTGATGTGACTGGCGATACTAATTCAGATGAGGATACTACTGTTTCTGATGAAGATACCACTACTACTGATAAAACAGGATTAGCTGGAAAAGCAGTTCAGACAAAAGTTGACGATAATACACCTTTTATTATTGGAAATGTTGCTAAAGTAACAAACTGGAATCAATTTAGAACTGCGCTGACATTAGATAAAAAATATTTGCCTGAAGGCACTGTTATTAATGAAATTGATATTATGAATAATATTGTGTCTGATGTCACCACAGATACTGAGAAGAATATACATTTTCCTGGTCGCAAATTATTAATTACTTCAGGCGGCAGTGGAAGACACATTATTGATTTTAAGGGCTCTCATCCTAATTTACAAGGAAGGGAAAAGTTAGACCTGACCTATAAAAATGTTACTATTTGGAGTTCAGATTTTTATGGGGTAGCAAGAACAAATGACTATCGCTATACTACTTATCCAGATAATACAGATAATACGGCTGTAATAACTCTTGATAATGTCGACTTCCATGGTTCACAGGTTTTATATGTTGGAGATCATAACGAAATCCATATTAAAGACACTGTTACTGTTGACCAAGTTAGAAATGCTTACACGAGCCCTGTAAATGGTTCACAAGCACACGGCGGCGGAGATAACCAGCAAATATTTGAATTTACTAGTGCTTACAATTCACTTTATTTTGATGAGGGTAGTAAGTTTGTCGGCAACACACTCAACGGTACTGCTATTGAAATGAATGGTAATAATGATAATGTTTATATCGCTAAAGGTGCAGACGTAACTTTAAACCCTCTTAAGAATAATGATGGCAAATTTAACGCAAATAGTGGTGAACATGGTACTATATATGCTATTTGGATCAATGGTAAAGGTTCTGTAAACGTTAAAGGTCATTTAACAATTAATCTGGGACAATCAGATTACGCTGGAAAGCTTGACAAAAAACAAGCTCAAGCTATTAATTTAAATAATGGTAACACCGAATTTGTTATTGACAGCAATGGTGATGGCACTGGTGGAACAGTAGACATTACAACTAATGGCGATATCTCACGTAATAATAGTGGCTATTTAATAAAAGATAAGGGTAACTTTACTGTTAAACCAAATGGTGCCTTAAATATTACTGGTCAAGATATGGGTGATTATAAGGGTACATTAGTTAATATCGGTAATAAGGCCGATATTGAAAATGGTGCTTTCAATATTCGGCTAAATGGTGATAAATCTATTGGAGCTGGAACCGGAGCCGGTACAAACGATATAATTTTAGTTAATGTCGAAGGTAATGGTAAGTTAATTGTTAATAACCCTACTTCATTAGTACTTGACTGTCACTTGAACACTTCTCCTGGCACTAGCATTATTGGTGATAATGCTATCACGATTACTAATGTGCGCCAGAAATTAAACTTTTTAGGTGATCAGGGTCTAACTTTACCACCATTCCATACTTTACAAGTTCATAAAGATAAAACTATTAAGGTTGATAAACTTGTACTGCTCAATGGACAAGGTGGTAAAAATGGCAAATATATGTTTACAAGCCAGACTTGGGAACAAATTAAAAAATTGCCTTACTTTAAAGATAAGCATTTACAAAATATATATGACTCTTTAGATACAATTGCTAAATCCGGCATACAAGTAAACTATGATACAATTTTCAAAAATATTATTGAACAAGCTTTCGCCGATCCAACGAACATTGGGTATAATGATATTGCCTTTGGTCCGGCTAATTCTTCTGGATTTCTAGATATCAAGCCTGAAAGTGTTACTGCCAAAGCAAATGTTGATGCTTCCGGCAAAAAAGATGGTTCTTGGACAATTTCTGGAATTGTAGATGGTTATAAGAATGAAAAAGATGGACCTGATTCAGACCCAAAGAACCCATTTAAACTGATTTTACCTCTTGGCACTAAAGCATATATCATGGCAGAGATAGATAGTGGAAAAGGTGGAAAAGGTACAATAAGCTTAAATAATAAGATCGATGATCCTCCATATCAATATACGGATGCTACAGATTTGCCAACTGAGTTTGCAGGTGAAGTTACTCAATCTGGTAAGAATTACATATTTAATGTTAAAGTACCTGCTGATATTGTTAGTCAGATTAATTCCAACACTAAAATTAAACTAACACCTACCGCTAACTTTATTGAATACAATCCGTTGGATGTAGAGAGCAAAGAACGGCCAGTAATTGTAAGCATCTTAAAAATAGCACAAGATACTGCTGCTAAAAATATCAAATCAAAAGTAAACGCAGCTAATGATTTAGATAGTCAATTCCCTAAGTCTAATCCTAAATCTAAAGAACAGGTTGCTCTAGAAAATGCAATTAGTAAAGCAGCAGAAGTTGCAAAAACTGCATCGGATCCTGGTTACGATTCAGGTAAGTCAGTATATGGTGCAGGAACCGTAGATGAAGTATCTAAACGTGAAGAAGCTGCATTAAAAGCTTTAAAAGATGCTATGGATCCAGCACAGAAAGCGGTTGAACAAATTCATGCTGCTGAAAAGGCTAAAGACGACGCACAAAAAGCTATCTCTACTGCAGCTGATAAGGCGATTTCTCGCGTGAAGCAATCAGGCTTATCTGAAAATGAACAGGCGCCATACATTGATGCCATTAATACAGCTAAAAATGCCGCTTTAGAAAATCCTTCGACTGATAAGAATTCAATTTATAATCCAGCTAACACTATTGATGACATTACAGGAATCCAAAAAGCAGTTAATGACAAGATTAATAAGGAAGCAGCAAAAGCCGAAGTTGCTGGTTATACTGAAAAGGGCAAGACTGCTTTAGGTATTCCTTCACCTGATTCAGTTATTGATCTAGCTTTAAAGAAAGAACTGGATAACATTGACAATGCTACTGACGTAGTTAAGGCTGAGAATGATGCCAAATCAACCATTTTAAGCAAACTAAAGGATGCTGCAAAAGCTAAAGTTCAAAAAGACGCTAAAGATGCCAAAGATGGTCTTAAAGTTGAATCCGACACCAACATTGATCAGGCCGTTAGTGATGCTGCAAAAGCTATTGATGGTCACACTGATTTTACTGATATCAAGAATGATATGACTACAGGTCAGACCAACGTCCTAAACAACTATAAGACAGCTGCTAAGAAACAGCTTACTGACATGGCTAATACCGATAAAGGTGCACTTGGTGTAAAATCAGACGATAATATAGACCAAGCTGTTAATAATGCAAGCAGCCTAATTGGTCAGTCAAGTTCCGTTGCAATGGTTACTGGCAACTTAAGTAAAGGTAAGACAAATGTTGGGAATAGTTTCAAGGAATCTGCTAAGAAGCAAGTTCAAGATTATGCAGATGAAGCTAAGAGCAATCTTGGTGTTGACACAGATGCTGTTATTGATGCTGCTGCTAAGAAGGCTGAAGATGCTATAGCTGGTCACACCGCAGCCAGTGACATTGGTAATGATATTACTAAGGGTAAGGAAGCTATTTTAGCAGCCTACAAAGAATCTGCTAAGAAGCAACTTGATCAAGCTGAAAAAGATGTTGAAAGTAAGCTTGAAAAAGTTAAGGGCTTGACTGCCGATAACATTGAAGATGCTAAGCAAGCAGCTAAGGATTTATTAGCTAATAGCAACAAGACTGGCTACAAGGACCAAATTGATGATCCTAAGACTAACACTCTTGACGATGTCAATACTGCCACTAAAGATGGTATCGATGCTTTAAACAACTTGCTGATAAGTAATTCTTCCCTTGGTAACAAGAACGATGCTATCAACGCTATTAATCAAGCAAGAGACAATGCTATTAAAGAAATTAATGACAAAACCAAATATCCTAACTTAACTGATGGAGATAAAAACTCATTAATTAACACTATTAAAGCCGATGCTACCGAGGGTGTTGACAATGTCAATAAAGATACTGACCCTGCTAAGATCACAGCTGATAAACAGGCAGCAATTGACAAGATTAATAGTGTTAAGGCCACTGCTGCAAGCAAAGATTTAGCAGGTCTTAACAAGGAGAAGAGCTCTCAACTTAAAGCATTGCAAGATGCAGCTACAAATGCTAAGGATACTATTGATAAGATTCCTGACAAGTATCTCAGCCCAAGTAACAAGCAATACTACAAAGATTTGATTGATAAGCATGCTGCTTCAGCAACTAATGCCATCAACTCAGCAAGTAACAAAGATGCTATGGATACTGCTGAAAAAGACGGTGAAAGCAACATTAACGGTGATCTTGTTTTAGGCCAAGTTACAGCTGCTAAAGCACAAGCAATTGCAGAATTGAATGCTGAAAAGGATACTGACAAGGGAATTGTTAATGATGCTCATAAGAATGGGACACTTTCTGATGATGACTGGGTAAAAGACCTTGATGATATTGACAATGCCTATACAACTGCGATAACTGCTGTATCTAATGACCATACTCCAGCAGACGTTGTTACTGACAAGAACACTGGTATCAATGCTATGAAGGCAGTTGCTGACAGCGTTTCTCAAGATCAAGACAAAGTCGACTTAGCAAAAGCTAAGAATAACGCGATCGCAGATTTGGAAGATCAAGCTCAAGCACTGCATGACCATATTCAAGCAGATCCTAACTTGTCTAACACTGAAAAGAATAACTACTTTGACCAGATTTCTTCTACTTTAAGTAATGCTAAACAAGCCGTTAGTGCCGCTGATAAGAACACTGTTAACTCAGCTCACAATGCAGGTATTGAAGACTTAAACGACATTAGAAATAATGCTGACTTGCAATCTGCTAGAGACAAAGCTCTAACCGATTTACAACATGAATTCAATACAGATAATGCAGCTATTGACGGTTTAACCAATATCAGTACCGCTGGTAAAGCTGGTATTAAGACTGACCTGCAAAATGCGTATAACGATGCTGTCAATAAGGTTAAAGACCCAACTTCTAATACTGTTGCTAAGATTAATTCTCAAAGTGATGCCGGGATTACCAATATGGAGAATATCCTAGGCAAAGCAAAGGGCTTAGACAAGACAATATCAGATGATAAGAAAAAGTTAAATGACTATGCTCAACAAGCAATTAACCGGATTAACAGCTCAACTATGTCAGATGCTGACAAGGGTGCAGCCACTACCAATATTCAAAAAGCTCGTGATGATGCTGAAGCATTAGTTGGTCAGAAACTTACAGTTGAAGATGCTAATAAAGCTGAAAAAGACGGTGAAACCAGTATCTTACAAGCTGAAGCAACGGCCAATAAAGCTGATATGGACAAAGCCAAAAACGAAGCAAAGGCCAAAATTGAAGGTGCTCAAAATACAGCTTTACAGAACTTAAAAGATGCATATGATGCTTTAACTGACGATGAGAAGAAGCAAGCTCAGGCTGCATACGATAAGGCTGTCAAAGATATTCCAGCACTTGCTGAACAAGCTGAGGCCGCAATTGATAAAGCCTTTGATAAAGATACTATTAGTGGCTTAACTAATGATGCCATCAATTCTATCAATACTGCAGGTGACACAGCCAACGTAGCAATGACTAAGGTTGTCGCTGTTCAAACTGTCAAGGATGCCGCACAAGCCGCTAAGGATAAGTTGACCAGCCAGAGAGACAAAGACGGTGTCGATGACGTTGCTAAACTGGGAATTGCAGATATTAATGCCGCTACTACCAGTTCGACAGTACTTCAAATTAAAGATAATGCTCTTAACAGCATTAAGAACATTAAAGATTCTGGTACTGGTGATGCAAGTGCTGATGACGCTCTTTGGGCTAAAAAGAATAAGGCTAATGCTGAACTTGCTCAAGAACTTGCCGATATTGACTCTGCTATTGACAAACTGACTGATCTAACTTCTGATCAAAAGAAGCAATTTAAAGATCAGGCTCTGGCTGCTCACGATAGAGCACATATCAGAATTGAAGGTGCTGCTGAAACAGATATCGAAACTGAAAAAGGCCTTGGCAAGGACAAGATTGATAAAGCCCTGTCAGATGCGAAATTCCAAGCTGCTAAGAATGTTGCTAAAGCAGATGTTGACAAGACTGCCGATAATGCCATTGATCAAGTTAATAAAGACAATACCATTAGTAAAGACGATAAAGACAAAATTATCATTAATATCAACAATGATCGTAACAAGGCTAAAGACAAGATTGATCATGCCGAAACGCCTGACGATATCAACAATGCTCAACAAAATGGCAAAGACGATATCAATAAAGAAATCAATCATCAAGGTGATAATGGTAATGGTACTGATACAGCACAGATAGCTAAAGATAAGCAAACTGCTAAAGACAACATTCAGACTGCTGCCGATAAGATCAACGATCGTATAGATAAAGATGAAAAAGATGGTAAGTTAAATCACGATCAAGCCAAAGCTCTTAAGGATAAGGTAACAGAGGCTGTTGATAAAGCCAAAGGAGCTATTTCCCAAGCTGGAGATCCAGCTGCCATTAACCAAGCCCAAAATGATGGTAATAATGCTTTAAACGAAATCACTTCAGATGTAAATAAAACGGAAGAAGTAAACAAGGCTTTGGGCAAGCTAACAGATGCAGTTAACGTGGCTAATGGAAAAGCTGATGAACTAAGCAAGAATGATAAAGATCTTGCTAAACAAATGAAGGACGCAATCGAAAAAGAGCGTGCTAAAGCAGCTAAGAACATTCAAAATGCTCAAAATGATTCTAAAAATCCAATAGAAGCAATTGACAATGCTGCGCAAGACGGCGTTAACGCTATTACTGGTCTGACTGATAATTACGGCAATAAGGTTGACCACATCAAGACTTTGAAGGATGCTGCTAATAAAGCTAAGGATGACCTTAACAATCTTAAGACAGATGAAAAAGGCAATAATGTACTTGATGGAAACGAACTTGCACAAGGTGAAACTGATATCGACAATGCAGTTCAAAACGGAATTAGCAATATTTATCAAGCATCTTCTGACGATGATTTAGATAAAATTGAAAAGGATGCCGAACAAGCTGTTGAGTTAGCGAAATTACCAACTAAGCTCCTTGCAGAAAAGAACAAACAGATTGCTGCTATCAACCAGTATGCTACTGATGCTGAAAAGACAATTGATGGTTTTGCTCAAACCGATAAGAATAAGGCTGGTCTACCAGCTGACACTATCGCAGAACTTAAGGCGCAAGTTGAAGCTGCCAAGAAAAAGGCTATTTCTAAGATTAATGGTGTTACTTTAGCTGAAGGCGCAAGCCAAGATGACTTTGACAAAGCTAAGGACAAGGTTGATAAGGCTGAAAAAGGCGTTGCTGAAAGTAACGAAACAGTTGACTTTGGTGAAGCTGGAATTGATAAAGTTAAGACACTTGCTCAACAAAAAGCCGATATAGTTAAGGCTAAGAATGACGCAATTGCTAGACTTGAGCAGAAACAAGAAGAAGCAAATAACACTATCGAAAACTCAGGTATGTCTGCTGCTGATCAAAAGCCATTGAAGGATCAAGTTCAAGAACTCGTTGATAAAGCTAAAGATCAGATTATTAATATACCTGACAAAGATGATCAGGGCAAAGATAAGACTCCTGAACAGGTAACTTCTGAAGCAAATACAATTATTCAAAATACTGTTGATGGCTTTAAAGATCAAGACAATGATGGTAAAGAAGTACCTGGAATTAACAATATTGTTGATCAGGCTAAACTTGCAGGTGCTAAGACAACAGCTGAAACCATACTTAATGATAAACGTGCTCAAGCTCATGACATTATTAAGGGCTCACAGTTAACTGCAGATCAAAAGCAAAAAGCTACTGATGCAATTGATAAGGCCTTTAGCGATGAAAAGTCTGATATTGATGGTAAGACTAACATTAAGGATGTTCCAACTAATAAGGACGAGATTGGTAAAGCAATTGACGCCATCTGCACTAAACCTAGTGAATGGTTCGCTGATGAACAAAAGAATGCTTTGACCGGTACGGACGGTGTAGCTGGTTTACAATCAGGTCTTGATAAATTAACCGCTGGACAAAAGGCTGATCCTGATTACAAAGACTACCTCGACGATATTAATAATGCTATTGCAGCAATTAATAAAGCTGAGAACATTAAGGATGCAAGTTCAGCTTATGACAAGGGTATGACTTCTCTTAACAAGTTGAATGCTCTTCAAAAAGTTAAGAACGAAGCTAATGAAGCTAAAGATAAGATTGATAAGAATGATAAGTTGGATGAAAATACCAAGGATCGTCTAAAGGGTGATGTTGATAAGGTTGTTGAAGACACTAAAGACAAGCTCAACCAGATCGATTCTTCTAATGGTACTGCTGCATCTAACAAAGATAAGATTGATCAGATTAACAAAGATGCTCAGAATGATATCAATGTTGTAATTGATGATGCTGATGCTGAAAGTGATCCGAATGTTTCTCACGCTAACAGCGAAATTTCCCAGAACCATAGTGATGCGGTAGATACCATTCATAATGAATTTGGTGATGACAGCAAGACACCTAAGACTGATGATGCTTATGAAAAGAACAAGCATGTTCATAGTTCAACACAAAATGGTATCAACTCTGATAAGACCAACGCTGATAAGGAAATTTCTAAAGGCGCAATTGACGATGCAGTTGATATTGCTAAGGATAAAGTTAACCATCTAAAGCATGAGGATGGCACTGATTACACTGATGCTGATAAGAATAAGATTAATGAGCAGATTGATAAGGACGCTAAAGATGCCAAGGATAAGATCGATAAAGCTGACAATGTAACTGATATTGATAATATTCGTGGTAATGGTATCCACCAAATCCATCAAGATTGTTCTGACACATCTACAATCGATAAGATTCTGCATGGTGATAACAACAATAATGGTGGCGGAATAGCTACTCCAATTCAACCAGTAATACCAGCAAAGAACCCAACTGCAGACAATACTTCTGACACGAATAAGGATGATGGTACGAAAGTTGATATGAGCCACTCTTCAGATGTAACTTTGATGCACAATGCTTACCTCTATGATGAAACTGGTAAACGTGCTAACAAGATTACTCTTGGAGCTGGGTCAGTCCTAACTACTTATGGCACTAAGACCATTAATGGTAAAGACTACTACGTCCTTGTTGATAAAGGTGCTAAGAACAAGGTCTACTACGTTGCTGCTGGTAACATTGATCATTCAACTCGTAAGCTGAAGCATAATGCATATATATACAACCAATTCGGTAAACGGGTAAAGAAGACTGGTGTTTACAAGAAGGGCAAACTTATTAAGACCTATGGTGCAGCTGTCAAGATTCGTGGCAAGAAGTACTTCATCATTGGCAAGAATCGCTTTGTTAAAGCTGCTAATTTTGCTAAAGGTGTCGTAGCTGTAAGTACTGCAAAGGCTGAAGTAGTTCCAACCAGTGCAGTTGCTGAAAAGCCTCAAGTTACTGTTGAAAAGACTTTGATGCACAATGCTTACCTATATGATAAGAATGGTAACCGTGCTAACAAGTTGATCTTCCAAGCAGGTTCTCAAGTTGGAACTGTTGGTAAGAAGACAGTCAACGGTAAGGTTTGCTACGAACTTCCAGATGGTATGTTTATTGCAGCCGGCAATATCGATGCCAAGAAGTTGAAGTTAAAGCACAATGCCTATGTTTACAACCAATATGGTCATCGTGCAAACAAGAAAGTATTGAAGAAACGTAAGTCAGTTAAGACTTATGGTAATTCAGTCAAGATAAACGGCAAGAGATATTTCATTATTTCAAAAGGACGTTTTGTTAAAAAGGCTAACTTTTAAATTGAAATAGCTTAAATAAAGTGTCGGAAAATGTTAGAAATAACATTTCCGGCACTTTTTTTTGCACTTTTTTCAAATAAACAGTATATAACTACTATTTTATATAGCTTTTTTTCAAATATTAAAATTAATCCCACAAATCAAGTTAGTATAAGGTTTATAAAAATATTCATATATAGTAAATAGTGTTTTAACTGCTGTATAGTATATAAAAATATATGAAAAGAATAATTATTGGAAACATTTCTTATATACATAAATATGTAAAAAATTATTGTTTTTTTATGGATTATTAATGTTATTTTATATCCTATATAATTAACATAAAATGATTTTATAAAATTATATATTGTTATTTAATGAGTCAATTATTTTATTTTTTAGTTATATGTTATTTAGGCCTATCAAATATTAAATACTATATTGACAATAAAAATACCTAGAACTAGAATATTGCTGTAAATAAGAATTTTGAGAAAGGATTAATTTATGCTAGGTAAAAATAATAATAAGGAAAGAATACGTAAAATGGAAATGCAGGCAAAGCAGGACCACTTCTCAATTAGAAAATTGACAATTGGTGCTGCTTCTGTTTTGCTTGGTTTTACATTCTTCGGCCTGAATAGCCAGACTGCCAAGGCTGACACTATTGATCCTGCAAAGGAAGAAATTAGTTCTGAAACGAATAAGTCCCAGACTGAATCTGATCAGACTGCAGACAAAGCAGATTCTGCAAACGCAAATAAACAAACGAGTTCGAAGAAGCAAGATGATAATTTAAGTACATTTTCCGGTCTGAGTTCTTTTTTAAAGAGTACGGATACTGAAAATTCAACCACTTCTACCAAGGATTCTACAGCTAAAACTACTGATTTCAAGACTGATGGTCAAAAAGACAAGGAGAATACTGCTGATAACAATGCAAAGACTCCTGATAAGGATCAAAGTGCCACAAAGGATCCAGCTAAAGCTGATGGTGCAACAGATCAGGATCAAAGTGCCACAAAGGATCCAGCTAAAGCTGATAGTGCAACAGATCAGGATAATTCAAAAACAAATAGTGCTGAAAAAACTGATTCTCAGACTCCCACATTAGTCGATAAAGATGCTAAGAGGGATGCTACTACCGGTACAGTTGCAAAGGTCACAAATTGGGATGAGTTTACCACTGCTTACAAAGATGCAAGCGTCAGCGAAATCGATATCATGAATGATATTAATAACGGCCCTAATGGAGATGCCCTTAGTTTTGGCAATGTTCCGGGAAGGAACTTACTAATCAAATCAGTAGGGGGAAAACGGAATTTAATTGATTTTAAAGGATATCATCCTCAAATTGCTACAAATACTTCTGCTGACATAACTTATGAAAATGTTAAATTAATGAGTGGGGATTATTTTGGGGTATTTGACACTGGTGGGCTTAATCCTAATCAAACTGCCAATATTAGATTTAGAAATACAGAATTTGACGGTTCTCAGTTAATCTATGCTGGTCGGAATACTCACATCTTCTTTTATGGTAGTAATACTATAAATACGATCAAAACTCCTTACTTTCCAGGAGGACCACATGATGGTAACGACCAGCAGCTTTTTCAGTTCACCGGCGAAAATTGCAGCGTTGAATTTGTAGATGGTGTATTTAATGGCTCTACTTTTGGTGGCAACGTTATCCAAATGCAAAAAGCAAACGATTTAGTTAAAGTTGATAAAGGTGCTATTGTTAATCTTACACCTCTTTTGCAATATGATAATTCTCATGGAGCAAGTGGTGAACACCCTTGGGGCTATAGTGCATACACTGTCATTTACATTTCTGGAAAAGGTACCGTTGATGTAGCGGGTACGATGAATATTAATATGGGCAATAACTCTACAGTATATCCTTATCAAGGTACTCGTAACAATAGCAAATGTAAGGCAATATATATGAACAATGGTGATTCTAATTTTAATATTGCAACCGGTGGTACAGTAAACATCAATACTAATGGTAACATCAATAACGACTATGGCGGTAACCTTGTTTATGATGCTGGTAATTTCACAATTAAACCGAAGGGAACCTTAAATATTGTCGGTTCTGATATGGGTGACTACAGCGGAACTTTAGTTTTGGTTGAAGGCAAAGCTGATATTGAAAACGGGGCTTTTAACATCAGTCTTGATGGTTCTACGACGGTAGGTTCTGGATCGGGTGCCGGAACTGGTGCTATTACGTTAGTAGACGTTCAGGGTGGTACCTTAATTGTCAATAACCCTACTTCATTAATTTTGAATGCGCAGGCTAACAAAAATCCTGACACCAGTATTATTGGTACAAATAACATTACTATAACTAACGTACGGCAACAATTTGATCTTACTAATTTAAACATTGGACTTGGCAAACTTACTTTACCGCCATTCCACGTTTTAAATGTTAGAAAACAAAGAAAAGGCACCATTCTTGTAGACAAACTTGAGTTGCTGAATGGGAAAACGCAGCTAAATGATGATAAATTAAAAGAATTAAAAGCCAAGATAACAGCTGCTGGTATTGATTATGAAAAATTACCAACAGATGTGAAAGATTCTTTAACTGAAACTGCTAAGGGCAATAAAACTTTTGACGATCTCTTTATTGATATTATTCAAAGAGCTTTCAATAATAGTAAGAACTTTGGTTATAACAACATTGCCTTTATTCCTGCCAACCCAAGTGGTTTTCTGGATATTGACACTAGCAAGGTGACTGTCAAGAGAAATGACGATGGATCAAATACTATTACAGGTGCTGCAGGAAGCGTAATTGGGTATAACCCTGATACAGATGGTCCAGATGACCTTAAAGGCGATCCAAAAAACATTAAGAATCCGTTTAGTTTGGTTATGCCGGTAGCTACTAAAGCTTATATTGCCGCCAATATTATTGACGATAAGGGCAAAAAAATTCCGTGGCCAGATAAGAATATTGGAGTTCCCAATCCTTATGCTGCAACTGATGATACGTATAGAGACTCTAAGAATAGCTCACTAAATCCGCTGCCAACCCAGTATGCTGCTGAGGTCAACAATGATGGTTCATTTACCTTTACCATTCCGGCAGATCAAACTGTCAAATTTAATAAAAATTATGGTATTGAGTTGTCTCCGAGTGCTAACTTCATTGGCTATGATCCGACTAATACTTCAAAACCTGTCAGACAGAATTTGGATATTTTGACCTTGAGTGATGCTCGTGATCAGGCTGCTAAGGAAATTACTGATACAATCAATAATGCTAAAACGAATAAGCCAAATAATCTGACCGCGGATCAAAACAAGGCATTTAACGATGCGCTGACCAAGGCTGCTGCTGCGGCTTCCAAGACCATTAATAGTGCTAACAAGGCAACTTCAGTCTATGATCCTAGTGCAAATTCAATTCTAGAAGTAAATAAACGCAAAAATGATGCCTTAAAGATTATTAATGATGCACTTAAAGCAGCACAAGATGTGGCTAAAGTTGAAACTGATAGGACTAATGCCATTAATGCCCTGAATACTGAGGCAAGTCAGCAATCTGGATATTATCCTTCACAAACTCAGGCAATAACTGATGCCAGGGATAGTGCAATTAGCCAAGTTAAGGCAGCGCAAAATAGCACTGATGTTGCTAAAGCTAAAGATGACGGAATAAAGGCAATTGACAAGGTTGGTCTTGACTATAAGAATACTGTGAAAACAGGTCTTGACCAGCAAATCGGTCAAGTAAAATCTGATATTGCTGACCTTGCTAAGGATGCTAACCTGAATGATACAGAAAAAGATGAAGTCAATGGCTTAATTGACAGGTTGAAACGTCCGGATGCAATCGTCGCTACTCAAGGTGACATCGATAAAGATACTAATGAAGCTTCAGTCAAAAGTCACCAAAAAGAAGCTCAAGATACCATTGATGCTCTTAAGAATACTATCAGTGCAATTAAGAAATTACAGGCAGCAGCTAAAGATGAAATTGCCAAGCATAGTGACAAAACAACTGACATTCAGGATTCTTTAAATGATGCCGTTCATAAGGTTATCAATGGTGACGATCCTGACGGTTCAAAGGGTCTTGAAGCAATCAAACAGGTTTATGCAAATAAGGAAGCCGACAATATCAATAAGGCAGCCGCAGCAGCTAAGAAGAGAGTACAAAACTCAGGTCTTGCTCCTGCAGATCAAGTAGCTTACTTAAATGCAATTGATAATGCTGCTAAAGTAGCTACTGCAAAACCTGGTGATTCAAATTATGATGCTAATAAATCAATTTATGGTACCTCAGATGTTACAGCTATTAATCAAAGAGTAGCAGCAACGCAAACAGCTTTTGATAAAGCGGCAGCTAAGTCAGAACTTTCAGGATATGCTGCTACTAACCAAGATAGTTTGTCTGTCAATCAAACCACCAATATTGCCAAAGCAATTAGTGATGGCCTGGCAAGTATTGACAATTCTGCTGACTCTAACGCAGTTGCAGTTGCAGAAGATACCGCCAAAAAGAATGTGCTTAAAACAATTTCCAAACAGAAGTTAGCTGATGTTGAAGCAGATGTTGAAAATCAAATCAGCAACATTCCTGGTTTAACAGCTCAGAATATTGATGATGCTAAGAAACTGGCTCAGAAGATTTTAAGTAATAATACTAATCCACTGGGATATACTCAGAGGGTCGATCAAGCTGATTCGCTTACAGCAATTGACGGAGCCAGAAATGATGGTATTACAGCTCTTAACAATCTGTTGACTAAGCAGCAAGAGTTAGGTAAACGTAATAATCAACTAACTGATGCTGCCGCACAGATTAGGAAGAAACAACAAGATGCTGATTCAGCTATTGATGCTATTACAAACCTCAGTGACGCCGAAAAGGATTCATATCACAAACAAATTAAAAAAGTTGCAGATGACAGTATTAACGGTTTAAACAGCATTGACCCTTCAAAGGTTGATGATGCTGTTACAACAGCCAAAGGAAAGATAGACAGTATAGTCGCTGATGCCCAGAATAAGGGTAACAGTGTAATCAAAGATGCACGGACAAAAGCATCACAAGCAGTTGATGATGCAGCAAAGGCTGCTAAAGCTAAGATTGAAAGCATACCTGACAGTCAACTAAGTCAATCAAGCAAGAAGCACTATGAAGATTTGATTGATCAGGATGCACAAGCAGCTAAAGATAAGATTGCTGCCGCTCAAGATGAAGACAGTATAAAATCTGCTGCTCAAGATGGTGAAAACAATATTACTAGGGACTTGAATGATGCGCAGGTTTCTGCGGCACGTGCCCAAGCAATATCTGATTTGCAATCTGCTAAGAATGAAGCCAGAAAGACAATTTCTGCCGCTCATGATAAACAATCACTTAACGACAAAGACTGGGAAGATAAATTAGACCAGATTGACAATGCTTATGATCAAGCTGTTCAGGCTGTAACGGGTGACTTTAATGTTTCAGATATTAATGATGATGCAGATAAAGGCAAAAAGAGTATCCAAAGTGTCGTTGACAGTATCTCGGACAACGAGGCCACACAAGCTTTAGCAAAACAGCGTCAAGATGCTATTAATAAACTAAAAGAAGCTCGCGATAACGCGAATACTCAAATAACTACTGATCCTAATTTAAGCGTTACCGAAAAGAACGATTACTATAACCAAATCACAAACGCCTTTAACTCGGCTCAATCGGCTATTCAAGCGGCAGGTAAAGACGACATTGATACTGCTCTTACCAATGGTACGAGGAAACTGACTGAGATTCAGGAAGCTGCAAACTTGCAATCTGCTAAGGATCAGGCTCTAAATGACTTGCTTGCTGAAAGAAGCAAAATTAGAGAGCAAATTGGCAATATGGATCAAGTTACAAGTGCCAATAAGAACAATTTACGGGCTCAAGTTGATGAACAATATAATCAAGCTGTCAAGAATATTAACTCTGCAAGTACATCTTCTATTCAACAAGTTACTCAATATGCCCAACAAGGCAAAGCTGCTATTGATAATGTAATCAGTGATCTGAACATTAACAAAGTCATTAACAAGCAAAAACTTGATGATTATGCTCAAAAAGCTATTGATCGCATTAGCAACTCATCGGATATTACTCAAGCTGTGAAGGATTCCACTATTGCCGGAATTAATGCTGCTCGTGATGAGGCCAAGGGTAATGTCGACAGACAAACTGATATTCCAGCTTCTAATGTTGCAGAACAAAATGGTGAACTGGCAATTGACGCAGCTGCTGCAAAAGGCAATGGCTTTGAAGGATATAAGAACAGTGCAATCGGTCAAATTTCTACTGCTGCAGCTAATGCTACTTCTCGTTTGCAAGGAATTTATAATGGACTTAAAGACGATGAAAAAGCAAAAGTTAAGGATGTATTTGATCAGGCTAACAGTGCTATTAAGCAGGCTTCCAGCACAGCAATTGCAAACATTAATAAGGCTACTAATAAAGATCAGGTAGATGGCTATACTAAAGATGCCATAGCTGCTATTAATAAGGCGGAAACAGGTGCAGACTTAGCTGCTGCCAAAACTGCCGCAATAACTGCAATTAATGAAGCAAGTGCTAAAGCAAATACCCAACTAACAAATAAAAAAGATCAGGACGCAAACAAAGCTGTTACGGATCTTGGTCAAAATGACATTAATGCTGCAAGTGATATTGCAACTGTTAATAAGATCAAAGACAACACTATTCAAAGCATACAAAATATTCTTGATATTGCTGCCTCCCAGCAAGCCGAACAGATTAGAAATCAACGCGATGAAGCACTGCAAGAGCTGAAGGATACTTTAAACGGTAAGGACGATCTTGCTGGTGTTCGTGATCAAATTAATAGACTGAATGACTTAACTGATGATCAAAAGACTGCTTTCACAAACCAAGCTGTAGCTGCATATGATCGTGCTGTTGCCAAGGTCAGCGGAGCAGCTAAAGATCAAATTGATAACGAAAAGAATGCCGGTATAGTCAACATTAATCAGGCATTGACAGATGCCAAATTGCAAGCTACTAAGAACAAGGCTAAATCAGACTTGGATAAACTTGCTTCTGCTGCTGGTGAAACAGATCCTAACGACAAAGATTCAATCAATAACGAGCGTGACAAAGCCAAAGATAAGATTGATAAGGCTAAAAATACTGATGAAGTTAATAAAGCCAAAGAGGAGGGCCAAAATGCCATTAACGGTATCGAGGAAACTGGAAAGGATACACAACTTGCCAATGATAAAGTCGCAGCTAAGAATGATCTGAAGAATGCTGCAGACAAACTCCAACAAAAGATTGATCAAGACCTAGCTGATAAAAAGCTGGGTCAAGACCAATATGACGAGCTAAGTGCCAAAATTGATCAGGCTCGTAAAGATGGTGAGACCAGGATAAACTCGGCCAAGGATAAAAATGGTTTGACTAATGCTCAGAGCCAGAACAACAATGATCTAAATAATATCAGTACTGATATTGGTAAAGAAGAATCACTGACCAATGCTTTAACTCAGTTGCAAGATGCCGTCAATAAGGCTTCTGCTGCTGCAGACGAAATCGCTAAGGACAATAAAGATCTGGCTGATCAAATGAGAGAACAGATCAAATCTGAACGTGATAAAGCTGCGAAAAATATTCAAGATGCTAAAAATGATGCACAAGACCCTAATAATGCTATGAATCAGGAAGCGCAAAGTGGAGTCAAGGCAATTACTGGTTTAACTGACCGCTTTGAAGCTAAGAATGTCGCTATCAACAAGTTAAAGGGCTATGCAGAAACTGCAAAGAAGGGCTTGCAAGGGAATAATCTTGATGCTAATGAAATTAGTCAAGGTGAAGGTGCTATTAATACTGCTTTGCAAAATGCTACCAGCAACATTTATGGCGCTAAGGATAATGACAATTTAGATGATATTGAAGGGGCCGGCGAAAAGGTCATCGACCAAGCTAAATTGCCAAGTGATCTGCTAGCTGAAAAGAACAAGCAAATTGCAGCTATCGATGATTATGTCAAAGGTAAAGGTGATATTAATTCAGTTGCTACTCATTTAACTGATGATCAAAAGGCTGATTTGCAAAAGCAACTTGATCAAGTGGTGCAAAGTACCAAAGACAAAATCGGCAAAGTCACCTTACCTGAGAATGCAACTGCATCTGACTTTGAGGCAGCAAAGAAGAAGTTGGCTAATATCGAACAGGGTGTTCCAGAAAACAATGAAGCACTTGACTTTGGTCAAGCAGGCGTAGATAAGATATACGATCTAGCTAAGAACAGAGCGGATATCTATCAAGCCAAGCAAGATGCTATTAAGCAGTTACAAGATATACAGGATCAAGCTAATAAGAAGATTGAAGACTCTGGCTTGTCAGCAACAGATCAACAAGCTGAAAGACAAAAGATCAAGGATATCATTGACAAGAGTAAGATTGCTATTAATAATATTCCTGATAAAAATAAGGATGGTAGCGACAGACGCGTTGAAGATGTCAAACAAGATGCTCAAACTATAATTGATAAAGCTAGAAACGGGTATAAAGATCCTACAACTGGAGAACAGATACCTGGCACCGCAAATGTTATTGATCAAGCAGCTCTTGCTGGTGCTAAAACCCAGGCAGAAGGCCATTTGAAAGACAAGCAGAATCAGGCTCATAATATCATTAACCAGTCGCAGTTAACTGATTCCGAAAAGCAGCTAGCTAACCAAGCTATCGATGATGCTTATGATAGAGAAAAAGCAAACATTGAAGCTATCAGTGATGTTGACAAGGTTCCAAAAGATGAAGCTCAGATTGGTACTAGCATTGATCAAATTTGGCATAATCCTTCAGTTTGGTTTGTGAAAGATAAACAGAATGCGACAAGCGGCACTAATGGTTTACAAAGTGAATATGACAAATTAACTAGTGACCAGAGAGCTAATCCAGACTATCAGGACTATATCAAAGATATTATTGCTGGTCTTGCCGATATTAATAAGGCTGACAATATTCCGGATATCAGTTCTGCCTACAATCAAGGCATTACAGCTTTGAATAAACTTAAAGCTAAGGAAGACATTAAAAACGCTGCTGACAAGGCCAAAACTGAGATTAACAATAATAAAGACTTAGATGACCAAACTAAGAAAGACCTTATTAATAATATTGATAACCATGCTAAAGAAGGTAACACAGCAGTTGATCAAGTTAATGCACCTAGTGATGATCCTGCTGGTAAGAAGACTAATATTGATAAAGTAGTTGACACTGCCAAAAACGATATCCAAGTTGAGATTAATAAGGCAATAGATACCAGCAAAAAGAAAGCAGATCAGGAAGTTGCTGATAAAGCCAAGGAAGCTATCGATAAAATTCATAAGGAATTTGGTGATGGCGCTGATACATCTTCAATTCAAAATGCTTTAGATAAACATAAAAATACTGAGGGCAATTCTTATGACGAAATTCAAAAGAATAAACTTGAAGCCGAAAAGGAAATTGCCAAGGGCGCTGTTGATGATGCTGCTAATAATGCCAAAAAAGATGTTGACAATAATAAGGGCAAGCACCAAGACGGTAGTGATTTAACTAATAATGAAAAGCAGAAGATTAAGGATGAGATCGACCATCAAAAAGATAATGCTAAAGATAAGATTGATCATGCTGGTAGCGGCGACGAGATTGACCAGAACCGTGATAACGGTATAGATATCATTCACCAGGATAGCTCCGATCCAGCAACAATCGATAAGGTTATTCAAGGCGGAGATAATAACGGTAACGGTTCAAATACTGAAAACATTAGCAATGGTGGTGGTTCTACCGCTCCTGTACCTGGTCCAAATAACCAACCTGGTAACAATCCAAATGATAGTGATAGCATTCCAAACGATAAATTACCTAATTCATCACAAGTCAAATTGATGCATAATGCATACCTTTATGATGAAACAGGCAAGCGTGCTAACCAGATCACTTTAGGCGTTGGCTCAATAGTTACTGTTTATGGCACACAGACGATTAATGGTAAAGAATACTATGTCTTAGTTGATCAAGGTGCCAAGAATAAGAAGTACTTTGTTGCTACAGCAAATGTATTGGCCACTAGACAAAAATTAACTCACAATGCCTATATCTACAATCAATTTGGCAAGCGGGTCAAGAAGACAGGCGTTTACAAGAAGGGTCAACTGCTAAATACTTATGGCGCAGTCGTTAAGATTCGCGGTAAGAGATACTTTACTATTGGCAAGAATCGTTTCGTCAAAGCAGCAAACGTTAAGTTAGTATCTGCTGCAAAGTCAGCTAATGAAGAGGTTACGCCAACAAATGTCAATACTGCTGAACAACCTGTTGTAACTGTTGCTAAGAGCCTAAAGCATAATGCTTACCTTTATGATGAAAACGGCAGGCGCGCAAATAAACTGATCTTTAACGCAGGTTCAATTGTTGAAACTACTGGTAAGAAGACAATTAATGGTCAGAAATACTATGCTTTGCCTGATGGACTTTATATAGCTAGTGGTAATATTGATGCTAAGAAATTAAAGCTGAAACATAATGCTTATATATACAATAAGTATGGTCATCGTCTAGGCAAGAAAGTACTCAAGAAGCGTAAATCTGTGAATACCTATGGTAATCCAGTCAAAATTGGTCATAAAAAATACTACACATTAAGTAAAGGGAGGTTCGTTAAGAAAGCAAACTTTTAAATATTTAAAACTATAGCATTTACAGCTTAAATATCATAAAAAGAAGTGTCACATTTGTGGCACTTCTTTTGTATTTTCAGATCAGATATAGTTTTAGAAAGAGGAGAACTGATGCTCCTCTTTTTTTCTGCGAAAAAACTCTAGCAGGCATGCCTTTATATATTATCAAAATATCTAAGCAAATCCGCAAGCAGTTATATTTACTTAATTGATCAAGTTAAACAAATCACAAAAATATTCATGTATATATAGTACAATTTATATTTTGTATATTATATATAAATATGTTTATAAAAGTAGTGAAAGTAATTTATATTTAAAATAAAAATTTTATTTTTATTTAGCAGTTTATCGTTATTTTTCATCAATATAATACTATTAAAACAGTATATAACTTTAAAATAAGGTTATTTTATGATCTAATTTATCGAATTTTATTTCCTATTAAAATGCATAATAGTGTTACTAAATTGACAGTAAAAATAACAGGAATTACAATTACTATGTAATTATAATTTTGAGGAAGGATTATTATGCTAGGTAAAAATAATAATAAAGAAAGAATACGTAAAATGGAAATGCAGGCAAAGCAAGACCATTTTTCAATTCGTAAATTGACAATTGGCGCTGCTTCAGTCTTACTTGGTTTTACATTCTTTGGCTTAAGCAATCAAACAGTTAAAGCCGATACTGTTGATCCAGCAAATGAAGAAGTAGATCCCCAGACTAATGGCAATGAAACACCTAAAACTGAACAAGCTGAGGACACTGCAAAAACTGCAACTACACAAAAGCAGTCAAGTCAAGATAATACAAAGCACGATTTAAGTACTTTTTCTGGTTTAAGTTCGTTTTTAAGAGATAGTGATTCAAAGGCCAGTCACAGTTTTGCAACTGGTCAGGCAGAATCAGGAAAAACTGCACCTGAAAGCACAAATAACTCAGATCAGCAACCCGATGCTGACTCAACTGATAAAGCGAATAAATCCGCAAAGCCTGTCGATTCAACTGCTGCAGTGGCTGCAGATGCAAATGCTGCTGAAAACACAGAAATAAATACCAGGGATGCTGGTGTAGCAAAAGTTCATACCTTTAATCAGCTTATAACTGCATTTCAGAATGAATCTGTTTCAGAAATTGACGTCATGAACGATATTACTGATGGACCAGAGAATGGATCACAAGCGTTCTACTTTAACGGCAGGAAAATGCTGATCAAATCCGCCGGCAATGGTAATACCAGATATAAAGTGGATTTAAAAGGTAACCACCTCCAATTAAATAGTGGAAGTACGCAAGACTTGGATATAACGTACGATAATCTCGATTTATGGAGTGCTGATATTTGGGGCGTCATCATGACTGATGATTACAACCAAGATGGTCATTTTTCAAAAATCACCTTTAATAATGTTAATTTCCATGGTTCACAAATGGTTCACTGTGGTAATAATACTAAAATTTACTTTACAGGAACTAACTATGGTGAAGTGACTCATACACCGTATCCAGGTATTACAATATCAAGTGGTGATGTTCAACAACTATTTGAATTTACAGGTTCAAACAACTCAATCGATTTCAGCGGTACCTTTACCGGTAAAACTGTCGGTGGTAACGTGATAGAAATGGCTGGGAGCAACAATGTTGTTAACATTGAAAAGGATGCCAAGGTAACACTTGCTCCGCGAATCTATATTCCTAATAATAATTTAGGCTCTAACGCTGCTGAACATACTGGGCTTCCTTTAGCTATCGCCATGTTAGGCAATAATGAAGCAGTCAACGTTGATGGTGAGCTGAATATCATTACTGGTAGCGATCACTATAATGGCACAAATGACAACGATCAGTCCAGTGCGATCCTGATTAATGACGGTAACTCTGTTTTTAATATTAATAGCGATGCGAAAGTCAATATTACCACTAATGGTGATATAGCCAATAACTGGTGGAATAGAAACCTGATTTATGATGGCGGTAACTTTAACATTTTGCCACGAGGCTCGTTAAATATTAACGGTTCAAATATGGGCGACTATTCTGGTACCCTAGTTCTTATTAAGGGTACGGCCAATATTGAAAACGGTGGTTTCAATATCGTTCTTGGTCAGCCAGATCCCAGTGGCAAATATGTAAACGGTGGTACTGGTCAAATACTATTAGTAGATGTCCAGGGTGGGAAATTACTTGTTAATAATCCTACTTCATTAATCTTGAATGCCCAGGGAAATACCAATCCTAATACCAGTATTATCGGCACAATGCCAATTACCTTAACAAATGTTCGACAACAATTTGATTTGAGTTCGACACAAAGTGGGGTAGGTAAAGTAACATTGCCACCGTTTCACGTTTTAACTGTTAGGAAAACTGATAGTACGATAGCGGTTGATAATATTGAATTGCTTAATGGTCAAGAAAAGCTAACTGCAGATAGATTGGCAGAAATCAAAGCACAAGCAGCTAAAGCTCATATTGCCCTTGATAAGTTGCCAGCTGATGTCCAAAATTCGTTAGCTGATGGTATTAAAAACGGTTGGAATTACGATCAAATCTTTTTGGATATTATTCAAAAAGCATTCAATAATAGCAGTAATTTTGGCTATAATAACATCAGCTTTATTCCAGCCAATCCAAGCGGCTTTTTAGATATTGATCCTGGAAAGGTCAAAATAACTAGAAATGATGATGGCTCACAAACAATTTCCGGTGAGCCAGGCAGTGTAATTAATTACAATTCTGCGGTTGATGGTCCTGATTCAGATCCACAAAATTTGAAAAACCCGTTTAGTTTGATTTTACCTGTTGCAACTAAAGCATACATTATAGCCAATTTAATTGATAGTATGGGTAAAAAAAATGCGTGGACACCTAGGGATCAAAATGGTAAGAACTTGATCGACAACCCATACGTGCAAACAAAAGATACTGTTAGAGATTCAAGCAACAGTTCTTTAGATCCTTTACCGACACAATATGCGGCAATTGTAAATGATGACGGTTCATTTAGTTTTACTATTCCAGCCGATCAAACGATTAATTTTGATAAAGGCTACTCTGTAGAATTAACTCCAAATGCTAACTTTGTTAGCTATGATCCGTCTAGTGTAGCTACAGGACGTCGGCCAATAATTAAAAACTTGGATATTCTAACTTTAGCAGATGCGCAAGATCAGGCTGCTAAGGCAATTACTGATGAAATCAGTGCTGCCAAAATAAACAGGCCTAATAATTTATCTGATGCTCAAGTCAAAGAATTTAATGAACAATTAGATAAAATTGCGGCTGCTGCATCTAAAACAATAACTTCCGATAATGAAAAAACTTCAGTTTATGCTCCAAGTTCTAACACTTTGACTGAAATTAACAATCGTAAAAATGCCGCTCTTGATGCAGTTAAGAACATCGTAAATCAGGCACAAAATTCTTCAGCAATTGAGACGTCTCATAATAATGCAATTACGAATTTAAATAATGAAGCTACATTGCAGTCAAAGAGATTTCCTACAATGGTAGATGCGATTAATTCTGCACGTGATAAAGCAATTAATACTGTTAAAAGCTTTCAAGCTGATAAAGATATTACAGAAGCAATGAAGAATGGTATTAATGCAATTGATCAGGCAGCTTATGGCTATAAAAAGAGTATTGAAATTGATCTTAAACAAAAAATTGATCAAGTCTATGTCGATGCTTACAAGCTTGCAAGCGATCCTAACTTGAGTAAAGAAGAGAAGGACGAAGTAGTTAATTTACCTAAACGTCTGTCTCGCGCTCAGGCTATCGCTCAACCAGAAGGTGACATTGAAAGAGATCTTGACCAAGTATCAGTAGATGGGCACCAAAAAGAAGCTCAAGGTATAATTGATCAAGTTAACAAAACAATTCAGGCGCTGAAAGACTTACAGGCTGTTGCTCAAGATGAAATTAAAAACCATGCCGATAAGACTGCAGAAATAAAGGATTCCTATAATAAAGCAGTTCACAACATTATCACTGGTGATGATCCAGATGGTTCTAAGGGTAAGGAATCTATCAAGAATATAAATGCTGACCAAGAAGCAAGCAAAATTAGTGCAGCAGCTGCTGCTGCCAAAAAGCGAGTACAAGATTCAGGCATTAGCTTAGATCAACAAGTTCCTTTACTTGATGCAATTGATCAAGCAGCAGAAGTTGCAACTGCTAAACCTGGAAGTTCTAAATATGATGAGCAAAAGTCGATTTATGGCACTTCTGATAACACTGCCATCAATCAAAGAGAGGCAGCTGCACAAACTATTTTTGATCAAAATGCGGCAAAAGCAGAAATTATGGGCTATGCAACCACTACTGAAAATTCGCTGGGCATCCCTTCAAATTCTGAAATAGAGAAAACAGTAGCTGACGGTTTGACTAATATCGATCATGCGAGCGATTCTGCTGCTGTTGCAACAACAGAGGAGTCAACCAAGCGGTTAATTTTAAGACAACTTTCTAAGATCAAGCTTGCTAAAGTTGAAAACGATATTGAAAGCCAACTGCGTAGTTTGCCTGGTTTGTCCGCAGATGATATTGACGATAGCGTGGCGGCTGCACAGAAACTGCTCAATAATTCAACTACTCCTTTTGGCTATAACCAGCTCATTGATCAGGCAGACAGTTTAACTGCAATCGATTCAACGCGTAATGATGGTATTGCTGCCTTAAACAATTTGCAGCTTTCAGCTAAAGCTAAAGGTGAACGTAACCAGTCCCTAGATGACGCTATCAAGCAGATCAGACAAGAGCAAACTAATGCTGATAAAGAAATTGATCAGACAAACAATCTGACTGATGAACAAAAGAAAGCATATCATGATCAAATCAGCAAGGTTGTTACTGATAGCATAGATACCTTAAACAAGGTCGATAGTTCTAAAATTACTGAGACAGTCACTAACGCTAAAAACAGTATAGATAATATTGTGAGCGATGCTCAAGGTACTGCAAATAAAGAGGTAGAAGAAGCTAGGACAAAGGCAGCTCAAGATGTTGACACAGCTGTTACTGATGCAAAAGCTAAAATTGAAAGCATTGATGATAGTCAACTCAGTCCTTCAAATAAGAAGTATTATGAAGACCAAATTGATCAAGATGCCCAGGCTGCAAAGGCAAAAATTGCTTCGGCTCAAAATGTGTCTGATATCACTTCTGCTAAGCAAGATGGTCAAAACAATATTCTAAAAGATTTAGGTGCTGCTCAAATTACAGCCACTAGGGCACAGGCAATTAGTAAATTGCAACAGGCCAAGGCTAATGCCAAAAATACTCTTGCAAATTCTCATCTTAATCCGGCAACAATTCAAGCTAAGCAGGACCAGATTGATGCAGGTTATGATCAAGCAATTCAGGCTATCACTAATGACCATACAGTAACTGATATCAACGATGATGCGCAAAAGGGAATTGATGCCATTAATTCTGTTATTAATTCTCTTTCTCCTGATCTCGAAGCTCAGGCCTTAGAAAAACAGCGTCAATCTGCAATTGGAAAATTGAAAGATATGCGCGATTCTGCAAACAGTCAGATTACTAATGACCCTAATTTGGGCGTAACAGAAAAGAATGACTACTATAATCAGATTACAAATGCCTTCAATCAGGCTCAAACTGCTATTCAAGGTGCAGGAAAAGATGATATAGATGCAGCATTAACTAAAGGTCAAAACGATTTAACCAGCATTCAAACTGCAGCAAACTTGCAATCTGCAAAAGACCAGGCTTTAACAGCTCTAATGGATGAGCGCAATAAAGTAAAAGAGCAAATTGGCAATATGGATCAGATTACCAGTGCCAACAAAGATGAATTACGTGCAAAAGTGGATGCTACATATGATATTGGTGTTAATGGAATTAATGATAAAAGCACCACTACCAATGAGCAACTTAATGCTATCGTCCAGAATGGTAAGTCATTAATTGACAATGTGATTAGTGACATAAATGTTAATAAGATCCTTAATAAACAAAAGCTTGATGATTATGCTCAAAAAGCGATTGACCGAATCAATAATTCGTCAGATATCACTAACGATGCCAAGACAACAGCTATTAATAATATTACTTCTGCACGTGATAATGCAAAATCCGTAGTTGATTCCACAGCTGACATCTCTGATGCTAATACAGCTGAGAAAAATGGTGAATCTGCTATTGACGCTGCAGAAGCTGCAGGTAATGGTTTTAATACATCTAAAACTGATACAAAAAATAGTATTGCCAATGCTGCTACCAGTGCCAAGAATCGCTTAAATGACATTTATAGCAAATTGTCGGAAGACCAAAGAAATGAAGTAAAGAAACAATTTAATGATGCAATTAGTCAGCTTGGGTCAATCCCAGGGGATGCAAATAGTAAAATTGACGCAGCTACAAATAAAGATCAACTAACTGGTATTTATCAAGATGCATTAAATAAAATTAATAAGATTGAATCTGCTGCCAAGTTAGCTAGTGATAAAGTTGTCGCTATAGATTTGATTAAACAGACTGCCAGTGCGGCTCGAGCTAAACTACCTGATTCACGAGACCAAAACGCAGTTTTTGCAGTGGCTGATTTAGGCATTAAAGATATTGGAGCGGCCAATGATAGCGCTACAGTTGAGAAAATCAAAAATAATACCTTACAGGGAATTAGTAACGTAGTTGCTAATGCAAGTAAGAGTGATGCAGAGGATATTCGTAAGCAAAGAGATCAAGCAATTAAAGAGCTTGATAAAGCTCTTGGAAAAGACTCAACTGATAGCGGTGTTCTACCAGAAATTAATGGTTTAACTGGTCTAACCACTGATCAGCTAGCTAAGTTTAAGAAGCAAGCAAATGATGCTTATGATCATGCCGTTTCAAGCGTCAGTGGCGCTCTATCTGAAAATATTGATACAGAAAAGAATACCGGTCTAAGCAATATTTACCAGGCCTTGTCTGATGCTAAACTGCAGGCGGCTAAAAATAAAGCAAAATCTGCTTTAGATGATAAAGCCCAAACTTCAATTGATGGAGATGCTAAAGATAAATCTACAATTGAGAGCGAGCGGGATAAGGCCAAAGAGAATATTGATAAAGCTCAAAATCAAGATGATGTGCAAAAAGCTCAAAATGAGGGTAATAACGCGATTAATGCAATTGTTGATACAGCAAATGATGAAAAAATCACTAATGCTAAGACTTCTGCTAAAAATGATTTTGATAATTCAACTAATAAATTACAACAGCAAATTGATCAAGATCTAGCTGATAAAAAATTAGGTCAAGACCAATACAATGACTTGAAGAATAAGATTGATCAAATTCGGCAGTCTGGTGAAACCAGAATCAACTCTGCTACCAGCCAAGATAAATTAGCTGATGCTAAAGGTCAGAATAACGCTGATTTGGATAAAGTTAATAATGAAATTGTCAAGGCAGAATCCGTCAATAATGCATTGACTAAGTTGCAAGATGCAGTTAACAAGGCAAATGAAGCTGCAGATAAGATTGCTAAAGATAATCCTAGTCTGGCTGATCAGATGAGAGAGCGCATTAAGTCAGAACGTGATAAAGCTGCTGAAAATGTTCAAACTGCTCAAAACAACGCAACTGATGCCAATAGTGCAATGAATCAAGCGGCACAAGCTGGTAGTGATGCTATTACTGGTTTAACTCAGAGATTTGAAGAAAAGAACAAGCAAATTAATACTCTGAAAGATTACGCTGAAGCTGCTAAAGCAAAATTGCCAAGTTTAGGACTTGACTCGACTGAAATAAGTCAAAATGAAACTGCGATAAATGACGCAATGCAAAAGGGCGTTAGTGACTTATATGGCGCAGATGATAATACAAACTTAGGTCAAGTTGAAAAAGCTGGTGAAGCTGCGATAGATCAAGCTGGTATTCCAGCCAATTTACTAAGCGAAAAGAACAAGCAAATTGCCGCTATTGATAAGTTTGTCAAAGATAAGGGCAATATTAACCAAGTTGCCAGCGATTTAACTGACCAACAAAAAGCAGACTTACAAGATCAACTTAATCAGTTGGTTCAAAAGACCAAGGATGAAATTAGTAAAGTTGCTTTGCCAAACAGTCCGACAACAACAGACCTAGACAATGCTAAACAAAAATTGCAAAACATTGAAAAGGGATTGGACAGCGAAGGACACGCAACCAACTTGGGTGAAGCTGGAATTAATCAGCTTTACCAAACAGCCCAAAATAAAGAAGAAATCTATCAAATTAAGCAAAATGCTATTAATAATCTTCTTGGGCAAAAAGCAGAAGCTGATAAAAAGCTTGAAAGTTCTGGTTTGGTGAACTCTGATTTACAAAAGCAAAAACAGAAGCTCCAAGATATTTACGATCAAAATAAAGCAAAGATTAACGCAGTTTCAACAACAGATAAGAATGGCAAAGATCGTTCTGCTGCTGACATTCAAAAGGACGTTGATCAGATAGTCAACAATGCCACCCAAGGATATTCTGACAGCGAATCCGGCAGTCACATTCCTGGATTTACTGACGTTGAAAAAGATACTGCCCTTGCTGCTGCCAAAGCAAAGGCAGAAGACATTTTACAAAGTAAATATGCAAAAGCTCACAACATTATTGGTTTATCTCAGCTAACTGGTGAGCAAAAGAAAGCATTAAACAAGATAGTTGATGATTTATATGCAAATGAAAAAGCAAGCATCGAGCAACAAACTGATATCACCAAAATTCCAACTGACGAAAATCAAATTGGCACTAAGATAACTGATACTTATCAAAATATTTCTGAGTGGTTTGATTATAATCAAGCTAATGCCTTAAAGGGTTCTGGAAATGAAATAACGGGCCTAGAAGCGGGATACAATGGGTTAACTGAAGAACAAAAAGCTAATCCTGATTATCAAAGCAATATTCAAGCTATTCGTGAAGCAATTGCTGCCATCAAGCATTCGACTAATATCGACTCTACAACACAATCGTACAGCAACGGAATCAATGCTTATAACGAACTAATGGGTAAAGAACGAGTTAATGATATGTTCAATAAGGCAAAGAACAAGCTTAACGAGATAGATAGTTTAGTTCCTCAAGATAGAGATCATTTCAAAAATAGACTTGATGGCATACATGGAAGTGTAAATACTGTGCTTACTCAGGATGCTCAAGCTGATGCATCTTATGAAAGTATTGCCAATCAGATAAACCATGATATTGACATGACAAGACAAGCAATTGATCAGTTAATGCAACAAGCGTTGTATACAGTTAAGAGTTCTGCCAATGGTGATATTGAAACTGAATACAAAGGAGCGGTTGCCCAGAACCAGAAATATTTTGGTGATTCCGCATGGATTTATTCAACTAACAGTGAGCATGACAAGTATAAAGTTATTTCTGGTAATTCTTATGATGAAGTTCTGAATAATAGGATAACTGGAATACGAAAAATTGCCCAAGCTGCTGTTTCTGATGCTGCTACAAACGCTAAGAAGAAAATTGATAATAACAGAGTAAAGCATGAAAACGGTGATAACTATACTGATGATGAAAAAGCCAAGATTAAGACTGAAATCGACCGCATTTTAGCTGATGCTCAGGAAAAGATTAATCAAAATAATACTTTAACTGATATTGACGGCAAGCGTGACGATGGTATTGAAGCAATTAATAAGGCATCTTCAGATTCAGCTGTCATTGATAAAATTATTAAAGATAGTGCCAACAACGATAACAATGGCAATGATAGCGGAAGCAATGGCAATAGTTCCGGAAGCAACGGCGATAATAGCGGAAGCAATGGCAATAATACCGGAAACAGTGGCAATGATAGCGGAAGCAATGGCAATAGTTCCGGAAACAGTGGCAATGATAGCGGAAGCAATGGCAATAGTTCCGGAAGCAATGGCAATAATACCGGAGACAGTGGCAATAATAGCGGAAGCAATGGCAATAATACCGGAGACAGTGGCAATAATAGCGGAAGCAATGGCAACAATACTGGAAACAGTGGCAATGATAGCGGAAGCAATAGCAATAGTACCGGAAACAGTGGCAATGATAGCGGAAGCAATGGCAATAGTTCCGGAAACAGTGGCAATGATAGCGGAAGCAATGGCAATAGTTCCGGAAGCAATGGCGATAATACCGGAGACAGTGGCAATAATAGCGGAAGCAATGGTAATAGTTCCGGAAGCAATGGCAATAATACCGGAAGCAATGGCAATAATAATAATTCTAATAGCGGTGGCGACAATTCTAATTCCGCTGATAACAGTAGCACTTCATCTAGTCCTGCTAACCCTGTTAATCCAGCTGAGCAACCAACTACTGATAAAGAAAACGGCAAAAATGATGCGCCAAACGATTTAGGCGAAAGTACTAATGTAACCTTAATGCATAATGCTTATCTATATGATGATTCTGGCAAACGTGCTAACAAAGTTACACTTGCTGCCGGTTCAATCCTTACTACTTATGGTACAATTACTATTGCAGGCCGTGAATACTACGTACTAGTTGATACACATGATAGCAATAAGAAGTATTACGTTGATGCTGCAAATG
This sequence comes from Lactobacillus kimbladii, assembly GCF_000970755.1. GTDB lineage: Bacteria > Bacillota > Bacilli > Lactobacillales > Lactobacillaceae > Lactobacillus > Lactobacillus kimbladii. Next base: position 826,435 of record NZ_KQ034007.1, read on the forward strand.
GCCAGGCCACTAAGCAAAAAGTGGTTCATAATGCTTATATTTATAATCAACTAGGTAAGCGGGTTAAGAATACTGGCTTATACAAGAAGGGCCAACTGCTTAATACTTACGGTGGAATTGTGAAGATTCGCGGTAAGAAATACTTCATTATTTCAAAGAACCGGTTCGTCAAAGCAGGAAATGTTAAGTTAGTAACTGCTTCAGGAGCAGCAGGAGAAGAAACCGCCGCAGCAATTATTAATACGGCAGATCAACCTGTTATAACTACGACTAAAAAACTAATGCATAATGCATATCTGTATGATGAAAGTGGCAAACGTGCTAACAAGCTAATTATTAACTTGGGTTCAGAACTAGAAACAGTTGGTAAGAAGACTATTAGCGGTAAAACCTACTATGCTTTAGCAGATGGTTTGTTTGTGGATAGTGGCAATATTGACGCTAAGAGATTAAAGCTGAAACATAATGCTTATATATATAACAAGTATGGTCATCGCTTAGGTAAAAAAATATTACGGAAACATAAGGCTGTTCAGACTTATGGCAATCCAGTCAAAATTGGTCATAAAAAGTACTTTATTATAGCGAAAGGAAGGTATATCAAGAAGGCAAACTTTTAAGTAAAAAAACAATATTTATAATCTAACAGAGAGAGTGTCACTTAGGTGGCACTTTTTTGTATACTCGTAAAACTTTGATATCTCAAACTATATATTTATACTATTGTATTAATAAAATAATATAAATTATAAAAAATAAAATAACGTTTTTATCAAGTATTTATATTGATTAAATATATAAGATATCTATTATTTAATAAAATTAAAATGTTAATTTTAAATTTTAAAATAACAGATGTGTATAGTTTAATATAAATATAAGCTTATTATATTGACAAAAAATAACAGTAGTTATACAATTTGGTTGTATTTAAGATTTCAAGGAAGGACTAATAATGTTAGGTAAAAATAACTATAATGAGAGATTGAAAAAAATGGAAATGCAAGCAAAGCAAGATCATTTTTCAATTCGTAAGTTAACAATTGGCGCTGCTTCGATTTTATTGGGATTTACTTTTCTCGGAGCTAGCAGTCAAACAGTTAAAGCTGATACTGAGTTAACAGCACAAAAGACCGATGATAAAGCAGCAGCTGTTTTAGATAAATCTACAGTCAATGATAATGTAGTCACATCTAATTCCAGTAACAATACTACGACAGATGGTGGCAATAATAAAGGTGCTGTAAATACTACAGCTAACCAAAGGCCTAAGACTGATGATAGCGTTTCAGTCGTTCAAACAGACGTTGCCAAAAAAGCTGATACCAAGCATGATACAAAAAAGGATCTTACTAAAGATCATTTGCAAAAAGATGGATCTGATCAGAGTGACGTTGAATCAGTGCGAAATAATAGAAAATCTGATATAGAATCTACAATTCAAACTGCACAAATTCGAATAAATAAGGCATATGCTTCTTCTTCGAAAGATCAAGATGATTTGCAAACTAAAAATGATTATCTGGCACAGATTGATAAGATTGATACTGCTGTGATAGCTAAACTTAATGCAGGAAAAAATGTTGAAGAAATAAATTCAACAGCAGAAACTGCTATTAAGGACATTTTAAATCTTGCATCGGCTGCAGAACTACATTTTGCCAAAAAGACAGCCACTGATGCTATTACCAGCAAAGCAAAAGAAGTAACAGATGCCTTAACAAAGGATACTGATAAAGATAAAGTAAAACAAATCGTTAGTTCTGCTAATCAAGATCTGCAAAAAACTACAGATGTTGAAACAGCAAATAGTATTAAAGACAAAACAATTAATGAGTTAAACAACCTTAAAAATATTGCCGATGCAGTGGAAAAGGCTGAGGTTGATACTAGCAAAACTAGTCAGACAGCTAATATAGATAAAGTTGCAGCAGACGCTGAAAAAAGGATTAAAGATACTTATAATAACTTGCCTGCGACCACTCAGTCTAAAGTAAAAGATGCTTTGAACAAGGCTATAGCAGATATCGAGCAGACTAAAACAAGAGCTGCTGCGGAAATTAATTCGGCTACTACGGTTAAAGACATTGTTGCAGCTGCAGATAATGGTTTTCAACAAATTACTGCTTCGGAAAATCAAGCCTATTTATCATTTGCCCAGGGAGATGCTAAAGAAACAATCAAAAAAGCAGCTGATAAGGTCACTCCTGATTTAAGTAGTGCAGATCAGAATAAGGTTAATGATTTGTTAACGCAAGCTAATGCATCAATCGATAAAGCAACTGACCTAATCACAGTTACAACAATCAAAAACAATACTGTTAACGAAATTAATAACGTAAAATCAAATGCTGAAGCGGCCGCAAAGGAAAGGCTTAATAAAACTAAAGATTTAAGTAAAGCTGATGTTGACGAAGCAGCAAAACAAGCCATTAGTCGAGTTGAATCTGCTTACAAGAATTTAACTGCAGCTGAACAAACTGACAATAATGCCAAATACCAAAAGGCTCTTACGGATATTAAAGCGGCCCAGGATGCAGCTAACACAAAAATAGCTAGCGCTGTTTCTGAGAATGAAATTAAGGCCTTAGTCAATGATGGTATCAGTAATATTAATAAGGTGGCAGATCCGGCTGAATTAGATTTTGTCATAATTAATATCAAAGATACTATTCAAAATCATGCTAATGTGGTAATTGACCAACTGAAAACTACAGAAAGTAAGACTAGAGTTAAAACAATAGTAGGACAAGCTTTTGATGACCTTAATTCTGTTCAAAATGTTGACCAAGCTAACAAGGTTAAAAATATAGCTATTAAATCTATTGATATGGTAAAAGATGATGAAGATCTTGCTTTGCAAAATTCGAAAGATACAAGCAAAGCAAACGTTGACGAATTAGCTGCAGCTGCTAAAAAGCGTGTTAATGATGCCCATGATAATATATATAATGATCTTGATGATGAAGATAAAAAGCTAGCTGATACTGCCCGTGATAACGCCTTAAAAGCAATTAACGAAACTCAAACAACTGCAGATGCTGCAATTGTCGCAGCTTCCGATAAGAGTGCAGTAACTAACGCAGTGAACAAAGCAAATAAGCAATTTGACCAGACTGCCACTACAGCGGAAATAATTTTTGCAAAATTAGCTGCAAAAGAAGCTGTGCAAAATGAAGCTGCTAAAATTATAAAAGATTTAAAAAATCAGTCTGACATCGATACGGTTAATACTATTGTTAGCCAGGCCAACGTTGATTTTGAAAATGCAGACAGCATAGATAAAGTAACCCGTATTAAAGATAAGGCAATTAGAGATATTGACAATATTAAAACTATTGCTGATTCAGTTGAAAAAGGTAAAGTTGAAAATACTAAGAATACTAATACAGAAAACATTAACAGAGCTGCCGCAAATGCCAAGCAACGTGTCAAAAATGCTTATGATGCCATAACTTCACCATCCCAGCAAACAACAGATGAATATAACAAAGCACTCAGTGATATCGATCAAGCAAGAGATGTAGCTAACGGTATAATTGCAGCAGCTACAACAGTTGACGAAGCTGTTAAAGCCGCAAACCAGGGAATTTCTACTGTTAACGATATTGCAGATATAGCTGAAATATCATTTGCCAAGATACTTGGTAAAAACAAAATTTCAGATGAAGACCAAAAGGTGAGACCTAGTCTTTCCGATCAAACTTATTTGGATAGACTTAAGAAAATAGTTACTGACGCTAATAATAATTTAGATAACGCCAAATCTGTAACTGATATAGCAAACATAGTTTATAAGGCTATATCAGATATTGACAGTATCAAGGAAATTTCTGAAGCGGTTGAAAAAGCTAAATTAGCAACAAGCCAAGCTAATAGTCATGCCAATTTAAATTCTGCAGCTGAAGCTGCGAAAAAGCAGATAAGCGAAGCTTATAACAAGCTTAATGAAGATCAAAAGAACCAAAATAAAGATAAATGTTCAGCTGCTTTGGCTGACATTGATACGACCGCAAAAAAAGCAAATGATCAAATTGATAAAGCTACCGATGTTAGTTTCATAACAAATATAGTAACAACGGCTGTTAACAAGTTTAATGAAACAGTAATCCAAGCGGAAGTTGCTTTTGCCACAGTGCCTGCCAAGGAAGCAGTTAAAGCAGAAGCAGATAAAATTAGTGGTGATTTGTCAAATCAAACTGACAAAGATTTGGTGAATAAGATTGTAGACCAAGCTAATACTGATTTTGCCACTGCTGATTCCATTGCCAAAGTATATGAAATAAGAGATAAAGCAATAAAAGATATTGATGCTGTCAAATCAAATGCTGACAAAGCGGCACAAGATAAACTTAATGACGCTAAATCAGCAGCAATTAAAGAGCTAACTGAAGAACAAACTAGAGTAAATAAAGCTATTGATGATTTGCCTAATGTTAGTGCTGAAAATAAGAGTGCTCTAAAAGATAAAGTTAATTTGTACTATCAGACTGCTATCAATAATGTGGAAAAAGCAGGCGATTTTGACCTAGTAGATAAGGCCAAAAAAGATGGACTTGGCGCTATGGTTTCAGTATTAGCAGAAGCTTCTAAGTTGAATCAACAAATTGCATCAGATCAAAAGCAACTTGATGATTATGCACAAAAAGCAATTGATAATATTAATAATTCTAATTTATCAGAGGCTGATAAAGAAAAAGCAATAAAGGCAATCAGCCAGGCTCGTGATGATGCCAAGAATTTAGTTGGACAACAACCTACTATTGAAATGGCGGATAAGGCTGAAAAAGCGGGAGAAAAAGCTATTGATGCTGCTGAAAAGGCGGCTTCTTTAACAGATCTTGAAGGGGCTAAACTCATTGAGAAGGTAAAGATTGAAAATGCTGCTGAAAATGCCAAAAATAAAGTTCAAGCTGAATATAATAACCTGGATCAAGATGGTAAAGATAAAGAAAAAGACAAACTTGAAACTGCATTAGAAACTATTGAAAAAGCTAAAAATGATGCTGAGACAGCAATTTCAAGTGCTACAGCTAAAAATGATGTAAGCACCGTATCTAAAACTGGCATTGATAAAATTAATGGTGTAGCAGATGACACTTCACTAGAATTTGCCAAAGAGGCGGCAAAAGAAACTGTTCAACAAATAAGTGATATTGTCAAACAGAATTTAAAAGACCCGAATGATCAGAAAGCTGTTGATAAGATTAATAAAGAAGCTGCAACAAACATTGACGGTGCTAAAACCATCCCAGAAGTGACTCAGATTCGGGATGATGCTATCAACCAAATCAAACAAATTAAAAATGCAGCTGATGCTAAAGAAAATAATGACTTGTCTAATGCTAAAAGTAGCAGCAGGAAAACAGTTGATGTAGATGCAACTGCAGCGCTTGATCGTGTCAATAAGGCTTATGAAAAATTAACTGACGCTGAAAAAAAGGCCGAAAGAAATGACTACGATGCTGCTATTAAAGCTATTAATGATGCCAAGAGTGCCGCAGAAGATAAAATTAGTAGTGCTACAAATGTAGATGCTATTAATGCCGCAGTAAGTAACGCACAACAAGATTTCAATACCATTGCTACTAATGCTGAGGTCGCTTTTGCAAAATTGGCGGGTAAAGATAAGATTCAAGATGCTGCTGCACAGGCAAATAAAGTCTTAAGTCCTAAAGGACAAGCTGCCGTTAAAGAAATTGTGACTCAGGCAAATAGTGATATTGAAGACGCAGAAACTGTTCC
>NZ_KQ034007.1:834033-837630 GCF_000970755.1 Lactobacillus kimbladii
TAATAGATACTATGTTGCAATTGGCAATGTTAAGAGTACAATTCAAAAGCTGAAACATAATGCTTACATTTATAACCAATACGGCAAGCGGGTCAAGAAATCAGGTAAACTGAAGTCAGGCAAGGCTATTGCTACATACGGCAGTAGCGTTAAGATTCGCGGTAAGAAGTACTTCATCATTGCCAAGAATCGTTATGTCAAAGCGGCAAATGTCTCAAGCCAAAATGTACCTTTAAAGACAGCAACGGCTAATCAAACTGCTGCTGTTGAAGCAGGAGACCAATCTCATATCATTGTTAATAAAAAGATAAAGCACAATGCATATCTTTATGATCAAAATGGTATTCGTGCAAATGGCTTAGTAATAAATGCTGGTTCAAATGTTGACGTAGTATCGCAAAAAGTTGTCAACAAGAAGTTATATTACGTTCTTGAAGACGGATTGTATATAGCTGCAGGAAATATAGATGCCAAGAAATTGAAATTGAAGCATAATGCATATATATATAGTAAATATGGCAATCGTAAAGGTAAAAAGGTGCTGAAGAAGCGTAAATCAATTAAGGCATACGGTAATCCGGTAAAGATTAAAGGTAAAAAGTACTATACTATAACAACAAGTAAATTTGTAAAAAAAGCTAATGTAAAAGGGTAGTTTAACTTCCTGATAACAAGAGAAGTGACACAACTGTAAAAAACAATTGTGTTACTTTTTCTTTTGCGAAATATTTTTTTACTTATAATATATAACACCTTAAAACCACAACCCACTATTTCGGATAGTTTTTTAATACTAAAAAATTAGTTGAAAAAAAACTTAAAAATCAAAATTAAATAAATTTATCAAAAATAAATACTTATGTCTATCCATTTATGAAAACTATTTTTAATTTTTTTTAGTTATAAAGGGATTAAATAGATATAACTAATGTAATACTACTTATATTTAAATAACTAATATTTATAATTTAATATTAACAAATATAATATATTTACAACTAATAATGATTCTTATACAATATAGTTGTGCTTAAATAATGAGGAAGGACTAATAATGCTAAGTAAAAATAACTATAATGCGAAATTAAGAAAAATGGAATTGCAAGCAAAGCAGGATCATTTTTTAATTCGCAAATTAACAATTGGAGCAGCTTCTGTTTTACTGGGATTCACTTTTTTCGGAGCTGGCAGTCAAACAGTTAAAGCTGATACTGAATCGACTGCACAGCATGCTGTTGATAAAACAGAAACAATTTCATGTAATTCTCCTGCTAATGATAATATAATCACACTTGGTTTTAAAAAAAATACTGAGACTGATGGTGACAAAAAATGTGCCACAAACACTTGCGCTGTCCCAAAGTCTGTATCTAATAATACTGCTTCAGATGTTCAAGCAAACGCTGCTAAAAAAGCTGATACTGATCAGGATCTTACTAAAGATCATTTGAAAAAAGATGGATCCGATCAAAGTGATATTGAATCAGTGCGAAATAATAGAAAATCTGATATAAAATCTACAATTGAAACTGCGCAAATTCGAGTAAATAAAGCATATGGTTCTTCTTTAAAAGATCAAGACGACTTGGACACTAAAAATGATTATTTGGCTCAGATTGATAAAATTGATACTGATGTGATAGCTAAACTCAATGCAGGAAAAAATGTCGAAGAAATAGATTCAACAGCAGAAACTGCTATTAGGGACATTTTAAATCTTGCAGCGGCTGCAGAACTGCATTTTGCCAAAAAGACAACTATTGATGCTATTACAAGCAAAGCAAACGTTGACGAACAAGCTAATAATGCTAAAAAAAGTGTTATTAAGGCCAACGATAAAATTTATGAGAATCTTGTTGATGAAGAGGAAAAGCAAACTGATACAGATTTTACCACTGCTGACTCCATTCAAAAAATACATTTAATAACAGATAAAACAACAAAAAATATTTTTGCTGTCAAATCAGATGCTGACCAAGCGGAGTTGAACAAGTATAATGTACTTGAACCAGATGAAATTGCAGCACTAATTGAAGATTTAACTGACACTCAAACCTTGGTTAATGAGCTGATTGACAATTTCCCAAACATTAGTGTTGAAAATAAGAGTGCTCTAAAAGATAAAGTTAACCTATACTATCAGACTACTATCAACAATATAGAAAAAGCTGGTGATTTAGGCTTAGCTGATACGGAAAAAAGTAATGGCACTATTAAAATAAATACGGTATATCTAGAAGCTTCGAAATTAAATCAACAAATTGGATTAGATCAAAAGAATCTTGATGAATATGCACAAAAAGCAACTGAAAATATTAATAATTCCAATTTATCAGAAGCTGACAAAGAAAAAGCAATAAAGGCAATCAGTCAGGCTTGTGATGATGCCAAAAATATAGTTGGACAGCAACCTACTATTGACAGGACGGATACGGCTGAAAAAGCTGGAAAAGCTATTATTGATGCGATTGAAAAAGCAGCTTATTTAGCTAATCTTGAAAATGCAGCCGAGAATGCCAAGAATAAAATTCAAGATGAATATAATAACCTGGATCAAAATGGTAAAGATAAAGAAAAAGGCAAACTTGAAACAGCACTAGATACTATTGAAAAAGCTAAAAATGATGCTGAAGCAGCAATTTCAAGTGCTACAGATAAAAATGATTTAAGCACCATATCTAAAACTGGCATTGATAAAATTAATGGTGTAACAGATGATACTTCACTAGAATTTGCCAAAGAGTCAGCAAAAGAAACTGTTCAACAAATAAGTGATATTGTCAAACCGAATTTAAAAGACCCGAATGATCAGAATGCTGTTGATAAAATTAATAAGGATGCTGCAACAAGCATTGACGGAGCTAAAACCATCCCAGAAGTGACTCAGATTCGGGATGAAGCTATTCAGAAAATAAAACAAATCAAAAATGCAACAGACGCTAAAGAAAATAATGACTTGTCTAATGCCAAAGAGGCAGCAAAAGAAACTGTTCAACAAATAAGTGATATTGTTAAGCAAAATTTAAAAGACCCGAATGATCAGAATGCTGTTGATAAAATTAATAAGGATGCTGCAACAAGCATTGACGGAGCTAAAAGCGTCCCAGACGTGACCAAAATTCGGGATGAAGCTATTCAGAAAATAAAACAAATCAAAAATGCAACAGACGATAAAGAAAATAATGACTTGTCTAATGCTAAAAGCAGCAGCAGGAATGCAGTTGATGTAGATGCAACTGCAGCGCTTGACCGCGTCAATAAAGCTTATGAAAAATTAACCGAAGCTGAAAGAACTGCTAAAAAAAATGAGTACGATACTGCTATTAAAGCTATCACTGATGCCAAGAGTGCTGCCAAAGATAAGATTGATAGTGCTCCAAATGTTGATGCTATTAATGCCGCAGTAAGTAAGGCACAACAAGAGTTCAATACAATTGCTACTAATGCCGAGGTCTCTTTTGCAAAACTGGCAGGTAAAGATAAGATTCAAGATGCTGCTGCACAGGCAAATAAAGTCTTAAGCCCTAAGGGACAAGCTGCTGTTAAAGAAATTGTGACTCAGGCTAATAGTGATATTGAAGACGCAGAAACTGTTGC
>NZ_KQ034007.1:838104-866593 GCF_000970755.1 Lactobacillus kimbladii
TAAGAAATACTATGTTGCGGTTGGCAATGTCAATGGTACTACTAAACAATTGCAACATAATGCATACATTTACAATCAATATGGCAAACGTGTCAAAAAATACGGCAAGCCTAAAGTCGGTAAAGCAATTAGGACTTTTGGCAGCTTTGTTATGATTCGGGGCAAAAAATACTATATTATTGCCAAAAACCGTTTCGTCAAGGCAGCAAATTTCACCAGTGATAAGGGAAGTACTACTGTAAAGAAAGCAAAGGAAATTGCTGCAGTTGGTATAGCCGACCAAACTCAGGTAATTATCAATAAAAAGGTAATGCATAATGCTTATCTTTATGATGAAAACGGTGTTCGTGCAAACAGCTTGATAATAAATGCAGGTTCCACGATTGCTGTTTCAACTCAAAAAGTTATTAATAAGAGAGTATATTATGCACTTGAAAATGGCTTGTATATAGCTGCAGGAAATATCGATGCCAAGAAACTAAAATTGGAGCATAATGCCTATGTATACAGTAAATATGGTAATCGCCTAGGTAAGAAAGTACTGAAGAAGCATAAGTCTGTAAATACTTACGGAACAGCAGTCAGAATTAAAGGTAAAAAGTATTACACTTTAACTACCAGCGAATTTGTTAAAAAAGCAAATTTTAAGGGTTAGTTTAACTACCTGATAACAAGAAAAGTGCCACAATTGTTAAAAATTGTGGCACTTTTTGAATATTTTTATTATTTTAAACCATTTTTCTGCATTTCATGCAAAGTTTCGTATTGCTTTTTTAATCCTTTTTCAATTTTAGAATTGCCTTTAGGCTGAAAATATTGTTTTCCAACCAGATTATCTGGTAAATACTGTTGTGGCACCCAATCATTTGCAAAAGAGTGTGGGTAAATGTAGCCCTTGCCATGGCCTAGTTTTGTAGCACCAGAATAATGAGCATCTTTTAAGTCCGCTGGTATTGCACCGTAATCCTTGTTTTTTACATCTTGCAGGGCCGAATCAATGGCACTAATAGCGCTATTGCTCTTAGGCGACAAAGTAAGCTCAATTACTGCGTTAGCTAAGGGAATGCGTGCTTCTGGAAAGCCCAAATTTTTAGCAGCTTGGATGGCAATTTGTGTGTGCTGTACAGCAGCTGGATTTGCCAAACCGATATCTTCATAAGCAATCACACTTAATCGTCGACAAATTGCGACTAAATCTCCTGATTCAATTAATCTGGCCAAATAATGCAAAGATGCATCCGTATCAGAACCACGAATTGACTTTTGAAAAGCAGATACCAAGTCATAATGACCGTCACCTTTAGCGTCAAAGTTTTGACTACGTAACTGAATAGAGTTAGCCATTTCATCTTGATTAATAGTTATTTCATTTTCATCATTTTTACCAGCAGCAATCATTTCCTGTTTGGTTGAGCGCACTGCTAGTTCAAGTCCATTTAATGTGGCGCGTAAGTCACCGTTGCCTTTTTGCACTAATAATTCTCTGGCATCATTAGTTAATTTTACATGGTATTTCCCCAAACCATTCTTATCATCTTTAAGCGCACGATCAATCGCCTTGTTGACGTCTGCTTTTGCCAGTGGCTGTAGTTCAAAAATTTGACAGCGAGAACGAATAGCGGGGGAAATGGCAATATAGGGATTTTCGGTTGTCGCTCCAATCAAAATAATTTGTCCTGATTCTAAAAGTGGCAAGAGAAAATCCTGCTTTGTTTTATCTAACCGATGAATTTCATCCAGTAACAGTATGACAGTTCCACTTAGTTTTCCCTCAGCCGCTACTTGCTCTAATTGCTTTTTACTATCAGTAGCAGCATTAAGCTGGCGAAAGGCATATTTGGTGGAGCCGGCAATAGCACTAGCAATACTAGTTTTGCCGATGCCAGGGGGACCATAGAGAATCATCGAGGATAGCATTTTGGCTTCGACCATTCTCCGAATAATTTTTCCGGGACCAATTAAATGTTGTTGGCCAACAACTTCATTCAAATTTTGCGGTCTCATTCTATAAGCTAATGGCTTCATTTAATTGTCTCCGTGAAGAAGCCGGTGCCAAAAGCCAGCTTTTTTTTGATTTGTATCAGTAAGTTGAGCTTTAGGCATTTCTGGCGGATAAACCTGACTTATTTCAATGCGCATTTTGTTAATGGCGCTGGAAGCTACCACTAAGATTGCGGAATCATCAGGCCCAGTTTTTGCTGTCTCGTTATTAACAATGGTAAAAGAAGTTTCGTATTTGCTACAATAAGTTTCTACTTGATTAACAAAATTATCATGTAAATTACTGTTTATCAGGATATTGTAACCCGCGTAATCCTTGAAATGGCGTAAAAAAAGGTTGGTTAATTTGGGATCCTGCACTTCAGCATTGGTCATTCTCACTAAAACCCGTTCGCGAAGAGACCCTAAAAATCTTCTGCGTTCATCTGGTTTTGTCTGTGGCGTAATGCCTTGTGCAGCATTTGAAACTCTGGTATTTAAATCTTCAGTCATCTGTGAGATTTCCTTTCGGGTAGCAAAAACCCCTCTCCAAGTAGGAAAGGGGTTTTGTGAAAATGTAGAAATTAAAGTAACTTGTTGTAGTATTCAACAACTAGAGCTTCGTTAATTTCTGGTTCCATTTCATCACGTTCTGGAAGACGAACAAGTGAACCTTCTACTTTGTTCTCATCAAATGAAACAAAGGATGGACGGGATACAACTGCTTCCAGTGCATCCTTAACTTGCTGCAAGTTCTTTGACTTTTCCTTGAGGCCAATGGTTTGACCAACCTTGACTTCGTATGAAGGAATATCAACACGCTTGCCATCAACAGTAATGTGACCGTGGTTAACCAATTGTCTTGCTTGTTCTCTAGTAGTAGCAAAACCTAAACGGTAAACAATGCTGTCTAAACGGCATTCAAGCAAAGCCATGAAGTTAGTACCGTGTTCACCTTCACGAATCTTACCAGCACGTTTGAACAAAGTTCTAAATTGACGCTCGTTTAAACCATACATCCAACGTAACTTTTGCTTTTCGTGCAATTGCTCGCCGTATTCTGATAAGCGACCACGTGAATTAGGACCGTGTTGACCAGGAGCGTAGTTACGACGGCTAAGCTCTTTGCCAGTACCTGAAAGTGAGATTCCTAATCTTCTGGAACGTTTCCAACTTGGACCTGTATATCTTGACATAAAATCCTCCAATAAAATCTGATAACAGTTTTTGGAGTAAAATAATTACGTATAAGCTTAACATTCGTGCATCTTAATTTTCATTTTCGCCTATTGCAGCGTCGGTTACTCGTTCACTAAAACGTATTAAGATGTTGACGTTCTTGCCACTTATAGCTGCAAATATTTTACACGTTCTATATTATAGTTGTATTGACTTATTAAAGCAAGGAAAACATTGACTGCTTTAATTATTATAGGAAGAAAAAGAAAATTTGGTTTATAAAGACATATAAAAGTCAATATTTTGTTTAAAAGTAAGGTAGCATTTATCAATACTGCATATCAATTTTTATAGCATAATGAAATGTACTAGTTTAAAAAACTCTTGCCCACAATAATGTAGAAGTTTGGTATAATTGGAGTAGTTTTGGAGGAAAAATATGTCATCGACTCAATCCATAGTTGTAATCATTGCAATTTTAATCATTATTATAATTATAGCACTTATGATCATAGTCAATCGACGCCAATTAAGGCAGATCCTTGAATTGGACGATTTGATTACTAAAATTGATAAAATGCATTTAGAAACAGACATTATTAATCTGGATAAAATGGATTTAGCGGGTGAGAGTCTGACCACACTGACTACGTGGCGTAAAAGCTATGAGCAGGCAGCAACTAAAAAAATTCCTGCTGTACAGAATTTTCTGGAACAAGCTGCTGACCAAAACTCACACTATCAACTATTTACGGCCCACAAAAATATCAAACAGGCTCAGAAAATCATGGATTCAACCTACAAAGACGCTAAAAACACAAAGGAAGTTTTTACCGAATTACTTGAATCAAACCGTGAAAACCAAAAGCAGTATAGTGACTTATTCAATCAGTTTAAAGAATTGCGTAAAAGCGTTTTGGCCAATTCATATGAATACGGCAGTGCACTTGATAAAATTGAAACTAATTTGACTAATATGGAAAGTGACTTTTCTGAAGCTAAAAGTCTGACTGCTCAAGGAGACCAGGTTGAAGCAAAACGTATTTTGTCAAGGATTAAAGTAGCTTTGACGAATATCGGTTCAGTTTTACCTGAGGTTAGAAATGCGCGTCACCAAATTGATACTGTTTTTAAAGACCAACTGGATGAACTTTCTAATAGTTATAAAAAGATGATGTCTTCAAAATATTATATAACTCAAGTTGATGTTTTAGCCGAAATTAAAAAAATTCGCGGTCAAGTGGCTGATGCAGGCAAATTATTGACGGAATTAAAAGTATCCGATTTGAACACAGAAATCGCAAAAATCAAAAAAGAGATTGCTGCTCTTTACGATACTTTGGCTAATGAATATAAGGCAAGACCTTTTGTAGAAGAAAATCAGGACAAAATCCAGAGACTTCTTGCTCATGAACAAGTTGAATCCAAAAACTTGGTGGCCAAATTGCGTCATATTGATGAAAGTTATGAACTAACGCATAATGAGCTTGCTACCAGCAGGCAATTAGAGCAGGAAGTCAATGACATGGAGCGGCAATATACGGTTGACACGCAGAATGTTGCTGATGGTAAGGGCGTTTATTCGCAAATTAAGTCATCGTGGTTAAGCATGCTTGACCGTTTACGTGAAATTAGCAATCAGCAAAAGACAATGGCGCAAGATGTCGATGGCCTTTATGATTCAGAAAATGTTGCTAATGATTCAATCAATCGTTTTAAACAAGAGGTGTCTCTAGTTTACCGGCGTCTAGAACGTAAAAATTTGCCGGGTAATCCCGATGCCTTTGTTCAAATGTATACACTAGTTGTTAATGAAATCGGCCATGTAGCAAAAGAATTGAGTCAAGTTCGTCTGAACATGGAAAAAATTTCGCAAGAATTAATTCAAATTTCTGATGATGTTGAAAGACTAAAACGAGAAGCAGATGACATCATCAATTCTGCTGATTTGGTGCAACTAACCTTGCAATATTCAAATAAATATTCTGATAATGGTTCAATTCAAAATGCGCAGAAAAAGGCCATGGACCTTTATGAGCGAGACTATAATTATAAGGATGCGCTTGATACCATAGCAACTGCTATTGAAAAAGTGGAACCGGGTTCGTACCAGCGTTTAGAAAATTTATATTATTCTGATAAGAAAAATAATGACTAAATATTATTAATTTTTGTTGAAAAATTTCAGCTTTAAAATTTGTAAATGATTTTAAGGCTTTTTTATTGCTAATGAATAAATAATTGAAGCTGAGTTTATTTTAAGTTACAATTTATAAGTTAATAGCTGACCTTGTAGTGTATTGGAGGAGAATGTCCGTGATTTACTTTGATAACAGCGCCACAACTAAAATTGATCCTGCTGTTTTAGCGACTTATGATAAAGTAGCACAAACTATTTGGGGTAATCCATCTAGTTTACATAAATTGGGAGACCGTGCTTACCAACTTTTAGAAAGCTCGCGTAAACAGATTGCTAATCTTTTGGGTACAAAACAAGATGAAATTTTCTTTACTTCCGGTGGCACTGAGTCAAACAATTGGGCGATAAAAGGCACAGCGTTTCAAAAACGGCAATTTGGCAAGCATCTCATTACCTCGAGTGTTGAACATGCTTCTGTCGCTAATGCTTTTAATGCTTTGGAATACATCGGCTTTCGCGTAACTCACTTGCCAGTTGATAAAGAAGGGCGTGTTAATGTCAATGATTTGCGCAATGCTCTTGATTCTGACACCACATTAGTTTCAATAATGGGTGTCAATAATGAGATTGGTTCAATCCAGCCAATTGCTGAAATTAGCGATTTACTGACTAACTATCCCACTGTGAGCTTTCACGTTGATAATGTCCAGGCTCTGGGTAAAAATATTTGGTCACGAGTTTTTACTCCTCGTGTTGATTTCTCTAGCCTTTCCGCCCATAAATTTCACGCACCAAGAGGTACTGGTGTCCTTTATAAAAAAGAAGGCAAGATGCTGGATCCTCTACATGATGGCGGGGGACAGGAAAAAGGTCTTAGATCTGGCACGGAAAATTTGCCGGCGATAGCAGGAATGGCTAAGGCTGTACGCTTACTTTTAGAAAATGAGCAGGAAAAAGCTGCAAGAGAGGCTGCTATTAAGGAAAAAATAGTAAATTATTTGCAGGACAAGCCTGGTATAACTATATTTTCCCCTGTCAATGACAATTTTGCGCCTCATATTTTATGTTTTGCACTTGAAGGCATTAGGGGAGAAACTTTAGTCCATACGCTTGAAGAATATGACATTTATACTTCCACTACTTCCGCATGCTCCTCGACAAAAGTTGATCAAGCCAGCACATTAGTAGCAATGCATGTTGATGATAAAATTGCCACTAGTGCAATTCGTCTCAGTTTTGATGAATCCAATACGCTTGATGAAGCCGATGAGTTTATAAGAGTTTTTGACAAAATTTACCGTCATTTTGCCCCAATTAATCATTTAGGAGAATAGATTTTTTATGAAATATACTGAAATAATGGTGCGTTACGGTGAGCTTTCAACAAAAGGAAAGAACCGGAAAGATTTTATCGGTCGCTTAGCCGGTAACGTTACTAAAGTGCTGCGTGAATTTCCACAGGTTGAAATTCACCCACGCCATGATCGCATGCATATTGTTTTAAACGATGCACCTTTTGAAGAGGTCGATCAACGCTTAAAAAAGGTTTTCGGCATACAAACTTATTCACCAACTATTAAAGTGGAAAAAACGCTGGCAGAAATTGAAAAAACTGCGCTTGCTTTAATGAAAGAAACTTTTAAAAAGGGAATGACTTTCAAGGTTAACACTAAGCGCAGTGACCATCAGTTTTTATATGATACTAATGAATTGAATAAAATGGTTGGTGACTACCTTTTTTCACACATGGATGATCTAAAGGTAGAAATGAAACATCCTGACATTGTGCTCAGAATTGAAGTGCGTAAAGATGCAGTTTACATTTCTAACCAGCTGCTTCATGGCGCTGGGGGAATGCCAGTTGGTACTGGTGGTCGAGCTGTCATGATGCTATCTGGAGGCATTGATTCGCCAGTGGCTTCCTATCTTGCCCTAAAACGTGGTGTTGATATTGATATGGTGCATTTTTACAGCCCACCATATACTACCGAAAAAGCTTTGAATAAAGCTAAAGAATTAACCGGTATTTTGGCTAATTATGCTGGTAAAATAAATTTTATTGCAGTACCGTTTGCAGAAATTCAGGAAACCATTAAGGAAAAAATTCCCGAGGGCTACTTGATGACTGTGCAAAGAAGATTCATGTTACAGCTAGCTGATAAAATTAGAGCTAAAAGAAGAGGATTGGCTATTTTTAATGGTGAGTCTGTTGGGCAAGTCGCTTCACAAACTTTAGAGTCAATGGCGGCAATTAACGATGTAACCACTACACCGGTCATCAGACCAGTTGCTACAATGGATAAAACCGAAATCATTAAATTAGCAGAAGAAATTGGAACATTTGATTTATCTATTCAACCATTCGAAGATTGCTGCACCATTTTTGCACCTCCTCGTCCAAAAACAAAACCAAAAATTGAAAAAGCACGTGAATTTGAAAATCGCCTTGATGTAGATGGCTTAATTGAACGTGCACTGGCGGGCATACAAGTGACTTCGATTTATCCAAATGATAAGTTTTTAGCAGATAAAGCAGAAGAAGATGCTTCACTACTTTAAAAAGTATGTTATAATACGCCCAAAGCAATAATTGAGAGGTATTAACCTTATAGATAGAGAAAGGCTCGTTGATGGTGAAAAGCCGAATGAAGGTTAATTGGTAGCTCGATTGGACTGGTTGGCTGAACTGAGAGTAAGCTAATCCGGCAAAATCTGCCGTTATCATTTTTAAGAGAAGCAGAATTTTATTCTGCTTAACCTTAGGTGGTACCGCGGTTAATTACATCGTCCTAGACATTTTGTCTAGGACTTTTTTATTGGGAGGAGAATTATGACAGATTTAGCACCAAAATACGACCCCAAAGAGGTCGAACAAGGCAGATATCAAAAGTGGCTTGATCAAGACCTGTTTAAGCCATCTGGGGATAAGAAAGCGCATCCATACTCTATAGTTATTCCGCCACCAAATGTTACTGGCAAACTGCACTTAGGTCATGCCTGGGATACTGCAATTCAAGATACATTAATTCGACTTAAAAGAATGCAGGGTTATGATACTTTGTATCTTCCAGGGATGGATCATGCTGGAATTGCTACGCAAGCTAAAGTTGAAGCTAAATTACGCAAACAAGGCAAAGACCGACATGAAATGGGTCGTGAAGCTTTTGTTAAGCAAGTATGGGACTGGAAAGATGAATACGCTGCTATTATCAAGAGTCAATGGGCCAAGCTTGGTCTGTCTCTTGACTATTCCAGGGAGAGATTTACTCTAGATAAAGGCCTATCTAAGGCAGTTCGCCGCGTTTTTGTGCAACTATATAATGAAGGTCTAATTTACCGTGGTGAATATATTATTAATTGGGATCCTGAGCTGCAAACAGCTTTAAGTGACATTGAAGTTATTCACCAAGACGATAAAGGTGCTTTTTACCATATTAAATATCCGTTTGCTGATGGTTCCGGTTTTGTTGAGATTGCTACTACTCGTCCTGAGACAATGTTCGGTGATACTGCCGTTGCTGTGGCACCTGGAGATGAACGCTATAAAGATATAGTGGGCAAGGAACTGATTTTGCCAATAGTTGGACGTCATATTCCGATTATTGAGGACCAACACGTTGATCCAGAGTTTGGTACTGGTTTGGTAAAAATAACTCCTGCTCACGATCCTAACGACTTCTTGGTAGGCAATCGTCATAATTTAAAACGGATCAATGTAATGAATGACGACGGCACTATGAACGAAAATGCCGGTAAGTATGAAGGCATGGACCGTTTTGCCTGCCGTGAAGCATTGGTTAAAGATTTAAAGGAGCAAGGCTACTTAATTAAAGTTAAGCCGATTGTCCACTCAGTTGGCCACTCGGAACGTTCTGGTGTTCAAGTTGAACCACGTCTGTCAACTCAATGGTTTGTTAAGATGAAACCACTGGCAGATAAAGTTTTAGAAAATCAAAAAACTGCGGGCAAAGTCAATTTTGTACCCAAGAGGTTTGAACAAACTTTAAATCATTGGATGGAAGATGTTCATGACTGGGTAATTTCACGTCAATTATGGTGGGGACACAGGATTCCAGCTTGGTATAACAAGAAGACTGGCGAAATTTATGTTGACGAAGAAGCACCAAAAGACATTGAAAATTGGAAACAGGACCCAGATGTTCTAGATACCTGGTTTTCAAGTGCTTTATGGCCATTTTCAACATTAGGCTGGCCTGATGAAGATTCTGCTGATTTCAAACGCTATTTCCCAACCAATGCCCTAGTTACCGGTTATGATATTATCTTCTTCTGGGTTTCACGGATGATTTTCCAGAGTCTGCATTTTACCCACAAGAGACCATTTAATGATGTTGTTCTTCACGGTTTGATTCGTGATGAACAAGGTCGCAAGATGAGTAAATCTCTGGGTAACGGTGTTGATCCAATGGACGTTATTGATCAATATGGTGCAGATGCTTTACGCTGGTTCTTGCTCAATGGTACAGCTCCTGGACAGGATACACGTTATAATCCTAAGCAATTGGCATCTGCATGGAACTTCATTAATAAGATTTGGAATGCTGCCAGATTTGTGATTATGAATTTACCAGAAGCTGCAAAAGCAGCTCATATGCCTGATACCAGCAAGTTTGATCTGTCAGACAGCTGGATTTTTGACCGCTTAAATCACACTGTAAGTGAAGTAATTCGTTTATTTGATGATTATCAATTTGGTGAAGCTGGGCGCGAACTTTATAACTTTATCTGGAATGATTTCTGCGACTGGTATATCGAAATGGCCAAAGTTGCTCTCAATGGTTCAGATGAAGAACTGAAGACTAGAAAACAAGAGAATTTAATTTGGATTCTTGATCAAATTTTACGTTTGTTGCACCCAATTATGCCATTTGTGACTGAAAAGCTGTGGCTGTCAATGCCTCATGAAGGCAAATCAATCATGGTTGCGAAGTACCCTACACTTCATGATGAATTTGTTAATGACAGAGCGCGGCGCGATATGGCTTTCTTGATCGAAATTATTAAAGCTGTACGTAATATTCGAATGGAAGTTAATGCACCACTTTCTTCACCGATTGATATTATGATTCAATTAGAAGACAGCAATAATGAACGGATTTTGACCGAAAATGAAGAATATGTCAAGAATTTCTTGCACCCCAAGAATTTGACCATTGCAACTGATGTTACAGCACCGAAATTGGCTAAAACTGCTGTGATTGCAGGAGCACAAATTTTTGTCCCACTAGCCGATTTAGTCAATATTGATGACGAAATCAAGCGCATGACAAAAGAGGAGAAAGATCTGCAAGCTGAAGTTGAACGCTCAACCAAAAAACTGAATAATCAAGGCTTTGTAGCTCACGCACCAGAGGTGGTAATTAATAAGGAAAAAGCTAAAAAGGCAGATTATGAAAACCAACTTCAAAACGTTCAGGAAAGAATTCAAGAATTAAAGAAGAGTGAATAATGTGACTTTTACTAAAGCTCAAGATGTGATTAATTATTTATATTCACTTCCTAAATTACATGAAAAAGCGGATTTATCTTACATAAAAAAAGTGCTGACTTTTTTGGATAATCCGCAAGATAAAGTTAAAACAGTTCACGTCACGGGCACTAATGGTAAAGGATCTACTTCTTACTATTTAAGTAGTTTGCTGCAAAAGGCCGGTCAGAAGACTGGCCTTTTTGTTTCGCCATATGTGTTCGAATTTAACGAACGTATTCAATTAAATGGGCAAAATATTAGTGACCAAAACTTAGTTGAGATTGCAAATCAAATTGAGCTTATTTTGGCAAAAATTCGTAGAGAAAATCCTGCTTTTTCTTTAGTGACTTTTGAATATGAAGTGGTCATGGCTTTTCTCTATTTTGCAAGAGAAAAATGTGACTATGCTGTCATAGAAGTTGGCATAGGTGGTGAACATGACAAGACAAATGTGATCATGCCTGAAGTCAGTGTGATTACAACAGTTGGATTAGATCATGAAAAAATTATAGGACCTACACTTCAGGATATTGCGCGTGAAAAAAGTGGGGTGATTAAGAAAAATCGTCCTGTGATTATCGGTAATGTTCCTAAAGAGGTGTTGCCTATAATTCAGCAAAAAGCGCAAGAGGAAAATGCACCGCTTATACAATTGGGGAAAGATTTTAAAATTATCCCAAATGAAAGCTTAACTTTGAAAACTAAATCCCAAAAATTGTCTTTTTTACCTAAGCCTATTGTTGAAGGTTACGATGTAGGCGTTGCAGTTGAGGCCTTCAGCATGTTAGGTTTGCCGCTATCTCAAAATAATATTATCGACTCAATTAATCGGACCGTTGTTCCTGGTCGCTATCAAGTACTGCAAAATAATCCCTTGATAGTTCTTGATGGCGCACATAATATTCAAGCAGTGCAAAACCTGCTTAATTATGCTCATTGTGAACAAAAGAGAAGGCAGGGCCAAGTTAGAATTTTGATCATGATGATGAAAGACAAAGATATCGCGCAGGTGTTTGACCTATTTCATGCTACTGATGAAGTCTACTTAACTACAATAGATTATCCGCGTGCAGCTAAGAAAAAAGATTTTCCCCAATGGATTCAGGAAAAATATCAATATATGTCTGATTGGCAAGCAGCTTACCAGAATTTGAAGCAGAAGAGCCAGACAAATGATATACTGCTAGTAACAGGATCTTTTTATTTAGTTGGTAATATTTTACAAATGGAGACGAAAAATGCGGGTTCAAGGTATTGAAGATGAAATTAAGGGAATTTTACTTGATATGGATGGATTGCTCGTCAATTCTGAAAATTTATACTGGGAAGCCAATATTCAGGCAGCAAAAGAAGCAGATTTAGGTACTCCTGATGATATCTATCTTAAATTGGTCGGCTCGACAACTACTGATATGGACGATTTTTATCTGAAATACTTTAAGAATAAGGAGCAACGGGACCAATTTATTAAGCGTACGGATGACTTGGTCTGGCAGTGGACTGAAGAGGGTAAACTAAAATTGCGTCCTGGAGTGCAAAAAGCTCTTGATCTTTTTCAAAAAGCTGGTTTGCCGATGGCAGTGGTTACTAGTAATACAGAAGATGTGGTAGAGCATAACTTGTGGGCAACTGGCAGCCGCAATTATTTTCAATTTCACCTCAATTACGACGATGTTAAAAAGAATAACGTTAAGCCTAAACCAGCTCCAGATATTTATCTTTTGGCTGCTAAAAAATTGCAGGTCCCTCAAAATAATATTTTAGCTTTCGAGGATTCTTCTCCCGGATTGCTTGCTGCCGTTAATGCCAACTTGAAGTGCGTAATGGTGCCTGATTTAATTCCAGCAAGTAAAAAAGATTACCAGAATGCTGTATTTGTCTGCCAAGATTTTTATCAATTTCTGAAAAAGGTTTGTTAGTTTTCCACGTATTTAATAGTGAAAGGAAGGGTTTTATGGAATTGATAAAATCTAATCACTATTTAATGAAAACTGACTGGGAAATGTTAAGCAGCTTGGTTGATGAATTGAAAGAACATGGTATAGAGAAGTTTGATGAACTTTTTGCAAAACTGACAGAGCTAAAGATCAAAAATTTTAATGACTTGCTTAAATATATTTCTGGCAGTCAATGTGATAATAATTTAGCTGTTCTTTGTGAGGGACTGTTTGAAAGACTAAGATCGGCGGTTCCCGATCGTGAACTCATTATGACATCAAGCGATGAAGTCGGTACTTATCTGTTGGACAAATTAGCAGGACGTAAACAAGAAGAACTTTGGGCAGTTTATATTGATAACAGCAATCACATTGTTGCTGAAAAAAGATTATTTCAAGGAACTTTGGATAAATCTATTGCTCACCCTCGAGAAATTTTTCGCTGGGCGGTAATTTATGCTTGTGCTGGCTTTTTTGTGGTTCATAATCATCCAAGTGGCAATTTAATTCCCTCAAAAAGTGATATTGAACTCACCAAAATGCTCTTTGCAGCTTCTGAATTATTTCATATTGACTTTCTTGATCATTTTATTGTGGGAAAGGGAAAATATTTGAGTTTGCGTGAACGGCAATTATTTTAAATTCATCTTAAAGTTACATTTCATTTTCTTTTTTAAGTTGCACTTTATGCTATAATTATTCAAGATTTAGAGACTGCAATAATTAAGGAGAGATTTACGTGTTTGGATTAGGAGCAAAAAATATTGGCATCGATTTAGGGACGGCCAATACTCTTGTTTATATGGAAGGCAAAGGAATTGTCTTAAGAGAGCCTTCTGTGGTGGCTAAAAACACCCATACTGGAAAAGTAATTGCGGTAGGGTCAGAAGCAAGAGAAATGATCGGAAGGACGCCGGAAAGCATAGTGGCTATCAGGCCAATGAAAGATGGTGTAATTGCCGATTATGATACAACTGCCTCTATGCTTAAGTATTTTATAGAAAAGACTGTAGGCAACTCCAAACCTTCAGCTATGATTTGTGTACCTTCAGGTGTAACTGAAGTAGAAAAACGGGCTGTTATTGATGCAGCTCGGGTAGCTGGAGCACGTGAAGCCTTTGTAATAGAAGAACCATTTGCAGCCGCTATTGGAGCTGGATTGCCAGTAATGGATCCTACTGGTTCAATGGTCGTGGACATTGGTGGTGGTACTACTGATGTCGCTACTATTTCACTTGGTGGCATTGTATCATCTACATCAATTCGCCAAGCCGGTGATAAGTTTAATACTGCAATTGTGAATTATGTACATTCCAATTTTAATCTTTTAATTGGTGAAAGAACGGCCGAAGACATTAAAATCCAAATTGGTTCCGCTTCGGTTGAAAAAGCAGAAGGCATTGAAGCTGTCAATATTCGGGGACGTGATTTGGTTACAGGATTACCAAAATCAGTCGATGTTAAAGCAGTTGATGTCTCAAAGGCAATTCAAGATGTTGTTCAAGATATTATTGTTGCTATCAAAGAAACTTTAGAACAAACTTCTCCTGAAATTGCAGCAGATGTAATTGATCATGGAATTGTGCTAACTGGTGGTGGTGCTTTACTAAAGAATTTGCCTGATGTTATTTCCGAAGCTACTAAAGTTCCAGTATTTATAGCTCAGGATCCACTAGATTGTGTTGCAGTCGGTACAGGTGAGTCTCTGAAAAATATTGAAGTAATGCGTAAAAGTCGCAGATAATACAAAAAGTCGGCTATAATTGCCGATTTTTCTTTAGGGACTGTTTCCAAATGAAGAAATTTTTACAAAATAAAAAACTGTTGTCAGCAGTTGTCGCAGTTATTTTAGTTTTTACAATTTTAGGTGGTAGTGTTAGCTTGCGCAACAAGCGTAACACGCCATTGATTATCCAAAGTTTTGGTAATGATGTAGTCGCTGTGGGATCAAGAATTATTGATTTCCCTCTTAGTTTTGTGTCCGGCAGTTTAAATAATGTACATGATTTACTGAATACGCAAGATGAAAATAACTATCTTAAGAGCCAGGTAACCGAATTAGAACAAACAAAAGCTCGTAACTCAAGTCTTGAAGCTGAAAACAAGCAACTTAAATCTGCTTTAAAATTAAAAGAAACGTTAACGGACTATGATATGGTTCAAGCCTCCGTGATTTCGCGTTCGCCAGACAGCTGGACAGATCTTTTAGTTATCAATAAGGGAACTACGTCCGGCTTGCGCAAGAATATGGCTGTGATGTCAGGCGGTGGAGTTATCGGTCGTATAATAGAAGTCAGTGCTGCTTCTGCAAAAGTGGAATTAATTACTACCAGTGACAAGTCAGCAAACCGGTTTGCAGTACAGGCTCAAGCTACAAATGGTAAAAAAGTTCATGGCATTATTACGGTAATTGGTAATAAAACTTTAGCTTTTACCCAAGCAATTGATAGTAAAAAGCTCAAGCGTGGTACCAAAATATATACTAGCGGAATGGGTGGTAATTCACCTAAAGGGTTGCTAATAGGAACTATTTCTGCTACAACACATGATTCTTTTGGCTTATCTGATTTAATCAAGATCAATCCGGCTGGCGAATTAAACGATCCTTCCATTGTCACGGTTATTCAGAGGAAAGTGAGCGACTAATGAAGACACTGCGGAAATTTACTCTAGTCTTAGCATTATACGTTGCTTTGGCTATCAGTGGTAGCTTATCTTTTTACCTTCATCAGTTTTTTTCAATTGGTAATGCTGCGAATTTATTAGTACCTGTTAGTATGATGCTAATTGCATTATTTGATGATACCAATAACAAAGAAGTTTGGCTGGCTTTAGGTGCAGGTATAGTTAGTGATATTTATTTTTTTGGCATTATAGGCATCTATGCAATTAGCCTGCCGACAATTTCTTGGTTATTGCAAAAATCTGCACGGTTTTTACCAGAAGTATTTTGGGCCAAAGTTTTGGCAGTTTTAATTGCTTCTGTTCTAATTGAGGTCTACACATGGCTAATTTTAAATATGACAGGCTTATCAAGTATAGGAATCTTGAAGCTGGTGCAAAGTATTTTGCCGACTTTGTGCTGGGTGTTTATCTTTGTTTGTGCTACCTATAAATTATGGTGGAACTTGGTTCTTAACTACCCTTTTATGGTTAACCTAGACAATTATCGCTAATAAATAAAAAACGTGAGATTTGTATCTCACGTTTTTTACTCAAAAAAGCCAAAGCTTGATAATGCACCAACAACCTGCATCACAATTGCTACTAAAGTAATAATAGCCATTAGCCAAGCCATGGCAATCGTTAATTTTTGAAATTTAGATCTCTTTTTCTTATGTCTACGCGTCATTGATTGACCTCCTACTTGAACAATATTTTATGCTACTTAATAGTTTTTTTCAATCGCAGAGTAAGATAAAATAGATATTAAATGATAGAGGATGTAAGTAATGCTTTTAATTATATTGATACCTGTTCTAGGACTTGCTTTAGCATATATTGTCAATAAGATGTTTCCTAAGGCTCAATTTAGGGGATATGATTTATTGCCTTTCTTTTTTATATATGCATGTCACTTAATTACCATGCACCAAAAAAGGCCTGAGTTTCTGCCTTATGGCTTTTTTGTCTTTTTCTTCCTGGTTATAGTCATAGCGATATCTGATGCTGTTAAAAATAAAAATATCTCTTTAAGTAAGACTATGCGTAAAATTTGGGATTACTTAACTGTAAATACTATTTTTTGGTATCTGGGTCTCTTGTTTCTAATGATATAGTCAATTTTTGAAATAAAAATTTTTTAAATAAAACTAGTCGCAAATCTGAATTGGTTTGCGATTTTTCTTTTTTGTGTCATTAAAAAATAAATATTTAACATTTTTGACTAAAAAGTGGTAGGAAGTGGTGAATTGTGGTAAATTATTTAGTGGAAGGGGGCTAAGCCATGTTCATGGGTGAATATCATCACAATCTCGACAGCAAAGGGCGGTTAATTATACCTGCCCGTTTGCGTAGTCAGATAGGTGACAAAATGATATTTACTCGCGGAATGGAAGGCTGCATTTTTGGCTATACTACAGAAGCATGGCAAAAAATTGAAGCTAAACTAGCGCAACTTCCACTAACTAAGAGAAATGCGCGCAGTTTTACGCGTTTGTTTTACTCTGGTGCGATGGAATGCGAATTTGACAAACAAGGTCGTGTGAATCTGACCACAACGTTGAAGAAACACGCTTCCCTTGTCAAAGAATGTGTCATTGTAGGAGTTTCTGATCGAATTGAAATTTGGTCTAAGGAACGTTGGGAAAGCTTTAGTGATGAAGCCAATGAAAACTATGATGATATTGCAGAAAATTTGGATGATATTGAACTATAATTATGGAATTCAAACACACCAGTGTACTCTTACACCAAACAATCGATAATTTAAAACTGAAAAATGGTGGTCTTTATGTAGACGCGACTTTTGGCGGTGGCGGTCATGCAAAATATTTGTTGAGCAAACTAGCTAGTGGTACTTTAATCGGCTTTGATCAAGATGAATATGCAATAAATTCGGCTAAGTTAAACTTTGCTGATTTACTTGTTCAAAATGCTGATCCTAAATTACAATTGGTACACGATAATTTTAGCCATTTAAAAGCGAATCTGGTTGAGCTGGGTTATCAAAATGGTATAGATGGAATTTACTATGATTTGGGAGTTTCCTCGCCACAATTTGATCAAGCACAAAGGGGTTTTTCTTACCGCTTTGATGCAAGATTAGACATGAGAATGGATCAAGAGCAAAGTCTTGATGCTTATCAACTAGTAAATAACTCAAGCCAAAAAGAATTGGCAAATATTTTGTATAAATTTGGTGGTGAAAAATATTCTCGCCAGATTGCTCATAAAATTGTCCTTAAAAGACAAAAAAAGCCGATTGAAACAACTTTTGAACTGGTTGATATAATTAAGGAAGCAATTCCTGCGTTTGCAAGAAGGACTGGTGGGCATCCAGCAAAAAAGACCTTTCAGGCTTTGCGTGTTGCTGTAAATCACGAGCTTGATGTTTTAAGTGAGTCACTTGAAGAAGCGGTTCATTTGTTAAGACCTGGTGGTCGAATTAGCGTAATTACCTTTCAGTCTGATGAAGACAAAATTGTAAAAAACATTTTTAAAAAATACTCTGAAGTTGATGTTCCCAGGGGAATGCCAGTTATTCCTGACAACCTGAAGCCAATGCTTCGTTTAGTTAACCGCAAACCCATTGTTGCCTCAGCTGAAGAGTTAAAGAATAATAATCGCTCACACAGTGCAAAGTTGCGAGTCGCAGAAAAATTGTAAAGAGGAAAAACAATGGCTGATAATTTAGCAAGAAAAGTAGAGTTTAATCCTAATGAGCAAAGAGATCCAGAGAAGAGACAACGTCAAGTTCTCAATCATCACAACGTTGCTTGGACCGGCTTCGAAAAGTCCTTGCTTGTATTGGGAACGATAATAACCATTGGCTTAATGACAATGCTAGTTTCTTCCAGTATTTCTGCTACATCAGCTCAACATGAACTTACCAATGTGCAACGCGCAGTTGCAAAAGGGCAAAGTCAAGTTGGAGATTTGCATCAAGAATTAGGTGAGTTAACCTCAAGCTCTCGCATGAACAAAATTGCACGTAGTAAGGGGTTAGCCTTGAATGAGAAAAATATTAGGACTATACGCTGATGAAAAAGCATAATAGTAAGATAAGTAACTCTAATTCCAAAGCTCACGGATACCGTTTTACAGTCGGGAGATTTCTCGAGGTAGCTGTTGCTTTGGTTTTTCTCGTATTTATAGGAAGATTTTTATACATTGGCATCTCCAAGACTATTAATGGTCAAAATTTAACTGCTAAAACCGAGCAATTATACATGCGTAATCAGGTATTAAAGGCTAATCGCGGTACAATTTATGATCGTAATGGTTTGGCAGTTGCTCAGGATTCTCATTTATATACTATTTATGCTATCTTAGATAAATCTTCTATCAATTATAAGAATCAACCTGAATATGTTGTTAATAAAACTAAAACTGCTAATAAATTAGCCCAAGTCTTACCGCTTAAAGCGAGTGAAATTTTAAAATATCTTAATCCTGCTCGTCCTGTTTTTCAGGTACAATTTGGTACTGCAGGTTCTAATTTGTCCAAACAGCAAAAAGATAAAATTGAAAAGATGAATTTGCCTGGGATTAAATTCTTTGAAACTCAGTCTCGGCTTTATCCTAATGGTAATTTTGCCTCA
This sequence comes from Lactobacillus kimbladii, assembly GCF_000970755.1. GTDB lineage: Bacteria > Bacillota > Bacilli > Lactobacillales > Lactobacillaceae > Lactobacillus > Lactobacillus kimbladii. The sequence continues at coordinate 857,095 of NZ_KQ034007.1, forward strand.
CATATAATAGGAATGGCTTCCCCAGTATATGACAAAAAAACCAAGCAGCAGAATCTCGAAGGCACAATGGGACTTGAAGCTTGGTATGATGACGTACTTACAGGAAAAAACGGTTATCAGGTTTCAGCAGTAGATGCTTCTAATTTTCAGACGCCAAATAGTACGCATACCTATAAGGCACCAGTCGACGGTAACAATATTTATTTAACCATTGATTCACAGCTGCAGGAGTATCTTGAAAGCAGGCTCTCCTATGTCCAAAATGCATATAATCCGGTTTCCATGACAGCTGTCGTTGAAGATATTAAAACGGGAAAGGTTTTAGCTGCCTCTCAAAGACCAACTTTTAACCCGCAAACGGAAAAGGGTCTAAAAAACTCATATCGTGACATTTTGGTACAAGATACTTATGAACCGGGTTCTGTTTTTAAAGTGCTAACGCTGTCATCATCTGTAAATAGTGGAAATTATCATCCTAACCAATACTATAATTCAGGATCAGTTTCTGTTAATGGATCTGTAATTCACGATTGGCAGCCTCACGGTTGGGGAAGCATCCCATTTTCACAGGCTTTTCCTCGTTCAAGCAATACTGGCTTTGTTCATATTGAGCAGCAAATGGGTGCCAAGACGTGGAAAAAGTATCTCAAAAAATTTCATATTGGAGAAAAAACGGGAGTAACCTTACCTGGTGAACAGCCGGGAACGATTGCATTCAATTCTCCAATTGATCAAGCAGTTACCAGTTTTGGTCAAGGTGTTGATGTCAATGTCATGCAAATGATGCAGGCATTTAGTAGTTTAGCCAATGATGGTCAAATGGTAAAACCACAGTTTGTCGAAAAAATTACGGATGCCAATAATCATACTATCACTGGTTATCAAATTAAAAATGTCGGCCAACCCGTTTATACCAAAAAAACTGCAGCTACTGTGCTTGAAAATATGCGACGAGTTTTAAATAAACGCATTGGTACAGGTGCGGCTTACCAAATGAAAGGCCAAAGTATTGCAGTCAAAACAGGGACAGCTCAGATTGCTAACCTTAAGGGTGGAGGTTATCTTAAAGGTAACAATAATTATATCTTTTCAGTGGTTGGGGTTACCCCTGCTAAACATCCGCGGTACTGCATTTATATTACTGTCAAACAGCCTCGTAAAATGAGTAAACCGGCTGAAGTAATACTCTCATCAATTTTCAAACCAATGATGAATAGAGTAATTCTTATGTCTAAAAATGGTCTAAGCAGTTCGACACTTGTTAAAACACCCAATCTAAAAGGATTAAAATACAAAGAGGCCAAAAAGGTAGCACAGCGCGTTGGGGTACGACTTGCTAAGATTGGTACGGGTGATAAAATAACTGCGCAGTCATATTCGGCAGGTCAAAAACAACAGTCAGGAAAATTAATGCTTGTTCGTACTAGCGGAAGTATTAAATGTCCTGATATGAAAGGCTGGTCTATTGATGAGTTGCATCAATTTGCAGATTTAACAGGAGTTAAATTACGAATCAAAGGAACAGGAATAGTTTTTAAGCAAGGTCTGGCTACAGGAGAGCCTGTTAAATCAGGTACAAAAATAAAAATACAATTAAAGGAGTAGCATTTTTATGCTGATTATTAGCATTATCGCATTAGTAAGTTCATTAGCATTGACTGGAATCATTCTGCCTTGGATGATTATCTTCATGAGGGCACATCACGAAGGACAAGAAATACGTGATGAAGGTCCTAAATGGCATGAAAAGAAATCCGGAACGCCTACTATGGGTGGAGTAGTCTTTGTTCTAGCGGCTGCAGTATCCACAATTTGGGTTAGTTTTTGGCAACATGAAACTTCAAAGTTAATTTGGATTTTACTAATCAGTTTGCTGGGCTATGCAATAATTGGCTTTTTAGATGACGGTATAAAATTGTTCTATAAGCGCAACCTAGGCCTGCATGCTTGGCAAAAATTTTCCTTACAAATACTAGTTGCTATTTTAATCATCATTATTGCTGCTACGGATAATTTTCAGTTTAAACTTTTTATACCATTTTTTGGTATTGTGAACAGTGCTATTTTATTTACTATTTTTGTAGTTTTTTGGTTAGTTGGCTTTTCTAACGCTGTCAATTTGTCAGATGGATTAGACGGATTAGCAACAGGACTTTCGATTATTGCTTATGCTACTTATTCTTATATTGCATTTAAACAAAAGAACTTTGCTGTTTTGATCTTTTGTATGAGTGTTATAGGTGGTTTGATTTCATTTTTTATTTTTAACCATAAACCTGCTAAAATTTTTATGGGTGATGCCGGATCATTAGCATTAGGCGGTGGATTGGCTGCTGTAAGTATCTTTTTAAACAAACCCTGGTCTCTTTTGTTAATAGGAATTGTGTTTGTTTGTGAAACTGCAAGTGTAATTCTACAAGTAATCTCTTTTCAGACCACAGGCAAACGGATTTTCAAAATGACCCCAATTCATCATCATTTCGAAATGCTGGGATATTCTGAATGGAAAGTAGATATTATATTCTGGATAGTTGGATTAATTGGTAGTTTTTTATATTTAATGATATGGGGATAAATAGGTAATGAGGCAGATTAAGACTTATCAAAACAAAAATATTCTGGTTTTAGGTCTGGGTAAAAGCGGTTTTGCAGTTAGTAAATTGTTGCTTAAACTTGGTGCAAAGCTGACTTTAAATGATCAGGCTGATTTAAGCAAAAACCAAAATGCACAGGAATTGAAAAAAAAGGGTGTCCGAGTGATTGACGGCAGGCATCCAATTGAATTATTAAGTCAAGAAAGTTTTGATTATTTAGTAAAGAATCCCGGCATTCCTTATGAAAATCCGATGGTAAAAGAGGCTCAAAAATTAAATTTGCCTATTATTACTGAACCAGAAATTGCATTGAGTGTTAGTGAGGCCCCTTATATTTGCATTACAGGTTCGAATGGAAAAACGACTACGGTAATGTTGACTCAGAAAATTCTTGCTCGTCATTTGGCCAAAAAGGGTCATCATGCATATGCTGTGGGAAACATTGGTGTGCCTATATCTGAAGTGGTTGAAAAAGCGACTAAGAATGATATTTTAGTCTGTGAAACTTCCAGTTTTCAGTTACTTGGTGTTACAGATATTAACCCTAAGGTTGCAGCAATCATTGATATATATCATAATGTTCACTTGGATTATCATAAAACTTTTGCTAATTATGTTAATGCCAAACTGAATGTTACTAAAACGCAGAGCCCAGATCATTATTTTTTGGCTAATTTTGATCAAAAAGATATTTTGGAAAAGGAGAGGAAAACCACTAGAGCTAAATTCATGACTTTTTCTGAAAATGATCAAGCTGCCGATTATTTTATTGCTGATGGTTATTTGCAAAATCAGCATGAAAAAATAATGAAGACTTCTGACATGAAATTACCTGGAATTCATAACCAACAAAACGCGTTAGTTGCAAGTGCAATTGCACAAATAATGGGTGCAGATATTGCTGATATTAAAGCTGTTTTAACAACTTTTGCTGGTGCAAAGCACCGCTTGCAATATGTCATGACACTTGAAGGTCGCAAAATATATAACGATTCTAAATCTACAAATATTGAAGCAGCTTCTGTTGCAATTCCTGCTTTTGAAGATCCTGAGGTCTGGATCGCTGGCGGTTTAGATCGAGGATTTACTTTTGATTCTTTAATTCCTCTTCTAAAAAAGCACGTTAAAGCAGTTGTATTGTACGGGCAAACACGCTATCTCCTGGCTGATGCAGCACGCAAAGCTGGGATTAAACATATTTTAATTGAAAATACGTTGCAAGAGGCTGTGCCGAAAGCTTATGAATTAACCAAACCTGGTGATGTAATGTTGTTTTCGCCAGCTTGTGCGTCATGGGATCAATTTAGAACCTTTGAAGAACGTGGCGACTATTTTGTTAAATTTATAAAGGAATTGAAGACGAAATAAAATGAGAATAATATTTACTGGTGGAGGAACTGGTGGTCATATTTACCCTATTATGGCTATCATTGAACGGTTAAAAGAACGTAATTTAGCTACAACTGATGAAATTCTGTTTGTCGGCACTAAAAATGGCCTGGAGGCTAAAATTGTTCCGGCGGCTGGAGTGAATTTTAAAACAATTGAAATGCGTGGGTTTTCTCGTAAACATATAATGAGTAATTTTGCTACAATTAGGTTGTTTCTTAAAGCTACTAAAAAAGCACAAAAAATTATTAGTGAGTTTAAGCCTGATATTGTCATGGGCACTGGAGGCTACGTGAGTGGTGCCGTAGTTTATGAAGCAGCTAAAATGAAAATACCAACTTTGATTCATGAATCGAATTCAGTAGTTGGGGTTGCTAATAAGTTTTTGGGCCACTATGTAAATAAAATTTGTTATACGTTTGATGATGCCGCTAAACAGTTTTCTGAGAAGAAAAAACTAGTAAAAACCGGAAATCCACGTTCTCAGCAAGTACTGAACTTATCATCGACAAAAGTTGACATGCAAAGCAAATGGGATTTAAATCCAACTATACCTACTGTATTAGTTTTCGGGGGATCTCGTGGAGCTTTAGCCATTAACCGAATTATGCTTAAGTCGTTGACGCGTTTGCAAAAAAAACCGTATCAGTTAATCTGGGTAACTGGAACATATTATTATAAGGAAATCCAAGAAAAACTGGCTAATATAGATTATGGTAAAACTATTAAAATTTTGCCATATGTTAAGGATATGCCTGCACTTTTGCCTAAAATGATCTGTGTGGTTTCACGTTCCGGAGCAACCAGTATTGCGGAATTTACGGCTTTAGGTGTTCCCGCCATATTAATTCCCAGTCCTAACGTTACTCACAATCATCAAATGAAAAATGCTCTTGACTTGGAAAAAGCTGGCGCTGCAACGGTAATTGCAGAAAGCGACCTTAATATCAATAATTTTATTTCCTCAATTGATCATATCGTTTTAGACCGTAAATATTATACAGAAATGAGCAAAGCTTCAAAGAAATTAGGCGTTCCTGATGCTTCTGATGAAGTAATTAAAGTAATGCAAGATTTATCTAAGTAAGAAGAAGGTGAGGCAGTTGACTAAGAAGCGAGTAACAAAAATTGATCCCAAAGAAAAGTTATCGCCTTATTTAGACCACGAAACTAATCAGAAGAAAAAGTTTAAAGCTAAAGCAAAAGTCTCTGCCTCGTTATCAAAATTACATAGTGAGCGTAAGTCTGCGCTGTTTAAACGACTAGGACTTGTTGTTGGCATATCAGTTGTGGCCATTTTGGGACTAGGGTATTATATTTCACCTTTGGCAAATGTGAAAAGTATTCAAATTAATGGAGAAAATGATTTGCCAATAAGGGAAGTTGTAAAAACTGCTGATATTAAAGCCAGTGATAAAGTAATTGACCATCTGTTTAATAAGAACAGCATAGATCATAAACTGTCTTCAAAATACTCTGAGATAAAAAATATCAATATTCAGGTTAAAAATTTTAACAATTTAGTTCTTAATATTGACGAATACCATACGATCGGTTACGTTAAAAATGCCAAAGGGTACCGGAAGATACTTTCACATGGCAAATTAGGTACCCAGGTAATTCCATGGTCAAAAGTAAGTCCTAGTAAGCCGGTTTTTGTGGGATATAATCATGAATTGTCATTGCAAGAAACTCTTCACTTGTTTAATAGTCTGCCTGTAAGTTTCCAAAGTCAGATAAAATTATTAAGCGGCAACACAAGAAGAAAGTCACAAGTTATTTTTCTGATGAAAAACGGAAATGTAGTCATTGGCAACGTTTCTACCCTCAAAAGTAAATTAAAGTACTATAATAAAATAAAAACTAAAGTGGGGAAAAATACTTTAATTGATTTAGAAGTAGGTGCGTTTAGCAGACCACTTACACCAAGTGAAAAAAGAGCTTACGGCTTAACTTAGGCTGAATTTAAGCTACTTTTATGGTAAAATTTTTGTAAAGAGCACCGACAGGGGGTAAATTTTGGACAATACAAATTTATTAGTGGGCTTAGATATTGGTACCACAAGCGTGAAAGCGGTTGTAGCAGATTCTGGTAAAGTTATCGGAGCTGTAGCGGTTCCCAACAGAGGAATGCGCCATGGCAATATAGTTGATATCGATGAAACAGCAGCTGCTATTAGTAAAGCCTTAAAGGAAATAGCCAAAAAAACAAACGCAAAGATTTATCGGGTTGTAACTGGCATACCGGTAGGTATGCTTCAACTGGAAACTGCAAGCGATTTGGTTAATGTAAGCGATAATGGTCAAGAAGTTGGCAACCATGATGTCAGACGCGTAGTGGGCGCTGCAATCAGGTCTGCAGTAAAAAACGAACGTGAACCTATTGCTTTTTTGCCAAGCCGCTTTTTAATTGATGGTGAAACTGAGGTTGATGATCCCCGTAAAATGATTGCCCATTCCCTGTCGGTCCAGGGCATCATGCTAACAGCTCCAGCAAGTTCTCTGCATAATATTAAAAAGGCGATAGAGCGTGCGGGTTATTCTAATAACTTTTTTGTTCCCACGCCACTTGCTATTGCCAGTGTAGCTTTAAGTGAAAGTGAGCGGCAATTTGGCTCAGTTATTCTTGATTTAGGCGGTGGTGTAACTACTGCTACTGTTATTCACAATAATCAGATTAAATATGCTAATATTGATTTTGAAGGTGGCAGTGACATTAGCAATGACATTTCTGTTGTTCTTAGTACATCTAAAAAAGATGCAGAACAAATTAAACTTGATTATGGCTATGCTGATCCGAATTTAGCTTCTGCTAAAAATAAATTCGCTGTTAATAGTGTGGGTTCAAATGGTCAACAGATGGTTGACGAGAGCTATTTAAGTGAAATTATTAACGCTAGAGTTATGCAGACTATTGATAGAATTGAAAAGGGACTGGATAAGCATGATGCTTTAAAGTTGCCTGGCGGTGTCATTATTACTGGTGGAAGCAGTCTGTTGCAAGGTTTTGATAGCATAATAGCCAATACTTTAAATGTAAAAGCTAGAATTTATCAACCTGACCAGATTGGAATGCGCAATCCAATATACTCAGCCGCATACGGTGTCGTTAACTATGCATATAAAATGTCTGATATTGATTTTTTAGTAATTAGCGCCATATATGGCAAAGATTCATTTGGTCAAGAGCAAGGAACTGTTCCAGAAAAAACAAAAACTTCGAAAAGAACGGCTGCTGTTAATGAAACTAAAAGAAAAGAAGAATATAATAGACATGAGTTACTAAAGCGGGAAAAATCTACGCAAAGTAAACCGAAAACTAATACGCAAAATAAAGATAAAGGCTTTAAGAACTTCTTCAAAAAGTTCTTTGATTAAAGGTGGTTAATTAGATGGATTTTACATTCGATTCTGACGACAATAAAAATGCTGTCATCAAAGTTATTGGTGTCGGCGGTGCTGGTGGTAATGCTGTTAATCGAATGATCGATGATGGCGTGCAGGGGGTATCCTTTGTTGCTGCTAACACGGATGTACAAGCATTAAATAGTAATAAAGCTGAAAATAAAATTCAGTTAGGGCCAAAATTGACGAGAGGACTCGGAGCTGGTTCTCATCCCGAAGTAGGTCAAAAAGCGGCTGAAGAAAGTGAGCAAACTATTGAAGATGCGTTAAAAGGTGCAGACATGATTTTCATTACTGCCGGTATGGGTGGCGGTACTGGAACTGGTGCTGCACCAATTGTAGCCAAAATTGCACGTGAAACCGGTGCTTTGACTGTTGGCGTTGTTACTCGTCCCTTTACTTTCGAAGGTCCAAAAAGGTCCAAAAATGCTGCCGAAGGCATTGCCCAACTGAAGCAATATGTTGATACGCTTGTTATTATTGCCAATAATCGTTTATTAGAAATGGTTGATAAAAAGACACCTATGATGGATGCCTTTAAAGAAGCTGATAATGTTTTGAAACAAGGTGTTCAAGGCATTTCTGACTTAATCACTTCGACTGATTATGTTAACCTTGATTTTGCCGATGTTAAAACTGTTATGGCAAATCAGGGAGCAGCCTTAATGGGTATCGGTCGTGCAAGTGGAGAAAATCGGACTGTTGAAGCAACTAAGCTGGCGATTTCTTCACCATTGCTTGAAGTTTCAATTGATGGTGCAAAGCAGGTTCTCCTGAACATCACTGGTGGTCCTGACCTAACTTTATTTGAAGCGCAGGATGCTTCAGAAATCGTTTCAAAAGCTGCAGGTGATGATGTTAATATCATTTTCGGTACATCTATCAATCCTAATTTAGGGGATGAGGTTGTTGTGACTGTTATTGCTACAGGAATTAATTCACAAGCAGAAGAGGAAGCTTCTAAGCAGCTTCCTGGGCATAGTCACCAGATAAAGTCACAACCTAGTCAAACTAATTCATCTATGCAGAGAACAAATTCAGCTGAAAGACCGGTTGAACCCAAGCCTGCAACTGATGATGGCGCCCAAACTGTTCAAACCGCTCCAAAGCATAGGCCTATGGTTGATCCAACAAGTGTTTGGGGGCTGGATAATGATAACGAAGGAAATCGTCGCTCGACTCCTTCTGCTTCAAATCAAGAGCAAAGATCAAGTTCATTTGATGACGACGATCAAAGTAGTATTTCACAAATTGAAACCAACGCTTTTGATGACGATGATACTGATGATATACCATTTTTCAGGCATCGTGGTGAAAACTAATGGGAGGCAAGAGAGATGGCTTTTAGTAAAATAGGTAAGTTTTTCGGTGTTGCAAACGATGACGATGAAATGCTGGATGACGAATATACAGAAGAGCAACAATTAAATAATGAGGATAATTATTCTGCTGGTGCTGTTGATCGTGACAATGTAGTTTCAATAAAATCTGGCATGAATGCGGCTAAAAGCAAAATTGTTCTTTATGAGCCACGTGTTTATTCTGATGCTAAAGATGTAGCACAAAACTTGTTGAATAACAAAGCAGTGATTATTAATTTTAGCAGGATGGAAGATGCTTCTGCTCGAAGAGTTGTTGATTTTATTACAGGTACAGTTTATGCCCTAAATGGTGAAATACAGCGTATTGGCGATAAAATATTTTTAGCAACGCCTCCTAAATTCGTTACTAATGGCAAAATTAGTGACCTAGTTGATAAGAAAGATACTTTAAGTTAATGGCAGCAAATATCATATATTACGGCATTTATATTCTAGATTATATAATATGGATCTATAGTATCATTATGGTAATCGATGCAATTTTAAGTTGGGTTCCTTCTTTACGTGATTCGACTGTTGGTCGTATTATTGACTTGTTAGTTGATCCATATTTGAACCTTTTTCGTAAAGGACCGATTGCAAGACTGTCTAATGCTACTGGATTGGATATTTCATTTTTAATTGGCTTAGTGCTTCTTTATTTTGTGCAATATTATGTCTTAAAATGGGTCGCAAACATCTTATTTAGGTTGTTTGTTTGATTTTTTATAAAGAGTTGATAAATTTTTT